>CAZFJL010000019.1:0-9895 GCA_964518905.1 uncultured Geitlerinema sp. | reverse complement strand
CGCCTTTCTCACCCTTTGCACCGCGTTCGCCTTTCGCGCCGCGATCGCCTTTCTCACCCTTTGCACCGCGTTCGCCTTTAGCGCCGCGATCGCCTTTCTCACCCTTTGCACCGTCGCGTCCAGGTTGACCGGGCGGACGCCGCTCTAGGCGATCTAGCCTTGCATCCTGGTAGCGTTCACCCGCTAAAACTAAATTTCTAAGGGAATCAATACCAACTGTATTATCGTTGACCCGCCCCGATAGACTGAGTAATTGTGCGAGTTGACCGGCGATCGCCTCAAGACGATCAAGTCTCCCCGCAAACTCTCTGATCTGTCCTGCGATGTTTCGCAGCGCGGACAGTTCAGCCGACAAACCGCCGATCTGAGCTGCCAGATCTGCGATATCTTGCAAAATCCCACTCAGATCCGGTGGGGGGGGCGGTGACCCGATACCGGCGATCGCATCGTAGATATCCGAGAGAATCGGATCAAAGTCGCAACTAGACGGCATCGCTTAACCTCGCAATGCGCCTAAAATGCCCGACAAAATACCGACCTGTTCAGCGCAATTTGTACAGCAAAAATCGGACGGGAACGTGCCACGCTGACAGTCTTCGTTATCGCACCCGCATTCAATCTCTGACACGGCAAACTGCCCCGATGTTGACGATTGATTGAAAAGTATTGAGCCACCAGGAGATCGAACGATCGTCGTGTACGTAGTCACTGGCAGTGAACCATGACTGAAAATCTGATGAGAGAAGAAAGATAGCTGGCTCGACGACCATGAACGCATCGATCCTTGAGGCGCTCCTGTGTGTGTCAAGCGAGAAAAATAAACCCGCCGTTGCGAATTCCACACATTCACAACGATGAAAGAATTGTCACTCAAGATACCGTGAAAACCCCGGCTTGTGGGGCTACTACTACCAGTGCGGGTGAACACTTGCCAGGTTGCGTATGCGACGGTACTACTACTTGATTGAGTGCTAGTTGCACCGCCACCAGTAACAATGTCGATCGGCGTTATGCCATTGCCGCTAACTTGTAGGTGTGTCCCTTGTTTTTCCGCGCAATGTGTCGCCATCAGATCACGCTATCAGGATCGAGGGTGGCCGCCGTGTTCGGTGCGTATAGAGTCGCGGCGAAACCATAGCCGATATGGGAATCCGTGCCACGTTCGACGATCGAATCGAACGATCGAGCGACCGTCACGCCATACGCCGGATCTAAAGTCTTTTCAGCGGTCGTAGTGACTGCCTGTTTTACAAGTAGCGAGAAAATTTGAGACGGGGTGATCGATGCGATCGCGCCGTCGAATCCGTGCAAGGTGGCCAGCTCGCTTAGATCGATTTGAAGGGTTCCGGCGGAGACAGTGGCGTTTGATCCAAACAGTTCTGATAGGTTCATTTTTTAGCTCCTCGATGTCGCACGATGATCTTCTGTCTTTGGCGGTGTTCGTCAAACGTTCGTTTTCGGATTGTTCGCACATAACACCGGTGTTACACCGGGCTTAGGTCGTTCGTAGTGTTCGTTTTCGCGTTCGGACGTTAACCGGGCGTGTTCTCAAGTGCATGATGAGAATACGAACATTTTCAGTGATGACGCGGTGAGAATCGGATACTTACGAATCAGCACTCACGACCAAACCGAAATTTTGCAGCGTGACGCGCTAACGGATTGCGATCGCCTTTTTTTTGAAATAGCCAGCGGAGCCAAAACAGATCGCCCGGAATTAGAGCGGGCGATCGCGTCATTGCGATCGGGCGATACGCTCACAGTTTGGCGGCTCGATCGCATGGGTCGATCTACCCGGCATTTGCTCGACTGCATCGACGAAATACAGGCCGCCGGAGCAAACTTTAACAGTGTGATCGAGGGCTTCGATACGTCTACCGCGTCCGGTCGGTTGTTTTTCACGATCGCCGCCGGGTTCGCCGAATTTGAGCGGCATCTGATCTGTGAACGAACTAAGGCCGGGTTAGCAGCCGCGCGGGCGCGTGGCCGAACTGGTGGCCGACGCCGCGCGTTAAGTACGGATGAAATAAAGACGGCGAAGATATTGCGATCGAACGGGCTATCCGTGCGCGAAATCTGCCAGACGCTCAACATAGGCCGGACTACTTTTTATCAGTGGTGTTTTGATAAATCAGAATAGATTGAGCTGTTCCGGTTGTGACGGCAACGGCAACGGTGGCGGCGGTGGCGGCGGCAACGGCGGCGATGGCAACGGTTGTGGCGGCGGCGGATCTGCCTCTATCACTAAAGGGAAAGCAAAGATTTCTCTTGAATCCCATCGAACCTGCCTAGAGTGCCAGTGCGCATACGATTGTTTGTTCATTATTGGGCGGAAAATGACGAATCTACGACCGATCCAAACTTTGCCCACTGTGCCACAAGGAAGAATCTCTGACTGAGTTGTCATACAACCATGCATAAGTCTATATGCCGGAACTTTCTCCCATAGAGATTCACGTTTCAGATCAGTAATAGATTTCATGGTTTGACAAGACTCCCCCGACGGCGAACCGGCATAGATTCCAAGATTTGAGCGACACGATCGCCGCGATCGATCATCGATCGCACCAGGGCAACATCCGATCGCCGAATGCCCCGATATCCCACACGACCGGTAGACAGAAACCACCGATAGGCATAGTAGCGAGTGCGAACGCCTGACTTGCTTAGTTTCTCCTCATAGGTAATCCACCCGCTCGCATTACCCGCTTGTGTGCCACGGCGGGATGTTTTGGGCAGTCGATCGCGATCGGCTTGATCGCATATTTCATCCCAGTACGGATCGCGGCCTATGGTGTCCCACTGGTAGTCAGCGCCCTGGAGCGTCTGGTACTCCTCTAAGTCAAACAGTGATGTCTGTACCCGTGTCGGTTGCGTCATCGGTCGTTACTGGAATTTTGCACGCCATAGCGAAACGTTCGATCGAGCAATTCAAGACGCGAGTAGCTTTCAAGGCGACGGCTAGTGTAGGAGTTCGGACGCCACGCGCCCAGAGACGAACCGCTTGTGTAGTGACGCCAACTCGGTAAGCAAACTCTATTTGATTAAGACCCGCACTTGCGATTAAATCGTTCAATGTCGTTCCCTTTTCCGTACTCATTTCATTTTACCTCAATAAAGAAACTATAGTTTGCTATTTAGGGGAAAAGAAACTATAGTTTCTCAAGACAGACACACGAACACGACTTGCGAGCTGTAGGAAGGTTGCGAGCCGTTGTATACGCCAAATCTAATCGGTGTAACTGTTTCTGTCTACCGAACCATTACAACCTATGGGGTAACTATGACCCAGCGCAAACGCCGTGTGCGATTCACGAGCCTATGCGATGACGATCGCTACTTTCTGGCACTGCTGGAATTGAAGTGTGCGATCGCCATTGTGGAGTTAGCCGCAATTCACAAGCGCAACATTCATGCGATCGAGGATCGGATCTCAAGTACCGCGATCGATGCCATGCAGCAAATCTCAATCGAAGGCATTGAAGCAACGATCAAAGACTTGAATCAAGCGTCCGATCTCTATCGCAAGTGTGCTTTGAAAAACTCCGGCCTATCGCCAATGGATGAACACCGAAAACGCTTTGAGGTCGCATAATGACACAGCTCAAACGCCCGTCACTGCCATCGGTTCCGCCACCGCCGTCGGGCATCGTCAGCTATGACATGTCTCCGGCGTTCGTCGTTTTCGCGATTGACCAGGACGGCCTGGTTCATTTTGTGAACTTGGCACAGGTTGAATACTCGAAATTTAACCCAGCAACTCAACGCCTGGTCATCCGCTTCACCAGTGGACGCGATCTAGTCGTGGGTGGCCAGGATGCGACCGCGATCGCGCAACGGTTCCGAAATCAGTCAAAGCGAGACCCTGCATAACTTACCGCCTGATGAGTCCGAATGATCCTTCGGACGAAACGGTGACATCAATGTCACCGTCGCGGTACGGATCGCAACCGTCCGCCGGTCTATGCCGTTGCTTATGCCTAGGTAGTGAAACGAGCTTTCTGCTCATCTGAGTTCACGGGCTGCAACGGCATTGCCGATCGCGATCGAACTTGCCCAGAGAGTGAAATAGGCTCTGTCCTTTGGGAGATTCTAGGGCTACCCGATCGTGCGCAAAATTACGCTCCCACGGATATAGAACCTACCTAATTGAATATGACCAAAGTTTTAGGCGTCGATATTTGTCGATCGTCTATCGTGTGTTGCCTTCTCAATGACGCACCGATAGACGCCCGCGAGTCATTCATTGACACTGAATTTTACACGTTCCAAGCGAACGCCGCCGGGTTAAAAGCGGCGATCGCATTAGCTCCAGACGTAGCTGTGATGGAACCGACCGGCGTAAATTATCAACGCCTATGGGGAACGAAATTAGCAGAGGCCGGTGTCGAAGTTCGTCTAGTCAGCAACAACGCTCTACCGGCGTATCGCAAATCATTAGACCTACCGGACAAAGACGACGAAGCCGACGCACTGGCGTTGGCTTGCTATTACTACGCCTTTGCTAATTCGCCGCGTCGGTGGTTGCAGCAACGTGATCAGGAACTCGCGAGAATGCGAGACCTATGTTTACGACTGGCACACATCAACCGCGTTCAATCACCGATTGTCAATCGCATTCGTCAGGATCTCGCGTGGCAGTTCCCAGAAATTGCGAATCGCCAAGCCAAACGAGATCTATTCAAACCAGCGCCAAACCTATGGCGCTGGGTTGCCGGACGGTCAAACTCTAAAAAGTACGATCGCGAGTACGCCGCGACTGTTGGCAGTGGCATCGAACAAGAGACCCGATTCGCCGCGGCGATGCTGTCTGATCTCGGTGAACAAGAGTCATTGCTAGAGATGGAGTTAGCCGCGATCGTACGAACGTCTGAGCGGTTTTCTGTCTACCGTGAGATCTTCGATAAGTTCGGGTTTGGTCTGCGAATCTCAGGCATGATACTCAGTCAGATCTACCCGTTCGAGAACTTCCTGAACGATGAGGGTCAGCCACTCATCGCAGTTCGCAAGGGACGCAACAGCGGCAAACCGACCCGCCGTTATTTATCAGAGCGCCGGTTCAAAAAGTCGCTAGGCGTTGCGCCAACTCGCGAATGGTCTGGTCAGGATAACCGGACGATGCAGAAAGCTGGATCGGGTCTGTGTCGAACGGCGCTGTGGCAATGGACATTTACCCGGATCGAGGTTGCCCGCTGTCGTCCGAAGAACGAGATCGGCATTGAGTTAGGTCGCATTATGGACGGCTATAAAGCGGCGAAGATGCCAGCTCGTAAGCTACGAATGAAGGTAGCAGCTAAAGCTGTTGAGATGTTGTTCGCTGAGTTGTGCGAAGCGTACAATAATCACCGATAGATACACGCCCCGCAAATCAAAAGCCCGCCGATCGCGATGATCGGCGGGCTTTACTTTGAGAGAGAATCAACTAAAGTGAACTCAGGTTAAGCAGGGACGATACACCGGTGGGGATACTAGCTTATCCCGTCATCGCGGCAACGGAGGGCGGAGCGGTGGGGGTTGTTCGCGTACGTAGGGCGTTGCGGTGCAGGACTCTCAGGGCTTCATCGACCGTCGTTAGTCCAGCGATGATTTTTTCTAGGGCAGACGTGCGAAATGACACAAAACCGGTCTCTCGCAAATAGGCTTTCAGTTGGCCGAGCGTACCGTCGTAAATCAGCTCTTGAACACGATCGTCCACATCGAGCAACTCGACGATCGCCTCACGTCCGGCATAGCCCGACCCGAAACAGTTGGCACACCCTTTGCCCTTGCGCCACCGGTCGATCGGGACTTCCCCCGGACGCAACCCGAGTAAGCTCAACTCCTCGGGACTGGGAACATGGGGAACCGCGCAGTGGGGACAGACGCGACGCACGAGACGCTGGGCGACAATGCCGAGCAGCGCATCGCTAATTAAGCCCGGATCAGGGCCGAGGTCTTTGAGGCGGGGAATCGCGCCGATCGCGTCATTCGTGTGCAGCGTCGTAAAGACCAGGTGGCCGGTCAGCGCCGCACGGATGGCAGTTTCAGCGGTATCGTGATCGCGAATTTCGCCAATCATAATAATGTCGGGATCTTGGCGCAAAATCGCTCGCAATCCCGCCGAAAAGGTCATCCCCGCCCGCTCATTGACCTGAGTTTGGGTGATATTTGGCAGCACATATTCCACGGGATTTTCGACGGTGACCACGTTTACGGCCTCGCTGGCGATCGCCTGTAAGCTCGTGTACAACGTACTTGTTTTGCCAGATCCCGTCGGCCCGGTCAGGACGATCGTCCCTTGGGGCTGACTCAGCCAGCCCCGATAGGTCTTCAATGCGGCGGGCGAAAACCCTAAATCGTCGAGATTCACAAAGGGATTATCCTGCGGTAAGAGTCGAATCACCGCCTTTTCGCGATTTTCATCACTACCCGTAATGCAGGGCAGCGTGCTCACCCGCATATCCAAATTACCAATCTCACCATCAGCGGTGTACTGCTCACCAATGCGGCCATCCTGGGGTCTGCGACTCTCGGCAATATCGATCTCCGCCATCACCTTCAGCGCCACGATCACCCGGCGGGCAATATCCGGCGGCAGGGTCATGATTTCTCGCAGGATGCCGTCAATGCGGTAGCGAACCCGAAGCCCGTCGGCTTCGGTGGGTTCGAGATGAATGTCGCTAGCCCGATTGCGCAGAGCGGCGGAAATAATCGTCTTAATTCGGCCAATTTGATCAACGGCGAGATCAATGAAATGCGGCGTTGTTTCGGTCAGATCTTCGTTTTCAATTTTGCCCGTAATCGGATTGACCAACGGGGCAGCGTCGATCGCCCGTGGGTCAATGGTCTGGGCGTGATACCAAGCGCTGTAGCTTTTTTGGGCGATCGGGATAATATTAATATCCGTGAGGGTACGATCCTTGAGGTCACGCAGCATCTCGGGCGTAAAATCTACGGGCGTCCCCAGATAAAAACAGTTGCGCCACAGCAGCAGCGGGATCACCGACGGTAAGCGGGTCTTGTCGGGAAATTCGCGAAAAAAGCGATGGCTCACATCGCGATCGAGCAGGGATAGATTGACAATCCCGTTTTCGTCTACCAGCAAGGCGATCGCTTGATGGCAATCGATCTTTTTCTGGCGGAGTTGTTGCCACGCCGATTGAGTCGCGGGAATGGCATTCATGGCGGGTAGTGCTCCTGTGCAATCGAGGCGTTGCGAGTTTGCTTCAAGCTTAACAAGTTCGTCGAGAGCCAGTTATGAGCCACAAAAAAGCAGCTCGAAAGAGCTGCTTTTTTGTAGGACTGATTCAAACTTAGAGTACCGAGAGTGCTGACTCGCAGCGGCCTAAATCTTGAACTTATCGCAGATTAAGGCGATGCAAGACAGGCGATCGCACTGACCCTAAGGCTCCTTAGCGCTTGATGTTGCGAGCCATCGAACGGAAATCGATCGATTGATCCGCCGACGACGAGCTACTCCGGGTTGGGGTTGAAGCCGGAGCCGACTCAGAGCTTGAAGATGAGGAGGAAGAAGCGGACGACGAGGCATTATTCGTCGGTTTGCCGTCACCGTCGTAAACGACAGCCGCGCCATCAGAGCTGAACTGGCTAATTTTGCGTCGTCCGCCGTAGTTCATGCCTTCCACTTTCGGGAACGTGCGCTCAACGGCTTTTGGCTGACGCATGTAGTCAATATCACCAAAGGTCTTAGCCGAATCTGCATCGAGAAAGTATGCTTCTTTCGATTCCTTGGCTTGAATTGTTGTGTTGTCTTGCTCCTTAAGGCCAAACAGACGTTGCAGGAATCCCATGATTCAATACTCTCCTTAATGAAAAACAATATTTTTATTGCGATTAGTTAAATCATAGCAAAAAAGTATGAGAGTCGGCCTCAGAATTACAACATTCTGAGACCGGGAACTGAGAACGGTTGTAGTGAGTGTACATTGGCATGAAATCATGGTTTGAGTGATTGTACTTATTGAGAATAGGCGGTAGGACGGGATACCTGTTCGCGCTTTTTAAAACGGCAGCATTGATCGAACAAGCTATCAGAAAAGTTCACGTTTCTTGAGGTTAGTTTGTCGGCAGATCTATGATGTTCAGGCATGATTTCCAGAGTGGTTACGATCGGAGAAAATTACGATCGTGAAAATCGCGACCTTCTCGCGAGTTTTGGTAACAGTCTCACAGCACTCTAAACCCTGCAAACCAACGTGCAAGGGCGAGAATATCCGAAGATTTTGCAGCGAACCGTGACGATCAGATCGAGTGTTCGGGATGAGATGAGAAAATTGCAGCACTAATGTCTTCACGTCTCCGCACTGCGTCGCCCTAAATCAAAACCATGACCGAGATTACCAACCGCCCGAAAATCATCGTTATTGATGACGACCCCACCGGATCGCAAACCGTTCACGGTTGCTTGCTGCTAATGCGTTGGGATGTAGACACGTTGCGACTTGGCCTAGAGGACGCATCGCCGATCTGCTTTATTTTGGCGAATACGCGATCGATGACACCCGCCGACGCCGACGCCACCACGCGCGAGGTCTGCCGCAACCTGAAACAGGCGATCGCCCAAGCTCACATCCGCGACTTTCTCGTCGTCAGCCGATCCGATTCGACCCTACGCGGCCATTACCCCACCGAAACTGACGCGATCGCCGAAGAACTCGGCCCATTTGATGCCCACTTCATGACGCCCGCCTTTTTTGAGGGGGGACGCATCACCCGCGACAGTACGCACTATCTCGTCGTCGATGGTGTTGAAACCCCGGTCGATCAAACCGAATTCGCCCGAGACTCCGTCTTCGGCTACAGCACGGCCTATCTGCCCGACTACGTCGCAGAAAAAACCGGCGGACGCATTGCAGCTGATCACGTCGAACGGTTCCTTCTCGACGATATTCGTTCTGGCTCTCGCGATCGTCTCGCCAACCTGAGTGATAACGTCTGCGTTGCCGTTGATGCCGACTGTCAGGCCGATCTTGATCGCCTCGCAGCGGATCTGTTGGCCGTCGCCGCCACAGGTAAACGTTTTCTGTTTCGCAGCGCTGCCAGTCTGTTGACATCGCTTGCGAATGTTGGAGCACAGCCGATCGCAGCAGAGGCCATGTCACAATTCGTCCGCGACGGCAAACCGGGCGCGTTCATCGTCGGCTCCCACGTCCAGAAAACCACCCAGCAGCTCGCCGAACTACTCCAAGAGCCGGGAATTGTCGGCGTCGAACTGGACGTGGTGCGATTACGCGATGGGGTCGCAGCGCCGGTGCTGTGCGAGGAAGCGTTAGTGATGGTACAGGCGGCACACACGGCAGGTCAAACGCCCGTAGTCTACACCAGCCGCAGCGAATTACAGTTTGCCGATATTCAGACGCGGTTAGCCTTTGGCGAGTCAGTCTCGTCGCTGTTGATGGATATCGTGCGGGGTTTACCAGCCTCGATCGGTTTTTTGGTCAGCAAAGGCGGGATCACATCGAATGACGTACTGAGTGACGGTCTCGCATTGCGATCGGCTCGGCTGCTCGGACAAATTTTGGCGGGCTGCTCAGTGGTCACCACCCC
The DNA here is from genome assembly GCA_964518905.1 of uncultured Geitlerinema sp. Classification (GTDB taxonomy): domain Bacteria; phylum Cyanobacteriota; class Cyanobacteriia; order Cyanobacteriales; family Geitlerinemataceae; genus RDYZ01. Next base: position 349 of record CAZFJL010000019.1, on the reverse strand, counting down.
CTCGGATCATTCCCTCTTTCCGCTATTGCCGGTCGTGTTGTTTCCGGGTAATGTGGGCGGGCCGGAGGGCTTGGCGATCGTGTACCGACGATTTATAAATCGCGTCTAAGCGTCACCAGGATATTAACGAAGTTTGAGTTTGGTTTGATTGGGATGCTTGTGGCGCAGATATCCCAATCAATAACAAAAGCTGATCGGGCGAGAACAACATTGCTAGCCCAGTCAGCTTCCATAAAACAACAAAGCGAAACCAATTATCATGGCTCCGCTTTGAACTATTCGGTATCAGTTGTAGACCTGGCACTGAGCTATTTTCCCAGGGGGAGACCCCCAAGTATCTTTGCCGCGG
>CAZFJL010000018.1:29166-74925 GCA_964518905.1 uncultured Geitlerinema sp. | reverse complement strand
TCGCAAGGGAAATACGAGTCAGCGGAACCGCTCTACCAACGCGCCTTAGACATCAAAGAACGGCAACTGGGAGCCGACCATCCCGATACCGCCATATCTATTTGGTGTTTAGCGGAACTGCACAACACACAGCAACGCTTTGACATCGCAGAGTCTGAATATCTTCGGTGCTTGGGGATATTCGATCGCAGTCTTGGCGATCAACACCCTTATATGCAAAAAGCTCAATCACAATTTCAGGCTTTCTTGCAAAAAGTCATCGCCGCCGATCGCACCGCCGAACTCTCCGACCATCCCCTCACCCAGCAGCTCCTCGCCCAGCTCCGCCAATAAACATTGAGCGGAGTCGAAATGCGGTCTTCGCCCAAGCACGACAGCACCGCCGCCATGCCCCGCCCCCGCAAAATCCTCGGTGCGTTACGGCCTTGCCACACTCCCGACCTTCCGCCCCATCAACCGCAGCCGCAACCATTGCCGCCGCCACCCAGCTTCACGTCACCAGAAACCCAGCTTCTCGCCCCCCACAAAACTGCCACCGCCGACCTCTCCAAGCATCCCCTCACCCAACAGCTCCTCGCCTACACATCTTCCTTCCAGCGCTTGAGCGGGATGCAATCGAGATCGAGCTGATCAAACACCCGCGCCACGACAAAATCGACCAAATCTTCGATCGTCTGCGGCTGGTGATACCAAGCCGGAATCGCCGGAACAATTCGCGCCCCGGCTTCCGCGAGCGCCGTCAGGTTACGCAAATGCACCAGGCTAAACGGCGTCTCACGCGGGACAACCACCAACGATCGCCCCTCCTTGAGCTGCACATCCGCAGCCCGTTCGAGCAAATCCGAACTGAGACCATTTGCGAGCTTGCCCACCGTGCTCATACTGCATGGCATCACGATCATGCCCCGCGTCCGAAACGACCCGCTAGCAATATTCGCACCCACATCCCCCGCCGGATGGCAGCGCAGCCGCCCCGCCGTCGGGACACCCGCCTGCGATCGCCAAAACTCGGCTTGCTTCGCCGGTTCCGTCGGCATCGTGATTTGATTTTCCGCATTCCACACCATCGCCGCCGATCGCGACGCCACCAGCTCGATCGCCTCATCCGCCTCCAGCAGATATTTCACCGCACGCACGGCATAGATTAGCCCTGACGCGCCCGTGACACCGAGGACGATCGGGCGTGATGGTGGGGGGGTGGCGATCGGACGTGAATCGGGATGGGTCACAGCATCAGGCGCACGGGGGCGCGTCATAGTCTCGCGTGTGGTCTAGAGGCAGATGGGAATCGAGGAGAGAGATCTACTCGTCCATCATCTCTTCGAGCTGATCGTCCGGATTGTAGGACTCATCCGCCTCGGAATCTTGGGCAGAATGCACCGGCGCAAGGTCGATTTGCTGGCGATAATAATCCACGCTTTTCACCTGCACATCCACACGACCGCCGAGGCCATATTGTTTGCGGCTCTTGCGACCGACCAGGGTTTGCTGGCGCGATCGATATTCATACCAATCGTCTTTCAGCGACGACACATGCACCAACCCTTCGAGACGATTCGGCGCGGGGCCATCTTTGCCCGATTCGATTTCGACAAAGAAACCGTAGGACTGCACACCCGTAATCAAACCGGTGAAAATCTCGCCCGTCCGCTCCTTCATCATCCCCGCTTTTTGCAGACCGCTGAGATCGCTTTCGGCTTCATGAGCTAGGTTTTCGCGCTCCGTCATCGGGATCGCCAACAGGTTGACCAAATGCTCGAACTCGCTATGGATTTCCGGCGGCAGCACGTTCCAGTTAATTTTGCCCTGGCAGGAAGAGTGACGCAGGTTGACGCCTTCCTTGGTGCGGGTGGTGCGCCGATCGCGCCCATGCTCAAACACGGCATGGAGGAAATATTGCGTCAGCAGGTCAGAATAGCGCTGAAGCGGGGACGACGCATGGATGTAGCCCTCTTCGAGCGCGAGGCCGAAATGTTGGCTGACTTCGGGGCTGTAATGGGTCGGCTTGAGGATGGCTTCGAGCAAATAGGAGAGGATTTTTTCGTGTTCCGATTCGGCAAAGCGATCGGTAAAGGTCTTGAAGTCGCTCGGATAAACCTCTTCCTCATCTTCCAGCGCCAGCTCGATGTCCATATTGGCGACAAGCTTGATCGCTTCGATCGCATCCACCGGATCAACCGCAGGCTGCACCGAATGCAACACCGGAACGCCCAGAGCATTGAGGTGTTCGCCGACACTTTGATTCACCAGCAAGACGATCTCGCTGATCATCGTTTGAGCCGCCGATAGCGGCGAGGTGACCATCGCGCCGAGCTGGGTTTCGTCGTCAAAGTGGGCGTGAGTTTCCGGCAGGGCGAGATCAAAGGAGCCGCGTTCGTAGCGCTGCTCGCGCAGGGCATTGGTGATCGACCACAGCACGCCGATCGTCTCTGCAATCCAAATCGGCTGGCCTTTGAGCTGGCCTTTGGGATTGGCGACGACTTCGCCTTTTTTCTCCGTAAAGAAGACTTCGGCGGATTGATAGGTCAGGCTCGTATCGACCCGAATCACCGTCGGCTGAATTTCATAATCGAGCACATCGCCATTGGTGTCGATCGCAAACACCAGCGAAATCGCGAGGCGATCGTTCCCCGGCGTCAGATTCAGCGCCTGGATGACCGGCTCGGGCAGCATCGGGATCACCAAATCACCGAGGAAAATCGCCGTGCCGCGCCGCTGGGCTTCGCGATCGATCGTCGATTCCTGGGGAATATAGGCCGCCACGTCCGCGAGGTGAACCGCGAGCTGCCACTGACCGGCGACATCGCCCGGTGTCAGGCTAAAGGCGCGATCGACGCTGACCGCTGGGTTTTCCGGCGTGGGATCGGTGGGGCTGAGGGTAAAGGTCGGGAGTTGACGCAGGTCGAGGCGATTGGCGATGTCCACCTGAGCGAGCCGATCGCAGATCTGACCTAGGGCGCGTTCAACTTTGGCCGAAAACTTGCGTGGAAGGTCGTGTTTGCAGCAAACGATGTCGATATCGTTGGCAGTTTCCGCGTCGCTGCCCAGCACTTGCGCCACGTCGCCGAGGGGCGGATTCGCACCGAGGGGATAACGCTTGACTTCAACGTGAACCAGGTAGTCCAGAATGTCTTTGAAGTTGGGCTGCTCTTCGAGTTCAATTTCAAACAGCAGGCGATCGTCAAGCGGCACGGCGCGATAGCCATCGTCCGGCACTTCTTTGATCCGCGCCAGCACCGACGGGTTCGCCCGCTCCAAAATCAGCTTGACCTCTCCCTCGGGCGATCGGCGACGACTGCCCTCTTTGATCACTTTGACTAAAACCCGATCGCCGTTCCACGCATTACTCAGATACGACTCGCGCACGTAGATATCATCCGCGCCTTCTTCGTCCTGAATCGCAAAGCAAAAGCCCTTGCTCGAACAGCGTAGCCGCGCTTCGACCCACTCTTCGGGATCATTGCGACGGTAGCGTCCCCGATCCTTGGAGACAAGCCCGAGTTTTTCGAGGGCATCGAGGGCGATTTGTAGCTTTTGTAGCTCGATTTCTTCTTCACATTCGAGCTTTTTTTCCAACGCCTTGGGCGCGATCGATTTGTCGTCGGGGAAGCTAGATAGCAGGGTCGCAATCGAGAATTCCATGGGGGGTCGATCCTTAGTCTGTCTCAGGTAGGTATGGTCGGGTGCTGCGATCGAGTCTGACTAGCGGCCAAAGGTGAAGCGGCGGCGATCGTCAAGCTCGATGCATGGCCACAGTTCCTCGCTTTCATCCCAAGTCAGACTTGTATCGAACGGATGAGGTGAGCAACCTTGTTCGGGTTCGTGGCAGCACGCGTGCGATATCTCGGTTTAGGCTCGATCGGGCCTCAATCGCACGGCATTTACCATTCTATGTTTATGACGGACATTTTCTTTGCGGAATTATCCACAATCACACACAATCACATAAAAATCCGCCTGCTAACCCAAATTTAGCGACGAGAATGCCTGACGCCGATCGCTGTGCTTGAGGCTGGGATCGATCTGCTCGGCGATCGCAAAGGACTGCCGCGCTTCCTGCGGTCGATTTAGCCGTTCGAGTACCGCACAGCGCTGGAGCCAGCCTTCGCTACTCGTTGCCTGAAGCTGCACGATACGATCGTAATTGGCGAGTGCTTCCTCGTTCCGTCGTAATTTACAGAGCAACGCACCCCGCGCAAACCAGAGATCCAGATTCTCCGGCCACAGCGATAGAGCACGATCGTAGCCCAGCAGCGCCTCATCATGGCGTTCAAACCGTTCGAGCAAAATGCAGCGATCGCGATGGCCATCGAGCTGGGTAATGTCGTTGTCGAGACCGAGATCGTAGGCGGCGATCGCGTCGTCCGATCGATTCAACGCCGCCAAAGCTGTACCACGGGCAAATTCGGCGCTGGCCGTGGCGACCCGATCGCGATCGCGGCTGAGATCAATCGCCTTTTCATAGGACGTGATCGCCGCATCGTGGCGTTTCACCGCCGCCAGCGCCCGTCCGCGCTCAATCCAAGCATCAGCGTTATCGGGCTGGATTTGCAGCGCATTATCAAAGGCGATCGTCGCATCATCGCAGCGCTCCAGCCGCAACAACAAGCGCCCCCGTTCTAACCAACTGGGCGCAAAATCCGGATCGAGATGCGTCGATCGATTAAAAGCATCGAGCGCCGAATTCTCCTGTTTGGCATCGAGCGCGACCAAGCCCTTGCCATACCAAGCCGCCGCCGAACGCTCCTCGATCGCGATCGCCCGGTCAAAACACGCCCGAGCCGAGGTCGGTTCCGGCGATCGTAAGGCCATCCCCTTGGCGATCCAGGCGTCAATGTTATCGGGCTGATGTTGCAGCAGGCGATCGTAACTCGCGAGGGCGTCGGAGGTGCGCTGGAGTCGTTCGAGAATGAAACCCCGATCGAGGATGGCATCCGGGCGATCGGGCGTCAGGACAAGCAGACGATCGTAGGCAATCAGCGCATTCTGAAAATCTCCGGCATGGCGACAGGCGCGAGCGTAGCGTTCCCAGAGGTCGGCATGATCGGGCGCGATCGCGATCGAGGCGGCATAGGTTTTCGCGGCTTCAGCATCGCGACCGCAGGTGGTGAACGCCGCCCCGCAGCGCAAATGCAGATCGAGATCTGTCGGACGTAGTACCAAGGCTTGCTGATAGGCCAAAGCCGCATCGAGAAAGCGATTCAGTCGTTCCAGGCTGCGAGCCAGATAAACCCAGATTTCAGGCCGATCGCGATCACATTCCCCCGCCCGTTCCAAACTATTGGCCGCTTCGTCAAACCGTTCGCGCTCATAGAGCAGCCGCCCGCGCAGCAACCAGCCCCACACGTCATCATCCCGAATCGCGATCGCCTGATCATAGGAGTCGATCGCCTCGCTGTAGCGATCGAGCTTTGCCAGTGCCTGCCCGCGCCGCAGCCAAGCGGGATGCAAATTGGGGTCAATATCTAAGGCGCGATCGTAGGACTCGACGGCGCGATCGTACTGCCGCGCTCGATACCAGCGGTTGCCGCGCCCGAATTCGGGAGACAAGCCCAGCCACTGGGATGACGTTTGGAGCAGCCAGCGTTTGAGGCCGTGGTCGTCGGAATAGCTAGAGGAGGTGGGTTCCACGATCGAGATTGCAATGAGCAAGATGGGGAAAGGCCAAGACAGCGGGCGGGAGGAGGCAGCGCGGGTCGCGTGATACCAGGGTCGCATGATCTCAGAGGCAACCTTACAGGCAAAAGCAAGGCCAAGACTAGACCAAGACTCGGCAAATCACACCGCAAACCTGAATGCACGACCATTCTTGCAGACGCTTTACGGGGCGAGACACAAGAATTTCGGATTTATTTCAAAATCCATGATGAACCGCTGGATCAATGATCCCTTATTTTTACTGATCCTGGCGTACAGATGGGCTTTGCCGTCCCGTTCCGTCAGCGTGAAATAGCGTCGCTATATCGGACAATTATTTCAGTTTGTAAACAGGGGTGGTGGGTTACACCCGTCAGGGGTTATTCTGATTCCAGTAGATGCACCCTGATGGCAACGCCTAGAGCTTAATGTTCTGGCGTTTTTTTTGCTTATTTTCAGCCGGAAGCGATCGCCCATCAGCGGTCACGACACATCACACGCCAATCAAGCGAAACCCCGAATCGGCGATCGCCCGCTCAAAAATGGCCGTCGAAACGCTGTCCTCCACTGTCCGCACCCCCGGCGTTGTAATCTCCCCCGTCAACACCGCCGCCGCCACACTGCCCGCCCCAATTCCCGCCGCCCGCGCCGTATCGTCATGGCACAGCGTCGCCTCCGCGATGACCGGCGACCCCGACGAATCGCCCAAATTGCCACCACCTGCCACCACCCGCGCCCGCATCGCCACCCCGACCCCGCTCCACCGATCGCTCACCTGAGTCATCCCGAAGCTCACCCGCGAGAGAAACTCGATCGCGGTCGGATTTTGCAACAGCGCCGCCGGACAAAACCGGGCAACCGCTGCCGTTAAATAGTTGTAAAAATCGGGAGCGGAGCCGAATTTGGTGGTGACGCTGCGGGCGTTGAAGTGACGCGCGAGGGTGAGGGTTTCGGGGACGTCGAACCAGTAGGTGCCGATCGTGCCAAACGGTGACGGGAAGGCGATCGATTCGCGATTGCTATAGGGCGCGACGGTGCGCCATTCGCCGTTGAGCTTGGCTGTGAAGTCGTGCTGTAGGGCTAAGAAAGTCGTACGCATGACCGTGACGCCAGCACCGCCGGAGCCAGAAACGGCGTAATTTAGGGCGATCGACTCCAGTTCAATCCCCGGCTGTGTTTGCTGCTCGACCCGCTCGACACAAGATTTGACCAAACTATTCGAGAGACCAGGAAAAACGCCGGTGTTGACGATCGCGACAATCCCCGCCGATCGGGCGTCGTCGTTTAGTGCCAGCATCGCTTCGGTAAAGGCGCGATGGTCGCTGACGTCGAGATAGTGGGTTTTCGTTGCAATGCAGCGCCGCAAGACGCGATCGTCGCGGTAGGCGAAAGGGCCTGCGGCATGGATCACGAGATCGGCAGCGGCGATCGCAGTCGTCAAAGCGGCCTGATCATCGAGATTCAGCGCGATTATTTTGGGTCGATCGGGGTGGAGATCCGGTTTGAGATCGGGATCGAGATGATTTGTGTGAACTGGCGATCGCTGCGTGATCGTGATGTCGCACGCCAAACCGATCGCGCGACAGCGATCCGCCAGATCCCGCGCGATCGCGCCACCAATCCGACCGCAGCCGCCCAGAATTAACACCCGTTTCATCGTCGATGTGACCCCTCTTGCTTTGCTGGTCTTATCTAAATCATGTCGAAGTCACGCCGAAATCACGTCTAAGCATCTTTAGGCCAAAGCAACCGCAGCCCGATCATCGCAAAGCCGATCGCGGCGATCCCCTTCAACAGTTGCGTCGGTAACACCTGCGCGACACCTTCCCCCAACAGCACCCCAATCAAACTTGCGAGCAATAACGCGCTAGCCGTTCCGAAAAAGACCGCCCGGGGTGACTTCGAGCTACCACTCAGAGCGATCACTGCAATCTGACTTTTGTCGCCCAGTTCGGACAAAAACACCGCCACAAAACTAACGCTCAGTAAATCCCAATCCATAGTTCACCGACCTTCTCTGATTACGAAATCCAACTCAAACAAATTCAACTCAAAGCGGTTTGAAATAATCCGCCAAAGCCCCAAATCTCGGGTTTTTGCGGTTACGGCCTGCCTTCTAGGTCATATCGAGCATGTCACCAATCAGCAGCACCGCGATCACCATTAACGCAATACCCGCAGCGGTTTCGATCGCCTCTTCCGAAACCCGGCTCGCCAACCACCGCCCCAGCAACACCCCGAGCAAACTCGTCAACACCAGCGCCGATCCCGCCCCCAGAAAGACGATCAGCGGCTTTTTGGATTCTGCCGTCATCAAAAGTGTCGTGAACTGGGTTTTGTCGCCCATTTCGGCGAACAAAATCGAAATAAAGGTAGAGGTAAAAACACTCGCGAATGTGGATTGAGTCGCTTTTTTTGCGGTCGGTTCGGAGGGTTCGGAGGTGGTAATCGAAGGGTCAGGGGCGGACATGGAGGGCGACCGAAAGAGAGTGAAATAGAACTGAAATAGGGCAGCGGTCATTCATCTCGACGAGTAATTTGATCTTCGGCAAGATGAGCGCAGCTTGGCTTAGACAGTATCTCACACAGGACTTGCGTACATCTTGACTAAGCGAAAATTTCGAGTTTTGATACCGGGCTGCCGGTGTTTGGCCACAAGCAAAAAATCTCGCACAGATGGTCTGTGCGAGATTTTTTAGCAGATTTGAGATCGTAGAACGAATTTTAAATAACGTCTGGATGAACGAGCTTTGAGACAACACGGTGCATCAAAACTCGTTCATCACGGTGCGTTAAAGATCTTGCGTCTCCAAGATCTAGATCATCACTCGATTACTTTTTAAAGGAATCCAGGAAACCGCGAATTTGTTCGGTTGCGATTTCACGACCACCCAAACCGAAGGCGATCGCCGTAGCTACCGCCAATGCGCCCAGCAGCAAGCCGAACGCTAGATTGACGATATCCGGTGCAATCCCCATTTGTTGGAGACCCATCGCGACGGACAGTACAATAATCGCCACGCGAGCGATTTGTCCCAACAGGTGCGCCTGACCTAAGCCCGATTTGACGATCAGACCGAAGGCCAAATTCGCCAGGTAAAGACCGATCGCCAAGACGATCGCTCCCGCCAGGATCTGGCCGAAGACCACCGTCAGACCCGAGATAATCGTATTGAGCTGCGAGAAATCGAGTACATCCACTGCCGCGATCGTCGCGAACAGCATGATGCCGACCCAGATCACGATACCGACGAACTCCGACGGTGTACGCGCTGCATTGTTGGTCGGAACCAAGCTCGGATCGGTTTCGGTCGAGTCCGGCGACGTCGGCGGATTGATGCCCATCGACGAGAGGATGTTATCAAATCCGAAGCTGGTCAGTAGGTTGGTGACGAGCTCGGAGATGAAGCGACCGATGAAGAAAAAGGCCGCGAGAATGAAGCTAGCCGAGAAGAGCTTTGGAATGATATCCATCACACTTTCGAGCATCGCGATCGCCGGTTCTGAGATCGCCTTGATGCTCAGAGCATCGAGGGACGAAATCGCGATCGGGATCAAGACGATGACATAAACCACCGTACCGATCGCCGCTGATAGCGACATGCCCGACATCATTTGCGTCAGACCAAACCGGTTGCCCAGGGCGTCGGTTCCGGTTGCGGCCAGCAGATTGGTGACCACACCGCGAATGATGCGGGCGGCAAACCAACCGATCACGCCGATCGCCACTGCCGTAAAGATATTCGGCAAATAGCCGAGAATCTTCTCAAGCATGGCCTGAAGCGGCGTCAGCAGACCGTCTTGGCCGAGCGTGTCGAGCACGTTGGGCAAGAACAGCAGGAAGATAAACCAGTAGAGCGCGTTAGCCAGGGTTTCGTTCACCAGGAACGGCGACCCACCCGACTCAGCCAGCTTGTCATCCAGCTTGAATTTGGCCAGACCTGTGGTTAGCAGAACTTTGGCTAGGGTTGCAACAACCCAAGCGACGCCCAGCCACAGCGCAGCACCGCCAACTTTTGGCAAGAAGACGAAAATCTGATCTAGGAAGTTCGACAATGGAGCCGAGACCATGGCGAGGTCAAGGGCATTGAGGAAGGCAATGATGCCGAAAAGCAGAATGACCCAGTAAATGACAGCCGCAGCCCATTTCTCGATCGGAAAATCGGATTTACCGCTGCCGCTCGATAGCCAAGACGCCAGTTTATTGTCAATGTCGGTTTTGCCGAGCAGCGTTTTGACGATCGAGGCCGAAATCGTAGCGGCGATCCAAAACAGGATGAGGATCGCGATCGCGCCGATCACATTTGGCAAAAAGCTGCCAACTTTTGAGCCGATCGAATCGACAAAGCTAACTAACGGTCCTGCACTGATCTCAGAAAGAGACAATGCATGAATGTGTATTGGTAGATTGGACGGGATATCCCAAATCTCGTTCATACAGTTTTGACTGTTTGTGCCATCGATCCGTTGCTAGCGTAGGAATGGTGATGACCCAAACATGTCCTCCTATGGTTGAACAACTCACTTGATCGCTGTGTGATCTCAGGACTCACGATCGCGCCGATGAAATCGACGGAAGTGCGTTACCCCTGAAAAGAAGACGAACATTGATTGGCATACTTCCCTGCCTAAAGGCGAGGAAACTCTAAGCTCAAACAGCAAACGCAGGCACAGCCCGTCTAACATCACCTAACTTACCGGTTGATGCCCCAACCGCTTGTGTATTCTTATTGGTAAGAAATGTCGATACAGTTTTCACCCTGACCGAACACGCCCTTATCTTACCGATACAAGCTCGAACCGTAGAGTCTTTCTGGCCTTTTATTTACGTTTAAGTCGCGTTTTTCTGCGGGATCGCACGGTCTCGTGGTCAAAATACGCCCGCATACGGAGGATGGAGGTACGTAATTTTACGATACTGATATTTGTCAGGCTGTGTGGGGCGCGTCACCAAGGACAAGAATGAAATCGCATAATTACGAATACTGAACGGTTGCACATCAGGCTTTATGGGTTGCGGGTTGTCAGCGAGCAATCTCTCCCGCATTCAATCCAAAAGCTTTCCCCACAATTGTTCGACTCGCTTCAAAATGGGAGAGGTTAACGCTCTCTTCGTCTTTATACGTGACCTTTAAGCCAAATTCCCACAGCCGTCACTACGAAAATTCGATCCAGATCGACGCCAGCGCGACGATCGTCGAACAATGCTTTACCGATTTAGACCTGATGCATCGCTGGCTTAACCCGGCGCTAAAGTGTCGCCCGATCGGCGACTGGAGTACAGAGATCGGCGCACGCAGCCGGTTTACGATTGCCGTCCCGCTCTTGCAGCCGAGCCTGTACAGTACCGTCGTCGAACGCTCTCCGGGGATGATCGTCTGGGAGTTTAAAGGATTTTTTATTGGACGAGATCGTTGGGAATGCTGCCCCAACGCGATCGGTACTCAGCTCGTCAACCGATTTAGCTTCGAGATCCCCAATCCGCTCGTGCGGTTTGGATTTGATACATTTGCCGCCCGCTTAACTCAAGCGGATATGCAGAAACAACTACGCCGTTTAAAAGCGGTGGCCGAACGTGAATATCTCATCACGCGTTAACGAACGTCATAAACGGGCGTCATAGACAATTGCTACCGACAACTGTCATGGAAAGAGAGCCACGAACCGTCGATTTAACGCTGGCGGTAATTCACATTACTGAGAGACAGAAGCTGTTCTTCCAGCGCGGCAATCCGGTTATAGGATGCCGTTAACTGAGCTGTTAAACGCTGAATTTGCGCTTCGGGCGTCATCTTCATGTCTTCGTCACCGTGACGATCGGTACTCACGAGGTCGCGATCGAGTAAAACGTCTTGATGTTCAAACATGGCATCAAGCTTGCTTGTATCTCGCGACAGCATCCGCTCAGAGCTAGAACTCGTTGCCTCTACGTGATTGGCTCGTACGCTGGCGTCTTTGAGCAGATAATCAACGTTAGAACTCAATCGCTCAATGAGCGCGTACAGTGCATCCACCTTATGATTAAGTGTTGCTATTTGTGTCTGGAGATGGTTCATATTACGATCCTCATAGTAAGGCGTTCACACAACTAGTCTATGGAGTAATCATAAGAAGTCTATTTTTTCCCTCATTTATTTAACTTTTTCATGCTAAACATTGTGCGAGATGAAATTATGCAAACAAAAAAATATTGTTCGATGCTCAATCAATAAGAAATCAAACATCTCTTTACGGAAAGATTTTGGGTCGTGACTAACAAATATGGAGATCCGCAAACAACTGTGAATCAGGCGCTAGAACGTTTGTCAGCCAAAGACTTGAGTCATCTCGATCGCCGTTCTTTTTTGGCTTATGTGGCCTGCCTTTCTGCGGCGACGCTTTTGGGTGGATGTCAAGGCAAATCACAGAATAATTTAAGTATTCAGACGGTCAAAAAATCGGTTCCGCGTGCGCTGATCCAAGCCTTTCGGCGAGAAATCGGGGGGTCACTCGCGCTTGACTTTAATGCTGTTGCTCAACGGCAAGATTGCTTTGATTTGCTCCAAAAATGGCAGCGAGAAGCCATGCAAAGTGAAGTAAAAGGGTCGGTTCAATCTGCCGATCGATCGTCGTCATCGACTATGTTCTCCCGAGATAGAAAAGCACCGATCAACCCGCCGCCGAGTTTGTGCCAGTTGGGTCACTACTGGATTGATCGCGCGGTCGTGTTGGACACGATCGCCCCGCTCGATCGTCTCGAATCGTCATGGTCAACCCTAGCCGCGCGATCCCCGTTTGACTGGTCATACCGTCCGTCCCTGCCCCCGGCGACCAACAGCCAACCGGGCGAAGTGACTCCAAGCTTGGCCAGCCGAGCGCTGTGGGGCGTGCCTTACCGGTGGAGCAGCACGGCGATCGCCTATCGCACGGATAAACTCGGGGATTGGCAGCCGCGTGACTGGGCCGATCTGCTGGAAAATCCCGATCTTCGCGGTCGAATTATCCTGCCGGACAGTCCGCGCGAGGTGATTGGTCTGGTGCTGAAAGCCCTGGGTGAGAGCTACAACACCGATCGCCCTGATCAGGTTCAGGGTCTCCCAGAAATGTTAGCCACCCTCGGCGAGCAGGTCTTGACCTATAGCTCGATGGAGTATCAGCCCGCGTTGACGATGGGCGATGCTTGGGTCGCGGTGGGGGCGTCGCAGGATATCGCCCAGATGCCGGAGTATGGCAATACGATCGCGGCGGTGGTTCCGGAGTCAGGGACGGCGCTATGGGCGGATCTGTGGGTGCAGCCCCGTGCGAATGCGGCGCTGGAGGATACGGAACGTGACGCGATCGCCCAGCGTTGGATTGAGTTTTGCTGGCGACCGGAGATTGCGATTACGCTGTCGCTGACGAGTGGTTCAGCGTCACCCGGTTTGTTTAGCCTCGATCGCGATCAGCTTCCACCCGGTCTGCGGGATAATGCGCTGGTGTTACCGCCGGATCGCGTCTTGGCCAAATCGGAGTTTTTGCAGCCGTTGACCTCGCCGGAGGCGGTGGACAGTTACCGCCAACTGTGGCAAACCTTGCGATCGGTTTAGAGACCTTAGAGACCAGGCGATCGATTACAGTTGAGTGAGTGAATGAAGACCGTCTACCGACTCTATACCGCTAAAGCCACACTGTAATGACCGCGACTGTTCCTGCTTCCAATATCCATGCTGATCATAATTTAACGGCGATCGCTCGTCGTACCCGTAGCGCGGCTCAGGGGTTGGCGATTTTGCCGACGGCGGATCGCAATGCCGCGATCGCTGCCGTCGCTGCTGCCCTGAGTGCTGCCGAGCCTGAGATTCTCGCGGCGAATGCGATCGACTGTCAGCAAGCGCAAGCCGACGGCATCGCGACTCCGCTCTATAACCGTCTCAAACTCGACGCGGCCAAACTGAGCGGCACGATCGCCGGGGTGCGCGACGTGGGCAAACTCGCCGATCCCGTTGGCGAGGTGCAGATTCACCGGGAACTCGACACCGGCTTGACGCTCCAGCGGATCACCTGCCCGCTCGGGGTGCTCGGCGTGATCTTCGAGGCGCGACCGGACGCGGCGATCCAGATTTCCAGTTTGGCGATCAAGTCGGGGAACGGCGTGATCTTGAAGGGGGGACGCGAGGCGATCCATTCCTGTCGGGCGATCGTCACGGCGGTACGCGCAGGACTGACGGCGGCGGGGGTTGATCCCGATGTGGTGCAGCTTTTGACGACGCGGGAAGAAACCCGATCGCTGCTCGCGCTCGATCGCTACGTGGATCTGATTATTCCGCGCGGTTCTAATTCGTTCGTGCGGTTTGTGCAGGACAATACGCGGATTCCGGTTTTAGGTCATGCCGATGGGATTTGTCATGTCTATGTCGATCAGGCGGCGGATCTGGCGAAAGCGGTGACGATCGCGGTGGACTCGAAGGTGCAGTATCCGGCGGCCTGTAATGCGATGGAAACGCTGCTGGTACACGAGGCGATCGCGGCGGACTTTTTGCCCCAGGTGGTCGCAGCGCTGGAAGCGAAACAGGTGACGGTTCGCGGGGACGCGGCGACGCGAAAATACGTCAATATCGAAGCGGCTACGGATGAGGATTGGTCAACGGAATATAGCGATCTGATCCTGTCGGTGAAAGTGGTCGCAGATTTTGACGCGGCCTTGGATCACATCAGCACCTACGCCTCGCGTCACACCGATGCGATCGTCACGGAAGACGCCGCGATCGCCGCCGATTTCCTCGCCCGTGTCGATAGCGCCGGGGTCTTTCACAACTGCTCGACCCGGTTTTCGGACGGTTTCCGCTACGGCTTTGGCGCGGAGGTGGGCATCAGTACCCAAACTTTGCCGCCACGCGGCCCGGTCGGTCTCGATGGCTTGGTGACGTACAAATATAAGGTTGTGGGTGATGGTCATGTGGCGGCGACCTATGCCGGAACCAACGCGAAACCATTTACCCATCGTGATTTGATCGGATAATCAAACGATCAGACGGGTTAATTAGCTGAGATCTAGATGCTGCCATTGGGATTTCCCTTGAGTCTGACCTTGCCCTCATCCCCCAACCCCACTTCGACACGCTCAGTGCATCGCTTCTCCCCATTTGGGAGAAGGGGAGCCAGATTCATAGCTCAAAGTCCCTCTCCCGGCCTGGGAGAGGGATTTAGGGTGAGGGAAAAGCCCTGAGCGCAAAGATTTCTTATCCCGAACTCACGTTCAATCGTTAACACAAAACCCATGACAGCAACATCCTCATCGGTTGCCCTCGTGACGGGCGCTTCGTCCGGCATTGGTAAAGCGATCGTCCTGCAACTGATCGCGGACGGTTGGATCGTCTACGGAGCCGCGCGTCGCCTGGACAAAATGGACGCGATCGCCGCAGCGGGCGCGAAGGTGCTGGCGATCGACGTGACCGATGAGGCCAGCATGACCGCCGCGATCCAAACATTGCTCGCGGCGGAAGGTCGGATTGATGCGCTAGTCAATAATGCGGGCTACGGTTCCTATGGCGCATTGGAGGACGTGCCGATCGAGGAAGCCCGACGGCAATTTGAGGTGAATGTCTTTGGGCTGATGCGGCTGACACAGTTGGTTTTGCCCACGATGCGAGCCGCGAAATCGGGGACGATCGTCAATATCAGCTCGATGGGCGGTCGGATCTGGATGCCGATCGGCGGTTGGTATCACGCGACCAAGCACGCCCTCGAAGTGCTGTCCGATACGCTCCGTGTGGAAGTGGCTCCCTTTGGCATTCGTGTGGTGATCGTGCAGCCCGGTCAGATCGAAAGCGAATGGTCTCAGGTGGCGGCTCAGACCTTGGAGCAAACCTCCGTTGGGTCGGCCTACAGCGACCAAATCGCCCCGGTAAAAAAACTCCTCTCGCGCTACAGCAATGCTAGTTCGCCTGACTGTGTAGCTCAGGCGGTGTCTAAAGCGGTCAATAGTTCCAATCCCGATCGCCGCTACGCCACGCCTCTCGATGCCGAGATCTTTGTCTTCCTGCGCTGGCTATTGCCGGAACAAGCCTGGGAGTGGCTGATTAGTACGGTTATTCGGTGAGTTCGACAACAAGTTCGGCAACAAGTTTGACAATAAGTTCGACAACGTTTTGGCAAGGGTTCGGTAAGGGTTCGGTGAAATGAAAATCGGCAGAATGCATGAATACGCTGTTAACAGAGGCAGGCACGCACAACGCAGCCGTCATTTTGGCCTGAACTTGGTCTGGGCGCTGGCGATCGTTGCGGCTAGCGGTCTTGTGCCCAAATCCGCAGCGGCGGAAACCTGCCGAGCGCCGGTACTCGATCGCCTCGGAACCCATACCGTCAGCGCGGGCGAGACCCTGACCGCGATCGCCGATCGCTACGGCATTTCGATCTTTACCCTCGCAGGCTTCAACACCAGCATTCGCACCGCCACCGACGCCACGCCGCCCGTGGGTTCAACCCTCGTGATCCCGCCCTACAACGGCGTGCGTGTCACCGCCGAACCGGGCGACACCTGGCGCGACCTCGCCGATCGCTACAACGTTCGCGCCGATACCCTGTTCGAGCTGAATGGCTGCGGCCAGATTCCCGCCACCGTTTTTATTCCCGGCGTCACCCGATCGCCGATCGCACCGCCCGCCCGCCCGACCCCCGAGGCCAGCGATCCCGACCCCGACGCCATCATCAACACCTATCCCCTCGCCGCGCCGACGGAACCGATCGTCCGCTACGGCTGGGTGCTGCTCCCCGGCCTAGATCGCGTGACATTTCATAGCGGCGTGGATATGGTGGCCGCTGTTGGTGATTCCGTGCAGGCCGCTGGCGATGGCACGATCGCCTTTGTGGGCGATCGCGATCCCTACGGCACACTGATCGTGATTAACCATGCTGGCGGACGCCAAACCCGTTACGCCCATCTCGCCTCGACGACGGTCACCCTGGGACAGCGCGTCACGGCTGGCGAAGCGATCGGCACCGTCGGCCAAACCGGTCAACCCGACGTCACGATCGCCCACCTTCACTTCGAGCTGCGCTACAGCTCCGACCTCGGCTGGGTTGCCGATGATCCACAGCCCTTTCTAAACGCCATTTTGGGACTTCCCCGATCCCCGATTGAGCCCGGTGCATAATGCTGGATAGGTTGTCCATCACTGGACGTTTTTCGCGCGTTTTCGTAATTGCAGAGCCGACGTTATTGGATTTCGGTGTCCGTCAGCGATAATGTGATCGCTTACCAACGCTGACCCCGGCGTGCGCCCGTTCGCGGAGTCCGATGCCGCACCTTTCGTTTACCCACGTCCAGTAGTTTTAGATTGATCGATGGCTGTTTACGCGCCCAGTACCGTCTTAGCTTGGAATATTGCTGCGATCGAAGCAAAGTCCGGTCATGCGACAGAAATCGAACCGGCTCATTTGCTGCTCGGTATTTGTAAGCTGTGTGATCTCGATATCGATCGATTTTGTCCGAAGCAGATTCGCGACAGTCGCAGCCAGCGTCAAGAATTTCAGAAAGACGTTCAAATTTTGCAGCAGTGGTTTGAAAACTGGGGACTCGACCCGACCGTTTTTCGCCGTCGCCTACGGACGCGCATGGTGCGAACCGATCGCAACGTCATCCACGAAGGCATCATGCATCGCGACGCCCTTTCCCGCGATGTGTTCGAGCGAGCGGAGGAAATCTCGGCGCTCCACGCGATCGACGAAGCGATCGTGCGTCCCTGCCATGTGTTGCAATCGCTCTTCGAGCAGCCGGATACGCCCTGGGATTCGCTGCTATCCGAGATGGGGGTTTATCAGTTTGATCGCCAGCAGACTGACGCGGTGGACTGGGAATCCCTGGAAATACTGCCCGAGGGGGCAGAAGTGGTGGATATGCCGATCGATGAAGCACCCTTCTTTCGGAATTCAGAAAAGTCCAAAACGCCTTTGCTCGATAGCTTTGGGCGCGATCTGACCCAAATGGCTCGTGATGGCGAACTCGATCCGACGATCGGGCGCGATCGTGAAATCCGAAGTCTAGCCAGCATTTTGATGCAGCGCCGCAAACGCAACGCGATTTTGGTCGGTGAAGCGGGCGTCGGCAAAACCTGCATCATCGAGGGACTGACCCAATGGTTAATGACCGAGGCCGCGCCCCAAGTGTTGCGGCAGCAGCGCGTTGTCGAGGTGTCGATGGCGTCGTTGCTGGCCGGATCTAAGTATCGCGGGGAATTTGAGGAGCGGATTCAGGGCATCGTCACCGAGGCGAGCAGTAGCCAGAACACGATTATTTTTATTGACGAAATTCATACGGTGCTAGGTGCGGGAGGCGCTGGCGCGAGCGATGCGGCGAATATCCTCAAACCGGCGCTGGCTCGCGGCGAGCTGCATTGCATTGGTGCGACGACGGTGCGGGAATATCGCCAGACGATCGAAAAAGATGGAGCGCTCGAACGTCGGTTTCAAACGGTCTGGGTGTATGAACCCAACCTAGAGGAGACGCGCCAAATTCTGCGGGGGTTGCGCCCGCGCTTCGAGCAGCACCATCAGCTAAAAATTTCGGACGCGGCGATCGATACGGCGGTTTCGCTCTGCGGGCGCTACATCACCGATGCCTGTTTTCCCGACAAGGCGATCGACGCGATCGATCGCGCCTGCGCCAATGCTCGCCTCCAGATGGAAACCCCGATCCCCCCGCTACCGACCAGCGCCCAGCCGCTCGACGAGACGACCCGCCATCGCGATCGTCAAAATCCCCAGAGTGCTAAAAATCTCAAGAGTTCTGCGAGCCTCAGCCGCACCCCGTTACATACAACTCCCCGGACAAGTTCCGCGCCTCGCAGTGTGTCGGACAATTTAGCGAAGACCTCTTTCGAGGACAGCGTTACGGAGGGGTTGAATTTTGACGACCTAGATGCGAGTCCGGATGTATTCAGCACGCCCGCGAATCCGTCAACGGCTTTGACGTTAAGCGAGCTGGATGTGGTTCAGGCGATCGCCCAGCGTTGCCGGTTGCCGATCGAGCGTCTCAGCGAGGATGAGCGATCGCGGCTGTTGCGGATGGAGAGCTTTTTACGGCAGCAGGTGATGGGGCAAGACCGGGCGATCGAGGTGGTGTCGGATGCGATCCGGACGGCGCGATCGGGTCTGAAAGTGCCGCAGCGTCCGGTGGGTGTGTTTCTGTTTGTGGGGAAAACGGGAACGGGGAAAACGCGTCTGGCGCAGGCGTTGGCGGAATTTTTGTTTGACGATCGGCGTCGTCTGGTGCGGATCGATATGTCGGAATATATGGAGCCGAACTCTGTTTCGCGGCTCGTCGGTGCGCCTCCGGGCTACATCGGTCACGAAACCGAGGGTCAACTCAGCAGCGCGGTGCGGACGAATCCTTATAGTGTGGTGTTGTTCGATGAGGTGGAGAAGGCGCATCCGCAGGTGTTGGATCTGTTGTTGCAGGTGTTGGATGAGGGACGGTTGACGGATACGCAGGGGCGGGAGGTGTTGTTTAACGAAGCGACGATCGTGCTGACTTCAAATCTGGGCGCAAATCTGGCGGGACATCGCGGGTTGGGGTTTGAGTGTGAGGGCGACTCCGAGCGGCATGATCTTTACGAGGCGGAAATTAATCGTGCGTTGACGCAGCATCTGCGTCCTGAGTTATTGAATCGGATTGGTGAGGTGGTGTATTTTTATCCGCTGTCGCCTGCGATCGTGCGTGAGATTGTGGATAAATTGCTGGATGAGATTCGATCGCGTTTGAGCGATCGGCAGATTAATATTTCGATGAGCGGTGCGGCGTACGATTTGCTGGTGAAGCGGGGCTACAATCCGGATATGGGGGCACGGGAGATGGAGCGGACGGTGGAGCGGTTGTTGGTGCGTCCGATCGGGCAAGGGTTGCTTTCGCGGCGGTTTAACAACCATTCGACGATTTCGATCGATGTCTTAAATAATGAGCTGACGTTTGATACGCCTGCGATTTCGAGTCCGCCGAAGTTGACGAAGCAGGCGTCGCTGGAGGCGGATGTGTAGCGACGCGGGTTCGATCGTCTGGCTACATGAGTAAAACGCCGAGCCATTTACCGAGTTTGATCATGGTGGGGGCGACTTTTTCGGCGAAGTCTTTGGCGGATTCGACGGTTTTGCTGGCTTCGGCGATCGTGGAGCCGACTTTTTTCAGGCTGCTGGACATTAACTGTTTGTCGGGTTCGGGTTCTTTGGCTTCTTCGGTGGCGGCTCCGAGGTAGCGCATGGATTTTTGTTTGAGGTCGTCGGGGAGGTCGGTGCGGGTTTGGATGGCGTTTTCGATGAAGGCGAGCAGTTCGATGATGTCGTTTTTTGTCATGCCTTGGGCGGCTTGGTTGTTATTGATGATGTCGCGTCCAGCACTTTGACCACCTTTGCTAACATTATTTTCATAGTAGTTACTACCGCTGCCCATGTTGATTCGGCGTCCGTCGTTTTGGCTCATGATCAGTTCTCAGGATGAATGTGGATAATAGGATCGTCAATTGCTAGAATTGTAACTGCTTGCAATGGCAATGTCTGAAGTATTTGAATTTCAAGAATCTGTACTGTAGACACCCAATCTATTTTGGCATTAGATTACGATAAGTTTTGATCTATCTATCAGGAAAAAGATTGTATGACGGGTAAACATAATATTGACGTCACTGGAGATTATCATGAGTCCAACAATGAAGGGCAACATGCAGAGAGAGATATAATCAACAATGTATTCCATGTTGTAATTCAAGGAACCAAAGAGCTAGAAAGTCAATTTTTAGGACTAGAAACTAATATTGGATTTGAGTTTCATGCACCGAGAGAAAAGTATGAAGAGACCAAAAATAGCCGCGAATTAGAATCTAAACTTATTGAGATCAAAGCCAAAATTGAAACATTAAATAGAAATCTCTATTTAGCTCCTGAACTCCAACAGGAGCAAACATTTATAGAGATAGAAAAGCTGAGGGTAGAGAAAGAAAAATATCAGCAAAAGATTAATCAAGAAGAAGAAAGGAAATATAAGTATCCGTTAGCAACAGAGTTCTCAAAGGTTAAGGATAAGATAAGTTCTCGTCCTCGCACAATTTGGATTATTCCTATTCCAGTTGAAGATAAGTCAAGTTCAAGTATTTTTAGCTCTATTGATATAGAGCTGAAAACCAAACTACAGAAACTCATTCCGGAATTTTATCCTACAACTCTACAGAATGAATCCTACCAAGTTTATGTAGAGAGCTTTATTAATGAATACATTCAAGATACGACAGCAAAAAGCTTCATTGAAGACTGTCTACCAGGTATCATTATTGCTCCGATCATTCATATCTCTCAAGATAAAATATTTACTCAAGTAATTGCATCCGCTCCTGGACAGGATATAGAAATAGATGGAATTCATGCTCGCCAGACTAACTTTCCAGAATGGGAATGGCGAGAACTCAGTCAAATTTTGCTAAAAAGGCAAGAATTGACTGAGCAAAATCCTCATAATATAGTTCGAGATTTATTTGTCGATTTCTACGCGGCGTTGGTTATTTACTTAGTAGACTTATATTGTTTATCTATCAATATAAGTCATGACCCAAAGCTATATAAGTTTTTGGGAAATGGATTGCTTCGTCGGAGAGTTGATATCTTAAATTCCTTGGGATTGTCTTACTTCTTGGAAGAGTGGCTTGATCCATACAAACATTCATTACTTAATAAGCAAAGAGAGTATCAAGAAAAAGACCAAAGAGAGAAGGCATTACAGGAGA
This sequence comes from uncultured Geitlerinema sp., assembly GCA_964518905.1. Classification (GTDB taxonomy): domain Bacteria; phylum Cyanobacteriota; class Cyanobacteriia; order Cyanobacteriales; family Geitlerinemataceae; genus RDYZ01. Next base: position 53,566 of record CAZFJL010000018.1, on the reverse strand, counting down.
TTGATCCTTATGTAAAACAGGAACAAGCACAAGCCTCTTCTCCTGAATATGTTAGCCCCTCATACTCTTCGGGGAATTACTATCCTGTTTCTGAGGGATCTTGTTTAAATAAGATAATTATTTTCATTATGATGATTGTTTTTTGTGTAGCTCCCGCGAAACATATTCATCACAAAATGACACATTATGGCTATGTAAAATTGCCAGACGATTCTGATGCGGTGATGTCGAGATATACTCCTAGCTGTGATAAGACACTCTATCCAGAGAATATGAGTGAAGACAAAATTATTAAAGATGGAGAAAAGGTTAGGCTGATACAGATGAGTATTGACAACCTCTGGTGGAAAATCAAATCTAAATCACTCCAGCATGAGGTTTGGGTTCCATCCAGCTATATAGAAGATCCTAGAAACTCATCCAAAGTTACCGCAGAACATCCATGCGAATAGCGCATTCTTGTAGTTTCAAAAAACTCCCCCAAAGTTTAGCCCACCAATCCAGAAGTCAGAGTTTTTCAAAAACTCCGACTTCTCGTTAGTCTACTTAATTCCCCCCCACGATCGCTAAAATCAAACCATGCACCACACAGACCCATGACCCCAACCGCGATCGCCCAAGCCATCACCACCATCGCCGAAGCCGAACAACGCTTTCACCTCCAGCGCACCCAAAACCCCGACTTCTTCCACGAGTGGCACACCGATCGCCCCACCCTCCCCGACACCGATCGCGCCAACCTCCAAACCCTCCACGATCGCTACCTCTACCAGCGCACCCACGGCCAACTGCTCGAACAAACCGTAATCCTTCTGCTCGTCTCGCCCCTCCTCGCGATCGCCGGATTTTACGACCCACCCTTCACCATCCGCGCCGAAGAATCCATCACGATCGAACTCAACGACAGCGAAGAAACCCTACAAGGACGCATCGACGTTCTCGTCCTTTGCCAACACCTGTGGGTCATCATCGTCGAATCCAAAAAAACCGCCCTCTCCGTCTGGACAGCCCTACCCCAGGCGATCGCCTACCTCATGGCCAACCCAAACCCAAATCATGCGCCACACTTCGGCCTGATCACCAACGGTGACGACATTGTTTTCGTGAAAATTGACGGCGATCGCTACGGCCTCTCGCGCGTATTTTCGCCCTTCGTCGCGAGCCAAGAACTCGCCGACGTGCTGCACGTCCTACGAAATCTCAGCGTGCAATATCGCGACTGAAGCCGATCGACACGGGAGATCAGACATGCGGCCTTCATTTCCACATGATCGCTAAAATCGAGATACTCACACCCAATTAATCACCGATGAAAAACACCTATCGCCTGAACCTTAGCGAACTCACCACCGACTTTATTGATCGCCTCAAAGCCGAATACGGCGATCGTGACCTCGAAATTACCATCACCCCGATCGACGAAACCGACTATCTGCTCGCCAATCCTGCCAACCGCAACCGTTTACTCGACGCGATCGAAAACATTCAGAACCCTGCTAACTGCATTAGCTTAACAATGGATGAACTGGTATGAGTCGTCGCATCGTCTTTGAAGCCAATGCTTTTGCTGACTTTACCGAATGGACGACCCGCGATCGTAAGCTGCACCAAAAAATCATCACACTCATCAAAGACATTGATCGTTCACCTTTCGAGGGCATCGGCAAACCTGAGCCACTCAAGCATGAACTGAGCGGTTATTGGTCACGCCGTATCAATACCGAACACCGCTTGGTTTACTCGGTGACGGAGACAGAAATTCTCATCATTTCCTGCCGCTACCACTACCAGTAGACAGAGTTAAGATTCATCCCCCCAGCCTTGCCCAAATCTCCCCAGTCCTTCAAGCTAATAGACCCCATGTCCTAAACCCCTGACACGCACCGTCTATGGCCGAATCCCTCGCCGCCAAACTCGAAGCGATCCTCTACCTCAAAGGCGAACCGCTCTCCATCACCCAACTCGCCAACATCGCCCGCACCGATCGCACCACCACCGAAGACGCACTCCTCGACCTACTCGACGACTACGCCCACCGCGACAGCGCCCTCGAAATCATCGAAACCAGCGAAGGCTTCGTACTGCAACTGCGCGATCGCTTTCAGGCCATGATGAACGAACTCGTCCCGGCAGAATTGGGCGTCGGCGCACTGCGGACACTCGCCGCGATCGCCCTGCGTGGCCCCTTGCTTCAGAGCGATTTAGTCGAGTTGCGCGGATCGGGCGCCTATCAACACGTGCAAGAACTGATGGAACTGGGATTTGTCAAACGACACCGATCGTCCGAAGCGCGATCGTACGAAGTGCAGGTCACCGAAAAGTTTCATCATTGTTTTGAGATCGAAAGCCTATCGCAGCTCGCGCCAGTGGTAACCGAGCCTGAGTAACCGAGCCTGAGAACGCATCGATAGACAGTACATCAGACCTCTGAGATGTTGAAAACCTCTGAGGTCTCGCTCCCCGAAACACGTACCGCTCTTGGCAAAACTCGCAACGATCGTCAAAACGATCGACAATAGACAGCATTGATTCGATCTGTTTTTTAAATCTCAACCTCACACACGCTATGGATTTAGTCTCGCTACAAAGCGGCTTGGATAACATCGCCTTTCTCGTGCTGTTTAGCTCAATGCTGATCTACTGGGTCGGGGTCGCCTTCCCGCAACTCGCCCTCTTGCCCAGCCTGGGAACAGCGGGAATGGCGATCGCCAACCTCTGCATCGCCACCCTCCTCGGCGCACGCTGGATCGACGCGGGCTATTTCCCCATTAGCAACCTCTACGAATCCCTCTTTTTCCTGACCTGGGGCATCACGGCGATTCACCTGATCGCCGAAAGCCAGAGCCGCAGCCGTCTCGTGGGCGCGTTCACCGCAACCCTGGCGATGGGGACGGCGGCCTTTGCGACGATTACGCTACCGCCCGACATGCAGCTCGCCGAACCCCTCGTCCCGGCGCTGCAATCCAACTGGCTGATGATGCACGTCAGCGTCATGATGTTGAGCTATTCGACGTTGATGGTGGGGTCGTTGTTGGCGATCGCCTTTTTGGTGGTGACGCGCGGACAGGCGATCGAGCTGCGCGGTAGCTCCGTCGGTACGGGCGGATTTCGTGCCTATACGCTCAAGCGCGGCGGCGAGACGGTTACGCCGACACCGACAACGGCAGACGCGGCAACTCTTTCAACGGCTACGTTTCGTGTCGAACCGGGCAATACTGCCACCGCGACACTCGATCGTCCCGCTGCAACCCAAACCGACACACTGCCCCTCTCCCCCCAACGCCTCAACCTCGCCGACACCCTCGATAACATCAGCTATCGCATCATCGGCCTCGGCTTTCCGCTGCTGACGATCGGCATCATTTCCGGCGCGGTCTGGGCAAACGAAGCCTGGGGAACCTACTGGAGTTGGGACCCGAAGGAAACCTGGGCATTTATCACCTGGTTGGTGTTCGCGGCCTATCTCCACGCTCGGATTACGCGCGGCTGGCAGGGACGTCGTCCGGCGATCCTCGCAACGGTGGGCTTGGGCGTCGTCTGGGTCTGTTATTTGGGCGTTAATCTATTGGGCAAAGGATTACATTCCTACGGTTGGTTTCTTTAAGAGAATTGCCCGAGAATAGTTGTTCACTCCAGAAGTCGGACTTTTTGAAAAAGTCCGACTTCTCAGCCCCCTCGATCGCCACGGATCTCACTTCACGATCACCATGTCCAAACCGCCGATCGCGATTGCCCTGCCGAACATCCTAACGATCGCCGTTGTGGTCTTGCTCGGTGTCCTGCTCTGGCAATTGCAAAGCCTGATCGTCATCCTGATGGTCTCCGTTGTGATTGCCGCCTCGATCGCGCCGATCGTCACGACCCTCGAAAAAGCCAAACTGCCGCGCTGGCTGGCAACCCTCATCGCCTACCTGGGCTTGCTCGCCTCGATTACTGGCGTCGTGTTGATCATCGGCCCGCCGGTAATCGAGCAGATCGAACAGCTCATCAAACAGCTTCCCGATCTGTCGGCGAAAACGCTTGAGGTTTTGACCGAGCCGATCAATCGATTAACCGACACTCAGCCGGAGCTATTAGCCCAACTCATCGACCCTCAGTCGATCGCCAAATGGACGCTATTTTCATCGCGCCAGCTCGTTTTGAAGTCCTACGGCATCACACGCGGCATTGTCGGCGCGGCGTTTAGTCTGGTGCTGTCGATTTTCTTGTCGGGCTATATGGTGGCCGATAGCCGCACGCTGATCCGCAGTGTGACGCAGATTTTCCCGGAGCCGTGGGACGATCGCCTCGAAGCCCAAATGAGTATCGTTGGTGAACGAATGGGCGGCTACATTCGCGGGCGTTTTTTGGTTTCGACGATCTTAGCGATCGCCACCGCTGCCGGACTCAGCTTTCTTGGTTTGGAAGAATACGCCCTGGGTCTCGGCGCGATCGCGGGTGTCACCAACTTAATTCCCTTCCTGGGCCCTTTCCTCGGAGCCATTCCCGCGCTGATTGTTGCGCTTTCTCAGGGGGGCTTGCTCGTGTTTTGGGTGCTACTCCTGTTTGTGATCATCCAAAACGTCGAAACCTACGTTCTCGATCCGCTGCTCGTCGGGTCGTCCGTCGGGGTTCATCCGCTGTTTCAGTTGCTCTCGGTGCTGGGCGGTGTCCAGGTGTTGGGAATTCTCGGTGCGTTGATTGTTCCGCCTTGGTTTGCGGGCGCATCGGCGTTGGTGGATAATCTCTACCTTCAGCCGAAGCGTTTAGAGAAAAAGAAGAAGACGATCGAGGCAAAGCGAGTCGAAACGTCAACGCAGCTCGTGTCGTAGTGCCGAATCTACTGAGTCTGATCAATTTCGACGAAGCCTGCAATCGTGCCTTGCGTCTGTTAATTTTGTGAGTTTTGCAGTAGCTCTAGGCGATCGAGCGATCGCTCCTGCCACAGCGTGTTGCCCTGACGTTCATAGAGCAGCGCCGCCACCTGATAATCCGTGATCGCCGACGCCTGATCGCCCACCTGTTCCGCGATCGCCGCCCGCACAAAATACGCATTGGCGTAAAACTCATCAATCCCAATCACCGCGTCGAGATCCGCGAGGGCGTTCGCATAGTCCGCTTGGATAAAATAAGCATTGCCTCGGTTGTAATAGGCGTCGCGGTAAGTCTCATCGCGGCGGATGGCCTGGGTGTAGTTGGCGATCGCTCGTGGGGTTGCGCCTTGCGCCATGTAGGCTAGACCGCGATTGTTATAGGCCGGGGCGTAGTCGGCGTCGTTGTCGATCGCGCTGTCGTAGTCGGCGATCGCACTCGCGTAGTCTCCCTGGGCATAATGAATCACGCCGCGATGGTTATAGGCCGGGGCATAGCTCGCATCGAGGGCGATCGCCCGGTCGTAGTCGCCGATCGCTTGAGCATAGTTGCCGGTCGCATAGTGGGCTAGACCGCGATCGCTATGGAGTTTAACTTGAGTTTCTGGATCGGTGGTTAAGGCGAGGGCGCGATCGTAATTGGTGATCGTTGCCTCGTATTCGCCTTGACGGTGGTATGCCAAACCGCGATAGCGATAGGCATCGGCACGGCTCGGATCGCGATCGATAGCGCGATCGAGCAAGTCGATCGTCAGGTCATAGTTTCCTGCTTGGTAATCGGCGATCGCCTGGGAAATCAGCTCGTCAACTGACGCATTCTCTAGGGTGTCGAGTGTCGGTTCTTCTGTTTCGGTCGCCTGAGCCAGTTGGATCGGGTTAAGCGTGGTTGGATCGGGCGTGTTTTTGGGCGTGATGTCGAGAGCGAAAGCGGGGGCGTTCTCTCCCGTACGTGCATTAACGGGAGCGGCGATCGCGATCGTACTAGCAGCAAATGTGCCGCAAACAACGAGGGCGTGAATTGAGGCGGTGAGCGGGCGGTGTAGGAAGAGCGATGTCATCTTGGAGATTTTGAGCGATCGATTACAGGCGGTATACGGATCTTACCGGGCTACGCGATCACCCTAGACCTGCTCGCTAGCCGATCGCTCGATCGCCAACTGCACTAGACGATCGACCAACTCCGTAAACGGCACGCCCGTATTCGCCCAAAGCTGGGGATACATACTCAGCGCCGTAAAGCCCGGTAGCGTATTGATCTCGTTAATAAATAACTCACCCGTCGCCTCAACAAAAAAGAAATCCACCCGTGACAGGCCGCTCGCATCCACCGCCCGGAACGCCTCGATCGCCAGTTCGCGCAATTGTGACGCGATCGCCTCGGGCAACTCCGCCGGAATAATCAACTGCGCCAGACCGTCGGTGTACTTCGTCTCATAATCGTAAAAATCGCTCTCGAAGGTAATCTCACCAATCACCGACGCACTGGGCGAATCGTTCCCCAGCACCGCACACTCGACCTCCCGCGCCGTCACCCCCGCTTCAACCACGATGCGCCGATCGTAGCTCGCCGCACTATCCAGCGCCGCTTCGAGTTCCGCCCGCGTCCGCACCTTCGCAATTCCCACCGATGAACCCAGATTCGCCGGTTTCACAAAACAGGGATAGCCCAGCTTCGTTTCGATGTCCTCGCACAGCGCCGGAAACACGCAGGGATTCGACCAGACCTGCGCCCGATCGACCGTCACGTACGGCACTTGCGGCAGCCCCGCCGTCGCAAACGCCATCTTCATCGCAATCTTATCCATCCCCACCGCCGAACCCAAAACCCCAGACCCCACATAGGGAACCTGCATCAGCGTCAGTAAGCCCTGAATCGTGCCATCTTCGCCGTTCGGGCCATGCAAAATGGGGAACCACACATCCATCTCTGCGGCATTACTGGGAAATGCCCAGCGCGATCGCATCGCGTCCAGCGTCGCAGCATCATCGATCGCCAACGGCTGCTTGCTATCCAGCACCGATCGCGACGTCGTCTCATCCATCCAGACGCCATCCTTGCGGATATAAAACGGGTGAACCTCGTAGCGATCGAGATTGGACTCCGCCTGAAACGCCGCAAAAATCGCCGCAGCCGAGATGATCGACACCTCATGCTCACCCGATCGGCCACCAAACAGCAAACCGACCGAACGCTTCGCAACTGTGTTCTCGACGGCTGTCAGCTCCACCATTTCATGCTCCTCGGCGCTTACACGCGTTACATTTCGACTCATATTACGGTATCAAGCAAAAAAAGACGGAATGTCCTGGGTAGAACATCCCGCCGTTTCGGTAATACAGTCTAAAATCTCGCGATCGTCAGTGTGAGTGAGATTGAAGGTGTGGCACGTTCAAATCACCCAACATCATCGATCGTTCAGCCTAGTGGAACTGGGGACGGTGACGAATCGAGCTCATAAACTCTTGACGAGTGTTGACATCATCGGCAAACTCACCGCGCATCGCACTCGTTGTCGTCCACGAACCGGGCTTCTGCACACCACGCATCACCATGCACATGTGCGTTGCTTCCACGACAACGGCCACACCTTTCGGTTGCAGCAGGCTTTGGAGTGCATCAGCAATCTGCGAGGTCAGTCGCTCTTGGACTTGCAAGCGACGGCTATACATGTCACAAATCCGCGCAATTTTAGACAAGCCGACGACTTTACCATCGGGAATGTAGGCGACATGAGCACGGCCAATAATCGGCAAAATGTGATGTTCGCAGGAGCTAAAGATGTCAATATCGCGCACCAGCACCATCTCATTCGAGTTTTCGTGGAATACGGCGTTATTGAGCAGTGCCTCTAGGGATTGGTGATAACCCGAGGTCAGAAATTGCAGCGCTTTAACCACACGCTTCGGCGTATCGAGTAGACCTTCTCGATCGGGGTCTTCACCCAAGCCGATGAGTAGCGTACGGACGGCTTGGCGCATCTCATCATCGCTAACCAGAGCAGTATCTGATGCCGCCAGGGATTTTTCGAGATCGTCAGTACGGACGAGTTCGCGAGATTTCGATAGTGTCATTAATATTTTGGGTCGATTTCAATAGGAAGACGGCAAAGACAAAAGGCTCGCCTCCAGGTGTTCAATCGGGGTTTCCTGACCAAAACATCGGGCAGATTTAACTGCACAAAGATGCTCTCAAGAGAGAATGAATTAGGAGCCGCGCTTTGCCTAGTTTGGGGGCGTGCAAGCTGTACTCAGACCACACAGTTTCTATTATTAGCATAGCCGACACACAAAAGGTAAAAAAAAAGCAATAAAGCACTAAAATCTCCAGATTTGGCCGTTATTCCTTGGCTTGAATGAAAAATTCCGCATTCAATATGCCGTTTTTAACTTGATAATCATAGGAATAAATATATTCATCTCCGTGAAATGCGATCAAATTTGTCAGAACTCGCTTCACAAGAATCCCGATCGCCTCGAAGAACGAAGATAATAGGCTCGATCGAGACACAAAAAGCTTATAGGACAAGTATCTTGTCGATTCATGCTAAAGAATTACTGAAATCACCTCAGTATATTTAGGCAACCTTCGGCTCGATTTTTTTGCTCCTTAAGTCTCGATTGATCGCGAGAACGATGGACAAATTTTATGATCACGATCACGAACCCAGATCAATTTCTTCGAGGTTTAAATATTCAATATCTGGCACTAAGACTTACACCAAAATTCCAGCAGGATCTATCTGCAAAATGTTGATTTTGGCAAATGGATTTCAAATCTCATTGGGCGAGAATTTAGGTTCTAAATTATTCTTAAGTTCACGCTTTTTAAGCGCGAAAGTACATTCAGAACCAAGCTAACAAAAAAATGGTCAGTGTGCGATGTCTGTTTGCGACAGATCAATGATGAACACCACGCTTTAAGCCTTAATTACGGCTCCCTCGAACCAATCGCTCTTCATTTTAATCAGGAAGAGTCAGGACTTGAGTTTACGAATATTCGGTGCGATGCATCAGGAGGCGTGGGGGAAGACAGCAGCGTCAAGCGCTATGACCGATGCCAGGAGAGACACTTTGTATTACGAGGCTTCACGACCGGCACAGAGCATCAAAGCAAGCGTCTGCATTTTCTTAAAGATGTTATGAAAACCGTTCGCCCGCGATGGCGTTAGGCTGACGGCTAACCCCGTATCCTGGATGAAATCTGGTGTTAATTGGACGATATCTTCCGGCGAAGTTCCGTTGAGTCCTTTGATGAGAAAGGCTAGCAGCCCTTTGGTGAGCTGCGCGTCAGAGTCGCCGCAGTACAACACCTTCCCATCTTGTAAGGAAGCCGTGACATAAACTTGTGAGACGCAGCCGGAGACTTTGTTCTCCTCAATTTTACTATCTTCGGGAAAGGCTTCTAGCTTCTGGGCGAGCCATAGGAGCTGCTCATAGCGTCGTTTCGGCTCCGTAGCACGCTGAAAACGCTGAACCATTTTATTCAGTTCGGCGGGAAGATCGGGTACGGGTTGAGTCATCACTACCGTTGCTCGGCATTACCTACAGTAGTATACATTTCGTAATGAATAGTTGTCATTGCGTTAAGATTCGGGATACCGCACTTCGGCTCGATAGATGAGGGTGGGGGGCGTGCTGGTACTGGCGTTTAGCGTGCGGCTTCGGTGAGTTCGAGGATGCGGCCATAGAAATCTTTGACAAGAAAATTCAGGGGTTTTTCGCGACGGATTTTGTATTTAATGCCGCGTGCTTGGATTTGTAGGAGCAGTGCTTCGAGGCAGTCACGATCGAAGCTAACGTGGCGTTGGCGCTGTTTTTTGCCAAGGCTGGCTCCCCGAATGATGTGGAGTTGGGTGTTGCGTTTGAGTTGATACCACAAGCCTTCGGATTTTTCTGCGGGTGGCAGGGTGGCCAGTTCGGCGTTGAGATAAAGCGGATCTAGACCGGCAGCACCGATCGTCTGTTCGTAGTTGTAGTAGTAGTGCAGTGGGACTTCTGCTGCTGGTAGCTCTAACTCGCCTTCGTAAAACTGCCGTGCGATGTCGAGATCGGAGACCATGACGGTATGCACCTTGGGGGCGCTGGTGAGGAAAGCCCACATGGCAACGCCATAGGTTGCCAAGAGCATCACCATGATGCCCTGGGTGGAAAACAGGGTGTCGAAGAGGGGAAGGGCGGCGAAGAGGCGAACGAACATCGGGAATTCGTAAGAGACGAGGTTTGACGGTAGTTCAAGCTTAGGCGTTATTTGAGCTTGAGCGGTATTTAGAGAGACTCGGCACGCGATCGCGTTTGGCGATACACCGTGGGGAGCTTCCACCAGGGTACGCCGGGATATTCGTGGTGTTCGTAGTGATAGCCGAAGTGGTAGCAGCTCAGGAACGACCAAAGTTCGGCGATTTCGGTGCTTTGGGTGCGGTGAATATTGGTATAGCCGCGTTTTGGCTGCCGGTGCGGTAAATACGTTCCAAAGAAAAAGAGCTGCACGGAACTGAGGACGGAGGGATAGACCCAGAACCAGGCGAGGTTTGCTTCGGGGATGTGGAACAGGCGATGGACGATATGGAAAATGGCGATTAGCGAAAAGAGCCGTAGCCAACTCCAGTATCGCGTCATGAAGTAGCTATACCAGCGGACAAAATTGGTGTGTTCGCCGTCGTGGAAGTCCGGATCGAGTTCGGTGGAGGGCTGGGCGTGGTGTTCGTGGTGACGATCGCGTAAAAACTTAAAGTCAAACAGGGCATAGATGCCGATCGCGATCGCGCCGATCGTGTCATTGACTCGACGATTGGTCATACAAATCGAGCCATGCATCCCATCATGAGCCGTGACAAACAAACCCGTGTAGAGAAAGGTTTGCCAGGTTAGACCCAACATTTTTTGCAGGAACGACCATTGCGCTAGATCGGCACGCAGGAGCGTAACCAGGCTGATTGCCCAGATCCCCAAAATACTGCCCGCCGCAACCAGACCACCGATCGATAAATCGCGATCCGTGGCCGGAAAGGGGTTGGGAGAAGTCGGAACCGGAGTGACAGAGGCGGGAGCGAGAGAGGAAGGCATAACGTCAAGAGCGATCGCAACAAAACGAAGCGACGAGCATGAAAGGCAAAAGCAATATTTCTTAACGATACCGTCCCCCTCATCAACACGCGAGATATTCGCGAATTTCGTGCTGGCGGCGACGTAAATAGGACATGGCTTGATGCTCTAGTTGGCGTACCCGTTCGCGGCTCAGGTTCAGACGCACTCCAACTTTCGCCAAAGACAACTCCTTGCCATCGTTCAAACCAAAGCGCAAGACAATCACCTCGCGTTGCTGCGGCGTTAACTTATCGAGCAACATCGATAAATCCTGCCGTAGGAAGTCTTGGGTTGCGTAATCTTCGGGCGATGCGGTCTCATCTTCCAGCAACTCTTGCAGCTCTGTATCTTGGTTATCGCCGACTCGCAGATCCAGCGAAACCGGCTGACGCGAAAGGCTGAGATAGTCGCGAACCTGTTGCGGTTCAAGCTCAAGCGTGGCGGCAATTTGCTCTGAGGTGGGGCTATGGCCGAGGCTTTGCGTTAGTTCGCGCTGGGCTTTTTTAATTTTGTTGAGCTTTTCGGTGATGTGAATCGGTAGGCGGATCGTTCGTGCTTGCTGGGCGATCGCGCGGGTGATGGCTTGGCGAATCCACCAGTAGGCATAGGTCGAGAACTTATAGCCTCGCCCCGGATCGAATTTTTCGACACCGCGCTCAAGACCGAGCGATCCTTCCTGGATTAAATCGAGAAACTCTAGATTGCGCTTCTGGTATTTCTTGGCGATCGCCACCACCAGGCGCAAATTTGCCTCAATCATTTTTCGCTTGGCACGTTTCCCAGTGTTCAACTCGGTATGCAGCTTTTCCAGACTTGAATCCGCAGCCTTCGCCCACTCCGACATCTCCGGCTCCCGCCCCAATTCTTCCGTCAGCCTGACCTCAATCTCCAGTAAATCCATCAATCGACGGACTTGCTTCCCAAAAATAATCTCTTCTTCGTGAGTCAGAAGCGGCACGCGACCAATTTCATGGAGATACGTACGTACGGTATCAACGCTTAACGGGCGAGGGGTTGCTTTCATAAAATGCTCTACTGGAAAAAATAGGCTATCTAGACGGTGATTCGATGGGTATTCAGGCAGCGGCTAATGCATAAACTCATATTGATCAACAGCTTGATCAATATCGATCGTCCATTAATTCGTACAGTCTTTAGCCATGAAAGGAGTATCCCCTCGAATATCTAAGTCTTCGGTTACATCACCGTACGAACCGGAATACCCATTCCCGAATACACCACACATTGATTTGTTTCCCGAGATTGTGCAGAAAAAATTTAATTTCTCTTCCCTGAGTATTGCGTTTTGCAACTTTAGAGTTGCGGTTTGTTTCGCTTCTTCCAAGGATTCCGGCGTCCATCCGCGAGCAAACAAAACATAATTGGATGGCAGAGATAAGAAAAGTAGGAAGAGTCCTGTCTGGTAACGAGTGCGACAAAATATTCTCTATCTGAAGAATTTTGGTCTATACGTCCAAATATTTTTGCCCTGGGTCTGACGCTGACCAGCCATCAGTTCTCATGTCACTCGACCAAGGAACTGGCTCACGGACGGATCCTAAACAACAAAATGAGAGAGTTCCCGACGCCAATTAGGCAAAATTCTGGATGAATCTCCCAGTCTCTCCTCGCCGCCGAACCGTATTCTTTGCTACCGCCAACGTTTTGGGGCTTAGATCCTTTCCCCGCTCGCGATCGGTGCAACGCTTCAGTAAGACGAGAGAAAAGCCTTAAGCCTCAGGCTGTTGCCAAGTTTCTTCACCCCAGATCCATGAAGTCAGCACCATACATTTCGAGACCTTGCGTTACAAAATATTAACGGTCGTCAGGATTGCCGACCCGATACAGGAGAATATCGAAGATTGAAAGGGGACGTTAGCCCTTTAAGATTAGATACATTCTGTAATATTTTCCTTTTAGGAGGAATCGCACATCATGAGTATCGTCACGAAATCAATCGTGAATGCTGATGCAGAGGCTCGTTACCTCAGCCCCGGCGAACTCGCGCGCATCAAGAGCTTTGTTACCTCCGGCGAAACCCGCCTACGTATCGCTCAAGTCCTGACCGAATCGCGTGAGCGCATCGTCAAGGAAGCAGGTAACCAACTGTTCCAAAAACGCCCGGATGTGGTTTCTCCCGGTGGTAATGCCTTCGGCGAAGAAATGACCGCAACCTGCCTGCGTGACATGGACTACTACCTGCGTCTCGTGACCTACGGTGTGGTTTCCGGTGATGTTACTCCGATCGAAGAAATCGGTATCGTCGGTGTCCGTGAAATGTACCGCTCGCTCGGAACCCCGATCGAAGCTGTTGCAGAAGGCGTCCGCAGCATGAAAGCTGTTGCAACGTCGATGATGTCGGCAGACGATGCTGCTGAAGCTGGTTCTTACTTCGACTACGTCGTCGGCGCAATGCTGTAATAAGGCCTTTCCGCATTCGCGGATTGATCGCCTTAACCGTGCGTTAATCGTACGGAACTTCATTAACTCCGTTTTTATTTCGTCACTCGAAAATAAGTAAAACCATGCAAGACGCAATTACTTCTGTAATCAACTCCTCCGACGTTCAAGGTAAATACCTGGATGCAGCGTCGATGGACAAGCTGAAAAGCTACTTCCAAACCGGTGAACTGCGTGTTCGCGCGGCTGCTACGATCGGCGCTAACGCTGCCATGATCGTTAAAGAAGCTGTGGCAAAATCGCTGTTGTACTCGGATGTCACCCGTCCCGGTGGCAACATGTACACCACCCGTCGCTACGCTGCTTGCATCCGCGACCTCGACTACTACCTCCGCTATGCAACCTACGCGATGCTAGCTGGTGATCCGTCGATTCTCGATGAGCGCGTGCTCAACGGTTTGAAAGAAACCTATAACTCGCTGGGTGTTCCGGTCGGTTCCACCGTCCAAGCTATCCAGGCAATGAAAGAAGTGACCTCCGGTCTCGTCGGCGCTGATGCTGGTGCAGAAATGGGTGTTTACTTCGACTACATCTCCTCGGGCTTGAGCTAGTCTCAACCTTTGTTGATGGGTGAATTGTTCGCAGTTTACGTTTAGCGTGACGGCAACAGTTCCACGATTCGGCAGGTTGTGCCACGAGGGAGTGCATGCCCATTATTGGATCAATACTTTGGTTCGGATAGTGTTTTGGTATGTATTGACTTTTGGCCACCTGCCATTCGAGTCCAGTTAAAACTGAATCGAAATTCATTTCAATTTTTAGAAAATATTTAGCTAAACTTTGCGCTAAAATTTTCCTTTAGACCCAACCCTAGCAGAGGAGGATTTCTCGTCATGCGTATGTTTCGAGTAACCGCATGCGTGCCGAGTCAGTCGCGCATCCGGACTCAGAGAGAGCTGCAAAATACCTATTTTACGAAGCTCGTTCCCTACGATAGCTGGTTCCGTGAGCAACAGCGCATCCAGAAGATGGGCGGAAAAATTGTAAGCGTGAAACTTGTTACCGGTAAACCAGGCATGAATGCCGGTTTAGCTTAGGTAATAGCTTTTGAGATTGAGCCATTAAGCGCTTCGTCCTGCAAACGTCGGTAAAATTCTCCGAATTTGCAGGATATTTTTATGTCTGATTGATGGCTTTGCTGATATATGTGTCTAGGACGATCGGAACTCTTCGGCAAAATGCCTGAAACTCGTCTGTCCTATACCGATCGGCTCGCAATCATCGCTTTATCGTCACTTCCAAGTCGAAAAACATCGTAAGTTTCTGTTCGTTATGCAGTAACGACTGATACAGTGGTTAGTGGGATAAATGGGTGCGCAACGTAATGAATTTGATTTTTTAGAATGTTACGCTGCATGTAAGCCGCACGTCAGTATGTTCAGTACAAAGTTTGACCGTCGTAACACTTGAATGGGCAACGAAACTTACCTTAATCACCCAACATTCGGTTTGTTATTTCGAGTGTGTAGCGTCGAGGATAATCGTGAGCTTTTTACAACGCTCTACGCCCAACGCTTATTTTTCCTGGTAAAAAATCAGGGATCATTGGCGTTTGAACCTCTAACGCGCTCGGATGCACGAATGGTTGTGGAAGGTCGTATGCGACAGTTGCGACGACAGGGGATACGTGAGGAGTTGTCTGAGCTTCAGCGTGTTCATAAGCAGACGTTTCAGTAGTCGAAAAGCGCTTTGAAATGTCTATTTTTTGAGGTGGAAGTGATTCTTTCTCCAGAAAAGTATGAGGAGATTGGTCTAACAACGTGAGTGAAGCTGAGTTTATGAATGCTGCTCAGATTGCCCAACGGCTCGCAGAGCTGCGATCGGAACTGCCTGATGGAGTGCGGGCGATCGCGGTATCGAAATATAAGCCGGTGGCTGCGATCCGGGCGGCCTATGCGGCGGGGGTTCGCGATATTGGCGAGAGCCGGATTCAAGAGGTGATCGAAAAGCGGCAGTTATTGGCGGATTTGCCGGATATTATCTGGCATTTTATCGGCCATCTCCAATCGAATAAGGTGAATGCGGCGCTGGCACAGGTGGATTGGATTCATTCGGTTGATAGCTTGAAACTGGCGCGTTGCATCGATCGCGCGATCGGGCAGGGAAAGCCGAGTCCCAAGCTCTGCTTACAGGTCAAGTTTGCGCCAGACCCGGATAAGTTTGGCTGGGACGTCGATGAGCTGCTGCGAGATTGGGATGAGCTGGAGGCGCTGGAGCGGCTGGATGTACGTGGGTTGATGACGATCGCGCCGCTGGGGTTAACGGAGGCGGAAACGCGGGCTTTATTTGAGCGAGCGCAGCAGTTTTTGCAGGAGTTGCAGGGGAGAGCGAAACGCTGGCGGCTCGATGAGCTATCGATGGGGATGTCGAACGATTATCGGCTGGCGATCGCGGCGGGTGCGACGGCGATCCGGGTTGGGCGTACGATCTTTGGCGATCGTTAGTGTTTTACTATCGCGAATTCACGGGACGCAGAACGTGGGAACGATGACCTGCAATCTTTCTGAGCCAAACCCTAAATTGTGGACATCAGGACGCATCCCAAAATCGTTCGACTCGTTCTTGTGCGGATCGCAATGCTTCATAGGGAGGCGTACCCAGGAGGCTTTGCTCGATCGCGCGTCCGAGGGCGTCGGATAAGCGGGGATAGCCTGCGAATGTGGGTCGGGCATGGGCGAATTCCATTTGCGCTAGAAATACGTTCAGAACTGGGCGAGACTCGACATAGGCTTGATAGGCGGAACTTTGGCGAGATTTGACATTTACGGGTAAATAGCCCGTGCCCAGCGCCCACTCCGTTTGAAATTCTTCGCTTAGGGCAAATTCGAGAAACTGAGTCGCGGCGGCCTCGCGTGCCGAATTACTTTTCATCACAAACAGGTGTTCGCCGCCCACGATCGTCGCGGCTTCCGTATCCTGGGGAATCGGCATAACGTCGTAATCAACGCCGGTAGATTCGAGTTGTTCGAGCGTCCACGGCCCGGTAAGCTGCATCGCGACGCGACCGGCGAGAAAGTCATCGAGTTCAAAGCCGCGTTCCGGCTGGGATAGCATCGCCGACCCATCCGCGATTAGCTGAGTCCAGAGACCAAGGGCGTTACGCGCTTCCTTAGTTGAGAGGTTCGGACGTTGGTTGCGGCTCGGATCGCCACCAGCACTGTAGAGAAAGGGTAGCCAGGTAAACACCGTCCATTCGCCTTTGCCGAGGGGAAGCAACATGCCGTAGCGATCGGTTTGTCCATCGCCGTTGGTATCTTCCGTAAGCTGTTTCGTGGTTTCTAGTAAATCTGACCAAGAAGTGGGAAGCGTTTCAATTCCGGCAGCTTCAAACAGACTAGGACGATAGAAAATGCCGATATTATTGGTGGCCATCGGCACAGACCAAATGTGGCGCGACTCAAGCATCGCATCGTAGAGCGCGGGTTCGAGTTCGCTGACCGTTAATGACTCGGCGAACCAATTATCGAGCGGGGCGATCGCGTCCAAATTAACGAATTGACCCGTTGCCGTGGGCGAAAACCAGAGGATATCCGGCGCCACATCACCGACAACAGCCGTTAGCACCTTGGGCATTTGCTGCTCACTTTGTCCGGCGTAGATCGAATTGACGTGAATGTCGGGGTGGGCTTCGTTGAAGCGATCGACGAGGTGATCGAACACGTCGCGGTTGGGCGGCGGGTTGATGCCCTGCCAGAGGGTGAGTTCGATCGCCTCGGGGTTGGCTTGATCAGCGCGATCGCCTGCATTCCACAACGGCGCACAGGCATAGCAGGCGAAAAATGTGACGATCGCGCACAGCCAAATGCCCCAGTTTCGACCTATGGCACTGGAAAATCGCCAGCGGGATCGGAGAGGTTTGTAACGGGAGAAGGG
Source organism: uncultured Geitlerinema sp. (assembly GCA_964518905.1). Taxonomy (GTDB): domain Bacteria; phylum Cyanobacteriota; class Cyanobacteriia; order Cyanobacteriales; family Geitlerinemataceae; genus RDYZ01. The sequence continues at coordinate 36,299 of CAZFJL010000018.1, read as the reverse complement.
GTTTAGCATGGCGATCGTCCAAAGGTCGAAAAAAGCGCTGAGGTGTTGAAGCTCTCGGTGGTGTTGATTGAGTTGGGTTATGCGGGTGTCGAGTCGGCCAGAGCAGGCAAGATGCTTGCGCTACGAATTCAGACCATTACGCATACAAATCCGCCACAAATTCACCATAGCCGTTGTAGGGTAACGTCGGCTCAACATCCCACGATAGCGAATTCCCCGACGCAATAATTCGCTCCTCGGCCTGCGACCAGCGCGGATGCGGCACGGTTGGATTCACATTCGCCTCAAAACCGTACTCATTCGGAACCAGCGTATTCCAATACGTTGCCGGTTGTTCCGCGACAAACTCGATATCCACGATCGACTTGGCTCCCTTAAAGCCATACTTCCACGGCAGCACCATGCGGATCGGTGCGCCATGCTGTTTCGGCAGTGTGTGACCGTAGGCTCCGGTGGCGAAAAAGGCGAGTTCGTTGGCCATTTCCTCGATCCGCAAGCCTTCGCGATACGGCCAAGGTAGCGAACCCGGACGCCAGCCGGGGCCGGTGGTAATGCGCTCGTCATAAAACGAGGTGAACTTGACAAATTTTGCCGCACTGGTCGGCTCCACAGCTTCGAGCAGCTTACGCATTGGGAAACCCGCCCACGGTACGGTCATCGCCCAGGCTTCGACGCAGCGAAAGCGATAGGTACGTTCTTCGAGGCCAAAGGTTTTGGTCAGGTCGTCAAAATCATAGGTTTTCGGCTGATTCACCAGGCCATGCACCCGCACTTTCCAGTCTTCGGTGGGGAGCGACTGGGCGGCTCGCCAGATGCCTTTATTGCCGCCAAATTCATAGAAATTGTTGTAGCGGGCGGCGAGGTCGCGCGGGGTGATCGGGCGTCCGGGATCGGGGAGGGCGATCGCGCTGGGCTGGGGCGAAATTGGTCGCGTCCCGGCGATCGGATTGTTGCCCACATCATCCGCATTGCCGCTCGTGCCTTTGCAGCCCGACAGCGACAGTAGCGCCAGCCCCATCCCACCGGCGATCGAACCTTTCAAGAACCGGCGACGATTGAGAAAAATGTGCTCGGCGGTGATGCGAGACTCGGGAAGATCCCAAATTTTAGGCTGGCGAAAAAACGGCATAGGACGTGTGGGGAAGACGGCAACGGGATGGAGCAGTTCGGGTTAACGACACACGAGATCATGAGATCGGTTTGGGATTCTCTGGGGGATTGGTGATGACGTTGAACCATGCTCAGTGTAATGGTTTCCGTTTGATCATAGGTCTTGATGCTGTGATCGGCTTCGCCGGTTTGCTACGATCCGACTCCTAGGACGAATCCCCGGTTTTCCCATCATGCCCATCGCACCCACCGCCGCCACCGCATTAACCACCGCCAGCGTGACACCACCCGCGATCGAGCCCCGCGACACCACTAAAATCAAGTGGCTCGTCACGCCCACATCGGACGCCTGGATCGCCCAAGCGCTAGCCAACCTCGACACGGTTTTGCTCGATCATTCCCACTGCGAGCGCAAGGCCGCCGGGGTGGCGCTGAGTTTGATGAGCCGCTATCCCTCGAATGAAAAACTGGTGCGGGAACTGACGGCGATCGCGCGGGAAGAGTTGGAACATTTCGAGCAGGTGAATCGCATTTTGCAACAACGGGGCGTAGATCTTGCGCCGCTACCTGCGCCGCCCTACGGGGGTGGGTTAAAAGCGCTGGTGCGACGCAATGAGCCGGATCGCATGTTGGATTTGCTGCTGGTGTCGGGGTTGATCGAGGCGCGATCGCATGAGCGGCTGGGGCTGCTGGCGGATCATTTGCCCGATCGCGAGCTGGCGAAATTTTATCGGAGTTTGATGGCGTCGGAGGCGCGGCATTATGGCGCGTACTGGGTGTTGGCGACGACGTATTTTGAGCGGGAGGTGGTGGATGCGCGGTTGGCGGAACTGGCGATCGTGGAAAGTGAGCTACTGGCGACGCTACATCCAGAACCTCGGATTCATAGCTAGAACCGAACAAAACCCGATCGCAACTTTATCTCTGGGAATTCGTACCATACGCACTTACAGGTACGACAAAAAACGCGATAATGCAGGTCATTCTCGTGATTTTCACTTGATCGGGGATAGCTTTTTTTTCCTGCACACCATCTACTATGTCCATCGATCTCAGTGTTTTTGCTAAAACAATCGATCCGAGTCGCACCTTAGTTGTCTCCGATCCGAACGATCGGCACTACTACATCGACTTTGCCAGCGTGCGCGGCGGCGAAATCGTCAAAAAACTCTGCAATAGAATCGCCAAACTGTCCCCCGAAGACCCGACCTGTTCGCTGTTTTCTGGGCATATCGGCTGCGGTAAATCTACCGAACTCCAAAGCCTGAAGCAGCAGCTCGAAGACGAAGGCTTTTTCGTTGTCTACTTCGCCTCGACCGACGATCTCGAAGTCGCCGATGTGGACATCATCGACGTACTGCTCGTGATCGCCAAGCGGATTAGCGAGGAACTCGACACCCTCGATGCGCTCGAAACCCCTGCGCCGGGACTGCGTAGCCTGCTGAAGAAAACCGCCGATATTCTCAGTACTGAGATTGAGCTGAGTGGAGAGCTTGGATATGCGGACAGAAAGGCACGGGAGGGGGCGAGCGTTGGTTTTAATACTGAGACGAGGGCTGTGACGTTGGGGATGGGGATCGGTTCGCTGACGGTGAAAGCGAAGGGTGACTCGGGGTTACGCGAGAAGTTGAATCAGTATCTTGGCCCCCAGAAAATCGAGTTGCTGAATCTGATCAATACTGAATTGCTCGAACCGGCGATCGCCCAGCTCAAACAACAGGGCTATCGCGGTTTGGTGACGATCGTCGATAACCTCGATCGGATCGATCGCGCCGTCAAAGCCTTCGGTAAAGGCCAGCAGGAATATCTATTTGTCGATCAGGGCAGCTATCTTAAACAGCTCAATTGCCACACGATTTACACCATGCCGCTGTCGCTGATGTATTCCAGCGCTGTCGGTAATTTGCTGCAAGTGTTCAAACAGCCCTACGTGTTGCCGATGGTGTCGATCGGCTTTCCGGATGGTTCGGACTGCGACGAGGGGATCGCTCTGCTCAAGCAAATGGTGCTGGCGCGAGCGTTTCCCACGTTATCGCCAGAGGAACGCTTGGCGAATCTGGAACAAATTTTTGAGGATGAGGACTGTTTGGATCGGCTGTGTCGCTATAGCGGCGGCCATGTGCGCGATCTGTTGCGGTTGCTGTCGCAGTGGGTTGAGGAGGAGATGGATCTACCGTTGACGATGGATACGCTGGAGGATGTGATCGCCGATCATGGGAATATCCTGCGGCTACAAATTTCGTCGGCGGAGTGGGGACTGTTGCGCGAGGTGAAGAAGACGAAAAAGGTGAGCGATGACGAAGGGTTCCAGAAGCTGATTCACACGCGGATGGTGTTTGAGTACAAGGAGCGCAAAAAGTCGTGGTTTGATATCAATCCGGTTTTAGCCGATGCCGAGGAATTGGAGGAATAAAATACGGTAGGGGCGCACTGGTTTTTAGACCTCAGAGATTTTGGAAGCCTCAGATGAGGTCTGGTCTTGCCCACAATTGGCCTCACAGGTAATAACCCATGATTGCTCAACCCGATCGCCTAGACCTCTCACCTGATGACTACCTTGCTGCCGAAGCGCAGGCCGAGATCAAGCACGAATATCATGATGGTGAAGTCTTCGCGATGGCTGGAGTTAGCGAAGAACATAATCTGATTTCTGGGAACCTGTATACCGTGCTTCGCGCTCACCTACGCGGCTCATCCTGCAAAACCTTTTTTGCTGATATGAAAGTGCGGATCGAAAGCGCCAACCGCTTTTATTATCCCGATTTGCTCGTGACCTGCGACCTGCGCGATCGCGAAACCCGCTACTACAAAAAGCATCCCAAACTGATTATCGAAATCCTCTCGAACAGCACCGAAGCCTTCGATCGCGGCGCTAAATTTCACCACTATCGCGAACTCGAAAGCCTTCAGGAATACGTCTTAGTCAATCAAGATCACACGGAAGTCGAAATTTATCGGCGCATGGGCGATCGTACCTGGAGCTTTGAAACCTATGGCGCGGGTGAAACCGTCCGGTTTGCCAGCCTGGATCTCGATTGTCCGATCGCGGAAATCTACACAGACATCACCTTTTAACCCTCCCCGGCGCTATGCCTCGTTCTACCCCCGACATCTCCGCCAAAAATACCAAAACCCTGCGGCAGCTTGGGATGGCGATCGCCCGGTCACAGGGTCAGTTCAAGCTGATTCTGATCCGCTGCGACTACACCAGCGCTCGATCGCAGTGGACGCAGCGCGTTACGGATCATTGCCGCGCCGAGCATGGTCTTGATGTGCCGGTGTTGTCGTTACCGCCGACGGGAACGACGCTGTATAGCTTGGTGCAGCAATTTTTGGTCGATCGGCACGGGCAGGCGACGCATGGCGTGCAGGTGATCGGACTCGAAGCGGCGGACAATATCGCGGCGTTGCTGGCGAATGCGAACCAGGTGCGGGAAAACCTGCGGGAGTTTCCGTTTCCGCTGTTGGTTTGGCTCGATGATGAGGCGCTGCAACACTTCATGTTCGGCGCAAGCGATCTGTTTAGCTGGGCGACGACGAAGCAGTTTTTGATCGCCGATGCAGCGTTGATCGAAACGATCGCGGGAAAAGTACGACTATTTTTCGATCGGCTTGCCACGGCGACGGACTCGCAACTGCTTGGACGGGCGGATTTGCTGAAATCACGCGATCGCACCGAAGCCCGCACGGCCTACGACGAACTCGATCGCCGCGACCTCACCCTCGATCCCGTCCTCCGCGCCCAAATGGAAATCATCTTCGGGCGTGAGAGCTACCGAGGTGGCAAACGCGATACCGCCGAAACGCAGCTTGAGGCGAGCCTCGTGGTTTGGCGGGGAGAGGGGAACGATCATTCTGAGGCGGCGGTGTTTGCAGGTTGGGCAGAGTTTTACCTGGCGTTGGTGGCGCTCGATCGGGCTGAGGACGACCTGGCGCAGCTCGCGATCGCCCGTGAGCGGTTTGCGGCCTGCGAAACGACGTTTATCAGGGCGGGTCGATCGGAATTGCTGGAACAGTGCCGTAACTGTTCGGCATGGCGGCTGCTCGATGCGCGGTTGGAGACCGATCGCCGACACACGGACGGCGACATCGACGGGGCGATCGCGGTGTTGGAGCGTTTGCGCGGTCTCAGTCCATCGAGTTTTCCGAAGCTCTACCTCAGCGGTCTCGAAACGTTGCAGGGTTTGTGTTTCGACGATCGTCGTGATTACCTGGCGGCGTACAAGGTGCGGCAGGAGCGCAATGCGATCGAGCGGCGCTATGGGTTACGGGCGTTCATCGGGGCAGGGCGGCTTCAGCCGATCGAGACCGATCGTAGTGACGACGATGCCGAAACGCTGCCGCCGGAAATCGAACAGGCAGGGCGGGGCGATGATGTGCGGAATTTGCTGGAGCGGATTGGGCGAAATGATTGCAAGCTGATCGTGCTGAACGGGCCGTCGGGTGTGGGCAAAAGCTCGCTGGTGAATGCGGGGCTGGTTCCAGCGCTGCACAATCAGTCGGTTAGTTATCGGGATGTGGTGGTGGCGGTGGTGCGGGTTTATCGCGATTGGCCGCGTGAGCTGGCGGCGGCGTTGGGGATTGCGGGGGCGCGGGAGTTGGGTGATCCGTTGGCGGCGGTGCGGGCGATGTTGCGAACGACGAAGGAGCGTAACGGTGTGACGGTGTTTGTGTTGGATCAGTTTGAGGAGTTTTTCTTTGCGAATCCCAGCTTGCGGGAGCATCGCGAGTTTTTCCGCTTTATTGGCAGTCTGTTGGATGATCCGGAGCTGTTGGGTGCGGTGAAGGTGGTGTTATCGTTGCGCGATGACTATTTGCATTTTCTGCTGGTGTGCAACCGCATGAAGGAGATGCGCGGGGTGGGGCAGGATGTGTTGAGTAAAAATGTGTTGTATCCGATCGGCAATCTATCGGATGATCAGACGGAGGCGGTGATTCGGACGTTGGTGGCGAATACGGCGTTGCGGTTGGATGGGGATTTGTTGGCGCGGTTTGTGGAGGATCTGGCGGATGATGTGGGTGAGATCCGGCCGATCGAGCTGCAAATTGCGGGGACGCAGCTTCAGGGTCGGGGGATTTCGACGTTGGCGGATTATGAGGCGTTGGCGACGGCGGATGAGTCGCCGAAGGAGGTTTTGGTGCGGGGGTATTTGGATGAGGTGGTGTTGGCGTGTGGGGGGGAGAATGAGCGGTTGGCGAATTTGGTGTTGTATTTGTTGACGGATGAGCGGGGGACGCGGCCTTTGCGGACGAAGGAGGAGTTACGCACGGATTTGGAAGGTCTGTATACGGAGCCGAGGGAGGGGGTGTTGGATTTGGTGTTGGAGATTTTTGTGTTGTCGGGGTTGTTGGTGTTGCTTCCGGCGTCGCCGGTCGATCGCTATCAGTTGGTGCATGATTATCTGGCGATGTTGATTCGGCAGACGCGGGGGCGAGATGTGTGGGAAATGTATCGGGAGTTGGAGGTGGAGCGGGAGAAGCGAGAGCAGGCGGAGGCGAAGTTGGAGACGCTGGAAGAGCAAATTGCAGCAGCGGAGGCAGAGTACGCGGCGGTGCGGGAAGCAACGCAGCTCGAAACAGACTGTCGTCTGGCGCTGAAGCAGCTCTCTGTCCACCGGCAGCTTGAGGCGCTGGTGATGGCAACCCAGGCGGCGAAAACCCTCAGCCGATGGGTAGGCCCTGCCCCGCTTGCCCAATATTCCACCGTGCAACCGATCTATTGCCTCACAGAAGCCCTTCGCCTATGTCAAATCCGCAACACTCTCAACGGTCATTCTGGCTTCGTTCATAGCGCGAATTTTAGCCTGGACGGAAAGCGAGTTGTTTCCGCATCCTTTGACACCACCGTCAAGCTCTGGGATGCCGAGACTGGAGTGGAACTCCTTTCCCTCAACGGTCATTCCGATGCTGTGAATAGCGCGAATTTTAGCCCGGACGGAGAGCGGGTCGTTTCCGCATCCTCTGACAACACCGTCAAGCTCTGGGATGCCGAGACTGGAGTGGAACTCCTTTCCCTCAACGGT
>CAZFJL010000018.1:0-29066 GCA_964518905.1 uncultured Geitlerinema sp. | reverse complement strand
ACGGAGAGCGGGTCGTTTCCGCATCCTCTGACAACACCGTCAAGCTCTGGGATGCTGAGACTGGAGCGGAACTCCTTTCCCTCAACGGTCATTCCGGTTGGGCCAATAGCGCGAATTTTAGCCCGGATGGAAAGCAAATCGTTTCCGCCTCGGGGGACAATACCATCAAGCTCTGGGACGCAAGTACCGGAGAGGAAGTCCGCACCCTCAACGGCCATTCCGACAGGGTTAGTAGCACGAATTTTAGCCCGGACGGAGAGCGAGTCGTTTCTGCCTCCGATGACAGCACCGTCAAGCTCTGGGATACGACAACTGGTCAGGAACTCCTTTCCCTCAACAGTCATTCCAACAGGGTTAATAGCGCGAATTTTAGCCTGGATGGAGAGCGAGTCGTTTCTGCTTCCTCTGATAGCACCGTCAAGCTCTGGGATGCAACAATTGGTCAAGAACTCTTTACTCTCAAAGGTCATTCTGGCTGGGTTCGGGGGGCATCTTTTAGCCCGGACGGAGAGCGAGTCGTTTCCGCTTCCTCTGATAGCACCGTCAAGCTCTGGGATGCGACAACTGGTCAGGAACTCCTTTCCCTCAACAGTCATTCCGACAGGGTTAATAGCGCGAATTTTAGCCCGAACGGAGAGCGAGTCATTTCTGCCTCCAATGACAATACCGTCAAGCTCTGGAACGCAAGTACCGGGGGGGAACTTCGCACCCTCAACGGTCATTCCGGCACTGTGAATAGCGCGAATTTTAGCCCGGACGGAGAGCAAGTCGTTTCCGCATCCTCTGATGGCACTGTTAAGCTCTGGAATGCGACCACCGGAGAGGAACTCCTTTCGCTTAACGGTCATTCTGGCTGGGTTCGGGGGGCATATTTTAGCCCGGACGGAAAGCGAGTCGTTTCCGCCTCCGATGACAATACTGTCAAGCTATGGGACGCCCAAACAGGCGAGGAACTCCAATCCCTCAACGGTCATTCCGGCACTGTGAATAGCGCAAATTTCAGCCCGGACGGCAAGCAAATCGTTTCTGCCTCCGCTGACAACACCGTCAAGCTCTGGAAAGTCGAAACCCTCGATGAGCTGATCGATCGCGCCTGCCGCCGCCTCACCCCCTGGCTCAACAACCCCAACGGCGGCGCAACCAACGAACAACGCGCCGTCTGCAACCTGCCACCCCGTAACCCTACAAACTAGCCCACAACCCCGCCATCCAAACCTCCGACCCAAACCGCCCCGCCAACAACCCCGCCACACTCAAATCCGCATCCAACCCCTCCCAGTGCAGCCCATCCCCCGCAGGCGTCACCTCCACCTCCGCCAACTCCGCCGCACTTCCCCCCGCAATCCCCTGCGCGATCCGCACCGGAAACGAAAACACCGCCCCGCTGCGTAACTCCACCACAATCCGCCGCCCCACCGCGTCATACTCCGCCGATACCGCACGCGGCTCCGTCAGCGCATTCAACTCCGCCGCCCGTCGCGCCCGCTCTAGCTGCATCTCGAAATCGCGATCGTCCATGTTTCGCTCAGTCATAAAACTCCCTCCATTTATCCAACAAATACGCCTGATGCTCGAACACGAGCTTCAGCGCCTGCTTCGCTGTTCTATTATCCATCGCCAGAACTTCCATCGGCCAAGGCAACCCCTCTCCATCGCCCAAAGCAATCTTGGCCTGTCCTCCCGCCTTGAAAACGTGAACGTGTGGCGGATCGTGGTCGTTAAAATAAAGACGAACCGCAAACCCATCCTGGCGCAAAATTGTTGGCATTTTCATCGATGCAGACTTTCATCTTGTTCACGCTACTCGATCGCGCCTGCGATCGGCTCACCCCCTGGCTCAACAACCCCAACGGCGGCGCCACCAACGACCAACGCAACCTCTGCAACCTGCCGCCCCGTAACTCACAGAATCTCGGCAAGACAAGCCCCCAACGATGACCACAGCCGCCACCTTCCACTGTCCCCACCTCAACGCCAACATCACCCTCTCCATACCCCGCGCTCAACACATCATCGAGCAACATCCACGCACCTGGCCTGACCTCCGCACCGAAATCACCGCGACCCTCGCGAACCCCGATCGAATCTTCCCCAGTAAAAGCGACCCCGAAGCTCAACAGTTCGTCAAATGGTTCGATACGATCAGGACAGGCCGTTACATGATTGTTATCGTCGTTAGCCAAAGCGACCTTGATCAACATTGGATTATCACGGCCTACACCATGCGAAAACTCCCGAAACACAAACAGTACAGAACATGATTAATGGACTGACCATCAAATACGATCGCGAAGGCGACATCCTGTTTATCCACAAATGCCCCCCCTACGGCGAACAGGAAATGGAAGAACTCGACGATGAAATCCTCGTGCGCCTCAACCCCGACACCGACGCGATCGAAGCGATCGAGATCCTCTTCTTCTCCAAACGCCTCGATCACCCCTTCACCTTGCCGATCGTCGCCGAGCTTCAGCTTCCCCAACCCGTGATGGTCGATGCCTAATTGACGCGAAATTCACCCCCGCTCAACTTACACAAGCCCCGATCATGATTGCCCAACCCGATCGCGCCTATCTCACCCCCGACGACTACCTCAGCGGCGAAGCCAACTCACCCATCAAACACGAATATCACGACGGCGAAGTCTTCGCCATGGCCGGAGCCAGCGACGAACACGTCACGATCGCCGCGAACCTCACCGCACTTCTCCTACCGATCGCTCGCAAACAAGGCTGTCGCACCTATAGCTCCGACATGAAAGTCCGCATCGACACCGCCAACCGCTTCTACTACCCCGACCTACTCGTCACCTGCGACCCGCGCGATCGCGACACCCGCTACTACAAACAACACCCCAAACTGATCATCGAAATCCTCTCCGACAGCACCGAAGCCTTCGATCGCGGCCAAAAATTCCACCACTACCGCGAACTCGACAGCCTCCAGGAATACGTCCTCATCAACCAAACCCGCGAGGACATCGAAATCTTTCGCCGCACCAGCGATCGTGCCTGGAACTTTGAAGCCTACAGCGCAGGCGAAACCGTCCCCTTTCATAGCCTCGATTTTGCCTGCGCTGTGGCCGAGATTTACGAAGACGTTGCACTCAATCCAGAACCGGAACCCCAACCGGGTGATTCAGAATAAGTGCGATCGTCAACCTTGTCGCCGAAACAAGCCTCACTCGGATTGTGGAACTACCCGCTCTAGCTCAACAATCAGTCCCGGCAAATTTTCCCTGACTGTCTCCCAAACAATATCCAAATTCACGCCGTCATACTCATGCACTAAACGATTTCGCATCCCGCGAAGCATCACCCACGGAATTCCGGACAGCCGATCGCGCATAGGCTCCGACACCCGATTCGCCGCCTCACCAACAATCGTCAACCGTCTGACCACCGCATCCTGAAGCTGAAGCTCTTGCGATAACTCTTGACGCGATCGGCCACGCAGATAGTCAACCGCTAATCGCGCCGACTGCAACATGTCAAGCAGAGACTGTAGATCGCGATTCATAGATACTCCGCACACTCGACAAAATTTCCTGACGACGCAAATAATTTGAACTGCTCTCAATCCCGCCCCGCGTCAACAAATCCACATCACGCCCAAATAACTCTATCAACTCCAACTCCATCGCCACGAGGTCAAACAATGTTCGTCGCGCCCCCGCTGCAAAATCCACCAGCACATCTACATCACTATCTGCTCGAAAATCATCGCGCAAAATCGACCCAAACAGCGAAAACTCGATCACATCCCAGCGATCGCAAAACGCCGCAAGTCGATCATCTTCCCACTCAATCTCGTGAAGTTTCATCGCTTCCCCTCCATAAACCAGCTCTCAGAATTGATGTATTAATGGCCTTGGCGTCAGTCCCTCATTGCCTTAACTCACGATACTCGATCGCACCTACGGCTTGTACAACACCCAGCCCCCCGACGTGACCAACTGATTCGCCTGCCAAAACTCGCCATAGCTAATCAACTGGTGCGCCGCCGACTTCGGACACCCCGCCTGATTTTCCTCACCCAGACACAGCGCCGCCCACTCGTTATACACCGTCGCACTTCCCGGCGCGATCGGCTCCGTCCGCGCATCCACTTTCGCAAACTGCTGATACATCCCATTCAGCGCATTCACCTGATCCGCCGTCAGTGACACCACCTCGAACACCTGCACCGGCAGCGGCGCATTCGGATACTGGATCACCCGATCGACCACCGGCATCGGTTCCTGATCCGCTGGTGACACCGGCGCAGGAGTTGTCGCGTTTTCGGTTAGCGGTAAAGTCATGCCGCCACTCGTCGCGGAGGAGCTGGGCGGCTGGCTGATATTGCAGGCCGTGATGACGCTGGCGATCGCGCCCAAGGCCACCGTGCCTAGCGGATGCATCAACAATCGATCGTGAGATTGATCATCATATTGGCCTTGGATTTTGCCTTGTTCCTGTTTTTGCACCCGCATTTCACCATCCTGCAACCGTTTGTATACCATGGCATCCACAGCCTGTTTGGGGCTTGAGTAATAAATTAGCCAAAGATGAATTGGTTAAATTCGCCTCTATCCTACAATTGCTCCGGCTGTAACCGCTTGAGCCACCCCACACGAGACCGATTGCGCCGTTATCGAAAAACTGGGTTTAAAACCCCGTCATTCTAGGACGGCTTTTGGTGGGTTGTCTATTGATATCTGATATCTGAGCCTGCTACTCTTTTCAGTAACAGGAAAAGGTAAACAACCTGTCTAAAAACCTAGTTGCTTAACGGCAGAACACTGAACCTTGACAATTGAATCTATGCGGTTCTGCTGCACAGTTCTAGTTTCCCCCAGCAGTGGGTAAAAGATTCATGGGAGCTAGACAACCAGTTTTTGAAACAAATTGTTTCAGGTCAAAAAAAAAGAACTCGCAGTAATGCGAATAGGGTAGGGCATACCCGAATTTACGCTTGGGGAGAATCCCACCTCTGGTTGAAGCACTGCAAGGTACTTTGATTAAGTGGTTTCGTTGAACCAAGAATCCCCACGCCTTTAGGCTGGGGAGTGTCAACGCTCCATCGCGGCCACCGACTTCGGTACGGCCTCCGTCAGGATTTCCAGCCCCGTCTCCGTCACCAAGACATCATCCTCAATCCGCACCCCGATGCCGTGCCACTTCGGATCGACCTCCGGCTGACCCTCGATCGGCTCGATATACGGCGAAATATAAATCCCCGGCTCCACAGTCAGCACATTGCCCGCCGCGAGTTCCTGCCAGTCTTCGCCGTATTTGTATGCCCCCACATCATGCACATCCAGCCCGAGCCAGTGGCCGGTGGAGTGCATATAAAACGGCTTGTATTTTTTCTCGGTGATGATTTCGTCGATGTCGCCTGCGAGTAGCCCGAGGTCGAGCAAGCCTTCGACGATGACACGAACGGCGGCGTCGTGGTGTTCGTTGTAGGGAATACCGGGGGCAACGCAGTCGATCGCGGCGAGTTGCGCTTCGAGCACGATTTCGTAGATCGCTTTTTGCTCTGGCGTAAACGTGCCACCGACGGGAAACGTGCGCGTAATATCGGAGTTGTAGTAACCCACCGAGCAACCGGCGTCGATCAGCAGCAAATCGGTTTCGCCCAGGCGCTGATTGTTTTCGACGTAGTGCAAAATGCAGCTATTACCACCGGAGGCGACGATCGACGGATAGGCGATGCCGCCGCCCTGCTTGGCGAAAATATGCTCCATCGCCGCCTGCACTTCGTATTCGTACATACCGGGCTGGGCGATCGTCCGCGCCAGGTTGTGCGCTTCGGCGGCAATTTCGGCGGCGCGGCGCATGTGTTGCAGTTCGCTGGGGTCTTTGATCAGACGCATCGAGTGGAGATAGTCCGACGGATCTTCGATCGCCACCGGTGCATAGCCATCGCGATCGCGACGCCGTAACAACCGCTGCCAAAAGCCGATCACCTCGGTGTTAAATGCCTCGTCATGGCCAAAGCGGTAGAGGATGCGATCGGCGGGTTTGAGGTATTGCGGCAAATGTTCCGCGAGCTCGGCGATCGGGTAGGCGATATCCGCGCCGTATTTTTCCTGGGCGGCTTCGACACCGGTGCGATACCCCGTCCAAATTTCGGCTTTGATATCCTTCGGTTCAACGAACAAAATATACTGATGTTCGTCGTGGTGCGGCGCGAAGACGGCGACGGCGTTGGCTTCGTTGAATCCGGTTAGGTAGAAAAAATTGCTGTCTTGGCGAAAATTATATTCGACATCGTTGTGCATTACGGCCATCGGGGCGCTGCGGAGGATCGCCGTACCGTCGCCGATCGCGGCGAGGAAGTCTTGGCGGCGTTTGGCAAAGGGGGCAAGATAGGACGGGGTCAACGGTTTCTCCTCGATCGAACAAGCGGGGTTAACCCAAAGTTTACAAAACTTGCTGACGATGGTGTAGGGAATTTATCCTAAATCGAACCCTCGGCCAAACCCAGCCGATCGACCAAAGCAGCCACGACGTGATCGAGTGCCACCGAATGGGACGCCTTGAGCAAGACCCGATCGCCGGGTTGCAGCATTTCGACTAGCTTTTCCGTCACGCGCGATCGCGCCGCGTCGGTTTCCTCCGTTTCCACCACGCACGGAGTCACCGCCGGATCGATCGCCTCCATCATCGCTGCCGCCGCGTCCGGTTCCGCCACGATCAACACGCCGTCTAAACCACGATCGACCACCGCTTGCCCCACCTGCCGATGGAATTCCAGCGTTTGATCGCCCAATTCTTTCATCGTTCCCAACACCGCAATTCGTCGCGTTCCCGGCGTTTCGGCCAGCAGATCGATCGCCGCCAACATCGATTCCAACCCAGCGTTATACGTCTCATCGAGCAAAACTATATCGTTGGCGAGCGTAATCCGCTTGGCGCGACCCCCAGGTAAATCGACATGGATTCCCTGCGCTAAATCCGTTAGATCCAGTCCCAACACTGACGCAACCGCGATCGCGGCTAAGTAATTGCTCGCGTTGTGCTGACCGGGTAACGGTAACGGCACGGTTTGAGCGATCGGGTCTGACACAGTTAACTGCTCGCCGGTCATCTGGCCGCGCAGATCCCCCGCCTCGAAACCGTAGGTCACCGTCGCCCCAGACCACACCGTCGCCGCCGTGGACATCAGTAAGGCATTGTCGGCATTGAGCACCGCCGTACTGGTCTCGGGTAGCTCCGCCAACAGCTCGCATTTCGCCCGCGCGATCGCCTCTCGCGATCCGAGCAAACCAATATGCGCCGTCCCCACGTTGACAATTACGGCCACATCCGGGCGAGCGATTCGCGCCAACTCGGCAATCTGTCCCTCACCGCGCATCGCCATTTCGACGACCGCATATTTATGATCGGGTGTCAGATCGAGCAAGGTTTTGGGGACGCCGATTTCGTTGTTGTAATTTTTCTGGGTTTTCAGTACCAAGCCGTCACGACTCAGGACAGCGGCGATCAGTTCTTTCGTCGTGGTTTTACCGACCGAGCCGGTAATGCCGATCGTCGTGGTTCCGAGCGTGTCACGCCACCAGCGGGCGATCGCCTGGTAGGCCGCGAGCGTATTTTCGACGACGATTTGCGGTAGCGTTTCGCCCGGTGTCGCCAGTTCAATCCGCCGATCGACGATCGCCACGATCGCCCCCGCCGCGATCGCCCCCTCAACAAACCGATGCCCATCAAACGTCTCGCCCCGCAGCGCCACAAACACATCGCCCGCCCGCAGCTCGCGGCTATCGGTCGTGATGCGCGTCGCGATCGGCGTCGCGAGATCGTCGCGATCGTTCAGCGTGTGCGAGGTGGCCTGCACCACGTCGATCAAAGTTGAAAGTGCAATTTGCATCGAAGATGGAGCCTGGTTAACGGGTTAACAATGCGTTGGACAAGGGATGGATCAAGTTGAAGAGCGAACGCTAGGGGCGGTAGACCTGAGCCGGTAAACCTTGGGCGTTGAGACGATCGACCACTTCTTGGGCGATCGCCAAACGATCATAAGCACCGACCTGAATCCGCCGAGCCCCTGCAATCTGCTCAAAATATGCCTCGGGATTGCTGGCTTGAATCCGCGCGAGTGCCGTCGCGTTGCCTTCATTGACCACCACTAGATAAAACCCGGTGTAATTCGGGTCTGCGGTGACCTCGGGCAAGGGGGGCATGGCGTTTGTCGGGGCGGGTGCTGCTGGGGCGGGAGTTGCACCCGGTGCGGGCGAGCCTGCGGGGTTGGTCTGGGGTGCGAGGGCGTTGGCTAGGTTGTCGATCGAGTTTTGGTCGGCGGCAGGCGTCGGCGTCGGCGCGGGCGTCGGTGCGGGTGAGGGCGTTGGCGTCGCCGGTGCGGCCAGTTCACTTAAGGTATCAATTTGAATATCGACAAATTCTTCGGCGGCCAGATTTGGCGAGGTGGGTAGACCCTCGTCAGCTTCGGCAACGGGAGTCGAATCGGGATCTTCCGCTGTTTGATCGGCATCGCGATCAAACCAGGCACGCCAGCCCAGGCGATCGAGACTTTCAGGATTGACGAGGATATAGCCGATCGTCGCGCTCGCCAGTAAGAGCAGTAACACCCCGCCGACCCCCAGCGGCGAAACCTTGCGCGTATTGCGACGTCGATTGCGATTGCTCGCGAGCAGCGCCTCGGACGATGCGAGATAGCCCTCTGGGGGAGCCGTATTCGCATCAGGCAAACCCGCCTCACCGTCGCCGACGGCACTCGCATCACTCGACGACACATCCAGGCCGGACAGATCGGCAGCATCGCCACCGAGTTCAAAATCGTCACCCTCTTCTGAATTCAGATCAAACGGACTAGCTGAAATTCCCAACGCGCTTCCCCCTGAGTCACGTCCCTCTGAGTCGCGTCCCTCTGGGAGCAGATCGGCTGCGGGCGTAATCGGAATTGCGGCGTCAGCGATCGTGGCTTCGGGAATCACCGCCGGACGATCGAGCGCGTGGCGATCGCCGGAGTCCTGACGCTGCCGAACATCGCGATAGCGTTCTAGCTCGGCTTCGAGCTGCACGTCCAAACTGCCAAGGGCAGCGTATAGCGCCGTTGCAACCGCAGCATCGCGTTCGTTACTATCGTTCATCCGTTCGGATTGGGAAGAAAAGCTCATGGCAGAAGAAAATCCAGAACGTCAGTTTGCCCGCCTAACGGACGATCGCGGTGCGTGCCCCCAAAGCTTCAGACGATTGGCGGCCAGACACAGGCGTTGAACCACCACGCACAGGAGAGGTTTAAATCGCAGCACCATCGCACTATTTATTGCACAGATCGTTAAGCTTGCCTATCGATCGATACATTTCGCGCTCAACGCCCCGCCCTTTTTGTTGAATTTTTCGATGGACTTAACCGATCTCTCCTCTCTGATCAAGGCACTACGCCCCAGCTTTCGATCGCCAGAACAACAACAGCTTGACGCGATCATCACCGCCTGGGCGATCGCTCTCGGATCTGAGATCGCCACCAACTCCCGACCCATTCGCTACGAACGTCATAGCCTGACGATCGCCGTCCGCCAAGCGATTTGGGCACAGCAACTCACGGCTCAAACCCATCAAATCCTGCAACACCTACACCCAAACCTCCCCGCCCAGCTAACCATCAAGACCCTACGCTTTCGAGTCGCCCCCCATCTCTGCCAAGCCCACCCTCAAGCGCCATCCCCGCCCACCTCGACCACAGCCACGCCTCATCCGAGCCACTGGCCAATCACGCCCCCAAACCTCAACATCCCAAACCTTAATCCGGACATTCTCCCCGACGATGCCCCTGCCACAGCCAGAGACCCCACAGCTCAACGTCCCAACCCCAAAACCAACCCCAAAACCAACCCCAAAACCAACCCCAAACTTCAGCAAACCATCGATCGCTGGAAATCCAGCCTCGAACGCCATGCCCCCCACCTACAAGCCTGTCCCCGCTGCCATTGCCTGACCCCCCCCGCAGAACTCGATCGCTGGCAGATGTGCGCCCTGTGTGCCACCTCTCTCTTCAAATCCTCAATGCCCCTCGGCGTCGAGCGACCAGCCTTCCAAGCTGAACCCAAACCCGAATCGTTCTCCACCCACTCCAACGCTCAAAAATCCGCAATTCATGACCCAGAGAGAACCCCATCCCTAGACTCCGGCACGTCTAGCCCACAATCCCAGCAGACGCATTTGCCCTGACTCGGCAAAGCATATCCCTGAATTCCGCTTACGTCAGTAGTAACACGCAGGAAGTGTCAGTAAGGGACACATGCTTCACACAGACCGTAAAAATACCAGTAGATCAACTACGTCCTATGACTCTCTCACGTGATTCTCGACACAAAGCGAAATACAAAAACTAGGTGGAAACCACCGAATTTTAGATTTTCTTTGGGATCGCCTGCTTTTTTCTGAGATAAAATAGCTATAGCCGAAAGAGTTAAGGTCTAAAAAATATGAGTTGCCAATCCTGCCTAGTGTCATCTTGCCGAGCCTGCCGCTATTACAGCCATGAAGGTCGTCGCGGAGGTCTTTGTCAGCAATTAGGTGCGCCAGTTAGTAGCCAATGGAAAGCCTGTTCGCTGGCTTTTCCGGCTTTTGCACCATCTTGGGAACATCTTGAAGGGCTGGTAACTTTGACATCTCCGGCGGCAATTCGGCATGAATCAATACCTTCAAAAGCAGACTACAAAGCTTTAGCAGTCAAGGCTGAATCTCTTCACATTCAAAATTCGATGCCTTCAGCAGAGAAAATACTAGCCTAATAAATTTTCTCGATAAAATTAAGTTGAAGATATAGCAATACCTTCCGGCATGACTCTCTCTAATAAAATAATCAATTTAGATTGAGTCACAATTAAATTAATCGATCCCGCAAGAAAAAGCGATCATGCTAAATGCGAGGATCGTTTTTTTGTGCCTAAAATAATAATAAGAATCAGGGAAATACCAATTGATTGGTTCGCCGACAGTTCATACAAGTTAATGATTTTTTAGCGTATGTTCGAGCCGAATTAACATCGATTTACACAACAAAACGTTGCAAACCCAATTTTTATTTGCCGTAAGACTCTCTTAAACAGGGCTCTCTCGTTGTAAGGATTGAGCGTGTTATCCAAAGTTTTCATATTGTTACGCCCTACGCTCAATCCTTTACATACCAAGCCAGTGTTAACACGCAAGAATGCAGGCCGCTCAAGTCTTGAATACGTGTTAACACTAGTGCGGTGGCTATGGTCGTTTGATTGAAGTCGGACTGACGCAAAAGGCCGAAATTTGTGGATTGTTATAACGATCGCGGGTGTGAACTGAAGCGAGTAGCGAGTAGGGTGAGCACTGCCCACCCCACAAAACTCCAGGGCTATATTTCTACGCAGAGCATAGGAACGCTAATTTGTATTCGGTGTATCAGGCTGATCGGGGCTCAAGCATGGATCATGCCGATCGCGCTGCCCATTTTTCCAGCGCCGCCTGTAACCCTTCGATCGTGTACTGCTCCGCTTCTAGATCGCAGCGCCCAAGTTCCTCGCGACAGGCGATCGTTGTTTGTGGCCCGATCGATGCGACTGTTAAGCGATCGCACAGCGATTCGAGCTGAAGATCCGGCGTTGATCGCACCAGTTGAGCAAAATGACGCACCGTCTTGGAGCTCGCAAACGTAATAATATCCATCCGACCCGACAGCAGTGCTGCCCGAGCTGCCGGAGTGATCGCCGCCGGACAGCCCGACTCATAGGCTGCGACCTCGGTGATGATCGCCCCGCGATCGCTCAATTCCCGTACCAGTACCTCACGTCCGCCCGTCTCCACACGCGGAAACAAGATCCGCCGCCCCTCGACCGTTTCCGGGAAATGTTCGACTAATGCATCCGCCACAAAATCCGGTGGAATGTAGTCCGGTTGTAGGTGATACGATCGCAGGCATTTTGCTGTTTTCTGGCCGACCACTGCGATTTGTAGATTCGCCAACGATCGCAGATCGCGACCCTGATCGAATAAGCGATCGCAGAAAAATTCCACCGCGTTACTCGACGTCAGGATCAACCAGTCAAATGAGTCGAGATCGGTGATCGCCCGATCGAGGTCGTTCCAGCTTGAGGGCGGGCGAATCTCCAACGCTGGTAGCGAAATCGCCGTCGCGCCAGCCTGTTCTAGCCGATCGAGAAACTCGCTCGATTGACCTGCGGCGCGGGTTACCAGAATCGTCTGACCCGCGAGAGGTCGTTTGGGCTGCGGCGTGAGTGTCGCCGATTCAGCCCGATTGCTTGAGGCATACGTACGATTTAAATGATTCTCCGTCGTAGCCTCAAGCTTCGCCTGATCCGGCTGCAAAAAAGACCGTAAACTCACCACTTCACCAATCACGATAACCGAGGGTGAGAGCGTTTCTCCGGCGACCTGCGCGGCTATATCCTCAAGCGTTCCCGTCCATACTCGCTGGATTTCTCGCCCCGCCCAGCGAATGATCGCGATCGGCGTGCGGGGGGCGCGTCCTTCCTGGATCAGCCGATCGCAGAGCTGCCGGAGATTTCGCCCTCCCATCAGAAACACCAGCGTTTCGAGCCGCGCCAGACTTTCCCAATCCAGCGTGTCCGGATCGTGGGCGCTAAAGACCGCAAATCCTCGGCTTAAGACCGGGTCGGTGAGGGGAATCCCGGCCAGTAGCGGCGCGGCCAGCACGGAGGAAATGCCGGGGATGACCTCAAACTCGCACTGAGCCGCATTGAGCGCTTGGATTTCTGAGGCCGATCGCGCAAAGATGAACGGGTCGCCGCTTTTGAGACGCACAACCCGCTGATTGGCGTGGCACAGA
Organism: uncultured Geitlerinema sp.; assembly: GCA_964518905.1. Taxonomy (GTDB): domain Bacteria; phylum Cyanobacteriota; class Cyanobacteriia; order Cyanobacteriales; family Geitlerinemataceae; genus RDYZ01. The sequence goes on along the minus strand of CAZFJL010000018.1, from coordinate 16,277 downwards.
TCCACGAGTTTGGCATCGATCGCCGTTTGCGACGGGCTGGGCACACCGCCACGCTTACCAACATTGAGTAACTGACAGTGAGCCGGTGCGATCGACAGCAGGCGTTCATCGGCAAGCGCATCGTAGACCAACACATCCGCCGAGGCGATCGCATCACGCCCCCGCAGCGTTAGATAGTCCGAATCTCCGGGGCCCGCCCCAACGAGGAATACTTTTCCGCCTGCCATAAACTCCTATAACATCGATGCTTGTCAAGATAGACCGAACGATCCAGCGAACGTTTGGGTTCAGGCTGTTATCGGTACGGCAATGTGTAGATGGTCTCGTTCTGGGTCGCGGTTTCGATGCTGACCCGGAATGCACTATTTCAGCCTCATGAATTCTCATTAGGCGATAGCCGAGTTAATCGCCCTAGCGGGTAACCGCCTTCCAAGCGACCCAAACCTGCCAGAAAAAAATACCGCTTACGGTGAGGGTAAACGCAAGCTGAAAGATAATATCGGGTCGTTCTGCCAGGATGCGGTCTAGCATGATGATTTTGCCCCTTAAGATGTGCGAATTTAACGTGGTAAACAGTGGCGCACAAGGTGATCAACGGAGAAGTTATCAGATTTGTGCGATCGGACAGGTTACGATCGAAAGGTGCGATGCGTGTGAGGAGACGGGGTTGCATGTCCCGCATTTTTCTCACGACAGGTTGATCATGAACCCAATGGATCAATACCCCAATGGATCAGACCAAGACGCTGTGATCGCTTTCCTATGATAGAACGCCAATCGGTGCGGCTTGACAGATTGCGCTAAAAACTCGAACGGTTGCCGAATGCTCACACCCGTTCGATCGCGAACTTTCTATACTCGATATAGGCTTTTCACGAACACTTCTATGCCTCGCGATCGACGCTTGCCCATTTGGCTCCAACGTTTGCGTCCCCGCCGCAACCGCAAGACCCCGCCCGCCCCGCCTGCTGATACGGTTCCGCTCGCCTCTGCTAAACATATCGATCGCGCCAATCGCGCCAGTCGCGCCAAGCGTGACGATGCAAACGCCGCGCCACTAAACGCCACAACATCAAGTGCGACCACATCAAGTGCCACAACATCGAACGAATCATCTGAAACAGCCGATCTTTCGGTATGGCAAGCGCTGCGGCAGCGTGCCGAACGTGATATCGAGACTGTTTCGACGTTTACAACGCGGTTCGCCGATCGCGCTGAGACCGTCAATCCCTCAGACGATCGCCCGGTCAAGCCCGATATGTCCCCCGAGTCGAGTAATCCTGAACCGAGCGAAACCGTAGACCCGCCCGTCTGGGTTGATCGACTGCGCCCGAAGCAGCTCGAAAACCAGCTTAATCAACAGTTTCGTCAGTTCCAGGCGCGTCAGCAATCCCAGGCCGAGTCTGGAATGGAGCCGGAAACGGACGATCGCGCGTCGCTGGCCACCCAGTTCGATCGCATCCTGAACAATTTGCCGCAACGGCTACGGATCGATCGCACCGACATCGAACGCCGCTTCGAGACCTTCGCCCGCAATGCCAAGCCGGAAGATGTCGGTAAAATCATCAAGCGTTTGCCCGAGATGAATCGGGGGGCGATGCGTGAAATCTGGCCGAAGGTGCGGAGTTTGCTGGAAATGATTCGTGATCCGAGCGCGGCTTGGACGGCCAAGGCGCTGGCGATCGGGGCGTTGGTCTATCTCATCTCACCCCTGGATGCGATTCCTGACTTTATTCCATTTGCTGGACTGGTAGACGATGCGGCTCTGATTGTGGCGGTCGTTGCGACCCTGGCGCGTCAGCTCGATCAATACATGCGTCAGTCGATGCAGGCTAGCGTCGAAACGGCTGAAAGGTTGGCCGAAATCGAGGTGCAGAAGTACAACCGGATTGTGCGAATCACTTTGCTCGGCAGTATTGCCACGGCTTTAATTACGATCGGGTTGAAGCTTTGGCTCGATCATAATTAATCTAAGCTCCACCCGCGCATCAGTATCCGTGATGGTGGGCAATGCCCACCCTACAAAACTCGCCATGTCCTTCGTTAAACCATTGCACAATTTGCGATCGCAAGACCCACAAATCGTGCTGTGTAGCGGCATGGTGCGATCGGCGTCCACCTGGTCGTATAACGCCTGTCGCCATATTCTTCAGGGTGATCCGTGGCCGACCGTGGCCGGATTTTTTGGCGAGCAAACTCAGGTCGATCGCGTGATTGCCTCTACGGATTTAACGGCGAATAATCTGCTGATCAAAGCCCACCTGCCGAGCGAGCCAACCCACGCCGCGATCGCCGAGGGAGTGATTAAAAATATCTTCACCTATCGCGATCCGCGCGATAGTCTCAGCTCGCGGATCACCTTTGAAGGGTGCGACGTGGAGGAATTCCAGGACTTTTTGAGGGTTCTGAGTATTGTGCGGGTCAATCTGCAACTGATGGATCGGTATCAGTCAGGAGGGCGATCGTTATTTATCCCGTTTGATCAGGTGATGAACGCACCGGCGGCAGAAATTGCCCGCATTGCGGCCTACCTCAATCGTGAGCTGACGCCCGATCGCTGCCAAGAGATTGCCGCCGAAATTAGCGTCGATCGAGCGCGACAAGTGGTCGGCGACCTCGACAATCTGACGCCCAGCGATACATTCCAAGCCGCCAATCGCACGATCGAGCGGACAACGCTGTTACAAACCGGCCATATTAACGGCGCAAAAACCGGACGCTGGCGCGACGATTTAACCCCAGAACAACAGCTTGCATCGCATCTCAGCTTGCGGCGATGGCTGCTTGAACTGGGCTATGAAACCGAGGAAACGTGGTTACATCAGCTCGATCGCAGCCTCAATCAGGTCAATTGGCGCGGTGTGGCTCAGGATCTACAGCAGCAGGACGATTACGGATCGGCGTTTCAGCTTTTCGCGCGGGCGATCGAGCAGGAGATCGCCAGCCGCGACGATATGTTCGACTACATTACGCTGGCGGCACTGTGTGGCGATCGCGAGGCGGCGGGTCTGGCCTGGTGGTCGTACATCGCGGATCGGGATTTGCTCGAACTGAGCGCGGAGGTGACGGCGCTCCAAGCTCGGCTAATCGACGAGGCGATACGACAAGAGGCGCTGGGAACGGCAGTTAGTCGCGATCGGGCGGCGGCTGTGCGTGACTGTTTGGCGGATCTCGATGAGTGATTGGGCGATCGGGATCTGGGGGACACTTGCTGTATCAGTGTCTCCCGAGCAGCCGGACTTCGACTCCGCTCAGTCCTCGTCGATCTGTTTCCTGTTTTGGCGAAACGACGATCATCCAGCGATCGCGACTAGTGGCACAAAACCGGCGTCTCGTAGAGCCGCGCGATCGTAAACTCCACCCGTGTCACCCCGCCCGACCACGTCAGCGTCTCGATCACCACATCCGCCCGCGCCATCCAGTCCGCATCCACGAGCATAATCGGCACATCGATCGGCACAATCCGATAGCCCGATTTTTCCGCTCGACACCGCTCTCCGACGGTCAATTCCTCCGGGTATCCCTGACTCGGTGTCAGTTTCAAAATGCTATTGACTTCGCAGGGCATTCCCATGGTTGGCAAACTCTCTCAAGCATGACGATCAATTCAGCTCTATTATGATGAACCACGCACAGACTGCAACCGTAACTGGCAAATCGTTCTTGCCGTTACTTCAGTCCCGCTCATTTCTATCCGTTTCGCTTAACCCTGCGTTTTAATCCCGCTGCCCGACCTATGGTTATCGCTTCCCGCGACTTACTCGAACGCGCCGACGTTTTCCCGCAGCTCAAGCTGGCGATCGAATTGGCGCTCAATGCCAAGGAAAAAACCTGGGGGTATTTCCGAGTGCGCCGCATTGATGGTGTGTACCATCTCGACATTCCCCATATGGAACTGCTGCGCGTGCAGCATACGAGCGATAAACAGGGGTTTAAAGCCTTTTGGGGCAATGCTCGCAAGCCGACGATTACGACGCGCAAACGCCGCAAGGTAATCACCGATCGCAAGACCAACCGTGAGTTAGTCCAGCGAACCTATGAGGTGCTGTACCAGGTGGATTCGCGATCGGCCTTTCGTCAGACGAATTATCTGATCGCTACGACGATCCGCGATCAACTGCGGGCAACCCTGACCGCTGCTGCGGACGACGAACTCGAACCCCTCGTGCTGCTGCTCGAACAAAGTAGCGATCGTTAGGCCGAATTCCCGATCGAACCGGGCTAAAGGGCTAATCCTGGACGTACTCCGTCCCGTTAATCAGCGCGATTTCGGCGCGGACAAATTCGCGTCCGAGATAGAGCGCATGATCGAGGCGGCTAATCGGGCAAGGATCGGCTTTTTCGGTGATTTCGATGCCGATTTCCTTGGCGGTGCGTCCGGTGTAGATCGTGGTGTGGGTTTGGGCGATCGGGCGATCGCAGGGAAGGAGATCGCCGGTTTCGGGATCGACCGCAAAACCGCGATCGTTAACGGTATTGGTGAAGTGTTTGGCGCAGATTAACCCGGCGTCGCGATCGAGATAGATCAGGAAATAGCCGTCGGGATCGAGGTTGATGTGACGATTGGAGTAGTCGTGATCGAGGGTTGTTAGAGCTGCGAATTCAGTAGGCACGGGAACGTTCTAAGTTAAGTAAGGAAAAGAGGATCACATATCTTGATCTTGACACAGACCCACCGTTACGGCCCTGCAAAAATTGCTGATTCTACATCCTGACGACTGAGCGAATACTTAAACGATCGCTCCAGATTCGATCCATCCGCCGCCGCCTTGTGGTATGACACCACAAAACAATCAATCTCCATCCATAAATCCGCCTGCCAATCATCGCGACGGATCGTCCAGTGATTTAACTCGTCGCTGTCTTGCTCACAGTCTAGCGATCGTAACCAGTCCTCGATCGTGGGCAGTGGATGATTATAAAGCGGTGTTTCGGGCGAGCAGGTCATGGGAAATCACACAAAAAAAGAAACAGCAGACAGAAACTATCGAAATCACGTAACTCAACCATCCTGGTTGCGAACAAGCTAGAAGCTTGTGTTACGCAATTTGCTTTCAATCGCGAAACTCAACCATCCTGACTGAGTGACGGCAACCTACCAGGGATCGCCACGTAGCAGCGCGATCGCGATCGCCAAGGCCAAACAACCGAGGATCGTTGACCCCATTAAAAGTAGCGCAAACAGCTCGCCGGACGACAAGGGGCGATCGATCGGATCGATAAACCCCGGAGAGTCGTCCTGGATCGCACCGCCATCACCCGATCGGCGCGATCGGTTGATCGGCACTTGCGCGACGAAGACCCGCGAGTAGCGAATTTTGGCATCGTACAGGTTGCGACGCTCGTAATTGCTCAGGGTGGCGTAGGCTTCGTTCAGCGACTGAAACTTCGACGTGGCGATCGTCACCGGTAGCGTCGTCGTGTCGGGATGGTAGCGCTTACTCAGTTCGCGGTACGCCCGACGAATATCGCGCTCGGATGCGGACGGATGCAGCCCGAGCTGATCGTAGTAGGTCGAGGTATAGGTAGACTTGCGGGGAGAATTTCCGGTCACGGCCAGATCGCCGATCGCCGCCGATCGAGACAAAACAGTTTTCGTATTTTAACGAGTTAAGTCGCGAGTGAGCGGACGCCTTCCCGAGCGCCCAGCCATCTCGTACAATTCCCATGCGATAATGTCGCACTGTCCTAGCCTTTCTCCGAGCGAGCCACATCCCCCATGCGCCTGTCCCAGATGCTCTTCGTCACCCTGCGCGAAGATCCCGCCGAAGCCGAAATTCCGAGCCACAAGCTGCTTCTACGGGCGGGCTACATTCGCCGGATCGCCAGCGGGGTCTATGCCTATATGCCGCTGATGTGGCGCGTGCTGCAAAAGGTGTCGCAAATCGTGCGCGACGAGATGAACGCGACGGGCGCTCAGGAATGTTTATTGCCGCAAATCCAGCCCGCCGAGCTGTGGCAGGAATCCGGGCGCTGGGACACCTATACAAAGGCCGAGGGCATTATGTTCTCGCTGACCGATCGCCAGGATCGCGAGATGGGACTCGGCCCGACGCACGAGGAAGTGATCACGGCGGTGGCACGGGACACGATTCGCTCCTATCGCCAATTGCCGACGCATCTCTATCAAATCCAAACTAAATTCCGCGATGAGATTCGCCCCCGCTTTGGTCTGATGCGCGGGCGTGAGTTCATCATGAAAGATGGCTATTCATTTCACGCTAATGAAGAAAGCCTGAAGGAAACCTACGCCGATATGGATCGCGCCTATCGCAATATTTTGACGCGGTGCGGTCTGAAGTTTCAGGCGGTGGAGGCAGACTCGGGCGCGATCGGTGGATCGGGTTCGCAGGAGTTTATGGTGTTGGCCGACGCGGGCGAAGATGCGGTGATGTACACCGAAGATGGTCAGTACGCAGCGAATTTGGAAAAGGCGGTGTCGTTACCACCGGCGGCGATCGCCTCGGAATTTACCACCACCGAAAAACGCGCCACGCCGGACACGGCCACGATCGCCACGCTGTGCGATCTGCTCAACTGTTCGCCGACCCAAATCGTCAAAAACGTGCTGTATCAAGCGGTTTATGACAACGGATTAACTGTGCTGGTGTTGGTGAGTATTCGCGGCGATCGGGATGTGAACGAAACCAAGCTCACCAACGAGCTAACCCGCCGCGCAGCGGACTACAAGGCGGCGACCCTAATCGCTCTTGAGGTTCCCGACGCGGAAGCCCAAGCAAAATGGGCGGCGAAACCGTTGCCCCTGGGCTACATCGCGCCGGATCTCGCCGACGACTACATTGCGGCCTCGAAAACCGTCGCGCCGAAATTCCTCCGTTTGGCGGACGACACCGTTAAAGAGTTGACCAACTTCGTCAGCGGTGCGAATGACACCGGCTATCACACCGTCGGCGCAAACTGGGGTGAGACTTACACGCTGCCCGATACCCTCGATCTCGATACCGCAATGGTTGGCGATCGCGCCCTCCACGACCCAAGCCAAACCCTGCAAACCGCGCGGGGCATCGAAGCCGGTCACATTTTCCAGCTTGGGACGAAATATTCGGCAGCGCTGGGCGCGACGTTCACCGATGAAGACGGCAAGAATAAGCCGCTGGTGATGGGCTGTTATGGCATCGGCGTTTCGCGCTTGGCACAGTCGGCGGTGGAGCAATCTCACGATCAAAACGGGATTATCTGGCCGGTGGCGATCGCGCCGTATCATGCCGTCGTGGTCGTGCCGAATATCAAAACCGAGGCACAGATGACGATCGGGACGCAGCTTTACGAGGTGCTGAATGCGGCGGGAATCGAGACGCTGCTGGACGATCGCAAGGAGCGAGCCGGTGTCAAATTCAAGGATGCGGAGTTGATTGGGATTCCGTATCGGGTGGTGACGGGTCGTTCGATCGAGGACGGCAAGGTTGAGGTCGTCGAGCGATCGACGGGTGAAATGCAGGAAGTGGCGATCGAGGAGGTGGCGGAGTTTTTGAAAGCGAAGGTAATGGCGGCAATGTAAAAATAAGGGAGATGTTGCAAGGCTGCACATCCAGGCAACCTTGCCGTCTTAACCGCGCAAAAATCAATTTCACGGGTCGAGATCATGCAAAAACTCACCGCCACCCAATCTCTTTACGATCGCGATTACCTCCTGTGGATCGATCGCGCCGTTGCCGATTTGCGTGCGGGTAATTTTCGAGATCTCGACCTCGAAAATCTGATTGAAGAAATCGAAGATATGGGACGTAGCCAAAAACAGGCATTGCGCAGCAATCTCAAGATTGTCCTGATGCATCTCCTGAAATATGCCTGTCAGCCGGAGAAGCGATCAAACAGTTGGCGATCGACCCTGCGCGAACATCGCGATCGGCTACAGAGCGCGATCGAAGACAGCCCCAGTCTTAAACCGTATGCTGTCGAGAACTTAGAGGTTTGCTACGCGAAAGCGCTCAAACTGGCCGCTGATGAAACTGGCTTGCCGCGCTCGGCATTTCCTCCGTTCAATCCGTTCAGCCTGGAAGAAATTTTCGATGCGGAATACCTCCCAGAATAACGAGATTGGATCGCCGATCGCGATTTCGTATAGCAGAAACCGATCGTATTAGGACGCTCTTGTTTAAGCCGAAAACCGCACTTCGACTCCGCTCAGTGCTCTCAGCTTTTTCATACGTCCTAACCAAATCGTTTTTTGCTATATCACGATCAGCGATTAAGCCGGAAGATAAACCATCTTCGGACGGAGCCGCACCTCTGACGTTTCTGACCGCATCACACGAGCAATCCCGAGAAAAGCCCCCGCCGAATCGCAAACGCGCACCATAATTTCGACGGTGTTTTCGTCGTTTTTGTCCCGATCGCTCTCCACAGAATTCGCGATCGCCTCGCCGAGTCCCAGATCATCCGCTGACGGCAACATCGCCGGATCGATCGCGACCGTCTGACCCAACCGCCACCGCTGGGCAGTTTCGCCCTCGATCGCAATCATCGGTAACCCCGCCAGCGCCAGATTCGGCGAAATCGGCGTGAATGTTTCTGAATCCGACTGCATCAACGCTGCGAGATGCTCTAGCGTGATGCTTGAGTCTAAATCCAGGCCGCTACTGCGAATGCGTTCGAGCTTCGAGAGCGTCGCGCCCGTGCCGACCGCTTCGCCCAGATCACGGGCGATCGCCCGGATATACGTCCCCGCACCACAGGCGATCGTCAGATCTAACTCGGGCTGATCGCCGTCGCGCCAGTCGCCAACCTCGATCGCCGTCACCGTCACCGTCCGCACCGGCACGTCTACATCAACTCCCGATCGTGCCAGATCGTAGAGCCGCTGACCGTCTACCTGGATGGCGCTGTATTTCGGCGGGATTTGCTGGATTGTGCCGATGAAGGGTGCGATCACGGCGATCGCAGCGTCACGGGTGAGCGTTGCGGTCGATTGGGTGGTGATGGTCTCGCCTTCGATGTCGTCGGTGGTGGTGGTCAGGCCGAAACGCACCGTAGCGGTATAGGCTTTGTCGCCGGGGAGATACTGAATTAGGCGGGTGGCGCGTCCGAGGGCGATCGGTAAAACGCCCGTCGCCATGGGGTCGAGCGTCCCACCGTGGCCGACTTTTTTTTGTCCGAGAATGCGTCGCACCTTGGCCACGCAATCATGGGATGTCCAGCCGCTGGGCTTGTAAAGATTAAGAAATCCGTCCACGGGTTTATAACAATCCCTCTAGGCGGCGGCGAATATCATCAAGCTCGCTCGATACCATCGTCTCGTCTTCTTCGGGCGCTGAAGCCGCGCGATCGTCCGCGTGATCATCATCGTCTTCAGACCAGTCCGGCTTCTCCGTATTAGTGATTGGGGGCGAGAGAAAAATGCGCTCTTCGTCGGACTGCGGCACAAAGCCGATCGGGATCAGTTTGGCTTCATAGTTCGCCGTCGCGCAAAACTCTTCGATTTCCTCCGCCAATAATTCTTCCACCGTGGGGACGTGAAAATCCTGCGCTTCGAGTAGCATGGCGTAACGCTCGGCATCTTCCGCCGACTCAAACATCATGACAATGTTATGTTCGCGTCCGTCGCTACCCACGAGCCGAATCGTATGGATTCCTTCATTATCAGTGCCTGCGTTAAACAGTAGAACAAACACGCGCATGGCTCGTCTTTCTCCCTTAAGCCCAAAATCTCTCAGTCCGACGTGTCTACTCTACAACGTGATATCCGCACTCTTGGCACTCTCGATCGATCGCGCATGACGATCGCGAACTTGATATCCTTTGAATGCTGATCTGACGCGAGCCCTCCGCAGCGAAACCGTTCCTTCTGTCCCATATTTTCGTAGCCCTGTCCTGCTGTTTTGTTAGATGACCGACGCGATGCCTCCGTCACCGCCTGAACCGACCCCTGAACCGTCACCTCAGCCCCCTGAACGTTCTCCCGAATCGTTGCGCCTGCCGAAATGGCTGATGATTGCGGGGGCGACGATCGCGATCGTCGCGGCGGGGACAGCGGGTGTGGCGACCTATTTGGTTAAAACGAAGTTGTCGCCCCTGGTGGAACGATCGCTAACGACGCTGTTCGATCGTCCGGTGGAAATCGGTGCGGTGAGCGGGTTTGGCCTAACGTCGGTGAGTTTTGATGCGAGCGAGCTACCGGCGACGGCGAGCGATCGTAGTTTTGCCCAAATTCCAGCGGTGACGGCGAATTTCAACCCGTTTCAGGCGATCGGCGGTGAGCTGGATTTGACCGTGACGCTGGAAGAGCCGACGGTGACGCTGATCCAAGCCGAAAGCGGTCAATGGCTCGATATCAAGCTCGATAGCAAACCCTCGGACGGGTTTAAGGTTCAGCTCGATACGTTGGCGATCGAGGGCGGCAAAGTTAGCCTTGTGCCGTTTCCCACGTCCACGCCAGCGACAGATTTGTCCAAATCAGGCACAAACCCAGGCACAAACCCAGGCGCTCCCGCTTCTGAACCGCTCAATCTCACCAGTCCCGATCGCGCTGATTCTATCAATCCTGCCAGTCCCGCAAATCCTTCCAGCCCCGCAAATCCTGCCGATTCTAATTCGACGTCTAATTCGACAACTCCGAATCAGGTCAATCCAAACTCAGACTCAAATCGGGCGATTCCAGACCTGACAACGCCAGATCCCGCTGCGCCGACTCAAACAGACCCCACCAATCTGTCTGAACTGGGTCAACTGAACCCCGAGGACTTAGTGGATCTGGGTTTAGGTTTGGACTTAAGCCCAAGCTCAAACTCAAACTCAAGCCTAAACCCAAACTCAAACTCAAGCCCAAGCTCAAACTCAGCCAACTCAGCACCCGCCGAAACGGACGAAACCGCCCCACCCGCCACCCCCTCAGCAGCGGGCGAAGCATCAGCAGGCGAGACCGACGATCCGCCGCAAGATGGTGAGTCGCCCGACGTTGAGATTGTCCAGGCTCCGAATACGATCGAGCTACCCGCGATCGACACCCTGCCCGCGCCGCCCACCTCTGTGCGGCTGTTCGACGTTGAGGGACAGGTGACGATCGAGGACGAAGGGCAGCGCGTGGCCTTCGAGACCGTCGGTAAAAACGGCAAATTTGGACGTCTCGATGTACAGGGCGAAGTGCAAACCGAAAGTGGTGCGATTTTGCTGACCGTTGCGGCGCAAAATGTGGCCAGCGAAGCCTTGACCACGGCTCTACCGCTCCCGTTTGAGCTGTACGGCGGTCGGCTGTTTACGAATCTCAGAATTGCGCTGGATGCCAATAATCTCAGCGAAATTCCGCTGATGTCTGGCACGGCGCGGGGAACCGATGTTTTGGTGGCGCTGGACGGTGCGCCGCAGCCGATTTTTATTGAGAAAACCAATCTTGCGTTTAAAGAGCGGCAAATCGCCTTTGAAGATGCGATCGGGCAGTACGGCCCGCTGCCGGTCAAAATTGAGCGCGGCCTGATTGATCTACAACGGGGTTACGAGCTGCCGATCCTGGTTCCACCGGTGGACTGGCGTGTGGCGCGACAGGCGATCGTCCCGGATTTTGCGATCGATGGGTCGGGCGAAATCGGCGCACAGCTTATTTTGCGGGGGCCCTTGGATCAGCCGCTACTGGTCGGTCAAGTGACGAATCTATCGCCGCTGGAGATCGATCGCCTCGCGGTCAGCGATCTCGATGGACGTTTCGGTTTTTCCTTCGGGACGGGTGAATTTATCCTGGAACAGCTCAATCTGGTTCCCGCCAGCGGTGGTCAGATCCAAGCGGCGGTTAAGGTGCAGTTACCCCCGGATGAAACGACACCGCTGCAAGCCCTGACCGAATTCGCGATGGTGGATATTAACGCCGACGCGATCGCCTTTGACTACGGTGCGTCGTTGCCGATTGATCGTGTCAGCGCACGCGGTCGGGTGACACTGCAAAACGACACGATCGGCATCGCGATTCCACAAATCCAGATCGGCGAGGGACTCGGGCAGATTGTCGGCAGGATTCGCGGCGATCGTTGGCAAGGCGAAATCGCGGTGAATAATATCGCCCTTGATCCAGCTCTGACGCCGACGGTGAATCTTGGTGCGTTCAGCGGTCGCGCCCAGGTCGCGGGTCTGCTCGATGTGTTCTCAGCGCCAGATCTCGGCAAAATTGCGCTCCAGGGCATCGGCGCCACCAGCGTTAACGGTCAGCCGATCCAGTTCGGCGCACAGCTCGGTAATGGTCAATGGCGCGTCGAATCTCAGCTTGAGAACGTACCGATCGCCTCGTTTGTAACGCTCTCTGATCCAATCTCACGGCTCAACATTGGCGGACTGACCGGTACGGTGGTCGCGGCGGGGATAACGTCGGGTTTGCAATTAATCCCGACACAAATCGGCGGTAGCGGCCAATTGCCGGTTGAGGGTGGCATCGTGGCAGGAAATGTGACGTTAAATGGCGATCGCTGGCAAAGTCAGTTAGGCATCCAGAACGTTGGTATCGCCAAGCTGTTACCCGCCAATCTGCCGCTCACCTCGCCCCGCCTCAGCTCGCCTCAGCTCAATCTCGCCGGGACAACCGCCTTTGACCTCGCCACTATCGTCGCCCAGGGAGCCTTTGCGATCGCGGCGGACAATGGCGGAATGCAGGGGACAATTGCGGTGCGCGATGCGGGCTGGACGGTGGATCTCGCCCAATTTGCGCTGCCGGTTCCCGACCCGTGGCGCGATCAGTTTCCCCTCGCGACCAGTACGGCGACCCCTTCCCAACTCTCAGGATCAATCTTTGATTTTTCGCCTAGCGCGATCGTGGGTCGCGTCGTGGCTGCGTTGCCCACAAGCGATCGCGATGCAGACGGTAATCCCACCGGTGGTATCGCCGTCGATCTCAACCTCGATCGCGATCAATGGCAAGCCGGTGTCATCATCCCGCCTCAGGAGTTAGACACACTGTTATCAAATCAGGCGATCGCAGCCTTCACGAATAACACCGCTCGCCCGAATATTGGGGGACAAATTGCCGCTAACCTCGCCTTAACCGGTGGCTGGAATGGTGCAATTCCGAGCAATATCAACCTGGAAACGAGTGGCCTTCAGCTTGAAAATTTGACGTTGAATGGCGAAATGATTAGCGATCGACTGGTCGGCCAAATCGTACGCGGTGCTTTGCCGACCACCGACGGCACAACGGCGTTTCCGCTAGTGGCTGCGCGGTACGGCGACCTGCCCCAGTTCAATGCGGCAGACGTGGCCGACGACTTGTCGATCGCCCTGATCGAACCGATCGACCCCGAAAATCCACCCGAGAATCCCAACGCCATCGATCGCGTCGTCATGCAGCTTTCGCGCGACTTCATGCCCCGACTGTTCGAGGCACAACTGGGCGACCTACGGGCGGCGGGTCGCTGTCCCAGTGCCGATCGCTGCGATTTCACCGCCGATCAGTTTCCGCTAGCCTGGTTGGGATTGCAGCCTGTTCCGGAGATGGGTCGCATCGAAGGCTTGCTCGGATTTGACGGTCAGGTGAACCCCACGGCGGGATCATTTGCCGGTCAGATTAACTGGCTCGAACCCCAGTGGGGATCGGTGACGGCGGACGCGATCAGCGGGGCGGTGTCGTGGCGCGATCGGCGGTTTGGCGTGGATGAGCTAGCGGTGATTCGTGGCGAGACCCGCTATCAATTTGACGGCGGGGTGAACCTGGTTGATGATCCGCAAATTGGCCTCAAGGTGAGTGTGGTTGATGGAGATTTGCAAGATTTGTTAGGGCTGTTTCAATGGTCGGAAATTGAGGATATTTCACGCGGCTTTGCGCCGATCGAGTTAGGTTCGATCGAAGATTTAGACGCTGTGGCCGTCGGTGATCCAGCGCGATCGCTGCTCAACAGCATTCGGCGCTTGGTCGAAATTGATCTACTGCGCGAACAGCGCGAAAAACGCACGATCGGGCGGGCGATCGTGCCGGAGCTACGCGACCTCGAAGGCCGGTTTAACGCCGAGCTGGATCTCGGTGGCACGGTGTCCAATCCGCTGATTGAGTTTGCGGCTCGCGGTGAGGATTGGCAGTGGTCACCCTATGCTATCCCCGAAGTGCAACTGGTCGGACGCTACCGCGATCGTCACCTGGAGTTTGATCCCTCCTGGATAACCGCCAACCTCGAACCCAATACCCTGACACGGCTCGACCTGAACGGCATCGTGTCCCCCGATCTGCAATCTGCCAATCTAGAACTAACTGGCCTACCGCTTGCGTTCGTGGGCGAAGTGGCAAAACTACCCGACCAGTTCCGCACCGTTGGCCTGCTCGATATTGCGGCAACTCTGGCGGGAACTCAGGCCGATCCGCGTTTACGCGGCACATTGCATCTGGACGATGGACGGCTCAACGGTAAACCGATCGAGCTGGAACAGGGCGGTTTTTTCTATGAAAATGGCCGGATACGCTTTGGTGGAAATTTACTGACGGCGGGTCTGGAGACGGTGGACGCTGCACCCGAATTACCCGAATTAACCGAGTCGCCCGAATCGCCTAACTCAGCCGAACCGGACGCGATCGAGCCTCCTCCGATCGCGCCCGACCCCTCGCGCCCTGTGAACAACACCGCCGTCACTGTACGCGGTACATCACCGTTTGCCCTCCCTGGCGCGACCCAACTCGACCCCGACGATCGCTTTTCCGTTACCCTCGCAACGCGCGATGACGGTATGGCCTTTCTGAACGCGCTGACCGATAGTGTCGGCTGGCTGGGTGGTCGCGGGGAAGCGAATATTACGCTAGATGGTCGGCGTCAGAATGGGATTTACACTGTAGAGCGCACCCTCGGGACAGCAATATTTGACGGTGCAATCCTTCAGTCGCCGCAGCTTCCCGAACCGCTGACCGACGTACGCGGCACGATCGATCTCAATGGCGATCGCATCACCGTAACCGATCTGATCGGCAACTTTGAGCAAGGAGCCGTCAAAGCTACGGGCAACCTGTCGCTGTTCAATCCCTTCGCGGAAGATAGCCGCTTAACGGTGGTACTCGATCGCGTTGCCCTCAATCTCAAGCGTATCTATAGCGGTGGTATCGACGGGCGAATCGACATCACCGGTTCGGCGCTGTTGCCCAGTATTGGCGGCTATTTGACCCTAACTGACGGACTGGTGTTTCTGCCTGACCCTGATGCTCCGGCTCCGGCTGTAGACCCGATCGGCTCCACGCCCGTGATCCGCTACGACGATCTCAAAATCCGTCTTGATAACAACATTCGCCTTGTTAGCCCGCCGACCCTCGACTTTCTCGCCGATGGTCTCCTGACCGTGCGCGGCCTGCTGGACAATCCCTCCCCCGCCGGTAAAATTTTCCTGCGCGACGGTCGCGTCAACCTGTTTACGACTGCCTTTACGCTCGATCAAAGCCGGTTTAACACCGCTATCTTTGATCCCCAATACGGTCGCGATCCGATTCTCGATGTGATCATGGGCGCGTCGGTCACCCAGACGACCCGTAATCGCATTGTCAGCAATTTAGATGCGTCCGATGTGACACGATCGCGGGAGTTGCAGGATACGGCACTTGAGCGCGGCGGGGTCGAGACGATTCGGATTTCGGCAACGGTGCAAGGGCGGGCGAGTCAACTGTTCGATCGGCTGGAGTTGAGCAGTACACCGGCGCGTCCCCAGCTAGAGTTATATTCGCTGATTGGTGGTGGTGTTTCGGAAAACACCGAGGGCGGCGGGACGGTGGCGATCGCCAGTTCGGCACTGTTAACGCAAATTCAGGCGATCGTCAGTCGAGCTTTGGGGTTACGCGATTTTCGCCTGTTCCCGGCGTTTGATCCGCGTACGTCGTCGTTGGGGCTGGGCGCGGAGGTGGGGATACGGTTAACCGATCGGCTTTCGACTTCGTTTCAGGTGATCCTCGATCGGGATGATAGTGTGCGGTTTGGGGCGCGGTATCGGATTAGTGATGATGTGATTTTGCGCGGTTCGACGGATTTCAATGGTGAAGATCGCGGCTCGATCGAGTTTCAAATGCGATTTTAATCGTAGTTTTAATCGTAGGGTGGGCACTGCCCACCACGATCAATGATTCGGGGAAATTGTCCTGACGGTGGGCGATGCCCACCCTACGCCGTACACTAAGTACACGAAGAATTATTGTCAGGACTATTTCATGCAAAATCCCAAGCTTCAAGCAATTCTAAATAGAGTAAAACAAGATTTAATTAATCATTATCAAGACACGCTTGAGTCCCTTATTTTATATGGCTCCCAGGCACGTGATGACGCTACAAAAAGGTAACTGTTCAGGTGTAGGGGTTGACAGATGCTAGCGTAGGAGAAGAGAG
>CAZFJL010000017.1:56764-79933 GCA_964518905.1 uncultured Geitlerinema sp. | reverse complement strand
GTGTTTCCTTCCTCTCTCTACTTTATTCTAGAACGAACATTTTCTTGGAGTACTCCTAGTCTATCGGTTGCGATCGATGAGCCAGGAATAGGGTGAGGTCGTCATCGGTGCGATCGGTGACGCGCGGTGATGCGAGGAAGTTTTCCAGCTTGGAGCAAGCGAGGTCGAGATCTGCCGTTTGGGCGACAAATTGAAATAAGGGGCGAAAGAATGGCTGATGCGGTACGGCTTGGGGAAAGCTGAGAGCGAGTCGTTGTAGACCGTCGGTCATCACGGCAAGATGAGTGAGTTCGCCCTGCCAGGTGGAAATTTGGAGGTTGTCCCGTGCGGCTTGAGAGGTGACGAAGGTGGTTTCGTTGGCGTATTCGCCGTTACTCGGGACGGTCAAGGCGATCGCCTGATCGGCGGTATCGTTGACGATCGCCGCGCCGTCGCCGACTTGGATGGCGATCGCCGTGCGATCGTCGGCAATCACGGCCACCAGCGTCGTTGCCAAATCGGCGATCAACCAATTTTCCTGTTCTGCTTCTCGCTCGATCGCCTGCAACACATGATCTAGCAGCGCCTGAGCATGGGTTTGTAGCGGTGAAGTTGGCGTTGGTTGTGGATCGTGATCGGTCTCTTCGATCGATTCATCCAGCTCGAACGGTTCACCATTGCCATCAGGATGGTGATGCAATAATGCCAGCAGATCATCGGCCTGATCGCGCAGAAACTCCATCGCGGCTTTGACCGCGATCGACGAGCCGCGATCGCTATGCACCGCCGACCCGGCTCCATCCGCCACCGCCACCACGATCGCTCCCGACGGCAGCACTTCCCAAGCGTGGGCATCTTGGCAGGGTACGCCGTGGCGTTGATGGCTCGTACCGCAGATCGACGCCGCCGCGATTTTCCAAGTGTGCGAGTTGCCAGACATTACACCGCTCCCCAACCGGGCGGCGGCAGCGGCACTTGGTCTTCCGGCTGCGAGTGCGAGACCCGCTGCATACTGGTCGAAAGCCAGAGGAACATTTCGCGAAACTGCAAGCCCTTGAGCTTGAGCGGGGCGCGAACCACCATTTTCGACAGCGTGTCCATGTTGGCATTTTCCACACCAACGGCAAAAAACGCGACCCGTTTGGCTTCTTCTTCGGCGCGAATTTGCCGGGTGGCCTCGGCGACAATTTCCGGCGTTTCGCCTTGGGATTCGCCGTCGGTAATCAGGAAAATCCAAGGGCGGTAATAGGAAATGCCGCTGTTGCGATATTGCTGCTTACGATCGGCGATCGCTTCCAGTGCCGCCGTCGCCGCTGTACCGATACTGGTTAAGCCTTGAGCGGTGAGAATGGGCGCTTCAAAGCGATCAGCGGTGATGAAATCTTGGACAATCTTGACGTGGCTATCGAAGGTAATGGTGGCGATCTCGACGCGCTTACGGGCGAGGTCGTCGGAGTCGAGGGCGTCGCGAAAGGCCGCCAAGCCTTCATTGAGGGCGGCGATCGGTGCGCCGGACATCGAGCCGGAGGTATCGAGCAGCAGGACGCAGGGGCAGCGCGGCTCGGGGTTCTCGGCGAATTCGACGGCAGATTCGAGGTCGATCGCGGTATCGTACATGGCCTGGTTGGGTGAAGGGGGTGGCGGATGCCTTTAACCAGTATCGCGATCGGCGGGCGTTGGGTAAAGAGGCAAGTTCAACAGACCGGGTCAATGCAGGCTTGTTGCATCTGTGAAACTTGCGTTTGTCAAGAATGAAATAACCCTGGGCGGCGATACTTAGGGTCGAGAGAGCGGATAGGAGAGCGATCGCTTCATGGCAGAAAACATCATAGGGCTTTGCCTCAGTTGCAAGAGTTGCGAGCTTAAAATGGTGGTGCAGAACGAGTCAGATCACTAAGATAATGTGATTCGTTCTACACTCTAATGTTCTAGACTTTGATCTAGACGTATTACTGCGATAAGGGTAATTATTTGCTGACTAATTCAGACCGAAATTGAATGATATGGCGAAGACTAAATCTGATCAAAATAATTCAATTCAGCTCTAACTTCTGTGTTTATACTTAGCCCAATTGCAGCGGATCAATATCGAGTTCGACGCTAACAGAGCTGGGCGCGATCGATCGGAGCCGATCGAGGTTGATCGAAATCGTCGCCTCACGGGGAAATTTCAGCAAAATTTGCCAGCGAAACCGATCGGCAATACGCTCGATCGGAGCCGGTGATGGACCGAGCAATTCCACGGTAGATTGATCGCTAGAATTGGGTGCTGACGCGATCGGAACACCGACAATTTCCGACGTGCGCGTAATGCCAAAATCATCGGCCAAAACGTTTGCCAACCGCTCAATACAGGCTTGCACCGCCGCGCCATCGACCCCGCTAACACGCACGATCGCCAACCGTCCAAAGGGGGGATAGCCCAGCTCTAGCCGCGTTGCCAATTCGTCGGGCAAAAAGGCGAAATAATCGTGCTTCATCGCCGCGCGAACGACGGGATGTTCCGGTTGATAGGTTTGCAAAATCGCCTGACCGCGATCGTCGCCCCGCCCCGCTCGTCCCGCCACCTGGGTTAAAGTCTGGAATGCTCGTTCCGCTGCCCAATAGTGCGCCATTCCGAGCAGTCCGTCTGCTGCCACAATGCCGACCAAACTCACTGACGGCAGATCCAGACCCTTTGTTAACATTTGCGTCCCGACCAGCACATCCGCTTCGCCTGCTGCAAACCGCGCGATCGCGGCTCGGTGTGCTCCTTTTCGTCGCGTCGTGTCGCTATCGAAGCGGATCGATCGCAGATCGGGAAAGAGCCGATCGAGTTCGCGAATCACGCGCTGGGTTCCGCTGCCGAAAAATTTGAGGTAGGGCGATCCGCAGGTGGGGCAGTTGGGGGGCTGGATTTGCTGGTGGTTGCAGTAGTGACAGCAGAGGGTCGGCGTCGCCTGATCGTGGGTGTGGTGGTAGGACAGCGACACGTCACAGCGGGGGCAGTCCATCACCTCGCCGCAGCTTCGACAGGAAACGAAGGAGCTATGGCCGCGCCGATGGATAAATAAAATGCCCTGTTTACCGGTGGTTTTGAGGTCGCGTAGGGCGTTTTGTAGAGGACGGCTGAAAATGGAGCGATTGCCGAGCTGGAGTTCGTTACGCAGATCGACGACGCGCACCGTGGGCATGGGACGATCGCGCACACGTCGGGGCATCGATAGATACGTGGCACTTCGCGATGATGGTGCGTGATGTTGCTGGCTTAGATCGCTTAAATCGCTTCGTTTTGGCGATGCAGTAACATCATCCGCATGATTAAGCCAGGTTTCCAGCGATGGTGTCGCCGATCCGAGGACGATCGGGCAGTGTTCTAGCTCGGCTCGCCAGGTCGCGACGGTGCGGGCATGGTAAGTCGGCGCGGGCTGATCTTGCTTAAAACTACTGTCGTGTTCTTCGTCGAGAATAATCGCGCCCAGGTTGAGCAATGGCGCAAACACTGCCGATCGCGTGCCGATGACCACCTGCGGCTCGCCCGCCAGCATTTGCCGCCAGGTATCGAAGCGTTCGCCCGAGGATAGGCCGCTGTGGTAGACCCGGACGCGATCGCCAAAGCGGGCGCGAAATCGATCGGTTAACTGCGGCGTCAGGCCGATTTCTGGCACGAGGACGAGGGCGGATTGGCCGCGATCGATCACCGGCGCGATCATCTGTAAATACACCTCGGTTTTACCGGAGCCGGTGACGCCGTGGAGTAGGAACGATTGGAAGCCACGGGCAACGGTGAGACGATCGAGGGCGGCGGCTTGATCCGGGGTCAGCGGTTTGGCTGTGTCACGCTGGGGGATCGGGCTGGATTCTTGGCGCAGAAACTCGCGATCGGCGATCGTTACACAGCCCGCCGCCTCTAGCTTGTTCACCGTGCTTCGGCTCGCCCGCGCCTGCTGCAAAAAATCGGTCAGCCACAGCTCACCGCCACGGCGTTCGAGGATGGTGAGTAATTCCTGTTGGCGCGATGTTAGCTCGCTGCGATCGCCCCCCGTTAGCACTACGGCGAGTTTGGACTGGGGGCGATTGGCTTTCGGTGCTTCGAGATAGCTATCGAGCCAGCCCCGCTGCCGCAGTTTACGGATCGCCTTGCCCGCGCCACGTACCTTTTGCCGGAGATAGCGATCGGTATAACTATCGCTTTTGCCCGTCTCGAACAGGTGCAAAATTTGTCGCTCGGGCTGACTGACAAACTCTGTTGTGATCGCGCCGGATGGCAGCCGATCGCGATTGAGCCGTAAACGTCGCTGGGATTTTTGCAGCAATCCCGGCGGTAGTGCCGCGCGGATCGTTTGCATCAAGGGCGCACAGTAGTAGGTCGCCACGCGATCGATCAGTTGCCAATAGGTACGGGGAAACAGGCCGCGCGTGATCACATCCTCGATCGCCTTGACTCGCGATCGATCCACCTCTAGCCCTGCCTCCGTCACGAACCGCACCACGATCGCGCCCACCTGCTGCGCCCCAAATGGCACAGACAAAATATCGCCGACCTCAACCTCTAGATCCTCCGGAATCCCATAGACAAACAGCTTCTCTACCCCAGGACAATCCACCAGCACCTCAATAAACGGCGTGTGCGCTGTGGCGTAATCGGCACTCGGTTCAGCGGCGAGGAGTTGGGTCGCAAGCACGGGCAAAGTTAGGGAAATTGGGCCGGATGGGGATGCGTTATGGTCAGGCGCGATCGGTCAAAATCCGAACCGCGACAAATGATTCTATAACCCTTTCGCTGCGTTGCCCAAGCCCTGAAACATAATCCAGGACAGGAAAAAATTCGAGATAAAAATCGCCATCAGTGACGTAACCACCGCCGTCGTGGTCGATTCCCCCACGCCTTTCGCACCGCCCGTCGTCGTTAGCCCCCAACTACAGCCAATAATGGCGATTAGTCCCCCAAAAATTGCCCCTTTGATCATTGCGTTAATCAAATCCCAAACTCCCAAAAAGTTTTGGGTTGAACTGAGAAACACTGTTTGAGAAATATCGTATTGCGAGGTCGCGACCAGTAAACCGCCCGCCAAGCCAATCACGAGGGAAAACAGCGTCAGCAACGGAACCATAATGCAGCAGGCCAGGACACGCGGCACGACGAGATAGTCGATCGGGTCGGTGCGCAAAATATACAGCGCGTCGATTTGCTCGCTGACCTCCATCGTGCCGATCTCCGCTGCAAACGCCGCGCCAATCCGCCCCGCGATCACCACCGCCGTGAGCACCGGCGACAGCTCGCGAGCCAGCGCCACCGCCAGCACGCCACCGACGGCAGATTCTGCCCCAAAATTGAGAAATTCCCGCGCGACTTGGATCGTAAACACCATCCCGACAAAGGCGGCAGTCAGGACGTTAATACCGAAGGAACTCGGGCCGACGGCGAGCATTTGTTCGACGGTGTTACGGCGGTGAATTTTGCCGGAGAAGAGGTGGATGAGGGCTTGGCCGCCCAGGAAGAAGGCCGCGATCGCGCGACTAGTCCAGCGTCCGAGGCTGGTTTTCGTAAGGGTACTGAGCAAACTGCTAGTCATAGAGCGAGTAGAGCCGGGGGCGATCGAGGTTCACAAGGGGGCGGACGGTCGGTGAAATTTGCAGCCAATACCGCGAAACAGAAAGCGGAAGAGGCGCAGATTATTGCACTTCTTCCGCTCCAAATCTTAGTCGTTTTATCTGGGGTGCGATCGGTAAACTATGGGGAACAGATTTCCGAACCGATCTTCAGTCGAGTCTAGTCATTCGCGCGGGCATAGTCGTCCTGATAGCGGACAATGTCGTCTTCGCCCAGATATTCGCCATTTTGCACCTCGATCAGCATCAGGGGAATGACACCAGGATTTTCGAGGCGGTGGCGGGTTCCTTGGGGAACGTAGGTGGATTGGTTGGTGTAGATAATTTTTTCGGTATCATCACAGGTGACTTTAGCCGTACCGGAGACGACGATCCAATGCTCACTACGGTGGTGGTGCATTTGCAGGCTAAGGCGGTGACCTGGTTTAACCTCGATGCGCTTGATTTTGTAGTTCGGGCCAACTTCAAGCACAGTGTAGGAGCCCCAAGGCCGATCGTCTGAGAGGCCGACCTCGGATTGGGGTGGGGCGGAAAGGCTGTGGTTGGTGTCAACCGTCGATAAATCTTGAGTGAGGCTGCTCATACGTCTTCCGTCAATTAAAGGTTCTTGCGAGATCTGGAGGGATCGCGGGCGAGTTGTCTCGATCGCTGTTATGCGTACAGGTTACGTCTAGTACAAGCATATGTCGAAGATCGGACACCTGCGATGGGCGTTGATCGCTTGATCCCATTCTGAATCAGTTCTTTGGTAACTGAAAATGTCTTGGTCATTTCTTTACGAAAATTTCTGATCTGAACGTGTGTCGATCGTTGATTTTTGCCAGGTAAAATTAATCCGCTTACAGGCGCGGAACTATTGACTGTGCCGAGAATTCTCGTGATTGTTCACCAACTGTCTATCAGGCTAAATCTAGTCATGGCGGTTTTGTCTGGGGTGTTCTTCCAGTTTACGATCGCGTTTTATTCGTCTTGTGTCACTTTCCCGTTTAATAACGAGTTTGCGTTACCTCAGCCATTTTCTACATGAGAATGAGAACGAAAGAATACAGGGTTTTAGCCGTTCTTTTTGAAGAGTGACAAAAGAGGGATTAGAACTGTTTGAACGTTAAAACTCAATGATCCTTCCACCTTTCAACGCTTGCAAACGCCGCAGATCTATCATGCTAGCCACCGGGTCTGAAACCCGGTTTTGCATAGACTTGATCCTAAAGAACGCAGATTTCAGACCACAAACTCAGACCCGCCCAGAACTCAGACCCGCCCAAAACTCAGACCCGCCCACCGATCGTCAAAAAATATCATTACTAGACTCATTCGGCATCAATCTAACCTCACCATCACCACACACACAGTCCCGACCCTTCGCCTTCGCCCGATAAAGATTGTGATCAGCCTGAGCAATTAAACGTGTGGGCAACGTCCCAGAACGCGGGATGGTATAGGCCACACCGATGCTAACCGTAATGTGATCGCTTACCAAAGACCCCTCATGGGGAATCGCTAACTCACGTACCGCCTCGGCTACACGCTCCGCCACCGCCAAAGCCCCGGCCAGATCCGTATTCGGCAAAATAATCGCAAACTCCTCGCCACCATAACGCGCCGCCAAATCCGTCACTCGGTGCGCCTGAGCCTCCAGCGCATGGGCGACGTAGCGGAGACAGGCATCACCCGCCTGATGGCCGTAGCAGTCGTTATAACGCTTAAAGTGATCGACATCGCATAACAGCAGAGAAATGGGCTGACTGTCGCGCAAAGCTCGCCGCCATTCGGTATGGATATATTCGTCAAATTTGCGCCGGTTGGCGAGCTGAGTTAAACCATCCAGGGTGGCGAGACGCTGTAGCTCCGTGTTTGCTTGGGTTAACGCTCGCTCGGTCTGCTTGCGTAGCATAAAAGAGGAGAGCTGCGAGGCCACGGCCTGGGTCAGATCGATCACCCGATCGTCACGGGGACGTTGAGCAAAGGAGAAGAATGTTAGAACTGCCAAGATCTTTCCGTCAGCGTAGATCGGCAGAGCATGGGCCGATTTGAAACCCGCCTTTAACAACAAAGCGTGATCGGATATTAGGCGATCGGAACTGTCTAAATTTGTGAGCCATAGCGGGCTATTTTGCGCCCAGACACGCCCCGTCAAACCCTGATTGTGGAGAAATGTTAATTTGCGCCGCTCTTCCTCAAATGTAAGGAGAGTCGGCGGTTGATTTAAATCGTGATCATACGATCCCCAGCAATAAACGAGCTGATCGCTATCGGGATCAAACGTCCAAGCCTCGCCGATATCCCACTGTGCAATTTGACACAGTTTCGTCAGTACACTGCTAAATGTTTGTGCAATATCTTCGGCTTGAACAATGGCTTGTCCAGTGACCAACAGTAGCTGTAACTGTTCTTCAGATTGGTGGCGCAGGGTGACGTCAGTGAGCGAACCGGACATCCGAACCGGATTTTGATGATCGTCCCACTGGGCTTGACCACGATCGAGCACCCAGCGATATCGATCCGCCCGATCGCGCAAACGGTACTCAGCATAGTAATTCGGCGTCACACCTTCGAGGTGATAGCGAATAAATTCCAGTACCCACTCCAGGTCATCTGGGTGTACCCGATCTTGCCAACTGCGTCGGAGCGGTGGCAGGATACCGGGCTCATAGCCGATAATCTCCTGCCAGCGATCGGAGAAATACATCGATCCATTCGCAATATCCCAATCCCAGAGACCATCATTACTCCCCTGAAGCGCCAGATACCAGCGATCGCGATTTGCCTTTAGCTCCGTTTCGAGATGATATCGCCTACGAATTTCTTGCTGCAAACGCAAGTTCTGATCGATAAGCTGCTCTTGAATGCGACGAAATTGGAGCTGATGGCGCACACGAGCTAGCAGTTCAAGGCGCTCTACGGGCTTTGTAATGTAATCAACGCCGCCAACCTCAAACGCTTGTGCCAGATTGATTGATCGATCGCAGGCGCTCACAAACAGGATCGAAATATTTCGCGTTCTGGGATGGCACTTCAGAGTGGAACACACCGTATATCCATCCATGTCCGGCAAACTGACATCAAGCAAGATCAAGTCTGGATTGATCGATCGCGCCTGAGATAAGGCGCTTAGACCATCACTTGCCGTCGCGATCGAATAGCCTTCGCTAGCGAGCATATCTCCAAGCAAAAGTTGGTGCGCAGGGGTATCGTCAACAATTAGAACAACTCCCTTTTTCGACTGGGATAGGTTTGAAGCATCGTTCATGGAAGACTAAGAGACCAGCTAAGCGCAAAGCGAAGGTTGGTTAAAGATGTTGGTAGAGCGTCGATCACGATCGAATGGCAAAGTAATCTGAAGCAAAAGTCAACGTAGCAAACGAAAGAAGTCGATCTGAATCTGGAAAACCAGAAACGCGACTCAGCTTTCGGATTTATCTACATTGACGCTGGGATCGACTCCGCGATCTCTCTAAGTCTAAATTGCACCACCCGAAATACACCATATCGTTAACGATCGTCCCCCGCCATTGACGCTGAACTCACGGTAAATAAAGCCTTACTTTGAGATTGCAATTACAACTCCTATCGTAGTCTGGAATGTTCAATCGAAATGGTATTTTGAGCAGCGTTAACCACGTAGAGTCATGACAATCTGAAGCCTGACTCAGGAGTCGTGACGGCGCAGGTTTGCCCTGAACATCCTGAAGCATGACAGCCAATCCGCGCAAATAAAAACGGGCTAGTGACGATTGATCACAGCCCGACGAGATATGAAATTGCTCAGACTGAGCTTTTAGCCGTTTCCATAAACATGTTTAACCATGCTGACGGGGCGACTAGATCACGAAACCATCTGGAATCACAGCATTCTTCTGCACAACCACAATGCCACTCCGAATGTGGAAGCCAAGGTCTTCACGATTCGCTTCCTCGATATTGTCCTTATTGAGGATCTTCACATTTTGACCAATCCGCGCATTTTTATCGATGATTGCGCCACTGACGATCGAGTTGGGTCCAATGCCGATCGGTGGTTTATCAACGCCGATATTCGTTTGGCGAGCCTGGGAGCTTTGGTAAAAGTCAGACCCCATGATTAACGAATCACGGATGACCGCACCCGTCTCAACCCGAGTCCGAATGCCGAGGACAGAATGCTCGATTTGGCATTGCTTGAGGATGCAGCCATCACCGACGATCGACTCTGTTACCTGACAGTCCAGCAATTTACTCGGCGGCAAATAACGTGCCCGCGTGTAAATTGGGGCGTTGTGATCATAAAAGCTGAACGGTGGCGCTGGCTGTTGGGTTAGCTGTAGATTCGCCTCATAGAATGCTTTGATCGTTCCGATATCTTCCCAATAATCATCGAAGAGATACGCCTGAACGTTGTAGTCTTTCGCGGCTTCAGGAATGATTTCTTTCCCGAAGTCGGTCTGTTCGAGATTTTTCTCAAGCAGGTCGATCAACACATCTTTTTTGAAAACGTAGATCCCCATTGAGGCGATAAACGGTTTTTCTTTGGCTTGTTCTGCATCCAGCCCCAAGCTGGTGGTATCCACCATCATGGCGTCGAGTTCTGCGCCTTTGGGTTTCTCAGAGAAGGCGACGACACGACCGGTACTGTCATCGATTTTCATCAAACCGAAGGCTTCGGCCCGATCGCGATCGATCGGGACAACCGATAGCGTAATGTCGGCTCCGGTATCGCGATGGCGCTGCACGAACAGGCTGTAATCCATGCGGTACAGGTGGTCACCCGACAGGATGATGAACTCATCCACATCCCAATCCTTCAGCATCCAAATGTACTGACGGACGGCATCTGCCGTTCCCTGAAACCATTCGGGGTTATCCGAGGTTTGTTGGGCGGCGAGGACTTCGACAAAGCCGTCGCTCATATTTGAGAACGAATAGGCTCTGGAAATATGGCGATTGAGCGAGGTCGAGTTGAACTGGGTCAGGATATAGATCTTCTCAATATCCGAATTAACGCAGTTGCTGACTGGGATATCAATCAGACGATATTTACCCGCGAGCGGCACAGCCGGTTTTGCGCGCTGCTTGGTCAGCGGATAGAGGCGCGTTCCGGCCCCACCTCCGAGAATGATTCCTAAAACACGTTTCACCGGAAAACCTCCAGGGCTGCCGAATTTTTTACATTTAAATTCTTTACGCTTAGTGTCGGATTGTCTGGCACGATTGGCAAGGGGATCACGAGAATTCGCCCGATTGCGTCAAGTTCGGCGATCGCGACCCACAGCATTCCTGACTCTTGTCGATCGTTCATTTTTCGGCTTGTCGCTCCAGCGATCCCGTGGAGATGCACGGGTTATTTTGACGGATAGCACGGTGATCTCAGAGGCATAATCCGTCACACGACTGGCCAGGAATAGTGGCTGTTGCCATGGGCATCACCACAGATCCCCGCTGGGAACACGCACAAAAGGGAAAATTCTCAAGGTACGTGAGCCTCCATTTTGGAATGCTTAAAACGTCTGCTGTATTGAAGATATGAACTCAATTTAGACGGTTCTATCGTTTCGTTTCACCTCTGATTGATATTACGACGTTGTCCCATGAGGGCGATTTATATGACTCATTCTTCTCCGCCACGGACGCCGCGATCGCCTCGCTTGTCCTTGGCGACCAAATTGGCCTTTGGGGCGGGCGATGCGGGGGCGGGGATCACCGCGACGCTGCTGGTGTTTTCGTTTCTGGTGTTTCTCACGGATGTCGCCCACCTCAAGCCGGGACTGGCGAGCAGCGTGTTGGCGATCGGCAAGATTTGGGATGCGTTTAACGATCCGATTATTGGGGTGTTGAGCGATCGCACGCGATCAAAATGGGGACGCCGTCACGTCTGGATGATTGGCGCGGCCATTCCCTTCGGCCTGCTGTTTTGTCTGCACTGGATCGTACCGCCCTTTTTGAGCGATCAAAATCAGATGGGGCTGTTTTGGTACTACGTGGCGGTCAGTATTGCCTTTAATACGGCATTTACGGCGGTAAACCTGCCCTATACGGCACTTTCGCCCCAAATGACCCAGGATTATGACGAACGCACTAGCTTGACGGGGTTTCGCTTTGCATTCTCGATCGGTGGTAGTCTCGCAGCTCTGGCCTTTGGTTTCGTCTTGTCGCAGCAAAATCTGCCGCCCGCCCAGCAATATGCGCTACTCGGTGGAATTAGCGCGATCGCCTCGATTTTGACGATCTACTGGTGCGTCTGGGGAACCACCGACCCAACCGCCGGTGAGTTACCGCCGATCGACACCACGGCAGATCAAACCTCCTGGTGGCAAGAAATCCGCGATGCCCTCAAAAACGTGCCGTTTCGCTACGTGATTGGCATTTACCTCTGTTCCTGGTTCGCATTTCAGCTCACAGCGACCACGATTCCCTACTTCGTGACCTACTACATGGGCGTTGATTCCTACTTTGCGGTGGCGCTCATCGTGCAGGGATCGGCGATGCTAGCGCTGTTTCTCTGGGCGAAGCTCGGGGAGACGATCGGCCGACGCGGGGTCTATTTTCTCGGGACGGGACTCTGGACGATCGCTCAGGCCGGACTGTTCATGATTACGCCCGATCACCAAGGCTTGATGTACGTTCTGTGCGCCTTGGCCGGAATTGGCATCGCTACGGCCTATCTAGTTCCCTGGTCGATGATCACGGATGTCACCGATTTAGGCGAATTACAAACCGGCGAACGCCGCGAGGGAACCTTCTACTCGCTGATGGTGTTATTGCAAAAGCTGGGCTTGGCCTTTGGACTGGCAATGGTCGGACAAGCCCTGGAACGGTTTGGGTTCGATAGCACGCTTCCTGCTCAGTCGGACTCTGTACTGACGGCGCTGCGCGTACTTGTGGCTCCATTTCCGGCTTGTATTCTGGCGATCGGGCTAGTTTTGGCCTATTTCTACCCCTTAACCAAATCCGTTCACGCTGAAGTCTTGCTCCAATTGAGCGAGCGCCACCGTCAAGAAAAGCCTTAGCGGCTGGGTCGGTCAGGATGAGCAACATCAACTCAGCGCCATTAGCGCCGGAGATTCTCCCTATCGAAATGATCTTTATGGTTCGGAAGGAGAACCGTAAATGTCGTCAAACCATCTTTACTCGTTGCGCTCAACGTTCCACCTAACTGGCGCACCAGGCGATCGACTAATGCTAATCCGAGACCCGTACCGCCCTGCTTCCACGGATCAGCATTGGGAATACGATAAAACTTGCTAAAGATTTTTGGCAGCTCCTCAGCCGAAATCGTCGCCGGATTGGTGACGCACAGCCGCAATCCAGCGGTTGCTTCAGAATTGGGAACGATCGCTTCTTCGACACTCAAGACAATTTCGCTACCATCGGCGCTGTATTTGCCCGCATTGTGTAACAGCTCGACAATAATGCGATCCAGGATCACGCGATCGGTAATAAGTGGCGGCAGCGGCGTTTCTTCGATCATTAACGTTTGCCGACGAGAAAATAGACGGCTGCGCGTAAACGCCACCGTTTTCTGGAGCCACTTATCCAGGTCAATGACCGACATGGCCGAGGAGTAGCCGCCATCTTCTAAGCGTTGTAAATCGAGTAAATCGGTCACGAGCTCATCTTCGCGTTTGCACTCTGCTTTTAAAATGCCTAAATAGCGTTCAATTCGCACCCGAGAATCTTCGGTGGACTCAAACTGTTTGAGCTGAATTTCTAACATCTGAATCGCCATATTCATGTTAGAGATCGGCGTTTTTAGCTCATGAGAAACGGTACTGAGAAAGTCATCTTTAAGCTGATTGAGTTTTTCTAATTCGGCAACCTGCGCTTGCGACGATTGGTATAGCCGTGCTTGACGAATGGCGATCGCGCATTGATTCGCCACCTGACGCACCAGGCGAATTTCGAGATCTGTAAATTCATGGTGCGACTCATGCACCACCCATAGATCACCAATCACGCCATCATTGTCATACATCGAACAGGCCAACATCGCCACGCGCCCTTTGCGACCGTAGTCTTCACGATCCACATTTCGCTCAGACATCGAACAAAACTGAAAATACTGCTTATCGAGAAGCTGATCGTACAGCTCTGGAAAGGCAGACATATCCGACTCACGATAAATTTGCGCTGGTAGGAAAAGCGCCTCCTCGTACAAAATTTGCGAAGTTCTTCGATCGCGATCGTAAATCGCAGCATTACAGGACCCCAGTTGCAGCGCAACTGCCACCTCACGCACCGCATTTTGCACAATCTGTTCTTCGTCGAGACTGTCGCGCACTTTATCCGTGATGCGTTTCAGCGTTTCGTCATAATCGATCGCTTGCTGAAACTGAATCGCTTGTTCGCGCACTTGACGCTTAAACTCAATATCCTGGCGCCGAAGTTGCTTATTAAACGATACTTGCTGAATCGCTAGGGCGATCGCCGGGGCAATCTCTTCGAGGTAGCGACGCTCCACGCCCGACCAAGCTTGAGGCGAACGGCAATGATGCGCGGACAATGCTCCCCACAGCAGCATGGCCTCACTCCCATTCACCCGAATAAACAGCGGCACAACCGCACGTGAACGCACACTGAGCTGTTGGACATGGGGCAGAGAGATAGAGGATACCGGCGTCACTTCTGTAATACACGCAACCTTAGCGTCGTTGCTATGTAAATCGAGAGCATGTAACAGCTTGTCGCTATTGCGCTGGATTGAAGCCGTGAAAATCGGTATGGCCTTAGGCCAAAGTTCGTCGGTTGCTTCCACAAAAGGCATCATCATTCCAGCTTGATCGTCGATCGAGGCCGGAGCAAGAAACTGCCATATGAGGATGCGATCGCAATTCAGTAAGGCTCGCAGTTCTTGTATCGCCTGCCCCACCGATTCACGCAGTGGGACGCCGCTATACGTCCGCACGATCAAATCATGCACGAGGCCGGAGAGAGATTGATGTTCTCGTGTTACTCGTCTAAGAGGAGGAGTGACACAACGATCTTTAGGTGTTTCCGAAGCGGACTTCGCTAAATTCACAGGAGGCTCCAATTCGTTCATGTGGCTTCTCTGGCTCGTTTCTCTATTTTGACGCCTCAAACTCAAAAAGCACTCTTCTCCATTTGGAGAAGAGTGCTTTTCTTTACGCCACTCAAAGTTTTGAGAGTTTAAGCAGACAAGCTTTCTCAGCTTGTTCTTAAATACTAACCAAAATCTTTGAGCCAGGTTTTGAACGACAAACTAAGAACGAATCTTAGAAGTTGAAGGTCGTACGCAGAACGCCAACCAGTGCATCTTCGTTGTCGTTGTCACCACCCGGAGCGGTTTGCCAGATCAAACCAGGAGTGATGTTGATGTAGTCGTTGAGCGCGTAGCGGTAGAACGCTTCAACGTGGATGGGTACATCATCGCCGGTGTTACCAACAACCGTCGTCGAACCGAGGTAGGGTTGTGCACCTGCGAACAGACCGAGGAGGTTACCTTCGCCACCAAAGTCTTGCAAGCCAACACCAAGGCCGTAGAACCACAGCTCAAGATCATCTTGATTGAGGGTGGTGCTGTCAGCGTCGGTGTAGCCACCAAACAGGTTAACGCCGATCGTATCGGTCGGCATGAATGCAAATTCAATACCGTAGGTGTTCGATTCCGAGACACCGAGGCCGTTAGCCGCAGCCGTACCCACACCACCGATGCCGGAGTCGAAGAGACCACCACCGGTCATGTAGGTGCGGTTGTAGGTCAGCGCAGCTTGGAAGCTGTCGCCGAGGTAGGCCAACTGAGCCAAGATCGAGTCTTGTCCGTTGAACAGACCTTGACCAGGAGCGCTGTTACCTGCATTTTGAGCAAAGTAACCGACGGAAGCCACGAGGTCGCCGAACTCAGCGTTCACACCAACACCGGAGCTGTTCGTACCGATTTTGTAAATCGGGCTCGATTCAGCAAAGCTGCTGATGGTGTTGTTCGCGCCGGTGTAACCTTCGAGCATCGGGCTGATGGTCGGTGCGAAATCTTGCCACAGAGCGCCCCAAGGCGAAACGTAGACTTGGATGTTGTCGCCAACCGGGAAGTAGTACGCCAACCAGCCGATACCGACATCGTTACCGTTGTCGAAACCGTGGGCGAAACCGTCCATTTCGAGGCCAGAAACACCGCCGGTGTTACCTGCATCAAGACGGGTGTGCAGTTGGTCTTCACCGGTGAAGCTGCTCACGAAGTCGAGACGAACACGATCGGAGAAGGTCGTTTGGTTATCGTCAAGATCACCACCGCCTTCAACGAAGGAGTTATCACCGAGACCCCAAGCATCGGTCACCGTGAAGGCAACTTCACCAACCAGTTTGGTGGTGGTGGAGAATTGTTGAGCTTCGACGGTATCGAGACGCGATTCGAGGCTATCAACACGACCGCGCAGCGATGCGAGTTGTGCTGCGAAATCTTCTTGCAGTTTTTTGATGGTTTCGAGGTCGCCAGGAGCGAGGCCAGGACCACCAACTTGAGCCAGGATTTGATCCAAGCAAGCGTTCAGACCAGCGGCGAACTCGTAGCGGGTCAGCGCACGGTTACCACGGAAGGTTCCATCAGGGTAACCGGCGATGCAGCCGTAGCGCTCGACGAGGGATTGTAGCGCTTGGAACGCCCAGTCCGTCGGTTGAACGTCAGACAGTTGCGAAACCGACGTGACTTGGTCGAGGCTGCTGACACTTGTGCCGTTCAGCTCTTGGCGGTTGCTTTCTGTGATGAAGTCATTAACCGAAAGCTCTTTGGAAGCTTCAACTTCAACAGCGGGCTTAACCGCTTCGGTCGCGTTTGCGTTGGCGCTGAGGCCAACCAACAGTGCTGCGGGGCTAGCCAGCAGCAGGTTCCACATTGATTTTTGCATGTTCTCTCTCACACCTAAACAGGTTTGATGTCAGATTATAGACGAACGACTGAAATATTAACAATCGAAACAAGATTGCATTGCTTAAAGATCGTTCGTGCTGGGGGTATGACGTGACCCCAGACGCTAGACGAGATGTTTGTTGTTACGTTCCTGCCAATAATTGCAATTGACGCAAATTCGATTTTGTTCAGAGGTCGATTTTGTCCAGTATCTGGAGATCTCGGCATCGTTGTCGAAGTCGTCAAAGCTGAGGTGTTGTACGTGTTTATACGTATATTTTAGGTCGGTAATTACTCAATTGGGGTCAGCGAAGTAAAGAATTTTTTATTTGGATAGGATTTACACAAAACGGGTTAGAAGTCCGACTTTTCACATTTTCCTGAAAACCAGAACGGCGACGGCTCATTTAGAAGTCGGACTTCTGCGTGAGTCTCGTTAGATATGCCTGCTCGGACACGTCTTGCTCCATCGTGTTCATCCGGGGCGTGAGCGTCGAGTTAACGTGTATCGCGATCGTCATGTGACACACTGGAGGGTGTCGAAATCTTAAGAATTTTAGGGAGATCAACGCGATCGCCACACCGATCGCGTTGATCCCGTTTTTAGCAATCCTTATGGGCAAACAGCGCGTACTTTCGGGCGTACAACCGACCGGCAACCTCCACCTCGGTAACTATCTCGGTGCGATTCGTAACTGGGTCGAGATCCAAGACCAGTACGATAATTTTTTCTGCGTTGTGGATTTACACGCGATTACCGTGCCGCACGATCCGAAGGTGCTGGCGGAGAATTCCTACGCGATCGCCGCGCTCTATCTGGCCTGTGGTATCGATCTCGCGCATTCCAATATTTTCATCCAATCCCACGTCAGCGCCCATGCGGAACTCACCTGGCTGTTGAACTGCATTACGCCGATCAACTGGTTGCAGGGCATGATCCAATTCAAGGAAAAAGCGGTTAAGCAGGGCGAGAACGTCGGGACGGGGCTGCTGGATTACCCGGTGTTGATGGCGGCGGATATTTTGCTGTATGACGCCGATAAGGTTCCAGTTGGCGAAGATCAAAAACAGCACATCGAGCTGACGCGCGATCTGGTGATTCGGATGAACGATAAATTCGGCAAGAAGAAAGTGCCGGTGCTGAAAATGCCGGAGCCGATGATTCGCAAGGATGGGGCGCGGGTGATGAGTTTGACGGATGGGACGAGCAAGATGTCGAAGTCGGACCCGTCGGAGTTGAGCCGGATTGAGCTGCTGGATTCACCCGAGGCGATCACCAAGAAGATCAAAAAATGCAAAACCGATCCGGCGCGTGGGCTGGAGTTTGACAATCCCGATCGGCCAGAGTGTAACAACCTGCTGACGCTGTATACGTTGCTGTCAGGGCAAACAAAAGAGACCGTCGCGGCGGAATGCGCCGATATGGGCTGGGGTCAATTTAAACCGCTGCTGACGGAAACGGCGATCGAAGCGTTGCGCCCGATCCAGGAAAAATATGCGGCGGTAATGGACGATCGCGCCTATCTCGATTCGGTGTTGCGTCAGGGTCGTGAACAGGCCGAGGCGATCGCCACGGTGACGCTCGATCGGGTCAAAACCGCGATGGGCTTTTCGACCCCGGTTTAATCACCGGATCACCCTAAAATCCCCCGAAATTCCCCGTTACGATAGTTAACCTGCTTTTATCCCTTGGACTCGTTATGAACCGCGTTTCCTCCCGCCTGCGTCAAGCGGTGCGCGATCGTCAATTTATCGTTACCGCCGAGATCGCCCCGCCAAAAGGGGGCGATCCGAGCCACATGCTCGAACTGGCAGAGGGTCTGCGCGATCGCGTTCATGCGGTGAACATCACCGACGGGTCGCGGGCGGTGATGCGGATGGCGTCGCTTCCGGCGGCGATTTTGCTGCAACAGCAGGGCATTGAGCCGATTTTGCAGATGGCGTGCCGCGATCGCAACCAAATCGCAATTCAGGCCGACTTGCTCGGCGCTCACGCCCTCGGGATTCGTAACGTGCTGGCGCTGACGGGCGATCCGGTGAAGGCGGGGGATCATCCGAAGGCGACGGGGGTGTTTGATTTCGAGTCGGTGCGTTTGCTTCAGGCGATCGGCAAGCTAAATGGCGGTTTTGATATCAACGATCGGGCGTTAACCGATGGGTCTACGGATCTATTTCCCGGTGCAGCGGTTGACCCGCAGTCGAAGAGTAAATCTGGCCTGAAACGACGTTTTGAGCGCAAATTGGCGAGCGGCGTGCAGTTTTTCCAAAGTCAATTAATTTCAGATTTTGATGTATTGGCGCAATTTATGGACGAGGTGGCGAGCCTGGGAAATGCGCCGGTTTTGGCCGGAATTTTCCTGATTAAGTCGGCAAAAAATGCGCGTTTCCTGAATAAGTTTGTGCCGGGGGTGCAGATTCCCGATGCGACGATCGAGCGGCTCGATCGCGCGGATGATCCCCTACGGGAGGGCATGAAAATCGCCGCCGAGCAAGTTCGTCTGGCTCGTGAGATTTGCCAGGGGGTTCACATGATGGCGATTCGCCGCGAGGATTTGATCCCCGAAATCTTGGATATGGCTGGAGTTGAGCCACTGTCGAACGCGATCGCGTCGGGCGATCGACCCACCGACACCCTAGCCAGCGCAACGCAATCGGCTCAATCCTTCGCAACCGTGATTGATTAACTGGGGAGGTGAGAAGTCCGACTTTTTCAAAAAGTCGGACTTCTGGGATAGGCGATCAAGAATCGTTAGATCGTCAGCGATCGGCGTTGAGCTGAATCCGTGGATCAACAAACTTCAACAGCAGATCCGCCAACAAATTCCCAATAATCAACATCACCGCTCCCATCATCAAACTCGCCATCACCAGATATAAATCCTGCGCCCGTACCGCTTCAAGAATCAACCGACCCAACCCCGGCCAGTTAAAGAAAAACTCGGCAATAAACGCCCCACTAAGTAAACTCGCAAATTCAAACCCAAGCAGTGTAATCAGCGGGTTAATTGCATTACGCAGCGCGTGGACGTAAATCACGCGGTTTTCCGGTAAGCCCTTGGCGCGAGCCGTGCGGACGTAATCCTGGCGCAAGACGTCGAGCATTTGGCCGCGCATCAGGCGTTGCAGTCCGGCAAAGCTGGTGATACTGAGGGCGATCGCCGGTAAAAAGGCGTGCCATGCCACATCGAGGACGCGCCCAAACCAGGATAAATCCTTGTGAAAAACGCTGGTCATATCGCCGACAGGAAAGAGCGGCGATAGCGTCTGCGCCACGATTAGAAAAATCAGCGCCGTGATGAAGCTCGGGAAACCTTGGCCGGTGTAACCGACGATTTGCAGCACCCGATCGACGATCGTGTTTTGCTTGACGGCGCTGAGGATGCCGAGCGGGATGGCGATCGCCCAGGTGAGTACGAGGGAGATTAGCGAGAGCAGCAGCGTTGCAGGTACGCGATCGCGCAACAGAATCGATACGTCTTGCTGATATTTGAAACTGCGGCCAAAATCGCCCTGGGTGACGATGCGCGTTAGCCAGCGCCAATATTGCTCATAGGCGGGGCGATCGAGACCGAAGTTTTGCTTCAGGGTTTCGAGGGTTTCGGGCGAGAGGGTGGGGTCTTGAGCCAGGGTGTCGAGATAGCTGCCGGGGGCAAGCTGGACGATCGCAAAGCAGAGCATCGACGCCAGGAAAATCGTGATTGCCGCTTGGCCGATGCGCTTGAGGATGAACGAAACGATCTCGTTTTGGAATAGGCTCCGAAACAGGTTGACGATCGTCTCGATGATGGGATTCGGTTTCTTGTTCGGAGCAGTTGTCATAGTCGGTATCGAGTAGGGTGGGCACTGCCCACCACGATCGGCGTGAATTGAATCCTGTGCTGGTGGGCGATGCCCACCCTACGAACTACAAACTAGGACGCGACTCGATCGACGGTGTGACCGCGCGGAATCGAGGCGATGAGCTTGCGGGTGTAATCGCGTTCGGGATGACGGTAGACCCGATCAGCGGGGCCAATTTCTTCGATTTGGCCTTGGTTCATCACCATGATTCGATCGCTCATAAATTTCACCACGCTGAGATCATGGGAAATGAAAATATACGTCAGGCCGAATTCCTCTTGTAGCTCTTTCAGCAAGTTCAACACCTGCGCTTGCACCGATACATCGAGTGCCGAGACCGATTCGTCACAAATCACAAATTTCGGCTCTAAGGCCAGGGCGCGGGCGATACAAATGCGCTGTTTTTGACCGCCAGAAAATTCGTGGGGGTAGCGGTTAACGGCGCTGGCATCGAGATCGACGCGATCGAGCAAGTAGCGCACGCGATCGAGTCGCTCTTTTTTGCTCGCGCCGAAGTTATGGATTTGCATCGGTTCAAGAATCGCCGCGCCGACGCTCATACGCGGATTGAGCGCATTGCCGGGATCTTGAAAAATTGTTTGCATGTCGCGTCGAAAAAATCGCAGCGCTTTGGGTTGCAAGGCCAGAATGTCGCGATCCTCGAAGCGGATTTTCCCCGCGAGCGGATCGATCAGGCGCATCAGAGTTCGCGCCAGGGTGCTTTTACCGCAGCCCGACTCGCCGACCAAGCCGAGGGTTTCGCCAGGGAAGACCTGAAAGGACACGTCGTTCACGGCCATGGTGTAGCGCCGTGCCCGCCCAAACAGGCCGCGCTGGGGGAAACCCACCTTGAGGTGTTCCACGTCCAGGAGGGGCGGCTGTCGTTGGAGATAGGCCAACCGTCGCGCGACTTCGAGGTCAGTGATCGGTGTGTTGCTGGGTTTCGGATCGTCGATCGCCCCAGGTTCGTCGGCATCGATGGGCGCGGCAAAGGTGGAATTGAGCTTTACGGTTCCGGTGTCAGCGCGATCGGCGGGCGCGTCGAGATCGAAATTATCGAGGTTAAAGCGATCGTCGTCGGTGTCTAGGGGCTGGCTGGCGATCGCGCTGAGGCGTTCGATCGCAGCTTGATCAGAATCCGGTTGATCCGCACTTGGTAGATCGGACGATGGACTTTCGGTTTCAGCGGAGATCGGGTCGATCGGTTCTTCAGCCTCAGAATCTTCAGCCTCAGAATCTTCAGCCTCAGAATCTTCAGCCTCAGAATCTTCAACCTCAGAATTTGTCACGTCAGACTTTTTAACTTCAAGACCGGGATCAACCGTATTCGAGTCGTCTTCTGTTTCGCCGTTAATTTGAACGTTAACTTGAACGTCGATCGCTGCGGGCGTGTTGCTGACTGCGGGATCGTCGATCGCAGCGGAATTGTTGCTTGCCTCGGGATCGTTGCCCTCTTCGAGAATGCTCCGAATCCGAGCCAGATCTGATCGACCCCGATCACTGGCCGTCAGGCTCGCCCCAAGACCTGAACCGATCGACGCGATCGACTCGCCGAACGCTTCACCCAAAACCGACGCATCCGGCATCCGCTCCACAATCTCCGACTCACCCGCCGCATTCGTCACCACCTCCATAAAATCCGCCACCGTCGGCAAACAGCGCATCCGCCGATCGAGCTGCGGACGGCAGGCGATCAGCCCCTTGGTGTACGGATGCTGAGGCGCGGAAAAGATGCGATCGACCGTCCCGACCTCCACCAGCTCGCCGCGATACATCACCGCCACCACGTCCGCCACCTCTGCAATCACGCCGAGATCGTGCGAAACAAACATCATCGACATCTGATGCCGATCGCGCAGTTCCCGCAACAGTTTCAAAATGGTCGCCTGCACCGTTACATCCAGCGCCGTCGTCGGCTCATCGGCAATTAGCAGCGTCGGATTCGACGAAATCGCCATCGCGATCGTCACCCGCTGAAGCTGCCCGCCCGAAAGCTGGTGCGGATAGCGATCGAGCCAATCCTGCTTAATTTGCGCCACCCGCTTGAGAATGTCCCGCTTGCTCGTCGTCCCGTCCTGCGCTTCGAGTTCGTGGCTCACCTGATCGCGTAGCGTCGCCTCGTCTGCCACGAGCTTGACCTCCTGGAGTCGCTCGATCGCCTGCTGTTGCGCCTCGGCCACCGTCACCGTTTGATGCTGACGGATCGCCTCCACGATTTGATAGCCGATCGTGTACACCGGATTGAGCGCACTCATCGGCTCCTGGAAAATTACGGCCATCTCGCCGCCCCGATAGCGACGCAACTGCTTTTCGGGAAGTGCGAGCAAATTAATCGGATTGGCCGTCGCGTTTGTCTTCAGCCAAATTTCACCCGACGTGACGCGACCGGGCGACGGGATCAAACCCATCACCGCCTGAGATGTCACAGATTTACCCGATCCCGACTCGCCGACAATACCAATCGTCTGGCCGCGCTCAAGCTGAAATGTGAGTCCTGAAACGGCTTTAACAAGTTCGCTCTCGGTGGGGAACTCCACTGAAAGATTGCGGATATCGAGGACAGAGTCACGGAAACGATCGCTCATGCTGAAGGTCGCAGCGCTAGGCCAGAAAGGTTACGAGCAATTCTAACGGCTTGGCGGGAGTCGCGATCGGACAAGCCGATGGTCTCTGCGATCGTCACGGACACACGCACCATGAATATCACAAAAAAAACGCACCGTAACGATTACGGTGCGTAGTCTTAATCCTTGCGATCAGAATTAAAAAATGCGTCTTGAGGGCTACACCCCAAACAGACTTAAATGGGCTTTGAATACGGGTATTGCGATCCGCAACTTATTCGCCAGCAGCAGGTTCAGTTTCTTCGCCTTCAGTTTCTTCAGTTTCTTCAGCTTCTTCAGCTTCTTCAGCTTCTTCAGCTT
>CAZFJL010000017.1:0-56664 GCA_964518905.1 uncultured Geitlerinema sp. | reverse complement strand
CTTCAGCACCATCCATAGCCGGAGCTTCTTCAGCACCATCCATAGCCGGAGCTTCTTCAGCACCATCCATAGCCGGAGCTTCCTCTGCTGGAGCATCAGCCGGAGCGTCTGTCGGGGCTTCGTTCGCAGCGCAGCCAACTAGCAGACCGAAGGAGAGCAGAGAAACAGCAGTGAGTTTAGAGAGATAGGTAAGTTTCATTCGAGAACCTCAAAACGAGAAAAATAACGGACATCGCGAAGGAGAAGACGAACTGGTAAGAATCGTAACTGATCTTATTGAAATGTGATCGTTATCCTCATATCGCAACTTTTTATGAATCAAGTTAGATTATGCGTTTTTTTTATTATCCTTCGCATTTTTAGCATGGCCTGCTGACTCCTGTGCATTAGGCAGAAGGTCGGCTTGGCTCAAGCCTGCGGCCTGACAGTGCCTACTTCAGGACGATTTTCAGCTCTGGTTCAACATTCTGGGAATTGCAAATATTGCAATTCTTTATGGCACTTATCAGAACTATGTAACTGCTCCAGCTTTCTGTGCGCTTCAATGTCGCTCTCCTTGAGAGGTTCGCGTGACCCCTATCTGATAGGACTGCCGCCCGATGGGTTGGAATTCCGGCCTCTCGCATTGTCCTGAGGTCTAGAGCGAAACGGCTGAGAAATAATCTTTCCAATCCAGCCGATCGTGTAACAAAACATCAAACATTCCCCTAAACAATCAGCCTCTCAACGACCCTAGTTAGGGGCTTCGATATATTGGAGGAGCCTAAATTCAGGAAGCGCTGTTGTCGAGGCGGGTGGGTCATTGTCATCATTAGCTCCCGCTGTTTTTAAGCTCTTTCGCGTTAGTATTTCGAGCAAATGCAAGCGTATTTTTCGAGTAGCATTCAGGATCTCAGTGCTTGACGGAGGCTTGACGGAGGCTTGACGCGAACAAAGTTTAAGGGTCTGCCTCATCCGTCGTGCTTTTCCCTAAATCGTTAATCTTACGGATTCGATACGCACGTTCCGTAGCTTAATTTAGAGACGTGCTCTGCACTGCCACTGTGGTGTGTACCGGCCTCGCCCGAATTGCCACTGCGATCGACAACAGTTCAGCTCTCTAACTCTTGATGATCGATCGAATTCGCTCCTCAAAACTATGGAAGATTGCGAAAAAACAAACGAACAACTGGTCGAAGAGCTAGACACGCTTCGTCAGGAAGTCGATCGACTCAAAATCCAAGAAATTGCCTACGAAGCTCAAACCGAACTCCTGCGCACCCTCGTCTCGATGGGTGACGTCCCGAGTCCCACTCTGGCGCTTCGATCGCTGGCACAACAGGCGCTCCGCATCTGCAACCGCCTCACCGGCGCGGAAGAGGGCAGTCTCTTTTTCATCGATGATGATGGTCGTGTCACCGAGTGTGTCCTCGCCCGTGGCGCCACGATCAAGGAGCGGAAAGAGGATTTGATCGGGCAAGTCCTGGAGAAAGGTCTAGCCGGTTGGGTCAACGAAAAGCACCAGGTGGGGCTAATTACCGACACCATGCGAGATGAGCGCTGGTTGCAGCTACCCAACGAACCCTATACCGTGCGTTCGGCGCTCTGTATCCCCATCCTGCGCAGTAAACGACTGCTCGGCCTCATCACTTTGATGCATCCGCAGCCCGGACATTTTCGCTACGAAGCGGCTCGCCTGATGCAAACGACCACCACGCAAATCGGGCTTGTCGTTGAGCTGCTGCGTCGCTACTCGATCGCGCGTAGCGAAGAGCAGGCTCGCACGCTTGATGATGCCACTCCTTCCCCAATCGCCAAGACTCCCGCAACAACCGTCGCAACTCCCGCAGACTATCCCCCCACTTCGACGATCCCGCTTTCAGCCTCAACACCTACGGCTGACATGATTGCAACAGCCCTAGAGCCCACAACGAAACGTCCCACCGCTGCGATTGAACCGGATGACTCCGCGATCGCTGCCGACGCTGTCGATCGCTCACGCCAGCAGACAAAAGAGGTGCGACCATCCAACGGCCATAGTCCTGACCCATCCCTAGGCCGACCCACATCCTCCCTACCTCTCCCCATATCCTCCCTACCTCTCCCCGCCGTCCCCACAACCCTACGCCCCCAACCATATCCACGCACCCCACCCCCGCCTCCTTCCAGCCTTTCCCGTACACCCGATCCAAACTCGCCCGTCTTACGCGAGAATGCGCTATCCCGCCTCGGTTTATACATTGTGGTTTGGGATGGCAAGTTTATCTATGCCAACAACCATCTCGCCCGTATCTTTGGCTATCGCTTCAACGAGATCATCTCGCTATCGACGATTTTTGCCCTCGTCTCGGAGCCTCACTACGATTTTGTCGCCGAGAAGATTTATCAGTGCGTACGCGGCCAGATCAAACACTTGTCCTGTCGGTTTAAAGGCAAATGCAAGGACGGTAAGCAGATTAACGTTGAGATTTACGGTGTTCGCACCCAGTTCTATGGCAAATCCGTAATGATTGGCGTATTACGAGCCTTGCCGAAGCCCGTCCCCACCGTGCCAGAGTCGCTCAAGCCGTCTTAAAGCCGTTTGGGGTTGATCCGTAATCCGTGCTGGTGCAACATTGATCGCCACTTTTGCTAGGGCGTTGAGGCAGTTTGATCGCAGAATGCGACCACCATGGGCTACAGGGAAACGCTACAATGTTGGCCGATTTAAGTACCGATCGCTCCTACCTTAAGCTGCTGTAATTGTAATTTCGCACCCTGTGGTCAAACATAAAGCGCGACTTTTGCGGAGCGCCACAGAAAGTACGTTCGATAATTCCGACTATTAATAACGCTAGATAACAACACGATGACCGTAGCCACCGCCAGTCCGACCGTAGAAACTCGCCGCCGCGCCGTCTATCCCTTTACGGCGATCGTGGGTCAAGAGGAGATGAAGCTCGCGCTTTTGCTCAACGTCATCGATCCCAAAATTGGCGGTGTGATGATCATGGGCGATCGCGGTACGGGAAAATCCACCACGATTCGTGCCCTTGCCGATTTACTGCCGGAAATGGACGTGGTCGCCGAAGATCCGTTTAACAGCCATCCGAGCAATCCCGAAATGATGAGCGACGAGGTGCGCGATCGTCTCACAAGCGGCGGCACACTTCCCACCGCCAAGAAAAAAGTCCAGATGGTCGATCTGCCCCTCGGTGCAACCGAAGACCGGGTGTGCGGCACGATCGACATCGAAAAAGCCCTGTCGGAGGGGATCAAAGCGTTTGAACCGGGCTTACTTGCGAAAGCAAATCGCGGCATTTTGTACGTCGATGAAGTCAACCTGCTCGATGATCACCTCGTAGACGTCCTGCTCGACTCGGCAGCGTCGGGCTGGAACACCGTTGAACGCGAAGGGATTTCGATCCGCCACCCGGCTAATTTCGTCTTAGTGGGTTCCGGCAACCCCGAGGAAGGCGAACTGCGCCCCCAACTGCTCGATCGCTTCGGGATGCACGCCGAGATCCGCACGGTGAAAGAACCCAATCTACGGGTCAAAATCGTCGAAGAGCGCAGCGCCTTTGACCAAGCGCCCCAGGATTTCCTCGGTCAACACCAAACCGAACAAGATGCTCTGCAAGCTCGCATCGTTCAGGCGCAAGAGTTGCTCCCGTCGGTGACGATGACCTATGAACTGCGCGTGCAGATTTCCGAGGTTTGCTCGGAGCTGGATGTGGATGGACTGCGTGGCGATATTGTCGTCAACCGCGCCGCTAAAGCCGTTGCCGCCTTCGATGGTCGCACCGAAGTGACGCTCGATGACATCAAAAAAATCATCGCGCTCTGCCTGCGTCACCGCCTACGGAAAGATCCGCTAGAGACGATCGACTCTGGCTCCAAGGTTGAGAAAGTCTTCGCGGAGGTCTTCGGCGTCGCGCTGGATGATTAAGTCGCCCCATCCAAACGTCCAGTCAAACCACT
Organism: uncultured Geitlerinema sp.; assembly: GCA_964518905.1. Lineage (GTDB taxonomy): Bacteria > Cyanobacteriota > Cyanobacteriia > Cyanobacteriales > Geitlerinemataceae > RDYZ01. The sequence continues at coordinate 52,725 of CAZFJL010000017.1, read as the reverse complement.
AAATACACGTGTCTACCTCAGCCCAGCGCCGCATCCTCGGACTCGACCCCGGTTTGGCGACGCTGGGCTTTGGTTTGATCGAAATCGTCAACGATCGCCCGATCGCCCATGACTACGGCGTGATCAAGACCCCGGCCAAGCAACCGATCGGCGATCGGCTGATTACCATCTATGACGACCTCCACGAACTGATCAATCTGGTAGCGCCGACGGATATCGCGATCGAAAAGCTGTTTTTTTATCGTATGGGCAATACGATTCCCGTCGCCCAAGCGCGGGGCGTAACGTTGCTCGTCCTAGCGCAGCGAGGTCTCAGCTATGTGGAATTTACGCCCGCTCAGATTAAGCAAGCGCTGACGGGTTACGGCAACGCCAAAAAGCCGGATGTTCAAGCGGCGGTGATGCGTGAACTAAATTTGAGCGAAATTCCTCGCCCGGATGATGCGGCTGATGCGTTAGCGATCGCCCTCACCGCCTGGTTTCAGCGTTGAGTTGCTTTGATCGGCTTACAGTAAGTTTGGTAGAGACTCTCAGGTTAAATCTTTAGATTCAGACCTTGCGAAACCCGATCAGACCCAAAACGATCAGGAGAATTATCAGACATCAACCTCAAATCGATGATTTTTGTGAGATTGGGCGTGCGTATCTGAGTCCGAACGTTATAATTCGTTACGGAAGCCCTCGAATTGCCCCCCCATCCCCAAACTCATGAGCAACGCATCTGTTCACGCCTTTTTTATTGGTCGCGTCCTCGCGGAATCGATCGGCAGTGCCGTAGAAAAGACGCTGACGAACGCGTTGAGTGAGGTCGGAAAATTTGACGCCGAACAGCGTGAAGCCCTCCGCAAGTTTGCGACGGATGTTCTAGATCAAGCTGCGGCTGCGGAGGCGAGTCGCGTGTCCCATAGCAGCAGTGACCCAACGGCAACCGGTGGCTCCGATGACCTACAAGAAATGATCGACAATCTGCGGGCAGAAACAGCTCAACTGCGTGCCGAACTTCAAAAGTATCGCAATCGGTAATCGTCCGATCCTGACTCGACGTTAACCGCTTGACGTCACCCTTCAAACCTTTAGCCCCACGACGAGAAACCGAGTGTCTGCCCTGTCTGAAGACTCCCTGTCCGCCCCAGTCCGACACCGCGATCGACACCATGCCGATCAGCTTGACGCCGTGCGCCCATCCTCGACGATCGCCCCGGCCACAGATCTGGCTCCCAAACTCGAACTCACCGAGCATCGATACCGCTGGAATCGTAAGCGCTACTCCTGGAATCGGCGCCGCGTTGAGATTTGGTCCTTTGTATTTCGCTTTCTGGCAGAGCTATGGGCGAACAAGCGTCAATGGACGTATATCGGTGGGTATAGCGAAGAGAAACTGGCCGATCGTCGGCGTCGGCAAGCGATTTGGATTCGGGAAACCTTCCTAGAGTTGGGGCCAACGTTTATTAAGCTCGGGCAGCTATTTTCAACGCGCTCCGATATTTTTCCGGTGGAATACGTAGAAGAGCTGGCCAAGCTACAAGACCGTGTTCCGGCGTTTAGTTACGCGATCGTCGAGGAAATTGTTACCGAAGAGTTTGGCCGTAACCCAAATGAACTCTTCGACTACTTCGACCCGATTCCCCTGGCGGCTGCGAGTCTCGGACAGGTTCACAAAGCTCGCTTACGCAACGGCGAAAATATTGTCGTCAAGGTTCAGCGCCCCGGTCTGAAGCGCCTGTTTGATATTGACCTTGGCATTACACGCGGCGTCGCCAAATACCTCCAGAACCACCCATCCTGGGGCAAAGGCCGCGACTGGACGGGAATTTACGACGAGTGCAGCCGTATTCTGTACGAAGAAATCGACTATCTCAGCGAAGGTCGCAATGCGGATTTATTCCGCCGCAATTTCCGCGATGTGGAGTGGGTCGAAGTCCCGCGCGTGTTTTGGCGCTACACCTCATCGCGTGTTCTGACGCTCGAATACGCGCCGGGAATCAAAATTAGTCAGTATGAAGCCCTTGAGGCCGCAGGGCTCGATCGAGCCCGTCTCGCCGGACTGGGAGCCACGGCATACCTGATGCAGCTCCTTGATTACGGCTTTTTTCACGCCGATCCCCACCCTGGAAATCTTGCTGTTAGCCCCGATGGTGCGCTAATTTTCTACGATTTCGGCATGATGGGCAGCATCACCACCCAACTGCGAGTGCAGTTAATGGAGCTGTTCTTCGGGGTTGCACAGCGGGATGCCGCACGCGTGGTGGATGCATTAATCGAAACGGGCGCATTAACACCGACCGGCGATCTCGGCCCTGTACGCCGATCGATTCAGTACATTCTCGAACACTTGATGGACAAGCCCTTCGAGGAGCAGTCGATCGACTCGATCACCGACGATCTGTACGATATCGCCTACGATAGCCCGTTCCGTTTTCCGGCCACGTTTACCTTCGTCATGCGGGCTTTTTCCACGCTCGAAGGTGTGGGTAAAGGGCTCGACCCCGATTTTAACTTTATGGAAGTGGCGAAACCCTTTGCCCTCGATATCATGAACCAAGGACAAGAACAGTACACGGGATCGATTCTCGGCGAACTCAGCCGTCAAGCCAGCGAAGTCAGCAGCACGGCGCTGAATCTACCGCGCCGGATTGAAGATACGATCGAAAAGCTCGATCGTGGTGACGTGCGTGTCCGCATCCGTGCCTCAGAGACCGATCGCATTCTGCGTCGTCTCAGCGCCCAACAGGTCAGCGGCAACTACGCCGTTCTGACGGGTGCGACGATGCTATCCGCGACGATGTTACTCGTTAACGGGTTTCTGTGGGTGGCCGGAGTGGTCGCACTGGTCGGCGTGGGATTGACGATCGCGCTCATTCGTTCTGCCCTGGCAGCGAAACGTTTCGATCGTTCCTGAGTCATGCTTTCCGGAACCGAAGGGTTGGTATCATCCCCTATACTTTCCTAAGTTATCGCAGATAAATCGGGTTCCATCCTGCGTTGTCCTTTAAACTCATGGCTTGAGATCAGTAATTAGTTCGCATGATAAAACCTGTTTTTGCTGGCGCAACCGATGTCGGCCTTGTCCGCGCCGTTAATCAAGACGCTTACTTTATCGATGAAGCGGGACGATTCTTTATCGTCGCTGACGGTATGGGCGGTCATGCTGCTGGTCAAGAGGCCAGCCGAATCGCCCAGGAAACCATACATTCCTACCTCGATGCGCACTGGGATTCTGATAAACCTTCTGAAGTCTTGCTAGAGGAAGCGTTTCGAGCGGCTAATCGCGCCATCATCGACGATCAGAAAATCAATCCGCAAAATGCGGATATGGGAACGACAGCGGTCGCGGCAATCTTTCGAGCCGTCGGCGACGAAGAGCCCAGCGTCTGGTGTGGAAATCTTGGCGACTCGCGTATCTATCACCAAACTCAAGTCGGATTGTCGCAGATCACCGAAGATGATACGTGGGTTGCGCAGGCTGTCCGTATGGGTGCGATCGAGCTCGACGAAGTGCGATCACATCCGTGGCGTCACGTCCTAGCGCAGTGTCTCGGGCGGGAAGACATGGGAGAAGTGGAAGTGCTATCCCTCGCAGTTCAGCCGGGCGATCGGCTCCTGCTTTGCAGTGATGGCCTCACAGAAGAACTCGAAGACGACAGCATTGCCCAAGATCTACAGCATGAATCCTGCGAAGTTGCTGCTACAAGCTTGATTGCAGCCGCGAAGGAAGCCGGTGGTCACGACAACATCACTGTGATCGTGGTTGATGTCACAGAGTAGCGCGTCGATCTGTGATCTGTTGTGGGGAGGTTTTCATACATCAGACCGGCGATCGTGGATCAATGGATTCACACCCAAGCTTTTCGATCGTCTGCCGCAAACGTCATGACGACGATCGGGATGCATTGAAAATGCTTGGAAAACTTACTATAGAGCCTGTATTGCTATTTATTAAGGTTTCAATGCGTTTTGTTCGAGCCTAGGAGATGACAAGATACACTAGCCATGATTATCGCGCGGTCTTTGCGTTTTACGTGAAAATCGTGCAGTCAGCTCCGGCCGATAATTTAGAATCCAGTTGAGAATTCACTTGGAGTTATCGTTACAATGTCTCATTCTGTAAGAATCTATGACACCTGCATTGGTTGCACTCAGTGCGTCCGTGCATGTCCCCTAGATGTTTTAGAGATGGTGCCTTGGGACGGCTGCAAGGCCGGTCAAATCGCATCTTCTCCGCGTACTGAAGATTGCATCGGTTGCAAACGTTGCGAAACGGCTTGCCCCACCGACTTTCTCAGTGTGCGTGTTTACCTCGGCGCGGAAACCACCCGCAGCATGGGGTTGGCATACTAAATCCCATTTATCTATGGTTGAAAGGGGAGCATTTTTGCTCCCTTTTTTTGTGCGTCTATGCGGCTTAACGAGTCCGCTGGAAAAAGATCCACGTATTAACTAAAACGAACCCTAACCATTCGATTAGGATTCGTTTTGATCGGTCTATTTTGGCTGCTTTGCGCCTTTAACGATTGACTGATTCGTCTTCAAGGTCGAATAGCGTTCGTAGCGTATGCATCGCGATACGACGTGCTTCGAGATCTTGCTGGGCACGGAGTTGCACCATCGGATCGTGAAGAATTTTATTGACGATACCGCGCGTGAGAGATTCGATCACTTCCTGATGTTTATCGTCAAATTCAGTGCCAAGACGCGATAGGGCTTTTTCGAGCTCTTGCTCGCGAATGGTTTCGATTTTTTTACGTAGGCTGCTGATCGTTGGGACGGTTTCCAGCGATTGCCACCAGGATTCAAAGCTGGCGAGCTCTTCTTCGAGCAAGGATTCGGCTTCGAGTGCCATTTGGCGGCGGCTTTCTTGGTTTTGAGCGACGACGGCTTTGAGGTCATCGACGTTATAGCAACGGATGCCGCTAACGCCCGTAACGTCGGCGGCAATGTTGCGTGGCACGGAGATATCGATCAAGACCAAGTCGCCACTGGCATCGACGATCGGCTCTAGGTTGGCTTGGGTCAGGATCGGTTGGGTCGCACCGGTACTGGTAAATGCGAGGTTCGATTGGGCGATCGCGTCGAACATTTCCGAAAGGGGTCGCACGATGATATTGGCGCTGGGGTACTGTCCGGCGAGTTCTTCGGCGCGACGCTGGGAACGGTTGACGATCGTGATGCGATCGGCTCCCTTCGAGAGCAGATGTTTGACGAGTAGCTTCGACATTTTGCCCGCGCCGACGATACACACGTCGAGGTCGGTGAGGCTGCCCATTTTAAGCTGTGCTAGCTCAACGGCGGCGGAGCTAATCGAAACTGCGCCGGTGCCGATGCTGGTTTCGGTGCGAACGCGCTTACCGGCACCGATCGCCTGCTTAAAGAGTTGATTCAGCACCCGACCAACGCCTTTATGCTTCTGCCCAAGTTTGTGGGTTGTTTTGACCTGAGCCAGGATCTGGCCTTCGCCTAATACGAGGCTTTCGAGGCCAGCACTGACGCGCATCATGTGCATGACGGCGTCCTGGTGGAGCAAAACGAAGAGATAGGGGCGTAGCTCTGAGAGCATCATGTGGCTGCGATCACAGAGGAACTGGCTAACCTCACGCACGCCGGATTCCATATCCTTGGCGATGAAATAAATTTCGAGGCGGTTACAGGTGCTGAGAACGGCAATTTCCTCGATGCTCGGATACGCACGAAGCTGGGCGATCGCCTCCTGAAGCTCTGGCTCAGGGATGCTCAACTTTTCGCGTACTTCGACCGGGGTGGTTTTGTGGCTCAGTCCAATAACGGCAATATTCATCGAAATTATAAAAAAGCTATTAAAAAGCACGAGACACAATTATCTAGAAATGTTGCTCGTTTGGCGACTGTTTACAACATTCCGCAACGATCGCGACAGATCTTTTAAGATTAACGGCGGCCCAGATGGCAGAACCTGCGATCGCCTGATTTTGATGCCTTGAAAAAGGAACGGGGATCGCAATCAATCGATTGCACGATCCCCGTTCCTTTTTGCTTGATCTCAATAGCAAGATCGATCAGATAGTTCCAAATAATCCAGGATTATCTGGCCAGACCTTGAACCCCTAGCGGAGTTGCAGGGTGTGGGTATCTTCCATCATGTGGATCGTATCGACAAAACGAGCGGTGCTGCTTTGGCTGGAGATGACTAGCGATTGCGTCCGTGCACCGCCGTGGAAGAAGCGAACGCCTTCCATCAGGGTTCCGGGAGTGATACCGCAGGCTGCGAACAGCACTTCTTCGCCCGATGCAAGTTCGATCGCATCGTAGACACGATCGGGATCATCGATGCCCATGCTCTTGAGGCGAGCGAGGTTACCCTCTTTGCTTTCGCCGATCAGACCGGTTTTAACGACTTCAGGGTCATAGATTAGTTGACCTTGGAAGTGACCGCCGAGGCAGCGCATGGCTGCGGCCGAGATCACACCCTCCGGTGCAGCACCAATACCCATGAGGGCGTGGATGTTCGTACCGCCGAAACCGCAAGAGATGGCTGCCGAAACGTCACCATCGCTGATCAGGCGAACCCGTGCGCCTGCGTCGCGGATTTCTTGGATGAGTTCTTTGTGGCGAGCGCGATCCATGACGACGACGACGAGTTCTTCAATCTTGCGATCGAGGCATTCGGCGATAATCTTCAGGTTTTCGGTAGCGCTTTTGTTGATGTCAACTTTGCCTTTGGCTGCCGGGGGAGCCGCCAGTTTCTTCATGTAGAAGTCAGGCGCAGCAAAGAGACCACCTTTAGGAGCGATCGCCAAAACTGCCATCGAACCATTCTGACCGTAGGCCACGAGGTTGGTTCCTTCGCAGGGATCAACTGCGATGTCGATTTCGATCAGCTCTTCGGGGTTGCACTGATCAGCGCCGCCGGGCTGGCTGCAAATGCCGACTTCTTCGCCGATGTAGAGCATCGGAGCATCGTCGCGCTCACCCTCACCGATGACGATCCGGCCACGCATGTGGATTTGGTTCATGCGTTCGCGCATGGCTTCCACTGCAACTTCATCGGCGATATTTTTCTCGCCTTTACCCATCCAACGTGCTGAGGCGATCGCAGCTTGTTCGACGACCTCAATGATTTCTAAACCAATGGTTTTGTCCACGGGCTCGCTCCTTCCAAATGGTTATTTACGCGGTGTTTTTAAGACCTTTTTCCAAGTGTCAAGTCTACCAGAGGTCGGTTCGTGTCTTAGGTTTTACACTTAAATTGGGATCGCAAGTCGATATTCAGAGAGTAGCGAGGTCTTTAAGTTCTCTTGTGCAATTGGCTTTTGTACTAGTAACAATTATTCTAAAAATGTGGGCGGTCAGTGTGTTATATCAACCACAATAATCCTGAAGAAACTTCAGTTAGATCGAAAACAAGCCGCCATGGGCGATCGGTGTGAGATTTGGGTTTCATACACTTAATTGAAAAAACATCAGGATTCACGTGCGTTTCTAGGGAATTCTGCTAGGGTTGCCCTAGTAAAGCTGAACGACTGGAGTCTTGAGCTTTCGCCGCAGACTGGATGTCACTCTCTAATCTAAAATTTCGCTAATGTCCCGCAATTTCCGATCAAACGACTGGAATTCCGTTTGCCCTGCCATTTGTAGAGAACCCGCAGGCTGCGAACAAGTGATCCCAGCGGATGTTCCAGCCATACAGTCATCGCGAGACATTTCGGCGTCGCAAGCCTCGGCAAAGTCTTCTCTTCGACTCATGAATGCGTTTCATTCCGTGATGCAACGTCACATCGTTCCAAGCCGATCGCTACAGCTTGCTGTACGCCTCTGTTTGTATGCGGGCTGTTTCTCTGGGGTCGTTGACGGCATTCTGAGTTCGCGTTCGGCAACAGCCGCCGCCGTTGCGGGGTCTACACCCGATCTTTTATCTGATGTGCAAAGGAGAGAGGACACCTGGCTTGATGATGTGGCTCCCTTGGCGATGCCGCCGGAACCATCCTTTAACCTGGCTCAAAGCTTTCCACAATCAGACGATTTCCAAGATTTAGAGGAGCCGGAGATTGAGCCGCTGCCGCCGATCGAGGAACTGTTGCCGCCACGTTCTCCGAGTGATGAAACTCCGGGTAATTTAGACGAAATTCCAGGGACGATCGAAGTCCGTGGCTATCGTGTGGTCGGGAGTACGGTCTTTGACGATGATGAGTTCGCCGAGTTATTGGAGGATCTGGTTGGATCGGAAATCCGTTTTGCTCAGTTGCTCGAAGCGCGGACGCGAATCACCGATCTATATGTCGAGAGCAAGTACATCACCTCCGGCGCGTTTCTGCCGCCGCAGACGATCGAGGATGGGATAGTCGAAATTCAGGTGATTGAAGGATCGCTTGAAGAGATTGTGATTACTGGAACCGATCGCCTACGCCCCCACTACGTTCGCAGCCGCATCGAACGCGCAACCGATGCGCCGCTCAACGTCGATGATTTGCTCGCAGCGCTGCAAATGCTTCAGCTTGATCCGCTGATTGAGAGTCTATCGGCGGAACTATCGGCGGGCCTACGTCCGGGTTCTAACCTGCTGGAAGTCCAGATTGGCGAGGCTGATAGCTTTAGCACCAGCTTGCGGTTTGATAACGGCCGATCGCCCACGGTCGGCGTGCTGCGGGGTCGTGTGGGTTTGAACGAAGCGAATCTATTCGGTCTCGGGGACATGATTGATTTGTCCTATAGCACCACCGAGGGGAGCGACGAATATGCCGCGTCCTATACCCTGCCGCTCAATTCCAGCAACGCGACCCTCAGCACCTCGGTTCGATTTACCAGTAGCCAGATTATTGAAGAACCGTTCGATCGCATTGATATTGAAGCCGATTCCCGTGATTTTGAACTGACATTTCGTCAGCCGGTGATTCGATCGCCCCGCGAAGAGCTGGCTTTTGGCTTGACCTTTTCGCGCCGGGAAAGTGATACCTCCCTGCTCGGGGTCGGTTTTCCCCTGTCCAATGGCGCCAACGACGACGGCGAAACTCGTATTTCGGCCTTTCGGTTTTTCCAGGAATGGACGAAGCGCGAATCCCGATCTGTCTTTGCCGCGCGATCGCAATTTAACTGGGGCATCCCCATCTTTGAGTCCACCCTCAACAACCAAAAACCCGATAGCCGCTTCTTCTCCTGGCGAACTCAGGCGCAATACTTACAGCTTTTGGGTGAAAGCGATGTCTCGCTACTTGTGCGCGGCGATCTCCAGCTTTCCACAACCTCGATGGTCGCCCTCGAACAATTTGGGGTTGGCGGTAACCGCAGCGTGCGCGGCTACAGTCAGGATCTACTACTCGCGGATAACGGGCTGTTCGGATCGGCAGAGTTACGCTTTCCCTTATTCTCATCGCGCGACGGATCAACGCAACTCGAAATCCATCCGTTTTTTGATTTCGGTACGGTCTGGAATACCGATAGTGCTGATCCCTCGCCAGACGGGCTAGCCTCGATCGGCGTGGGTTTATCGTTTGATTTCGATGATGTCCTGTCGGCAAAGCTAGACTGGGGTATACCTCTAACAGAGGTCGATAATCGTGACCGTGACATTATCGAACGTCAAGAACTGTACTTTTCGCTAGAATGGCGTCCGTTTTAAGCGGATCGCGATGATCATGTCAAACGCAGAACATCTAGCCTTACTCAAGCAGGGCGTCGCGACTTGGAATGCATGGCGTCAAGATCACCCGGAGGTACGGGCTAATCTCTTTCGCGCAGACCTGGAGGGGATGTATCTGGCGGGCGCTAATTTGAGCAAGGTGGATTTGCGGCGGGCGCATTTGGGGCGGGCATTTTTGCGATCGGCAAATCTATCAGAAGCTTACCTACTAGGGGCGAATTTAAGTCAAGCTGACCTCAAACAGGCCGTCCTCTGCAAGGCCATCCTGCGCGATGCAAATTTGTCCGAAGCCGATCTCTCCCATGCGAATTTGAGCGAGGCGTATCTATCCGAAGCGAATTTAAGTCACGCCATTTTGACCGATGTTCAGCTCGATCGCACGTTGCTGACCGGAGCCTGTATTGAAAATTGGCGCATTGATAATCCGGCCCAGCTCGATCGCACGATTTGCGATTACATCTACCTCAAACCCAATCAACAGGAATGCCGTCCCCGGCTCGGCTCGTTCGGCCCTGGAGAACTCGTTCATCTCTGTCAGCGAACCCTAGATATCCTGGAAGTTAGCTTTGATTTGGGTCTGGACTGGTCGGCCTGTATGGCGGCGCTACGCGCACTCAAAGACCTGCCTGGTTTTGCCAATGTGAAGTTACGGAGCTTAGAACAATCGGACGAGGGGGCACTCGCGCTAGGATTGCAAATCCCGCCGTTTGTGGAGCGCCAAGAAGTCCGTCGCACGTTGTTGCAGCTCTACCGTCGCAAGCTTAAGGCGATCGATCATCAATATGAAGAGGCTGGATTTAGTCTCGAACAAATTTCGGAGTATCGCCGCAGTTCAACCGATCTGTCGGAAATGTGTCAATTTTTAGCGGCACGCCCGATCGTCTGAGGTTTGAGGAACGCTGCCGGAGCCTAATCGAGCCGATTTGAGACTACGAGTCTTACGTCTGAAATTCATGGGTTGCATCAGCAAAAAACTATGATATGCTACCTTAGCGTCAGACATGGAGAGATGGCTGAGTGGTTGAAAGCGGCAGATTGCTAATCTGTTGTACGTAATTATTCGTACCGAGGGTTCGAATCCCTCTCTCTCCGTTAAACAGTGAGCTTTGAATTTTAATTTGAAGCTTGCGAGAACAGAAAAAGCATCGCCCTTCGTACACTGGGGGTGATGCTTTTTCGTTTTTGTTCTACCGTGCCCGAATCTTCCCTGACTACGATCGTCTACCAGGCGATCGACGCTAGCCCCGATCGCCGCATTACCTTTGCGGACTATATGGATCTGGCGCTGTACCATCCCGAGCTTGGCTATTACAGTCGAGGGCGCGGCCTGGGTGCGGCGGGCGATTTTGCTACATCGGTGCATTTATGTGCCGATTTTGGTGAGCTAATCGCGGTGCAGCTCGTTGAGATGTGGCAGCGGCTCGATCGCCCCGATCGCTTCGACCTGGTGGAGCTGGGAGCCGGTCAAGGGATTCTCGCCGGGGATGTGCTGCGCTACATCAAGCGCGAAGAGCCTGACTGCTTTCGCGCTATTCATTACCGGATTGTCGAAAAATCAGCGAGTTTGCGCCGTGTGCAACAACAGCAGCTTGCGGATTTGCAAACGGAGGTGTTGATCGCCTGGTGCGAGCTGGAGGCGATCGCCGATACGTCGATCGTCGGCTGTTGCTTCTCGAATGAATTGATCGATGCCTTCCCGGTACACCGCGTGCGAGTTTGTGGCGGGAATGGCGCAGAGGATGGCGAGGGCGAGGGCAAAGGCCAGTTTCAGCTTCAGGAAGTGTATGTGACCTACGACGTGAACGCACCGGAGGCGGGATGCATCGAGACGATCGGTGAGCTATCGACACCGGCACTCGCGCAGTATTTCGCCGATGCGGGAATTGATCTTTGCAACACCCAACGTGACGCACCCGAGCAGACCGCTGCCCAGCGCCAAACCAATCGAATACAGCACTACCCGGTAGGCTACACCACCGAGGTCAACCTTGCTGCCAAAGGCTGGATGACGTCGATTGATCGCATCCTCGATCGCGGCTATGTGCTGACGATCGACTATGGCTACGACACCGATCGCTACTACGTTCCCTACCGCCAGGACGGAACCTTAAACTGTTACAGCCAGCACCAACATCATCCCGACCCCTACCAAAACCTTGGCCTCCAGGACATCACCGCTCACGTTGATTTCGGCGCGATCGAGCGTTGGGGCGAGGCTCTCGGGCTGGTGACGCTGGGGCGAACCCCGCAGGCGCTATTCCTGATGGCGTTGGGACTGGGCGATCGGTTGTCGGGTCTCGGACAAGGGAACTGGCGAAATAGTGGCGATCGGGCCGGAGATCAAACCGCAACGGCGAACGATATCACTCAAATTTTTCAGCGTCATCAAGTGCTGCGAGATTTAATCGATCCGCAAGGGCTAGGTGGTTTTCAAGTGTTAATTCAGCAGAAAGGCGATCGTCCGCTAACCGAACGATCGTCGCTCGCGGGACTTGCAACTCCCGCAATGCCTTAGAATTGACCTTGACGAATTTTCCACCTTTGACTAAAGCACCTCGAATGCGCGATCCGAATAACCCTTCCCTGCGCCAACTGCCCCGCCACGACCCCGCCGAGCTGATTCCCTCGCGCGACGATACCTCTATTCTCGACTGGTTAAGATCCACCGGTCGCCTGATTGCGCGTGACGAGGTTGAAGCCCCGACACGGCCTCGCGAAGAAGATGAGTTCATTCTCATGGGCGAAGAAGAAGAAGAACCCTTTGAAGAGTCGGATGATTCCAACGCCAGCGGCTTCTAGCGACGCAAGTGGCGAGAGTTTCAAGATCGGTCTCAACGTCAGTACTGCTGCGATCGCCGATCGTCGATGACATCACGACATCTCGATCGCAGCCCATAAAACCTGACCTTTTCGCCGCTTTTTCGTCCTATTACCGCTCGATTTACGCATTGCACTGAATTAATCCCCCATCGTCAAACTCGGTGAAACTTTCCTCCTATACGCACAAGATCGCACTCTCCGGCACACAGATCACCTGTGGTCTCGCGACCATCGCGACGGTGATACTGCTCGGCCTCGATAGCTACTACACCGTTTTGCCTGGATTCTCGCTGCCGTTCTGGAGCAGCGCCTTACTCACGGCAATCTGTGGCTACTGGGGCGTGCCGTGGCTACGTGCGCTAAAAACGGGGCAGTTTATCCGCGAAGATGGCCCACAGGCACACCTCAAAAAAGCCGGAACCCCGACGATGGGGGGGATTTTATTCGTACCGGGTTCCGCGATCCTCGCGACCCTGTGGGCGTATCTCTCACCTAACTTAGAATCTGCCGATCGTCTTTCCGTCTTGGGTGTTGCAGTTTTGACACTGGCCTACGCTGCGATCGGCTGGATTGATGACTGGCAAGTTTTGCGACACAAGTCAAATAAAGGCATTTCGCCGCGCCTGAAGCTGATCTTGCAAATCATCGGCGCGGTGTTGTTTTGTGGCTGGATGGGTTGGCGATCCGACTTGGCGATCGACCTGACTCAGATTCTCTTTCCTGGCGGCGTCACGCTCTCGATCGGCGCTTTGTTTTGGGTGCTGGCCGGGTTTACGATCGTCGCTGAAAGTAATGCAACCAACCTGACGGACGGTCTCGATGGCCTGATGGGCGGAACCGGAGCGTTAGCCTTTCTGGGGTTGAGTGCGATCGTCGCGCCTACCTCTCCCGCCCTGGCGTTGTTTTGCATTTGCATGAGCGGCGGCTGTTTAGGATTTCTCTTTTTTAATCGCAACCCGGCACGGGTTTTTATGGGCGATACCGGATCGCTGGCGCTGGGTGCGGCTCTCGCGGGCGTGGCGATCGCCTCGAATACGTTATTTGGTCTCCTGCTCGTCACGGGTCTGTTTTTCTTCGAGACCCTTTCCGTCATCTTGCAGGTGGTCTACTACAAAGCAACCAAAGATGAGAACGGCGTTGGTAAACGGATGTTTAAGATGGCTCCTTTTCACCATCACCTCGAACTCTGCGGTTGGTCTGAGATTAACGTTGTCACAACGTTCTATTTAGTCACGCTATCCCTTGGCGTCCTAGCCTTTTTGCTCTACACCATCTAGATACCGGAATCACGTACTAATAATTTGCTTTTAAAGCCTTGCATCGCAAGGTTTTTTTGCGTTAGCGACGCTAAATTTGACCACAGTTAAGCATCAATCACCCGCCGTAGCCAATGCTCAACCCGATCGCCAAACGCTGTGAGCGAATACTCTCGCTCCGCTAACGTGCGACATGCCTGCCGGTCAATGCGTCCAATCTGACCGATCGCCGCGACCAACCCATCCACATCTGCAATATCAAACAAAAAACCGACCTGACCATCCGTCACAATTTCCTCCGGCCCCCCACAGCGTGAGCTGATCACCGGCACACCACAGGCCAACGCCTCGATCGCCACATTGCCAAAGGCTTCCACCCAATGCGACGTGAGCAGCAGCGCCCGACAGTCGCCGATTGCCGCCTGTAAATCCCGCGTTTCCAGAAATCCGCCATACTCGATCGGCGCATTCGGATGACGCGCCCGCACCTCGTCCCAGTAGGCCGCATCCTGGATATTGCCAAACACCTTAAGCGGAATCCCCAGCCAATCCACCGCCGCGATCGCGTCCTCGATCCCCTTCTCCGGCGCAATTCGTCCCACCCAGGCCAACGCATTCCCCGCTTTCGCCTGGAAACGATACAGATCGAGATCGAGACCTCCCGTCAGACAGATCGGATTATTCTTCACAAACGGAAACGTCGCCGCCTGGGTGCGAGTACAAAAGGCGATCGACTCGGGATGCTGCGCGTAGACCCTGCTGATCGCGCCGTCCATTGCGTCCGTCATTGATCCCATACTGACAAAGTGGGCGATCGGCGTTTCAAAGAATGGCGTCAGGAAAAACGGCAGCCAATCATAGGTGAAGTGCAAAATCACGTCATAGTCCTGCTGCACCTGACGCGCATACTCAAACATATTCGCCAACACCGAATTCGCAGGCAGATCGATCATGCTGTCTCGCCTCTGGGTTTGCGCCGGGACTTGGAGATTGCCGGGGATCTCGACGATCGGTAGATCGGGCAGATGCGATCCTTGGGGTGCAACGATCGTGACCTCATGGCCGCGCGAAATTTGCGATCGGGCTGCATTCGAGAGCGTCAGGTCAATGCCACCGCCGAGGCCGGAACCGAGCGGCCCAACGGGGGTCGAGATGAAAAGTTGTTTCACGATAGGTTGGGTTAGCGATCGGGTCAGTGATTGAGTCCAAGCTGGCTCAAATTGAAAAATTCGTGACGATTGCGATGATGCCGAAGCGGGCGATCGGGGTGATGGGTTGAAGCGATAGATCACCGATCGGCGCGGGGATCATCTCGCCGCGTAAATCGAGCAACTGAACCAACATCAGATAGGCGATCGCCAAAATCAGCGAAATAGCTCCGGTAATAATGGCTGTTAGTTTGGAGCGATCCATCACGATAAGCACCCAGGACACCGAGCGCATAGATTGAAAGTGGAGACATTGTATCGGTTTGTAACGCTCATTGCTCAGGATTGCTGTCCAAACGGGTTGGCCGTCGGACTTTTGCGTAACTTTTCCAAAAGTAAGGGAATGGAACAGAGTGTTATTCTCTCGTGTGAAGGCCGCGATGACTCTGTGATGATTTCAGATGATTCCAGCGGCTTAACCCACACCCCGATCCGGCTACCTTCGTTATGGCTGCTCCACTCCTCGAACTTGATCGCCTCTCGATTACCTATCCCAACACCACGGATCGATCGGTGGATAGCGTCTCGTTTTGCCTGCACGCAGGCGAAATTCTCGGGTTAGTGGGCGAATCTGGCTGCGGTAAATCGACCCTGGGACGCGCGGCGATTCGGCTGTTGCCCGCTGGGAGCCGTACCGAGGGCGAGATTCGGTTTTGCGGCGAGCCGATATTAGGATTTGACGCCGAGCGGCTGCGACAGTTTCGCGGCGAAGCGGTGGCGCTGGTGTTCCAAGACCCGATGACGCGCCTCGATCCGCTGATGACGATCGGCGATCATTGTCTCGAAACGCTCCAAGCCCACCGCCCCAAGCTCGATCGCGCCGCCGCGAAAGCCAAAGCCCTCGAAACCCTCAACACCGTCAAAATCCCCGCCGATCGCTGGGCGCAATATCCCCACGAATTCAGCGGCGGAATGCGTCAGCGGGTGGCGATCGCCCTGGCGCTCTTGCTCGATCCAAAACTGATCGTCGCGGACGAACCGACCACGAGCCTAGATGTCACCGTCTCGGCGCAAATCCTCGATGAGCTGTCGCGCCTCTGTCGTGAGCGCGACCTCGGGTTGCTGCTGATTTCCCACGATCTGGCGATGGTGGCACAGTATAGCGATCGCGTCGCGGTGATGCACGACGGTCAGCTCGTGGAATGCGATACCGCCGAGACCGTGCTGCAAACCCCGAAGCATCCCTATGCGCAATCGCTACTGGAGGCGGCGTTACATCTACACGCGATCGCCGATCGTGAAGCCTTGGACGAGATCAGCGAGGAGACGGATCAGGACGCGACGCCGCAGGCAGTACCGGATAATCGGGAACCGATGGCGACCTCTGATATTGCCGCCGACCCGCGTGATGTCGTCATTCGCGCGATCGACCTAACCCAGCACTATACCCTCGCTGAAAATCCCCTCGTCACACTGGTCAACCGTCTGCGCCGTGGCCATTCGAGCGATGGCAGCGATCGCAAAATTCGCGCCGTCGATGGTCTCAATTTCGAGATTTTCCAAGGTGAAATTCTGGGACTGGTGGGGGAATCCGGCTGCGGAAAATCGACCCTGTCGCGGACGTTGCTGCAACTGATCCCGCCGACGAGCGGACGGGTGGAATTTCTCGGGCGCGATATCACTCAGCTATCGCGCCAGGATTTGCGCCAGCAGCGTCGCCAAATGCAAATGGTGTTCCAAGATCCGCGAGCCTGTCTCAATCCGATGATGACGATCGGCGAGGCGATCGCCGATCCGCTGTTGGTTCACGCGCTGGCCGAAACGGTAAGCGCCGCCAAGGATCAGGTTTTGGCGATGCTCGATCGCGTTGGTCTTGAGCGTGACTTTTACGATCGCTATCCCGATCAACTTTCCGGCGGCCAGCAACAGCGCGTCGCGATCGCCCGCGCTTTAATCACCCGCCCGAAGTTTGTCATCTGTGATGAACCGGTCAGTATGCTGGATGCGAATGTGCAATCGCGGGTTTTAGATCTGATGCGCGATTTAAAAGACGAGTTTGAACTGACGTATTTGTTCATCACCCACGATCTATGGGTGGCGCGATATTTCTGCGATCGGATTGCCGTGATGAATGGCGGCAAGATCGTCGAAATTGGTGCAACGCATGATGTCTTTAGCCAGCCGCAGCACCCGTACACCCAGGCTTTGCTCGGAGCTGCGCCTCTGCTCGCCCGTGCAAGCGGTTAAATTCATGCCTTCGGGGATGATTCATCCGGGAGATCGGGGTCGGGAGGTGAGCTATTATCACGTTGCCAGTCGAGTGGTACGCCCGTGAGGGGAGAGTCGAGAAGTGTGGCATTCCGCAACTCATTGATCGCCTGTTCTGAAACGCCAGGTTTTGGGGGATCGGATTCGGATGTCGTGGGATGATCCGATGTGGCGTGAGTGTCGGAATTTTCGGGATTTTGGATATTGTCGCTTTCGGAGGTGGGCAAGACCTCTGGGGAAGACATCGGTGAAAGGGGATCAATTGCATCGATCTCGTCCATTTCCCCATCACAGGGTTCACGATCCGCGAAGTCTACAGAGACTTGGGTCTCAAAGGCGGCACCGGTGAACTCGGCGATGAGTTCAGGACTCAGGGGGGCAGACTGATCCTGCGGTGGTTGTGGTGAGGATTCAGGATCGGCTAGGTCTGCTTCCACCAGACTCAGTAGGCGATCGGGTGCATCCAGATCGATCGTCGGGTTGGGGTCAATGTGGTGGATATAAATCCGTTCGAGACGAGGGCCATCCGCAGATTGCACCGAAAGTTCAAGATCATTGATCCGAAAGGCTTCGCCCACCTCCGGGATTTTCTGCATGTAGAAAATGAGTAAACCGGCAATGGTTTGATAGTCCTCGGAGATCGGCAAGTTGAGATCGAGGAGATCATTGGCCTCTTCCACATGGAGTTGAGCGCGAACTAAAAACTGTCGCTCGTCGATGAATTCAACGTTGGGCTCTTCTGAGGGATCGGGATAAAGAGAATCGCCGAAGATTTCTTCGATCGCATCCTGGAGCGTCACCAGTCCGGCGGTTCCGCCAAATTCATCCACCACCATCACCATGGTTTGGGATGAGCGCTGCAACAGCGGCATCAGCTCAACCAGCGGAGTATATTCCGGGACAAAACGCACCGGCACAATCCAGTCCGTAATCGGTGTATCGCGCCGATCGCCCGAGGCCGTAAGGGGTTCTGCGAGATCTTTGACGCAAATAATGCCGCGCACATCGTCAAAGGATTCACCAATCACGGGATAGCACGAATGGCAGCTCTCGGCGACCTCTTCAAACACCTCTCCGATCGTCGCCTGACTCTCGATCACGCAAACTTGCGTACGTGGCGTCATGATCTCCTCAACGGTCACGTCCCCAAACTCAAAAATATTATTGAGCCATTCGCGTTCCTCAGCTTCGAGCCCCGTAACCTCGCCTTCTTTCGCGATAATCTGTTGCAGCTCTTCGGAGGTGACGTGATTGTAGGCCGTGAGCGTGGAGACCCGGACGCCAAAGGTTCTGAGTAGAAAACGTGTGGATTGATTAATCGCCCAGAGAAACGGACGGAAACAGCGGGCGATCGCCAAACTGGGAGGGCCAAAAAAGCGGGCGAGCTGTTCCGGATACAGCAACGCTAAGGATTTAGGGCACAGTTCACCAAGGACAATCTGAAGATAGGCGATGAGGGCAAAGGCGACCGGGACGGCGATCGTGTGGGCGACGATGGGTTCGGGAGCGATCGACGGCGGCAAATAGTGAAACAGGAAAACGACAAACTGCGCCATCGTTTGTTCGCCAGTCCAGCCCAGCGCAAGACTAGAGAGCGTGATCCCAAACTGAGTCGAGGACAGCAGCAAATCAATATCACGCTGAAGAATCTGTACCGTTTTCGCCTGTGTGTCGCCGGATTCCACCAGGCGATCGATTTGCGATCGGCGTACAGACACCATCGCGAATTCCGCTGCGACAAAAAACGCATTAATCGCAATCAAAATGGTGATGAGCAGCAAGCCAAAACCTAGGCGAGAGTCATCGGCGACATCCAATGACGCACGGGCTGGGTCGGCCAACGTCACGATTGACAACGTCAAGCCGATCAACAGGATCGCTTGAAGAGCTCGCGATCGCAGTCGTATTGACCGAGTTGATCCTGTTGATCCTGTTGACCCAGTTGATGCTATCCATTCTGGAGATCGAAGAGACCGTCCGAACAATGGATCTTCGAGTAAGCCTAAACGCCGAGCGTGTGCAGCAGAGTTGCCATAAACGGATTTGACGTGAGACAAAGCGCGAGCCATATCAACGCCAAGCTTGCGATCGTGCATTAGTTATTCGTACCTAACGCACGATTGGGTTCCGCAATCTGCGCTTCGACTTGCTTGAGAATATCGTCCTCACGCAAAAACTCAACGCTATCGGTCTGTACAACACTATCGCCGCGCCCCAGATTATGGCTTGCGGGTCGCACATCCGGCTGGGTGACACCCTGGAGCGCCTCACGACCGATCGCAAACCCCCAAAAAGCACTGATCACACCAGCACCAACGACCAAAGACAGCAAGCCGATCGTCAAAACAATCGTGACGCGTAGCTTCATAGCAAAGAATGGAGAGCAAAGTTAAGCAGAACTAGAACCTTGATCGTAAGACAAGATTGAGTGCTTGACGAGTACAGCCGCGATCATCCGAGCGAGAACCCGCGACAAAACCTCAAGCATCTCCTCAGGGTCACGATCGCGATCGCAGTCACGATCATACGCTTCCCAAAAAGGGCAAGCATCACAGCAACAAGCCGGGAGCATCCCGTTTGCGCAACTTGCCCCTCATCCCCCAGCCCCACTTCGACCAGCTCAGTGCATCGCTTCTCCCAAAAAAGGGAGAAGGGGAGACCGATTCAAAGTCCCTCTCCCGACTTGGGAGAGGGATTTAGGGTGAGGGTGACACAAATGGGATGCTCCCAACAAGCCTTAAAAGCCTTAATTAACTCTAAACAATCAGCTTGAGCTGCATAGCTGCATCATTGAGATGGTGCGTTCCCTCCTTGACTTGACCAATACCGCTCGTCGTTTCTTGCGTCGCTTGGTTGAGATTTTTCATCGCCGTCAGTATTTGTTGAATCGCCATTGCTTGCTGTTGAGCATTCAGCGAAATTTGTTGGTTATTGACCGCGATATTATTCACTGAATCGGTAACACCCGAAAAGGCTTGAGATGTCTCCTCCACAACACGCACACCCTCCTCTACGGTCTTCGTTCCTTCATCCGTCGCAATCACAGTCGCATTAATGGCCGCTTGGATATCATGCACCAGCACATTAATTTTCTCGGCTGAAATTTTACTTTGGTCGGCAAGCTTGCGAATTTCACCAGACACTACCGCAAAACCCCGGCCATGTTCACCCACTCGTACAGCTTCCACCGCAGCATTAAGCGCCAACATATTCGTTTGATTCGCTAGGTCACTGACCAAGTCAGAAATACTGCCGATTTGATTCGTCTGCTCACTCAAATGAAGAATTTGAGCCGCGATCACGGCCACTTTATCGCGCAGCGTTTCCATTCCTTCGCGTGTCCGCATAACAGCCCGTGTTCCTCCTTCTGAGAGAATCAAAGCAGCTTGAGCTCCCGAGGCTGCATCTTCAGCCTGTTCCGCAGATTGACGAGATGAGGCACCTAGCTCGTCCATCGTTGTACTGGTTTGATTCGCGATCGCCGCCTGATTTCGGGTGGTCTGCTCCTGTTGCTCCACCGTCACAGCAATTTCACTCGAAGAGCTACTGATCTGGCTCGCCACCCGATTAATGGGTTGAATCACTTCACGACTAATAAAAAGGAGCACCAAGACTCCAAGAATAATGGCACTACCTGTACCACCGACGCTGACTAAGGTGGCAAAGCGAGAGATCTCTTCCATCATAGAATTACGATCAGTCAGCAGCTTTTCTTCAACCCGGATCATGTCAGTAATAGCCGCTCTGATCTCGTCCATCTTTTGCTTACCTTCTCCGGCTGCAAATCGCGCTGTCAGTTCTTTCTCATTACCATTACGTTTAAGCTGAATCACCTCGTCTAGTTGCTTCAGTTCGATATCAATTAATTGTTGAAGAACATCAAGATTTTCTTGCTGTATGGGGTTGTCACGGGTTAGATCCTGAATTTCCTCTAGGAGAGATTTCACATCTTCTTGACCTTGAATATAGGGTTCTAGGAAGGTCTCTTGATCAACAATAATAAAGCCTCGCTGTCCGGTTTCTGTATCAACCATAGATTTCTCTAACCATCTCAGGTTGCCAATGACCTTATGGGTATGACTAACCCAGTAATTCGTTTCTTTTAGCTTTTTCACGGTCACCCAAGAGACGACCCCAATTCCAATCATCAATAAAAAAGTAGCACCAAATCCAATTCGGATCATGGATTCCAGCTTCATTTTGCCCATTATTGCTTCACCTCAAAGAGAGAATATGAAAGCCATAGAAATTCATGCGGTCATTAGAAGGCTTATGGACTAAGATTCCAAGCAGCTTAGATTTTCTAGCCTCAATACCAACAATTTCATTTAGTACGATGCTGCCTCGCTCTAGGAGCTTGACTTGCAAAATATGACTATCTCAAGCGATCGGTTGCTTGCTACAGGTTTATCAACGTCATGAGTATAATCAGTTCAATAAAAAACGAGACATATTGACTCTTTTCTGCTGGTTCAAAGACCGCGTTTCGACTCCGCTCAACGCTCTCAGTCTGTTCTAAAAATGATTGAACTGACTACATTGATAGACCACCTTCTAGGGTCGTAACGAACCGACTTACATTAGGTTACGGAGCCTTGAAATTTAGCTTTACTGAGTCGTCTATGACTTTTGTCTAATACGTGCTGTAGAGCCTCCTCTTCTAGACTATGACAACCCTCACTCACTGAGGAAGATTTGTCACAACAACACACATATTTTGTGTTGATCATGCCTGGGGCGTCGAGACAAAATTCGTCTCAGATTTCACGATTAGTAAATTGAGATGACCCCTAAGCCTTCTTAATAGTTGGGCAAGCTTGGGTGATGCTCCTGTTGAGTGGAAGACAAAGGCGTGGTGTCCAGGCTAGGAATCGTAAAGGAAACGGGGGCTTGGGGTTTTGGCTGACTCCATTGACCGATCGCCTGACCGATCGCTTTCCAATTCTCGTTTAAGCCTTTAAGGGGAAGGCGTTGCGGAAGTTGAGGCGAAACATTGTCCGAAGATGCTGTGTGGGTGACGATCGGCTCGCTCGAAAAGGGCGACGCTGTTTCTGCTGGATCGTCGGCTAGAGTCGGGTCTGACGCGATCGCAGTGGAAAAGTCAGGTAGATCGATTTTGGGTGTCGGGGTCGTCGGAGACTCGAACTCGGGACGATCGTTCTGAAAGGATTGAGGAGATTGTGGGAATTGAGGCGAGGTCAAATCCGCAGCATCAAAGTCAAACTCTAATGCTTTCAGTTCGCTGGCGAGATCACGACGCGAATGGGAAAGGTCGGGGTGCTGAAAATCTAGGTCTATTTCAGAGTTCGCGATCGGGGCTGACTGTAATTGCTGAAGCTGAGGGTTTTTGTCGGCGAGGCGATCGAGACTTTGTTCGACGATCGTGCGACCGCCCAGGGGGGGGATCGTTTGACGTGCGAGATCGAAGGAAATGGCGTCAGCCGTGACAGCTTCAAGATCCGGACTCTGTACGATTTCATCTGGGTTGACATCGGTTGGTGCGCCCAGATCGATCGGCATGGCTTCCGTTTCCGTGACGCTAGAATCGGCCTCAAAATCGGCAGCATTGAGTCTCGCCGTTGCGGTCACACCGACACGAGTCGAGAGTTGCAGCCCGTTGTCGGTATCGCTTGAAGGGGAAGTGTTGGAGGTATCGGCAGCGATGCGAGCCGCTCGGTGACGCTCCGCAGACACCTCGCGTGCGGAAGCTGATAGCCCTTCTACGGCTTGAGCCATTTGAGCCAGGGGACGATCGAACCCCTGCGATAAGTCCTCAATGCGTTGCACGATCCAATGTGCCGAGTCCTCCGCTGCGATCACCGGGCGACCGTCCCAAATTTCGATCGGGACAAAATCTGCTGTGATTGTCTCGCGATCGAGATGCAGTCGCAGCAGGGCGGTTTCACCACCAAATCCATACTTATCGCCGTAAAGCAACTTGCCAAGCGAATAGACGATCGGGCGATCGGCGTAGGTCTCTGCGCCTTGGAGTGCATTCGGACTATGACCGACCACCGCATCCGCCCCAACGTCGATCGTCTCGCGAGCGAGCTGGGTTTGCCAGTGGGCTGGGTAGCTGGCCATGCTGTCGCCCCAGTGGTAGTTCACGACGATCCAATCGACGCGATCGCGCCAGGTCACAATATCGTCATGGATGCGATCGCGCAGCGCTTCGTTGATGCCGGATCGGCGACCCTGGGCGATCGTATAGTCTGCGGTGGCATAGCCGAGATAGGCAATCTTGACGCCCTTGACTTCGACAATGCGTACGCGTGCTGCCTCGCTGGCAGTTCGTCCAGCGCCAAAGCTAATGATTTTGGCTCGATCAAGCTGTTTTAAGGTCACATCGAGACCGCGATCGCCGTCCCCCATGATGCGTCCATTGGCCAGGTTGACCACATCAATACCGGCATGGCCGAGCGCTGCGATCGCGCCGGACTGTGGCGATTGGTGACGGTTTTTCGTGTCGCCGGAAGGTGTTGCGGCGTCGGCGTCAGGCTTAAATTGAGCTTCAGCGCGATCGGCTAGGGACAGGGGCGAGGCCAAATTAACTGCCGTCACATCTGCCGCTGCCAGCGCTCCAAGATCGGCGAAAGCTTGGGCGTTATCGCCTGCCAAAGGCCCGTCGAAACTAATATCGCCACCAATGAGCAAAACCACATCATCCGACTGCACCCGATTGGGGGGTGGAGTAATCGACGTCACCGGCGATTGAGCTAGGTCTTTCAAGATGCCCTGAATGCGATCCAGGCTGGACATCGTTGAAGAGGTGGAGGTTTCCCCCGATCGCGATACCGTCTCGGACATTCTGTCTGGCATCGTCACTGATGTATCAGAGTTCGGTAGAACTTGCATGGCGGTCAGTGGTGGCGTGATCGCTGATTTCGCCGCGTTTTGGTTCACCCATTCCAGGGCTGAATTCACACTAAACCATGCGCCCAACGTAAACGCCGCGACCGCCGACCCGGCCAGCAAGAGGACGCGCAGGGCTTTATAGCGCGATCGAACCCACATCTGGACGGACACCGCACCGCGCATCACCGGGCGAACGATCGCCGCTAAGTCTAGGCTGTCGCTCCCTTTCCAAGGCAAACGCTGATTCGCCGGTGTAACAATCCGCACCGTTTGTTGCCACAGAATATCGGCACGTCCCGGCAAGCTACCGCTGACCTTCACACCGTGAATAACGGTTGAGTTGAGTTGCCAAAGCTGATGGCAAATCCGACGGATAATATTGTCTTGCAGATCGGTTTGCTGGGCCGTACGGGGTGCGGGAAATTCAACACAAATATTGACGCAGCCACGTATACCCTGGCCTTCCACATGGGCGTAAAAACCGTCGGGAATCAAAACGCGGTTAATCCAGTAGGCCAGAGCGGAAAAATCTCCGGCTCGCGCAAGGTCGAGTAGCGAAGACTGCATGGAAAATGTGGCCGCAACCATAGCGTCTAGGTATCGAAAAGGATAAGAGGTGTTAGGTTATTCAACCTAGATTCTACTGGGTTCGTTTCCCACTTTCGGGATATGGTGCTGGCGATCGGCCAAAAATGTCAACAATTTCGGGATAAACGACATCGAAGTTGGTTGATATTTGATATTTGATGTTTGATTATTCTACGCGTCATTTTTTGCGTGTTTCTGCGTTATGGATCTTCTGCGATCGCTTCCCATTGGCCTGTATCTTGAACGCCCGAGAGGTTGGCTACACCGCCTAGATGCTCGCGTCAAGCTGGGCTGGCTGATGAGTTTTTTGCTAACCCCCCTGGTGGCCAATACCCCTTGGCGCATTACGTTGGTGATCCTATTGGTGGTTGTGGCGCTGTCGTCGCGTATCCCGCTGCGGGTGTGGCGGAAGCAGGTCGGCTGGTTGGTGTTGTTTTGTACGATGTTATTCGCGATCGGTGCGATCGCGCCCGACGGCCTGACCGATACCCATCAGCAACGCCTACCCGCCGACGAATTGACCTTCGATCTTGCGCCCGCCAAACTCGCCCCAAGTCCCATCCGTAATCCCTGGTACGACCCCTTCGGCTTCGGTGCGGCCTCACCTTCGGCGACGCCATCGCCCGCGATCGAGCCGATCGCCGTCGAACTGCCCCAGCCGACGGACTATCGCTACATTTATTTTGAACAAGGCCCGATCACGATTACGCGCCGATCGCTCGAACTCGCGATTTATCTCAGCACTTTGGTGTTTACCCTGCTGTTCAGCACCAATTTATTTTTACTAACCACAGCGCCCGAAGCGATTACCGCCGGACTTGAAGCGTTGATGTTGCCGTTACGGCGCTTTAATATTCCCGTCACCGAGCTGGCTCTCACCCTGACGCTCTCCCTACGCTTTTTGCCCCTCGTCCTTGAAGAAATCCAAAACCTGGCGCGATCGATCCAAACACGGGCGATCGACTGGCGCAAGCTTGGATTTTGGGGCGGGGTCAAAACGGGGCTGATCGTGGTGGATCGGCTGCTCGAAAATCTCCTGTTGCGTGCCGAGCAAATGTCTGGCGCAATGGCGGTTCGCGGGTTTACAGCACCGGACACCCATCGCGTCCTGTGGCATGAGTCGAAGCTACGCAAGCTTGATAGCGTGGCGATCGTACTGATGCTGGCCGTTTGGGGTGTGCGGATTATTTGGGGCGGTCCGGGCTGGGATTAGCTGGATTGGCTGGATTGGCTGAAGGGAGCGGATTAGATCGATCGAGATCGCAGCAGCGGGCGATGATTACGAGCTTGTACGGGTCGTGCGTTGGCGGGGATGGCCTGGGTGAAGCGATCGACCTGGGCGATCGAGACCGTGAGCGGGTCGGCGCAGAGTAGCCAGGTGACCGATTCGCGACAGGGCGGAGTCGTTAGGGAACCGTCGTAACGGTAGAGCCGATCGAGCCGCGCGGGTAAAAGCTGGCTCGCGTCGATCGTGGTGTCGCGATCGCGGTAGGTTTCGCCGATCGTCATCGGCAGATGCGCCCATAGCGGCTCTAGAACATCGTTGTTTTGTCCCAATTGAAGGAAAACCGCGAGCACTAGCAACGCCTCACTGTCATCAGTTTGGTGAACGAAATGACACTCCATCGCCTGCGGCTGGCCTTCGATCTGATGCTCGCTCGGGCTATGGAAATGAAATTGCAACAGGTTAAAGGTTTGGCCGTCGAGGGTGAGAGTGCTGCCCGGAGCGTAATTGAGCTGAATTGTGTGGCCGGTGTGGATCAGCTCGATGGGCGTCGATCGGTAATTGATCTCCGGCGGGGCGAGACGGGCGGGGATGGCATCGACCAGATCGATCGGCGATTGACGTTGCCCACGCGCACAGGCGGCATAGTCGGGGGTGAGTTCGCTCCAATGTTCGGGCGAGGTCGATCCGGTGTAGCCCCAACGGTGGCGATCGTCTTCTGCGGCCAGCACTGCGGTCTCGAAGCGCGTTCCGAAGCCAACCGTTCCGAAGCCAACCGTTCCGAGGCCAATCAATCCAAACTTTAGAAAGGTACGTCGATCGAGCGTCATAAATCGTAATATCGAATCGTGATTGTGAATCGTGAATTGTGGTTGTGAATTGTGCTTGTGAGTTGTAATTAAAAAAAATAGCTCGAAATATAGCCACTCAATAGAAGAAATTATGACGTTATTGAGGTCTATTTTAAAGGCGAATTAGAATGAGACTAGAACGGTCTAATCGTAATAACCTTTACGCTCGTATTGCTTATTATTTTATAAGCGTTAAAACTATGCTTCAAATATGTTCTCGTCAAGCTCTTAAGTATGGCTTGATCACCGGTGCGGTATTCGCCGTGTTTGCCTCCGCGAGTTGTCAGCTTAATGCTCAACCACGTGGTGGTGATCCCGGTTTCGGGATGAACAATCGCCCAGGATTAGGTCGTGGTATGGGCGGCGGTATCGGTGCTGGAATGGGCGGTGGCATGGGTCATGCATCCTGTGATGATGACGATACTGACATCACAAATTACCCCCTGTGGCGCAATCTTGAACTCTCGGCGAAACAGCAGAGCGACATTCAATCTCTACATACGACCTTTTGCGCGGATACGGAAAGCCTGCGCGATCGCGCCGAAGCCGATCGCGACACGACGCACGATCTGTTTACGAGCGATGCGAGCCGCGCCGATCTAGAGCGCCAATATCAAGAGATGACCGCAAACATGACGGATTTCCGCGATCGCATGTTTACGATGATGCTCGATGTTCGCGATGTCTTAACCCCGGAACAGCGCGAGCAGTTCAGTGAAATGATGGGCGATCGCATGATGGGCGATCACGACATGATGGACGATTTTGAGGATGAAGATCACAACATGATGGACGATTTTGATAACGAAGATCACGATCGTTTTCGCGGAGGAAGTGGTTCTCCCATGATGCACGATCATAATTTTCAAGATGGCAGCTAATCTCAGCGAAATGAACCTCGCCGCGATCGCCGATCGTTACATCACTCGACAGAAGAAATTGTGACGTTGCCAAGGCTTAGTTTAGCGGCGACTTAGAATAGGGCTAGAGCGATCGCAGCGTAACAACATTTAGGCTGCGATCGCTGACGTTTTCATAAGCATAAAAACAGCGTTAAACCAAGACCAAAACGATGACCCAACACTATTCTCGAACCGCACTCAAGTATGGCCTGCTGACAGGTTTGATGTTTGCGGTGGTTTTCTCTGCGGGCTACCCGCTCAATGCTCAACCGCGCGGTGACGCTCCCAATGCTCCTGGTTTTGGAATGCCCGATCGCCCCGGAATGAGCCGTGGATCGGGCGGCGGTGGTCGCTCAGGTATGGGCGGCGGCATGGGCGGCGGCATGGGTCAAATGCCCTGTGGTGATGAGGCGGATACAAACCAGATGCCCCCGTGGATCGATCGCCTCGACCTCTCGGATGATCAGCGCAGTGAAATCGTCAGCCAATACACCAGCTTTTGCGCGGAGACGGCAGACCTACGCGATCGTGTCAAAGCCGATCGCGAAACGATGCACGATCTATTCGCGAGCGATGCCAGCCGTGCCGATCTGGAAAGCCAACATCAAGACATGGTCGCGAGCATGAATGACGTACACGATCGCATGTTTTCGATGATGCTTGATGTGCGCGATACCTTAACCCCAGAACAGCGCGAGCAACTGAGTGAAATGATGGGCGGTCATGGCCCCCGAGGCGGTCGTCATTCACGCTAGATCGGCCTTGTCGCGATCGTGAAGGGTTACGTTTCTAACCTCAGATCGCGGACATCAGCCGGTTAAAAACTGGGGAATATTTCAGGATATTTCCCCAGTTTTTTCACATGCTTAATCTGACGGGACGATTCACGTTGAACTACTCCAGCGGCTCGTTCAGTTGTTGTAACTGCGACTCTAAAAGAGCGACTCGTTCACGAGCATTCGCTAACTCTCGGCGCAGCATTTCCACATCATGATCACCGCCCGTCGATGCTTGCACGGTCGTAGCCATCGGTGGCTCTGCTGACTCAGCCCCTGGGTATACTGATCCATCCGGCGCGATCGCCCCCGCCCACTGCACCCCGTCAAGGGTCGCCAAACTCAAATCGGCGCGTAGTAAATTAGCATGTCGCAAATCAGCGCCACTGAGGTCAGCTCGCGTCAAGATCGCACCGCGCAAATCCGCACTGCCCAGGTTCGCCCCGCTCAGATCCGCCCAGCTCAGATCCGCCCCGCGTAAATCCGTCCGCGTTAGCACGGCTCGATCGAGTAGCGCCTCACTTAGATTGACCCCGCGTAAAATTGCATTGTGTAGATCCGCCTCACTCAGCTTCGCGGCTTCAAAGTCGCGATCGCCGTGTGCATACCCATCGATTAAATGTTGCGCTGTCGTAATTTCTCCTGCTGGAACACTCACGTTCACGTCTCCCTTAGACATTTCAAATTCCGAATACGTTTTAATATATCGACAGCTTACGCAACGCAGGGCAACCATCGCCCTTGCCACTGCCAATGAAGGGAGGAACCCATGCGTTCTCGGACACTGCGCGAAGGCTCACTCGGCCTGTTTATTATTCTCGGCCTTAGTCTCTTTGCGATCGCAGGACTGTGGCTGAGAGGCTTTCAGGCCGGTCGAAAAAGTTATCGGTTTGTCGCTGAATTTGATCATGTTGCTGGAATTCAGGCGGGCGCAACGGTGCGTTATCGCGGCGTGACGGTCGGGCGAGTGAACTCGATCGCGCCGGGGCCTAACGGCGTCGATATGGAGATCGAGATCGCCTCATCGGATTTATTGTTGCCCAGCGGTGTCAAGATTGAGGTGAACCAAGGCGGATTTATTGGTGAAACGGCGATCGATCTTTTACCCGTCGCCGTACCGATTAGCAATCCAGGCCAAGTCGCCAAACCGCTCGAAAACAGATGTGATTCGAGCTTGATTATTTGTGATGGCGATCGACTTCAGGGTCAGCTCGGCGTTAGCTTCGATCAGCTCACCCGTGCCTCGCTCCAGTTCACCCGCGCCTTTAGCGATCCGGCCTTTTTGAATGAACTGCAAACGCTACTTCAGAATACATCGGGTGCAACCGCTGAAATCAGTGTGCTAGCCAAAGAAGTTGCGACGCTAACTGAGCTATTTCAAGGAGAAGTTGGCCCCCTCTCCGCCGCCGCGTTATCAACGGCTACATCGGTCGATCGCGCCGTCAACAATATCGATGGAACCGTCGATCGCGTTAACCAGCTCATGGATACGGTCAATCAACTGGTTGAAAGTAATCGCGGTAACGTCGTTGCCACCCTGGAAAGTGTTAACCAACTCGGTCAAGAGCTGAGTCTTTCGGCAGCGGCACTGCGTCCATTGCTACTTGAGGCTGACACGACCTTATCGACGGTGAATGCCTCGCTGAATGAGTTTGAGCGATCGTCGGCGCTCAACAATATCGATACGCTGGTCAGCAATGCGGTTGTACTATCGGAAAATGCCGCCGTCGCATCTGCCAATTTACGGGATATCTCCGGCAGCCTGAACGATCCGGATACCCTCCTGCAACTGCAACTCACCCTCGACTCCGCGCGAACCACCTTCGAGAACGTTGAGAAAATTACCTCTGATCTCGATGACCTAACCGGCGATCCAGATTTTCGTGAAAATTTACGACGGACGGTGAACGGTCTCAGCGGTCTCGTTTCCGCAACCCAACAGCTCGACCAATACGCGCAGATCATTCGCACAATTCCCCCAACGCCCGATGGATTCGTGGCTCACGATCCAAACAGACCCGAGCCGACCCGCGAATCTTCACCAGCGGAGCCTCAACCTTAAAACTAGACTTCTCCAGATCGATCGTTCTGCACAACCCTAAATCACCTCAATCAATAGACCCTATGGCGCTTTCCGATACCGCCACCGACCTCCAACACCTGCGTAACATTGCCCAAAATCTCGCGCCGCGCCTGATCGAAATTCGCCGACACTTCCATGCGCACCCAGAACTGAGCGGTAAGGAATACCAAACCTCGGCCTATGTCGCCGGGGTCTTGTCGTCCTGTGGTTTACAAGTACGGGAGGGCGTCGGCAAGACGGGCGTAGTCGGTGAACTGGCGGGGAATGGTCACGACGATCGCCAGGTGGCTATCCGCACCGATATGGATGCGCTGCCGATCCGTGAGGATTTATCGATCGGCTTTGCCTCGAAAACGCCGGGGGTGATGCACGCTTGCGGTCATGATGTGCACGCGACGATCGGTCTGGGTTCGGCGATGGTGCTGTCGCAACTGGCGGACGATTTACCGGGAAATGTTCGCTTTTTGTTCCAACCGGCGGAGGAGATCGCCCAGGGCGCGAAATGGATGGTGGAAGATGGCGCGATGGACAATATCGACGCGGTGTTCGGTGTCCATGTGTTTCCGTCGATTTTGGCGGAGGTGGTGGGCATTCGCTACGGCGCACTGACGGCGGCGGCGGACGATTTGGAAATTATTATCCGGGGTGAGTCGGGGCATGGCGCACGGCCTTACGAGGCGATCGATGCGATCTGGATCGCGTCTCAGGTGATCGTCAATCTGCAACAGGCGATCGGGCGAACGCATAATCCATTGCGCCCGGTGGTGTTATCGATCGGCACGATCGAAGGCGGACGCGCCCCCAACGTCATCGCCGACACCGTCAAACTACGCGGCACGGTGCGATCGCTCCATCCCGAAACCCACGCTGAACTTCCCGCCTGGATCGAGTCGATCGTCGCGGGCATTTGCAACACCTACGGCGCACGCTACGAGATTCGCTACAACAAACTCGTCCCCTCGGTGCAAAATGATCGTGTCTTGACGGGGATCGTTGAATCAGCGGTGCGTGACCTGTGGGGTGAAGCGGCGATCGAGCTGTTACCGGAGCCGTCGCTGGGGGCGGAAGATTTCGCGGTGTATCTCGATCGGGCTCCGGGGATGATGTTTCGCCTGGGAGTCGGGCATCGCGATAAGCCGAATTATCCCCTCCACCACCCGCGTTTTGAGATCGACGAAGCGGCAATCGTCACCGGGGTCACGACGATGGCAGCGGCGGCGTGGCGCTATTTTCAGTGTGGCAAGCGATCGCGGTGATGCATAGCTTGACGGAGGGGAAAGACTGGGAGGGATTCGAGGTAAACGCAGAATGGCAATAAATCGGGAATGGCGAGCGTGGCTCGCGAGTTTTGCCGTGTTGCCGTTTGTTCCGGCGTTGAGCGGTGTCGTTATTTTGGCGCTAACCGGGCGCGTCTGTTGGCGATCGCGGCGTTCTCTCTGGGGCGATCGTGATGTACGTCTGCTCTTGGTCTGGGTCGGTTTACTGATCGCCGGTATCTTCAGCGCCGTTGACCCCTACGAAGCCAGCTTAGGCGCGTTTAATTTCGTGCCGTTTGTGGTGATGTTTGCCGCGATGAGTCGCGTGTTTACGACGCCCGATCGCCTGCGTCAACTGGCCTGGGCGATCGTTTTGCCCTCGATCGGGGTCTGCGCGATCGGTCTCGGCGAACTATTTTGGGGCTGGAACGATCGCGGCTTTCCCGGCCTGATTGACTGGCAACTGGTCGCGGGCGGTACACCACCGGGGCGAATGTCGTCGGTGTTTCTCCACGCCAATTCCTTGGCCGACTACGCCGCGATCGTTTTGGCGTTAACCCTGGGGCTGTGGTGCGATGCCGTCCCGCGCCGTCCGACCGTTCAATCCGAGATCTCGCCCGAGACACCGCCCGAGATCCAGGCTCAAGGGTTATCATCTGATGCGTCTCAGCTCCAAGAGTTCCACCGATCGTCCTGGCAAACCGGGCTAATTCTCAGCGTCACGATCGCCGCCAATCTCACTATCCTGGCCTTAACCTCATCGCGCAACGGCTGGGGCGTCGCCTGTCTCGTCCTGTTGGCCTTTCTGATTTATCGCCACTGGTGGGCGATCGTGGCGGCCATTCATGCCTGCATCGCGATCGTCCTCGCGGCAGCCTTTGCCCCCGAAGCGATCGCCCAACCCTTCCGCGCGATCATCCCCTACGCGATTTGGGGTCGCCTCAGCGATCGCATGTATCCCGATCGACCGATCGGCAGTTTACGCGCCACCCAATGGCATTACGCGATCGAGATGATCGGCGATCGTCCTTTTGGCGGCTGGGGACTGCAAAGTTTTAGCCCGCTCTACGAAGCCCAAAGTCAGTTTTTCGTCGGCCATCCGCACAATCTCTACCTGATGCTCGCAGCGGAGACCGGCACGATCGCCACGCTCTTAATCCTCGTCGTCGTCGGTGGAATAATCGCCCGCGCCGCGATGAATTTGATACGTGGAAACCTTCAACCCGAAGCGCGATCGCTCGTCTTTGGCTACACGATCGCCTTTCTCGCCACCAGCGGCTACCACATGCTCGATATTCCCCTGTTTCAACCGCAGGTCAATCTGCTGGGCTGGGCGCTGCTCGCTGGTTTGGTCGGGATAGGGACGCGATCGATCCCCCAAACTCAATACACCGAGAGAGTCACATCGGGTTAAACTTCAAACTCTCATGCTTCGTTGACAAATCCGTCAACCCAGGGCAAACGCATACTCCCAATAAACGCCCTCATCCCCCAGCCCCTTCTCCCAAAATGGGAGAAGGGGAGCAATATTTAGAGATCAAAGTCCCTCTCCCTGCCTGGGAGAGGGATTTAGGGTGAGGGTCTGTTGAGTAGCGTTTGCCCTGTCCGTCAACAGCCCCCTATCGTTTCGCCCCTCATCACCACATAGTCCATGTCCGCCATTGCCCTGCTCGCCGAACAATTTGATCGCGCTCTGATCGCCGCCTTCGGAGCTGACTTCGCCGGAACTGATCCCCTCCTCGCTGCGACGAATAACCCGAAATTCGGCGACTATCAGGCCAACCTCGCCATGTCCTTGGCGAAACCGCTCAAGCAAAAACCGCGCGATATCGCCACACAAATTATCGCCGCGCTGGATGTCTCGGATCTTTGCGAACCGCCCGAGATCGCAGGCCCTGGCTTTATTAACCTGCGACTGAAAACGAGCTATCTCGAAGCCCAGCTTCAGCAGATGCTGACCGATGATCGCCTCGGCATCGCCCCCGTGAGCGACCCACAGACGATCGTCGTTGATTTCTCCAGCCCGAATATCGCCAAAGAAATGCACGTCGGTCACCTGCGATCGACCATCATCGGCGACGCGATCGCCCGTGTGCTCGAATTCCAAGGCCACAACGTCCTCCGCCTCAACCACGTCGGCGACTGGGGGACACAGTTCGGCATGTTGATCACCTACCTGCGCGAAGTCTATCCCGACGCCCTCACCAAAGCCGACGCCCTCGATATCGGCGACCTCGTTGCGTTTTACAAACAGGCGAAAGTCCGGTTTGACGATGATGAAACCTTCAAGGAAGTCTCCCGCCAAGCCGTCGTTGGACTGCAAACCGGCGACGCCGAAGCGCGTCAGGCGTGGCAGCTCCTTTGTGAACAATCGCGGCGCGAATTTCAGAAAATTTACGACCAGCTCGATATCCAGCTCGAAGAACGCGGCGAATCGTTTTATAACGACGCCCTCGCCTCCGTCGTCCGCGATCTCGACACCCTCGGCCTGCTACAGGAAGACGACGGCGCACAGTGCGTCTTTCTCGATGGCTACACCAACAAAAACGGTGATCCCCTGCCCCTCATCGTCCAAAAAACTAACGGCGGCTACAACTACGCCACCACCGACCTCGCCGCCCTGCGCTATCGCATCACCACCGATCGCGCCGATCGCATCATCTACATCGTCGATGTCGGACAAAGCAGCCATTTTGAGCACGTGTTCCAAGTGGCGCGACGCGCAGGCTGGCTACCGGACGAGGTTGAAGCGCAGCACGTGCCGTTTGGCTTAGTACAAGGCGAAGACGGCAAAAAGCTCAAAACGCGAGCCGGTGACACGGTGCGACTGCGCGATCTGCTTGAGGAAGCGATCGATCGTGCCAAAGCCGACATCACCCAACGGCTCGCCAGCGAAGATCGCAGCGAACCCGCCGACTTTATCGACCATGTCGCCACCGTCGTCGGTCTCAGCTCCGTCAAATACGCCGACCTCAGCCAAAATCGCACCAGCAACTACATTTTTAGCTACGACAAAATGCTCGCGATGCAGGGAAATACCGCACCATACTTACTTTATGCCTATGTGCGGATCGCAGGCATCGGACGCAAGGGGGGGATTGATTTCAACGATTTCTCCAGTGTAGCGAATACCGTGATTACACTGACGGAACATACTGAGTTTATTCTCGCAAAACACTTACTTGGTCTTGAGGATGCGATCGAGGCCGTTGCGATCGAACTATTGCCCAATCGCTTGTGTCAATACCTTTTTGAACTGAGTCAAAAATTCAACCAATTTTACGACCAATGTTCAATACTGCAAGCCGAGGAACCGCAGCGTACCTCACGCTTGCAGCTATGCTACCTTACGGCTCAAACCTTGCGTCAGGGTCTATCTTTGCTGGGAATTACTGTTCTTCAACGCATGTAGCCACGACGTCAAATCAACGTTTGTTAGACCGGATTTTATGATTAAACTGAAAAGACTAATGTGATAAGCTTTGGTCTGACTTATTGGTGTCGCCTTCTCTATGGCACGTTATACAGCTACGTTCTCGATCATGAATTACGGTGACCATACACATAAAACAGTGTGTGATCTGCTCGAAAAATCGGGCTTTCGCCTGCTGCATGAGTCCCGAGACTATGTAATGGGTAGTGAAAAGCCCGGTTCAGTCAAGTTTTATTTGTTAACAACAGCAGAAATCTTGATTGACATACCGCTAGATCATTCGGCACTGACTTTAAATCTGTTAGTCAAAAATGAAGAACTGCCTTTAAAGAGAGAAAATCACTGTAAGAATACATTCGATCGACTCCAGCAAGTTTTTCTTGAATGTGACAAATGGCACGCAATCTTAAAAGCCTCACAATAAATATCTTATTTTGTCTGCGCTACAGTGGATTAATTCAAAACCAATTGAAAATTAATTGTCGCTGAGAATATTTTGTTGATTAGCGAATTGAAGTAAGCCAAGATTATAACCATTGACTCTCCTCCTCCAAGTACATTCCACTTGCGATCGCGGGATCGCAAACCAAGTGCGTATTACCATCGGACGCAGACTCGCACCTATTGATCGCCATCTCTGAATCCAAGACTAATCGACGCCACAGACTGAACGAATTTCAGCTCAAAAAGATCAGGATGGATCGGCAGTCGATGAGGATTCTGCTTCGCTTGAATTGCTTGAATCGATCGCAGTTTGCAAGCCCTCTACACCGATCGCCGTCTTCTCCTCCTCAGATGCCCCGATCTCTTCACTAGCATCCTGGGACGTTGCCGCAACCAGCGCTTGAAATTTCTCCCAATCCTCATCTTCTGCCAGCCAGCGATACAGCGGCATCTTACGACGATCGCCCGCCGACAGCAGGTAGACATCATCCGTCTCGGCATCAATATACAGATCGCGCGGGGACGTCAACGCACAGCGATAGTCTTCTTTCCCCGTAGGCTTGTAAACGATCAGCTCATGGCGATCGAGCCGGAAGTAGGTATGACGCTGTAGCGAGACGCCTGCAAAGATAAACGCAAAGCTGGCGATAAAGCCAAAGGGGAAATGCCCCGCGAGGAACGACAGGGTCGAGCTAAAGAAAATCGCACCGCCGGAGAGCACTAACGTAATGATTAGTGCGCGTTTGAATTGAACGATCGCGGGAAACTCAGCAAGCATACATTGGAATTTAATGTTTAAAATTAGAGCATATCGATATTGAGGCTCGAATAGCAATCATGAGTTCCAACCGTTTTAAGACAATGAACCGCGTCGCAAATCCAGAACCGTCATCAGCGATCGTCATACACAGTAGGATTTCCAGCACCAAAGCTCTCTCATTACAGCCATCCGCTTAAAAGCGTTGTTTTGCCGCCAGATTTTGTAACGGTGCGACTCACATTGGGTCACCGAGGCGATCGTCGAATCTCTCAAACCTATTGCTGATCTTGCATTAAGCCAGATCGGAGATCTGAGGCTTATCCTCCTATCAGCTTTCTGGCTAAAGCCTAGATATCTGAAATGAGCCGGTGTTTCTCCCCATCACACCAAGCTCTAAACGAGAGTAAGAGCAGAAAAGAGCAGAATTAAGCCATAGCCATAGCTTTGAGGAAGGCGGACACTCAACGCCGTAATCCATATAAAGATAGAAATCGTAAAACGAGACGACGACAGCAATTTAAATTAAAACGAAAAGATATAGAGAGTGTTCCTCTCTTCTAATGATCGAAAAAGTATTATTTGACGTCAACAATATTCTGTAGGCATTAGGGAACAAAAATCTTGTTTTTCATTTGGGCGATCAAATCAGAAAGTCATAGGGAAACGGTAAGCCATAGGCAAAAAATAAGTCGAAGTTCATTTTGCGGTAGACATGGAATCACACTATGGCGATCCAAAATAAATGATGGAGAGATAAAACGCCAAAACCCTTACTCTCTAAGGGTTGAACATCATCAAATATCTACTATCAATTCAGGATTGCCGCAGCACAAAAAGTCAAGTTGTGCTTACTCAATATTAGTTATCTTAAAATCATGACTCGATCTTTTTCGCTGTATTTCACTATGATCTATGGCCTTTTTAGGCAAAACAGAACAAGCTTAATGACTAATCCAGGATTAAATTAGGCATACATATGGCATGTATATCGTTTTCTTTTTTGTTTATATATGCGGCTAACACAACCTTGCTAAAGTGACATTTATCAAGGTAGATTCAAGTTGTTAACTTAAGTTACCAAACAAGCCAATAGTTTTAATGGGGATTGCCAAAATAGGTTAGCTAGAGGCAATATGTAGGAGGAAATGTTCCAAAATGGTCGTCGCCCACTCATAATCAAGACTGTTTTAAACAGGCTGTCATTCGTCTCAATAGGAAAATACCATGAGTCAATCATTAGCTAAAATGTTGAGCGGGACTGAGCTCCTAGAAAAAGTGCAAGCACTTGGAGACCT
Source organism: uncultured Geitlerinema sp. (assembly GCA_964518905.1). GTDB lineage: Bacteria > Cyanobacteriota > Cyanobacteriia > Cyanobacteriales > Geitlerinemataceae > RDYZ01. The sequence continues at coordinate 15,158 of CAZFJL010000017.1, read as the reverse complement.
TCCCAAAGAAGAAAAGGCGCGTCACTGTGGCTACTACACAGTTACCAAAAATGGCATAGAGCGCGTCAATATGATGAAGTTTTATAACGCGCTGATTGAGGCGAAGGGGATCGAACTCGATAGTAAGCAGAGTTCTGGTGGACGAGGGGGAAGAAGTGCAAGCTACAAAATCAGCGTCCAATCCAACGGCAATCTCTTGATTGGCGCTGCTTATACCAAGCAAATGAGTTTGGAACCCGGTGATGAGTTTGAAATCACGCTAGGTCGCAAGCATATTCACCTCAAACAGTTAGGCGAAGAAGGTGCCATCGACTAGTTAATGCTGGGCTTCAGGGTGTAATCAAAGAAAAATATTAATACTGGATAATGGGAATGCTGGATGAGCTCAAAGAGCTTGTCCAGCATTTCTGTTTTATGAGGGGGACTGCCTGACTTTTTTTGAGGATCAAACTCAGGAAAGAGATTCAGGCCATAGCTGGAAATAAGTTAGCGTCGGAAGACATCGAAAAAAGAGCAGAATTCAAGGTCTACGATCGTAATTTCTGGCAGGAAATGACGCAACAGTGGCAGAAACGCAGGCGACATTGCACAATCGTGAAGAACCTGTACTTAGATTTATGGAGCTGGTTGAGCGATGCATGTGGCCCGATCGAACGAATCACGATCGAGAGATCTGCGCCCCCAGCGATGGACGCTAGCAACGACGCTCTCGGCTCTGGCGCTGATCTTGCCCCAAGTTCACGGTGGTCGAGCCGAAGCGCGACTGGTCGAATCCGGGCGATTAATTACTGAACCGGCTCGGGTGGCTCAAATTTATGGCAATGCACCGGCGGCCTATCGCCAGGGTGTCGAGCTGTTTGCGATCGGAGACTATATCGGCGCGGCGGATGCGTTTACCCGAGTCCTCTATTTCGACCCGTCGGACTACGAAGCCTATAACTATCTTGGGCGATCGCTCTACCAGCAAGGCGAGTTTGGATCGGCGATTACGGCCTATCGACTGGCGCTCGATATTCGCCCAAACTACGGCGATGCGCTCAATAATCTCGGGGTGGCGCTGCGTGCCAACGGTCAGTTTGAGGCCGCGATCGCCGCGTATGAAGAGGCGATCTCCGCTAATCCCCGCCTCGGGACGCCTCACTATAATTTGGCGATGCTAGCCGAAAGTCGGGACGATATCAGTGAGGCGAAACAGCATTTGCGCGATGCGATCGCTGCCGATCGTCGCTTCGCTCCGGCCTATCGTCGCCTCGGCGCGATCGAACTGGCCGATCAGAATCATCGTGAAGCCGCTAATTTACTCAGCACGGCGATCGAGCTGAATAGCAGCGTTGATGAGACCTATGGCGATTTGGGGTTGGCGCTGGTGCGGCTACATCGCTATGACGAGGCGATGCCGGTTTTGCTTCAGGCGATCGATCGGACGGGCGATCGGCGCGGTGATGTACATTACGCCTACGGTCTAGCGTTGGCGGCGACCAATGATGCCGAGTCGGCGATTTTGTCCTATGAGCAGGCGATCGCGCTGGATGCGAGCGATCCGACTTATTTTGTGGCGCTTGGTGATGCCTATCGAGCCACGGGCGATGCGGCGGCGGCGCAGCAGGCGTATGAGTCCGCGCTGGGTCTAGCGCAGAATAATCCCGCGATTCCGGTCTACGATCTGGCGCGGGTGTATTTCAGCATCGGTGACTTTTACGCCGATGATGGGGCGATCGCCAACGCGATTAATGCGTATCAAAAGGCGATCGATTTCGCGCCAAATTTCCCGCTGGGCTATGTCGGCATGGCGGATATGTTCGTCGAGATGGGGGAATATCGCAACGCCAATGACTATTACAAACTGGCGATCGAGCTTGATCCAGAATCACCGTTAATCTATACCCGACTGGGGTTGCTGCTCTACGCTCAAGGTGAAATGGATCTCGCGATGGATGCGTGGCGCACGGCGATCGAGCTTGATCCGAACTATAGCGAAGCGTACGCGCATCTTGGCAATGCCCTCGCGGGGCGTCCGGTGCGTCGCCGCTGAATCAGAAGCCAACTCGATCAGCGATCGCTCAGAGGACGGTAGAACACGATCGCAGCTCGTCCGGGATCGGTTCGCCGAATTCAAATTCGAGCTGGGTTTCGCTCAAGCCAAGGTAGCCGCTTTCGGCAAACGCGGTCAGCATCCGCGCGAGGGCGACCCAGACCGATCGATCAAATTCCCAATCGCCCGATCGGGGCGTAAAATCACAGATTGACTTCATCGCCCAAAAATAACTATTCCGTACTACCGGCCCTCCTTTCTTAAAGGGGGGGACATGATCTGCGTGAATATACAGCATGTCATTCTCGATCCGGGCGTGCATGGCGATGATGGGATAAGGCGATGGGACGGAAAAACGAACGTAAGGATGCGCATCATGATTGGCTTTGAAGTTTCAGTCAAATTCCAGTCAAATTCCAGTCAAATTCCAGTCAAATTTCAAGACGCGCTGAATTAATTTACCAATTCACTATCGGGCTGGGGCTGGGGCGCATCGCTGAGTCCAAAATGGTTAATGACGCGCAGCACGGCGATCGAGACAACTAGCCCGATGATTAAACCCGCCGCAATCAGCGCAATATAAAGCTTTTTGAGCTGGGGCATCAGGTCACTGTGCTGAATTGTTGTGGGTGCAGGCGTATCGTCATCGAGGCGCTGAAACACCGGATCGGCTGGAATTCCCGTATCGTTAAAGGGATTAGACGACTGACCATCAAAGGGATTGGGCGACTGGTGCATGGATGGGTGCTACTCGAACGTAGGAACATAGGGTCGGACAACACGAGAAATGCGCTTGAAGGCTGCTATCGAAGCGAGATCGTCGGAGGTCATGATGACGAATCTCGATCGCGGTCTTCAGCCCGTTTGATTTTGATAAGACGAATGCTGTCTAGTGGTCTAAACGTAACGTTCGACAATTTCAAGTAGCGTTTCGGGGCTAAAGGGCTTGGTCAGGTATTCGGTCGCGCCTGCCATCTTGCCCTGGACACGATCGAACGCCTTATCGCGTGCGGTGACCATGATGATCGGCAACCCGACAAACTGAGGCAAACTGCGAATGGTTCGACACACTTCGAGGCCGTCAATGTCTGGCATCGATACATCCAGTAGCATGACCGAAATTTTTTCGTTGTAAATCGTATTGAGCGCGTCGAGTGCATTATCGACACTCAATACACGATAGGTACTGCCCAAAATTTTTTGGATGGTCTTCTGCATGACCGGGCTATCATCAACAGCCAGTACAGTTAGCGGGCGTGTAGTTGACATATCTTATGGTGTCCTATCCTCTGTAATGTCCTGTTGTCGTCCGGTGGCAATTGCGATCGTGCTGTAATTAAAATTACCTGCCACACTTCGATTCAGAGTGTGACATCCACGAGAGGTCGGTCAAAAAATATTGATAAACCAGCTTTACCGGGATGCGAGGCAGGATGTAAGCCCATGATCGCAATTATACCGACTGAGAATCAAGCTAAAATCGGGAAGACATGAGAAGTGCTTGGAATTCTGATGACGTGTTATTCGTCACTCTGATTTGAGGGGCTGTTTTTGTGGCACTGCCAGGATCTGTATCGCTCAAAACACTTAACCCTATGGATTCTCTGGTTGTAATCCAGTCTGGAACGATAATCCAAATTTTGTGAGAGCACGATCGATTGAGCGCTTGACGTTATCGGATGATCTCAAGGAACATCTCGTCGCTAGCCCGCTGGCAAGACAATGGTACGTATCAATCAATCTGTGTCAACCTATAAACGACTGTACTCCGACGGCTGTCTTCTGCTTTCCTGCCTGATGTCTGAAGGTTTGGACAGTTTCAGATCGCAGGTCAAGCGATCTCCATCGTCTCGGATCGTCCCTCGTTCTCATTGTCAGCCAGCATCAGCCTTCGGGCAAACCACGGTCTTGCTTAACTATGGCAGACCGCAAAGACGTTGAGGTTATGACAACACCGTTGCCACACTCTCCCCACGATCGCGATCACCCTCGTACGATCAAGCCTTACAAAGGTACAGCCAGTCGTTTATTCGATGATTTGACTTTGCTAGCTGGCCAAATTTGCGATAGTCCTGTGGCGTTCGCAATCGTTTTTGGTGAGAATTTGGCTGAACCGACGATCGTGGCGCACAATCTGGAAGCGCCGCCGGGAGAGGCCAGTATTGGTGTGGGAAAGGCTGCGATGGCGCTGTACCCGAAGCGTGCCATCATCACGATCGCCGATCTCTACACGATGCCCAGTTTTGCGAATTTAACCCAGCAAGCGGGTCGAGAACTGAAGTTTACTGCTAACCCCAGCCCTGACCTCTCACGCGGTGCAATTGCTGCGGCGTCCGCCAAGCCAGATCTCACCAAACCAGATCTCACCAAGCCAGATCTCACCAAGCCAGATCCTGCAACGTCTCAGCCGCTGCCGACAGAACCGACAGAACCGACACAGGGAAAAGCAGCGAACAATAACTTGCTGGCCGTAAATTCGCCGGTACGTTTTTTCGTGGGTCTCCGGCTCTTTTCGCCTGCTGGTTCGGAAGTTGGCCTGCTATGCGTCTTTGATTTTCAAGCCAAAACCCTGAATGATCGGCAGCAACAGTCGCTCGAAGCGTTAGGGCGGCAGGCGACGGGTATGTTGCGATCGCTCCAGGCTTTTGGAGCGAATCTGGCACAGCCGATCGGCGAGGATATCGTACCGCCACAACCAAACCGCGTTGGTTTTGAGAAAATCTTGCGATCGCTGCCGTCCTATCAGGGCATCGTTGATATTCTCGAACGCGTAACCGATGCGTTTTTGTCGGTCGATGATGAGTGGCGGTTGACCTACCTCAACGCCCACGCGGCTGAACTCTGGAAGATTGATCGCGACATGGCGATCGGTCACAACCTCTGGATGTGCTTCCCCGGCCTGCAAGACACGGACTTCGAGCGCTACAGCCGTGAAGCCGTCCTTCAGCGCCGCGCCCGACAGTTCGAGCATTTTGATACGACTCTTGACTGTTGGCTGGATGTGCACGTTTACCCGGCTCCTGGCCGAATTTCGATCTATTTCCACGACATCACAAAGCGCAAGCACAGCGAGGAAGCGTCCTTCGAGCGGGCTCACACCTCAGCCTTGGTGACAGCGGTGAGTGCAGCTCTTGGCCAAAGTCAGCCCCTCGAACGGAGCCTGGAACTGTGTGCGAGTGCGCTCGAACACAATTTGACCGCGATATCCGTCGGTATTTGGTTGATTGATCGTGATGCGATCCATCCATCGAGCACGACGATGGCGTCTCGTGCCCGCACGATCGACGATGCCCACGAACCCAGCGTCGAACACTATCCCCAGTTAGCTCTGGCGGCTCTTTCCGGCGAACCATTTCCCGAAGATCTGTTCCCGGAACATGTGGCTTGGGGGGAAACGACGATCGGGTGGGTGGCTCAAACCCCCCACCCGTATTGCATCAATCAATTTGGGACGATGCAGCCCGATCGTGCTAGCCGCAATGCCGTGAGCCAGGATCTGCCAGAACCCACACCTGACATCATTCCGACGTATGAATTTAACGAGCGCATCTCGCAGTGGGTGGATCAAAACTATCTCAATGCTGTGGTCTGCTATCCCCTCGTGGTTGAATCACGGCCGATCGGTGTTTTAGTTCTGGCGAGTGCCAAAACGCTTCCCGACAATAGTCATGATATTTTGACCTGGGTGGCGAATGGGATCGCGATCGCGGTCGATCGAATCTGGGTGCGCGATAGCCTCAGTCATCGACGCAAATCGCTGCTGTTTAGCCTTGCCGGTCAAATTCGCAACACCCTCGATCTCGATACGATTTTGAGTACGGCGGTACGCGAAATCCGCAGTTTGTTGCATATCGATCGCTGCTACTACATCTGGTGTGCCGTCGAAACCACGATGACCGTCCTCGCTGTTACCCATGAAGACATGATCGAGGGCTTGCCGTCTTGGTTGGGCGATCTTCCCGCCAACGAAGAAGCGCGACTCTCTCGCTACATCATCCAGCTCGAAAGTGTTCGCATCGACGATATCGCCAACGAAGACCCGGACACCCAAAGCGTGCTGAAATCGATGGGGATTGTCTCACAACTGGTGTTGCCGCTGGGGACACGAGCCGGACAATTTGGCGCGATCGTCTGTGCCCACGGCAGCGAGGCTCGCACCTGGACGAATGGCGAGGAAGAGCTACTCCATGCCGCTGTGGATCAGTTGGCGATCGCGATCGATCAAGCCGAACTCTATGCCAAAACCTGCGCGGCGGCTCTCGCGGCTCAAACCCAAGCGCAGCAGCTCCAGGATGCGATGCAAAACCTCAAGCAAACCGAGGCCCAGCTCGTTCAAAACGAAAAAATGTCGAGCCTGGGGCAAATGGTGGCCGGGATCGCCCATGAAATCAACAACCCCGTCAACTTCATTTCAGGCAACCTCACCCACGCCAGCACTTACATTTCCGACCTGCTCAGTTTGATTCAACTGTACCAAGAGACATTCCCCGATCCCGGCGAAGAGCTAGAAGACGAAATTGAGGCGATCGAGCTTGAGTTTCTTCAGGAAGATCTCCCCAAACTGTTGGATTCCATGCGTATGGGAGCCGATCGCATTCGCGAAATCGTCCTGTCCCTACGCAACTTCTCGCGCCTAGATGAGGCCGAAATGAAGCCGGTTAAATTAGACGAAGGCATCGACAGCACGCTGCTAATTCTCCAAAGTCGGCTTAAGGGGAAAGGCGGCAATGGTATCGAAGTGGTCAAACACTACGCCGATTTACCACCTGTGGATTGCTATCCCGGATCGCTCAATCAGGTCTTTATGAATCTGTTAGCGAATGCGATCGATGCTGAGGACGAAGTCCGCGAGACGGAGGGCGATCGTCCGTCGATCACGATCACGACAGAGCCCATTGGCTCCGATGATGATGCGCAGGTTCCCGATCGGGTTCGTGTCACGATCGCCGATAACGGCAGCGGCATTCCTGAAAACATCGTTAAACAGCTATTCGACCCGTTTTTTACCACCAAACCCGTCGGCAAGGGAACCGGGCTGGGCCTGTCGATTTCCTATCAGATTGTGGTTGATCAGCACGGCGGCAAGCTGTGGTGTGAATCGGAAGTCGGGCGCGGAACGTCGTTTTTTGTCGAAATTCCGGTGCGTCAGGAAGAAGCGAATTAGCCCAATCGGTTGATTGCGCTTGAACGACAGATCTCGTCAACCGACGATCGTTGCCTTGATTATTTCGATCGCAATAGCCAGTAAGACTGCATCGCTCCCTTGCCCTTCACCTGGATCAGCCCGCGTGGCTCAAACTCAAACCGATCCCGTAACCGCTGATAAAGCGCATCGGTCACCTGAATCCGATTCGGTTCGCCCGTCGATTCCATCCGGCTGGCAACGTTGACCGTATCGCCCCACAGGTCATAGATAAACTTCTTGACACCAATCACACCCGCCACCACCGGCCCGGTATTGATGCCAATCCGAATTTGCAGCGGCAGACCAATGTGTTCGCGCATTTCATCGAGTTGTGCGAGCATATCAATCGCCATATTCGCCACCGCTTCCGCGTGATCCGTACAGGCGAGCGGAATCCCCCCCGCGACCATATAGGCATCGCCGATCGTCTTGATTTTTTCGAGTTTGTGAAGTTCGGCGAGACGATCAAAGGTCGAAAAAATTTCGTTGAGCATACTCACCACCTGCGTTGGCGGGATTTGAGCCGACATGCCCGTAAATCCGACAATATCGGCAAATAACACCGTTGCTTCGTCGAACCGATCGGCGATCGAGCCGTTCATTGTTTTCAGGCGATCGACGATCGCCTGCGGCAAAATATTGAGCAATAACTGCTCGGTGCGCTGCTTCTCCGTTTGGAGTGCGTGTTCAGCAATTTTGCGCTCCGTAATATCCTCAAACACCCCGAGAATCCCAATTACCTGACCCTCCTCATCGTGAATCGGCAACTTTTTCATGTCGAGCCACATGCGCTTACCCGGTTTACCCGCCGTACGCTGCTTCTTGACCACCATATGAACCAGGCGATCGTTCTCAACAATGGCTCGATCCTGAGCTTCAAAGGTGTCCGCCACACTGCGCGGCGAAAATAAATCGTAGTTTGTTTTACCGACCACCTCTTCCGGATGTTTCAGTTGCGTCGCCGCTGCCCAGTTTTGATTGCAGCCACGAAAGATCAGGTTCGTATCCTTCCAAAACACCTGCTGTGGAATGTTATTCAGGATCAGGCGTAAATATTCTTCCTTTTCCTGTAGCGCTTGCTCCGCTCGCTGCCGTTCTTGCACTTCCGCCTGGAGGCGTTCATTTTGAGCCGCAAGCTGCTTCTGGAGCCGTTGCAATGTGAGGTGATTTTCGAGCCGCGCGAGCACTTCGGCAAACTGAAACGGCTTGGTGATGTAATCGACACCACCCGCACCAAACGCCCGCACTTTATCCATCACCTCACTTAAGGCGCTGATAAAAATTACGGGGATTTCCCGCGTGCTGGGATTCACCTTGAGGCGCTGGCACACTTCATAGCCATCCATGTCCGGCATGGTGATGTCGAGCAGGATGAGGTCGGGTGTTATCGATCGAGCGATCGATAACGCCTCGCGACCGCTAGAGGCGAGATCGGTCGCATACTGTTTGCGCGTGAGCATCCGCGATAGCAGGCGCAGGTTGTCAGGATTATCATCGACCAACAACAAACGCGCTTTTGGCAAGGTGGCAGGATCTATCCCTGATGCTGCTTTCGTGACATTCGGTTCGATAGGTTGCTCTGAAGATACCTTGGGCGCTGCTTCTTCCCCGGAATGGGTGACGTGTTCTGAGGAATTGGCGGAATTCGTCATGAAGGAGGCAGCTTACGAAAGCTGAATGCTCTCGCAGTTCTAAAGATTGGGCAAGCGGGCGATCATTGGCGCGATCGCGATAGACAGTGGGAGCAAGCCATCGAGCCATTTGAGCTACAGCGGCTCAAATTGCATTCGGTCGGCATGTCTTTGGACATTTTCAACAGATCGAACATTCTAGAGCCGAATATCCTGAATTGAGAATAATGTTTTTTGGTGATGCTTCATAATCTCTTCCGATATGGTTTCCGGCCAATTGGCCAATCGATCGCAAAGAAACGAGCACCTGAAATGCTGTACGGTGCTCACCTAAGAAGAATTTAGCTCAATTTCTCCAGAGATCTCTAATTGCAGTTCTTCTCTTAGCCCTACAACCTGTGATATCTCATGGAAGGTTGAGATCTATTTGGCCTGTTTTTGATGTCCTGAAGTCCTGGATTAATCTGCGGCCATACCCCACCAGGCCAGGGCGTAGGTCGGGGCTTTGGCGTTCGATCGCTGGGCGAGGACAACCCGCAGCTTATAGCGCCCGGTGCTGGGGATTGATCGAAAAATATGCTCGACGCTATCGATTTTGCTTTCGGACGACCAGACAGCATCTTCGAGCCGATCGCTCTCGATCGGCAAAAGATATAAATCCAGGTCATCAAGATCATGGCCGGTAAAGTCTTCACCTTCATCAAAGACGCCGTTGCCGTTGGTGTCGTTGAGATCGACCGGGCGCGTCCAGGTGAGGGTTGCGGAGAAGAAGCTGCCCGCCTCTAGGGCGTCGGCGATCGGGTAGTCTTTGACGGTTTCGACGCTGGTCGATACGGTATCGCGATCAACCTGCGATCGTCCTAACGTGCCGTAATCCCAACCGATCGCCCCGGCGTCAGCCCCGGCAGCGCTAGAACCCGCCGCAAATTGTTGATAGGCACGATAGGCGTTGAGGTGTCCAGCGCCGATGTCGTCTTGCAGTGGGATTGACCGATCGCGGTAGGCGCTGGATTGAGTCCAGACCTGTCCCCATTTATCTTTCACATCGCGGGTCATGCCTAGCGTCAGGCCATCGCCGCGATCGGCCAGCTTATCCGCTGAATTCAGCAACACGGCTCGCATCACCTCATGACGACGCGCATCGATACTCCAGCGACCCGCCGCAATCTGCCGATCGCCGTATTCCTGCAATAGCGCCACCGTCGCCGTCACATGGGGAGCCGCAAAACTCGTACCGGTGCTTTCATACACACGACCCGCCGCACTCACCAGCGACACATCACGCCCTGGCGCCAACAGGCTAATCAAGCGCCGCCCGCCGGTATTGGTTTCCAGACCCGTTAACCCGCTAAAGGCTCCATCAAACGCACCCCCCAGACTGGACATATCCATGCGGTTATAGACCCCCTCCACCGGACGACTTGAGGCGATCGTCATGCCGTTAAACTGATCCGTCGGGATGGAGATCCCGCCATAGCCCTGGTTACCCGCAATCACGTACAGCACGTTATGGGCGTTGGCTGACCAGTCAATACACAGCGTTAGCAGCGCATTCCCGTCGAGTACCGCCTCGCGCCGTCGGGGGTCGAGGGTTAGCGGTTCGCCAAAGCTGAAATTGATCGATCGCACATCGTCGCTGTTTTGCTGCGCCACGGTCTGCGCCGCCAAACATTCCCGCGCTTGACGGCTCGCTCCAGACTCAAACACCGCCCCCGCCGAATAGAGCTGCGCCCCCGGTGCAACCCCGATCCGTTCCTTCAGACCGCTGACCATCACGCTCGCGACACCCTGGGCATGGCCATCGAGCGCCATGTCTGATCCGGCTCGCGTTTCGCCGATAAAGACGCCCGCTGGGTTCGTTTCCTGATCGGCGGGGATTTTATCGAGGCCAAACACTGCCGGTCGTCCGATTTCGACTTGGCCGATGCCAATTTTGCGTCCGATTAGGTTGTATTCCTCATGGAGACGAGCTGCGTTAATGCCATCGGCCTCGATCGAGACGGAGGAGGCCGCACTACGCGATTCCCCGGCGACGAGACAGGCGATCGTACTCAGGACAGCCAATGTCAGGGGACGCAAAAGATGACGATCGAGTGATGACATAAAAATCAGAGCGTGAGGGGTGAAACAAATCGTCAAAGCAGGAGGACGCGATCGCGATCCATGATTGCGGTTCGGGATCGAACTCGCGATCGCGTTTTGATCATTCCGACGATCATAGCGCTACCGCAATCTTAGCGAGAACCCTTCAAAACAGTCAGATTTGAGGGCTATTTGGGTCTCGATCGGCTGTGTTTGCAACCCAACCGGTCAAGCATTGTCCAGCCAATTTGCTGAATAATCAGTAAGAGTTTGATCGCTTGACATCGCAATTTTCCGACCCAAACAGTCAAAATCAGTCGTAAATTGACGCGAGTTACGTCGGTTATTGGTCTATATCCGCCAAGACCCATAAAAAATTCGTTCATCATGCCCCTTGACAGCCAGGGTTTGATAAACTTTTATAAACGAAACTGTAGCGAAATTAACAAAGACGTAAGGAGAGGCAGCGATATGGCAAGCACTAAAAAAACGGTTATTTCCCCATCCATTTTGTCGGCAGACTTTAGCCGACTCGGTGAAGAAATTCAGGCCGTTGATAAAGCAGGCGCGGACTGGATTCACGTTGACGTGATGGACGGTCGCTTCGTTCCGAATATCACGATCGGCCCGATGATCGTTAAAGCGATCCGTCCGCTGACCGACAAACCCCTCGATGTTCACCTGATGATCGTCGAGCCGGAAAAATACGTCGAAGATTTCGCCAAAGCGGGCGCGGATATCATCTCCGTCCACGTTGAGCACAATGCTTCGCCGCACCTGCACCGCACCCTCGGTCAAATCCGCGAACTCGGCAAACAAGCCGGTGTTGTCCTCAACCCCGGTACGCCTCTCAGCATGATCGAGCACGTGCTTGAACTGTGCGACCTCGTGTTGCTGATGAGCGTTAACCCCGGTTTCGGCGGCCAAAGCTTCATCCCCTCGGCGGTTGATAAAGTGCGCGAACTGCGCGAAATGTGCGATGCTCGCGGTCTCGATCCGTGGATCGAAGTCGATGGCGGCCTCAAGGTCAATAACACCTGGGAAGTGCTCGAAGCGGGCGCGAACGCGATCGTCGCGGGTTCGGCTGTGTTTAACGCGCCGGATTATGCGGAAGCGATCGAAGGCATTCGCAACAGCACCCGCCCCGTCGAGAAAGAACTCGCAGCGGTTTAAGCTTCACGGCTTGACTATGGCCATCCTGTCGTGGGTTCGCGTTACAGACTGATTTTGAATGCTTTAAATGGAGTCTGGTAACGGTGTCCCCGTTGCTTTGAGAGGTCGATTTTGATCGACCTCTTTTTATTTTTTTCTATTACTTTTCATTTTTGTGGGCGAACGAGTGTTGAAGTTCGCTTGAGAACTTGCTCTTGATTCGCTAGATTCATCACGAACGGGAAATTCTCCGCCAGACTCTTGGCCTCACTCCGGCATTTCGAGTGCACGGCGTTACATACGGAAACACTGTGATACGATCGGCCTAACTTCATGGTCTGTAACGTTTAGAAGATCGCCGCACCGCTGATCGGGTAAAACCCACCGACACGAATACCCGGCAAATACAACAGGCACGATCAAGCAACGCAAACCTTGAGCCAAAATCGCCATCGGCACAGTTGACGTGAGTCTAACCCCCCCCACCGTCCCCCCATCGTCACCCACTCCCATCAAGGTGGGCGTCATTGGCGTCGGCAATATGGGACAACACCATACGCGGGTGTTGAGCCTTCTGAAAGATGTCCAGCTTGTCGGCGTGGCCGATACCAGCGTCGATCGCGGACAAAGCATCGCCGATCGCTATCGCATTCGCTTTTTTGACGACTATCGCGATCTGCTGCCCCTCGTTGATGCCGTCTGCATTGCAGTCCCGACGCTGCTGCATCATCCGGTCGGGTTGGCCTGCTTTGCTGCCGGGGTGCATGTGCTGATCGAAAAGCCGATCGCGGCCAGTATTCACGAAGCAGAATCTTTAGTCCATGCCGCCGCTGAAGCGCAATGCATTCTCCAAGTTGGCCACATCGAACGCTTTAATCCAGCCTTTCAAGAACTGAGCAAAGTTCTCGCCACCGAGGATATCGTCGCTCTCGAAGCTCATCGGCTCAGTCCCTACTCCGATCGCGCCAATGATGTTTCCGTTGTGCTCGATCTGATGATCCACGACATTGACCTCATTCTCGATCTCAATCCCGAGCCGATTGTTCGCCTCACCGCCAGCGGTAGCCGCGCTCCAAACTCGTCCCATCTCGACTACGTGACCGCCACCCTCGGCTTTGCCAACGGCGCGATCGCCACCCTCACCGCCAGCAAAATCACCCACCAAAAGCGTCGCACCCTGATCGCCCACTGCCGCAACTCCCTGACCGAAGCCGACTTCCTCAACCACGACATCCTGATCCACCGCCAAACCACCGCCAACTACACCACCGAACATGGTCAAGTCCTCTACCGTCAGGACGGACTGATCGAAAAAGTTCACACGACCAACATCGAACCACTTCACGCCGAGCTTGAACACTTTATCCAATGCATTCGGGGCAGCGAGCCACCGTCAGTTGGCGGCAAGCAAGCCCTCGAAGCGCTTCGATTAGCCAGCTCGATCGAAAAGCTGGCGATCGCCAGTCACAACTCCACAATGACAACGGAATGGAAACTCGATCGGTTTGACGAATTTGATCACGAAACCGACAGCAGTCCACTCAGTCTGCTAGCTGACTAAGAGGACTCCCGCGCACTTCATCTCTATCGACAGCCGGACAAGTCACCCCGAATGCATTTCAGCTCGCAAATGTTACTGGCTCGATCCAACTGCTCCTCCGGCGTCACTTGAGTTTGTACCTCAACGCCATCAAACGCTTCCTGTGAACTAGCTTCTGAGATTTCGGGCTGGACTTCAGTCTCAATGCAATCGGTCACTGCGAGAGCCTGTTGATGTTTGGCATACATCGTCCAACTCAGCAGACAAAGACCAATCATGCCGACTAACCCGCAGAAAAAACCATAGGGAAAATGACCGTCATCCTTGATGAAAGTGGAGAGGGAGCCTACATTTCCACCTTGCCAACTTTTTGTATCGGTATACCATCTCGATGAATAATTTAAACGTTTCACAATCGACCTCATCACGATCAACAAAAACTGTCTAGACTCAACTTCCGTTACATACAAATCGGTGTGTCCTAAACAGGAGAGAACGCCTGCCATAGCAGCCCGTACAGATCGAACTCCGACGGAATCTAACGGATGTTTGTGTTGTCTGTTGCTATCCTTCAGGTATAAACTCTGGAATTCAGGAAGCAATTCTAAGAAAAACCAATAAATTCACGCAGTCTAGAATCTAGTGTAACTACTGATTTTATCAAAAGAGTGTCTGTCGTCTCTAAGCTTAAACCGCAAGTTGGTGTGACCCGATCGCATGTCCTACGTAAAGTGTCGTCGTCGGTTTCGCCCATGAAATACGAAAAATTACGGAGATGTTGACCCCTGTGCCTCCGTAGTTGCAGATCCCGAACGCATCGATTGCCGGGAACTTCTCTGGCACTTGCAAGTTGGCGAAGATGGTCACACAAAAAGGGAAGGCAGCTCACGTGCGATGTACTACACTAGTCAAGGAAAGAAAACAACGTGCGTACAGAAGTCGCTCAACGTTAAAGAGTTTATGGTTTTCGATCCTGATTTTTTCGCTTCGCAAACAGACAAAGATCTTGGGAATCAACTATTGATGTACCTGAAGCATCAATCCCCAGAAATGCTGGCTCATGTTGCGAAATCTGCGACCCCGGACATTAAGGACATCATTTCTCGCAATGTTCAAGGGTTAGTCGGAGTCCTACCTACGGAAGGCTTCAACGTTCAAATTGCAACCGATCGTGAAAATATGGCGGGAATGTTGGCGTCGGCCATGATGACGGGCTATTTTCTGCGTCAGATGGAGCAGCGAATGGAGCTGGAGCATCAGTTCTCGGACATGCTCGCTCCGGATGCCGATGGTGATGATTCAGAGCGCTAGGGGCGGCGTGTCGTCATAGATCTTGCCTTGATTGTTCCTGACGTAGATTCTGAACCCGAGTGGTGAGGACATAACACTCGCCACTCAACGTTAGACCATGGTGTCGGCTTGATTGTGGATCGCTGATTCTTGGGCATGTGCCTGCGTCGATTTTTAGCGTAAGACTTACGGCAGGGCAAACGCATACTCGGCAGACCCTCACCCTAAATCCCTCTCCCAGGCCGG
>CAZFJL010000016.1:0-80867 GCA_964518905.1 uncultured Geitlerinema sp. | reverse complement strand
CTAGGACACCTCCCTTTCACGGAGGCGACAGGGATTCGAATTCCCTTGGGGGTATCACAAAAAGCCACTCGGTCATCGGGTGGCTTTTTGCATTAGACCTCTTGCATGAATCGATTTTGCTTTGCCCTCACCCCCCAGCCCCCTCTCCCAAGCCGGGAGAAGGGGAGTTAGAAGTCCCTCTCCCAGTTTGGGCTACCGTGTATACACAAGTGTTCAAATCACTCATCTAGGCTAATTTGAGGCTCAAAGCCTTGCTACCTTAATGCCTCCAAACCTCAAAAAATCGTGGGTTCCTCGCCAAGCCAGCCAGAGACAGCTTATAACGAGAGGATGTCAGCCTCAATTTTCGTGGCCTCTTGGCTCCAAGAAGGGCTGTTTTCCTTTCTCTGATAGATTTTGAGAGATGTGTATACACCGTAGCCCAGTTTGGGAGAGGGATTTAGGGTGAGGGTCAACATTGGTGCAAGAGGTCTATTGAACCATTCTTCCGATCACGCTTCAGCCAGCGATCGACATCGTAGACAGGAACAAGCTCATCCGGTATTTCGTGTCGAGAGATACAATAGTGTGAGATCGAGTAAGAAGCGTATCCTGGGATCAGCCTCGTCTAAGTCAGAGTTGCTATGGCAAGTCTGAATTCTTAGCGTTAACGGGAGCGCTGTTTACAACACTACGCATCACGCATCACGCATCACGCAGCCGCTAACCGCATACCGATACTTCTAGGGTGACTTCAGGGTGATACTGGCCTCCGTACAGGCCGAAGGTAGAGAAGTTCTGGCCATTCGTTTAGGCGATAGTCGGTCACCGTACCCTGTGCTGCGGTGTTCCATCCACTTCGGCCTTCGTTACCACTCTGCTGGATCAAAATTTTGGGCTCGTTTTTCTGTGAATGGGGTGATCGCGCAGAACAACGTAATCAACCCCGTTAGTAACGTTCCTAAAACTTGAGTATTTTTCACGCCTGATCTCGATCAAGACGAACCACCTTAGATCGACTATTCACGATACAAACGCATGGAAATCAATACTTCTATCAAGCCAAGATCGCTGCAACAGTCGCCCTGGATTGCACAAATTTCGATTATTGCGGCAGCGTTGGGTGGAAGTCTGATGTTGTTTGGCTTGATCGAACTCTGGGGTTTGGCCATCCTGCCGGAGTATCGATCGATCGCCAATCGACTGACCGTAGGCACAGCCTGTCTATTTCTCGTTGTACTCTCCCACTACTTACGTACGTTAACGTCTAAGCGGAGCACGTTTCTGCCCACCGTGCCCTCCTATGGATTTGATACCTGGATCGTCGTAGATCGTGACGGAGTATGCCGGATGGCATCCTCGATGTTTTGGTTTGGGAGCGCTCCGCCCTGTGTGATCGGTCAAGCCATTTTTGCTCAAAGCGCCTGGAAAGAACCGGCCTTAGCCGAGTTTCAAGATCAGCTCACCGTGGCGATCGATGCTGCTGTGACTCACAAGCGCAATTCCGCCTGGGAAATGTGGGTCGCCGATAGTGACAGTTGCTGCATGATTCACGTCACACCCCACGAACAAGCTGGATTGGCCACGATCTGGACGCAGGAAAATAACTCATGCAGCCATTTAATCCGCGATCGTTTTTTTGATGAAGCCCTCGATCTCTTTGGTGTGGCGAAGCCAGACGGACATTTTATCCATCTCAATTCACGCTGGCAGTTGCTCGGATATGAGCACAGCGAACTGTTAACACACCCATTTATTGATTTTGTCCATCCACAGGATCGTGACTTCACCCTACAGGCGTTCCAAAAATTGCTGTCTGGGCAAAACATCGCTCAGTTTATCAACCGCTATCGTAGGCTGGATGGTGAGTATCTCTGGCTGTCGTGGACTGCGCGGCGTGATGCTCAGTCGGGTTTAGTCTATGCTGTGGCGCGAGATGTGACGGACTTTAAGGCGACGCAATTGGCGCTAGAGTCCAGCCTCAGTGAGTACAGTCTGCTGGAATCGGCGTTACAGCTCAGTCCCGTGTCGGTCTTTTTTATCGATCGCAGTGGCGAATGCACGTTTTGCCAGGGCGAAGTCTTGCAGGCGGACTCTTCGGATGGTGTGATTGCTCGGGATCGCAATATCTTTACGCAACTCCAGCCCAAATCTGAAAGCCTCCAGGCATTTCAGCGCGTGCTATTGGGAGAAGAACAGCGCTGGATCGTGTTCTGGGGAGGGCGCTATCTGGAATATCATGCGCGTCCATTTCGCCTCAATCCAGATGAAGTCTATGGTGCGGTGGGTGTTGTGCAAGATATCACCGAGCAGCATCGCATCAATCATCGGCTGCAATCTCAGTTAATGCAGCAGGCAGCGGTTGCACAAATCGGGCATGAGGCGCTGGGCTTCCCCAATCCTGACGTGCTAGCTCAGCGGGCGGCGGAGTTGCTCGTTGAAGTGTTGGATGTGGAATATTGCAGTGTGTTTGAGCTGTTGCCCAATGGTCAAACGCTGATCCTCCAGGCGGGTGTTGGTTGGCGATCGGGGTTAGTCGGTACGGCTTGCGTGGGGATTCGGAGCGATTCGCTGATCGGTTACACCTTGGATCTCGATGAGCCGATCGTGATCGAAGATTTTCTGGTCGAGACGCGGTTTAGCGGCCCCCCGATGCTGCACAACCATCGGGTGGTTTCTGGGGTCAGTCTCATCGTCGGCGACCAGGATGCGCCGTTTGGCGTGTTGGGTGTTTATTCAATCTCACCGCGAACCTTTTCCGAGAATGACATTAGCTTTTTGCAGGCGATCACGAATGTTCTGAGCGCGGCGTTTGCACGTCACCGGAACGATGAATGGTTGCACTTAATGGAACAGGCGATCGCCTCGACCAGTACGGGCATCGTGATTGCCGATACCCGTCTGCCGGACAATCCGGTGACCTACGTGAATCCGGCCTTTGAAAAAATTACGGGCTATAGCGCAGCGGAAGTGCTCGGCCATAATTGCCGCTTTTTGCAAGGTGATACGACCCAAAGTGAGTCGCTAGAGGAGCTGCGATCGGCGTTGATCGAAGGGCGCGAATGTAACGTGTTGCTGAAAAATTATCGGCGCGATGGACAGGTCTTTTGGAACAATCTCTACCTTGCACCGATCCACGACCTGAACCATACGCTGACCCATTTCATCGGGGCGCAAAATGACATCACGGATCTGGTTAAGACGGAGACGGCACTACGCGAGAGCGAGCGTCGCCTCGATAGTATCCTGTCGTCGGTAGAGGCGGTGATCTGGTCGATCGATGCTAAAAGTGGACGGACGTTATACCTAAATCCAGCGGGTGAATCCGTCTATGGTCGGACGCTCGAAGAGTTCTATCGCGATCCAGCGCTGTGGCTAGAGACGATTCATCCAGAGGATCGCGGGCGGGTTTCTGCCGAGCGTGAGCTACTTCTGCGATCGGATCGGTTGGATCTGGAATACCGTATTGTCCGGCCATCGGGCGATGTGCGCTGGTTGTATAGTCGCTGCTCGCCGATCAAGAACGAACAGGGCACGATCATTCGGTTCGACTGTATCGACACCGACATTACCGACATTAAAGAAGCGGAAGAGCAACTGCGCCACAATGCGTTCTACGACAAGCTCACGAGCTTACCGAATCGATCGCTGTTTATCGATCGGCTGAATCATACAATCCAGCGATCGAAGCGGCGCGGCGGGTTTATGTTTGCGGTGTTATTCCTCGATCTGGATGGGTTCAAGGTGGTGAACGATAGTCTCGGTCACCTCGCCGGTGATTTACTGTTGGTGCAAATTGCCCGCCGCTTGGAGGAGTGTCTCCGACCGAGTGATACTCTCGCTCGGTTAGGCGGGGATGAGTTTACGATTTTGCTAGAGGATATCTTCCAGCTTCAGGACGCGACCAAGGTGGTGAATCGGGTACTGTCGGCACTGCAAACCCCGTTCGGGATTTTCGATCGCGACGTGTTTACCAATGTCAGTATCGGCATTGCGCTCGGTAGCGGTCGCCAACTTCCGGAGATTCTGTCCCAGGGTAGTGAGGCAATCGGCTACTATACCCAGCCGTCGGATGTGCTGCGCGATGCGGACATTGCGATGTATCGCGCCAAAAAGTCCGGCAAGGGCTGCTATTGCGTATTCGATCGCGAAATGCACGCCGATGCGGTGGCGCGTTTGCAGCTCGAAACCGATTTGCGTCTGGCGATCGAGGCGGGACAGCTCAAGGTGTTCTACCAGCCGATTATCGCCTTGGGTAGCGGCAAAATTGCCGGTTTTGAAGCGCTTGTGCGCTGGCAGCATCCCGATCGCGGCTTTATCTCACCGGCAGAGTTTATCCCGATCGCCGAAGAAACTGGCGACATCATCAAAATTGGCGCGTGGGTACTGGAGCAATCCTGTCGGCAGCTTCAAAACTGGAAAGAGATGTTTAGCGAATTCCAAGATCTTGACCCGCTGACGGTCGCGGTGAATCTCTCGGCGAAACAGCTTGCTCAATCGGATCTCCTGCCGGAAATTGATCGCATTTTGGCAGCGACGAAGCTACAGCCCCGATCGCTCAAGTTGGAAATCACCGAAAGCGCGATCGTGGAAAATCCCGCCACAGCGGTACGAACTTTGCAAGCTCTACACGAGCGAGCGATCACGCTCTGCATCGATGACTTTGGCACGGGCTATTCTTCCCTGAGCTACCTACACCGCTTCCCGATGGACGTCTTGAAAATTGACCGATCGTTTGTCACCGACATCGACACCGGCGAGAAAAACCAAGAGATCGTCAATGCGATCGTTCAACTCGCCCATCACCTCAATATGGAGACCGTCGCCGAGGGCATCGAAACCGAAGCCGAACGCATCGTACTTGAGCAATTTAACTGTGATTTTGGCCAGGGCTATTGGTTCTCGCGTCCGGTTGACGGGGTGATCGCGACGGAACTGCTGCGCGAACAAGTAGGCGAAACGGCATCAGGAGAACTTGTAGAGCATGATCATAACTGAGGAGTAGCCCCAGGCGAGCCCTGGCGGTCGCGGTATCTTGGGTGTGGCGGGCGTGCCAGGGTCGGCTATGGCGCTGGAGGGTTTCAACCTCGGCAGCAAGGCGATCGGCGAGTTTGTGTTGAGGCAGATGTGGGCGGTGGCGGTGTTCCGGCAAGGTTGAGGGGTCGAGACGATCGCTGATTATATCCGTGGTCTGGATCAGGCTAAGGATGGCGTGACGTTCCGCCGCGAGCGCTAGTCGCAACTGGCCGCGATCGTCTAGCCAGTATTGCTTTAAAGTTTGGCGATCGAACCAGCCCTCGCGTTCGGCGGCGGCGACGAGACTGCGACAGCGATCGAGGGCGTGGTAGACCGCAAAAGATTGATCGCCGTCGGGATGATCTGGCCGTGATGGCGATCGGGATCGTGATGAAATTTGCATCTGAGACAGGGCATCGAGCCAGATCGCGATCGCCGCATCGGTCAATTCCAGATCGAGGCTGCCGCTGTCCTGCACACGAATCCTTGCGAGAGCTTGACCATTGACGCGATCATTCTGATTCCAAGCCGTCGCAATCTGGGTCGCTAATTCTACGGGCGATCGATGGACGATCGCCGCGAGCCGCTGGGCAATCGCGCAACGGTAACGCACCCGCAAACCTTGGCGATCGAGCGTCAGGGGAATCGGTGGTAACGGGTCGGTTAAACCGGTGACATCCTCGAAATCCTCACAACACTGGATCACCTCCATCAGCTTCGATCGCACCGAAGCGCCAACACTCGGTAAACTAAGTCTCACTTCAATGCCCCTCACGTTTGCCGCCCCGCGTGCGCCCCACCGTTGACTCCGCCCGTAAACTTCCGTACCAAACTCCAGCAGGCGATCGCCACCAATCGCAGCCGTCTCGTTGTCGGTCTTGACCCCAACCCGGAAATGATGCCCGGTGGTGACGAGTCTGGCGAATATTTCCACTATCGTATCGACGACTTGCGGGCGTGGCTACGACAAATTATCGCAAAAACCCACGATCGCGTCTGCGCTTATAAACCCACTCTCGGCTTTTATCTCGCCCTGGGCGCACCGGGTTTAACGTTACTGGAGGAGATCTTGGCGGAGATTTCCACCTGTAGCGCTGCGTCGAATTCGTCGGCGAATACCTGTCATGTCCCGGTGATTCTCGACGCGAAACACGGCGACCTCAACACCGGCACGGCGATGGCGCGGCTGGCCTTTGAGCGCTGGAATGTCGATGCGATCGTGCTCGATCCCTACGCCGGTCAAGACGCGCTGATCCCCTTCGGCGTCTATCCCGACAAAGCCGTTTTCGTCAATTGCCACACCTCGAACCCCTCGGCCACGGCGATCCAAAATTATCCGAGCCCCGATCGCCCACTTTACCAGCAGGTCACCCGCGAGGCGCGGCGCTGGGGCAGTGCCGATCGGCTGGCGTTAGAGGTCGGCACGTCCGATCCGGCAGTATTGGCCTCGATTCGGGCGATCGCGCCGGAGCGGCTGATCCTGGCGCGGAGTATTTGGAGCGAGGGCAGCGACCTCGATGCCTTGCTGAAAGCGGGGCAGGATGATCAGGGCGGCGGCTTATTGTTGCCCGTGCCGCAGGATTGGCTGCGCTGTGATGATCTGGATTTACGAGTCGCACGGCTGAATTTGCACGTAGACGCGATCGAGCGGATCGCTCGCAATCGGGCGAAACATGCCGATCGTGACCAGCGCATCCAAGCCGCCAAAACCCGCACCGCGATCGCGTCTTCCCAGGCTGCCCCGATCGTCACGCCGCGATCGTTCGATCCCAACGTTCTCGCCCAAGTTCTCCCCGCCCGACGCGCCCTCATTCGTCAGCTCTACGATTCTGGCTGCGTCCTCTTCGGCGATTTCGTCCAGGCCGCCGGGGAAACCTTTCCCTACTACATCGACCTCCGCCAAATTATTTCTAACCCCCCCCTGTTTCAATCGGTTCTGAACGCCTACGCCGAGATCCTCAAAACATTGCACTTCGATCGCATCGCCGGAATTCCCTACGGATCGCTGCCCACCGCGACCGGCCTATCGCTGATGCTCGAACGTCCGCTGATTTTTCCCCGTAAGGAGGTCAAAGCTCACGGTACACGTCGCGCGATCGAGGGCGAATTTCATCCCGGCGAGACGATCGCTGTGGTCGATGACACGCTAATCACCGGCAAAAGCATCATCGAAGGCATCGGCAAGCTCGAATCAGCGGGCTTGCGCGTGACGGATCTCGTCGTGCTCATCGACCAAGGGCGCGGCGTGATCGAGCACATCGCCAACCACGGCTACACCGCCCATTCTGTCCTCGGTCTAACCCACATTTCCCACACGCTCTACGATCTCGGCTGCATCAATGCCGAACAATTCGAGGCCATGCAACACGGCGACTCGGAAATCTTGAATTAAAACCGTCCCGACGTGGAGCATCCCATTTGTGTCACCCTCACCCTAAATCCCTCTCCCAAGTTGGGAGAGGGACTTTGAATCGGTCTCCCCTTCTCCCTTTTTTGGGAGAAGCGATGCACTGAGCTGGTCGAAGTGGGGCTGGGGGATGAGGGGCAAGTTGCATAAACGGGATGCTCCCTCCCGACGTAACGCAGGCTTCTAGCTTGCAAGCAGCCCAGAGGGTCGCGCGATAAGGTTTTAACGAAACATCACATTTCGCAATATCGAGCGTCACCAAGCCACGAGAGCAAACAGGCTAAGATAAAGAATGCATTTTTTCGATGGTCGTGTGGCCTCTGATTTGGCCGACGTTCTAGCATCCGTATTACCTCAGAGCATTAGAGTAATCGAGATCCTGAACCACCCATCGATCTGCACCTGCCTTCTCGGATAGCGTGGGTCGATCGCCGGACGATCGGCCAGCAACACGGCTACTCCATCTCCGTTTTATCCTCGATCGGAAACATCCCCGGTTAGCGTCGCATGAGCATTTCCCTAGTCAACGTCGCCAAATACTACACGGATCAGCCGCACCAAGCCCAAGCCCTGCAACGGCTTCAGGAACAAATCGCCCAGGTGCGTCCCGATTTGCTCGCCGATGGGTCGATGTTCATGAAAATCTGGCGCAAAGAAGCCGCCGCCACGCCCGCTGTCAAAGCTGCCGCCCAGGCCGCTCAACCAAAATCCTCCGGTAAGACCAGTGCGCGATCGGGCAAAGCCCCCGTCAGCCGCAAAACCAGCCGCAAATCGGTCTCACCCCCCGCAAAAACACCCGCTCCAGCCGCAAAAACGCCGACCAAAACACCCGCTCCGGCGAGCAAATCAGTCTCACCACCCGCCAAAGCCCCAGTTCCAGTTCCCGTAACCCCAACCACCAGCGCGACCCCCTGGAAAAAGGCCGACGGTTCGGTACATCTCAACGTCCCGTTCTTGTCCCAACTCGACAACACGAACAATCCCCACGGATCGTGTAACGTCACCTCTGTTTCGATGTGCATGGCCTATTTCGGGCAGCCGCAACAGTCCGGCGGAAAACAGCTCGAAGATGAGCTGTACGAATACATGATCAACAACGGGCTATCGCGCCACTCGCCCGATGATCTGCGGAAAGTGTTGATTCAGTACGGTTATAAAGACGATTTTCAGCCCGATGCCAAATGGGCGGAAGTCAAAGCCTGGGTCGATCGCGGCAAGCCCTGCATCACCCACGGCTGGTTTACCCAGTCCGGCCATATCATCTGCATCATCGGCTATAACAGCCAGGGCTGGATCGTCCACGATCCCTACGGCGAATGGCATAAGAACGGCTACGACACCCAAAAGAGTGGTGCAAATCTGGTCTATTCCTACGCCATGATGAAAGATGTTTGCGGCCCCGATGGCGATCTGTGGATTCACTACGTCGATGGCAAGCCGGGGCAAAGTGTCCCCAGTGCTGCAACCGCGACGAGCAGTAAATCGAAAGCTCCGGCGAAAGCTGCCGCTCCCGCAAAAGCTGCCGCTCCCGCGAAAAAAGCTGCAACGCTGCCCGTCAGCCTGAATGCGCTGATCGATAGCGGCGTCACGCTGCCATTCTCGCAAGTCGCGAAGGTGACAACCCTCACGAAGCAGGTGCAGCAGCGATTGATTGACCTCAAGGTGTTGCGCGATGTGGCCGATGGTCTCTATGGCCGCAAGACCGAGGGCGCGTTAGTGAAATTTGCTCAGGCGTTTAATTTACCCGGCGATCGCATCACACCTGAATTTGCTAACACCTTACTAACAGCGGCGGAAGTTCCTGGCATGGCCTCGGGTAAAAATGACTTTATCGACCACGAAACCGCAGCCCAGGTCATGGGCGCGAAACTCAGCGATGTGGACATGTATCTCCCACCGCTGATTGCCGGTCTGGAGGGCAAAAACATGCTCAACAAGCCGACGCTGATTGCCGCGCTGGCGACGATTTCCGTTGAAACCAATGGCTTCCAACCCATCCGAGAATGGGGCGGTGATAGCTATTTCCATGACATGTACGAAGGGCGATCGGACTTGGGCAATACTCAACCGGGCGACGGTGTGCGCTACCACGGACGCGGCTTCGTGCAAATTACCGGACGCGCGAACTACCGCCACTACGGCCAGAAAATTGGCATTGATTTAGAAGGCAATCCTGACCTAGCGCTCGATCCCGATGCGGCATCAAAAATTCTGGTGGAATATTTTTGGGAGCGATCGGTGGATGAACGCGCCCTCGAAGATGACTGGCAAGGGGTGCGCCGTGCGGTTAACGGTGGTCTTAACGGTTGGGATCACTTCTGGCCGGTCGTCCAGAAATTCCAGGCGGTGATGTAGACCGTATTTTTCCCGCTGGACTGTAGCCCGATCGATGGCGACAGCCCGGTGCTGACAACGTCACGATCGCCGACCCATCCTCACCTCTCATCCCTAATCATGACCATTTCCCTTGTTAACGTTGCCAAATATTACAAAGGTCTAACCCAGCAAGATGAAGCCCTCGCCTACCTGGAGCAGGAGCTACGTCGCACCAACCCCGAACTGCTCGAAATGGATTCGGAGTTTGCCTCGATTTGGCGTAACCCAGGGGGTCAGGTGGCCGCTCAGATTGCGACAACGAAACCCGGTGCGCCCTCTCAGGTAAACTTGCCGATTCCGTATCTCTCGCAGCTCGATAATGTTTATAAACCCCAAGCGACATCGAGCCTGACCAGCGTGGCGATGTGTCTAGCTTTTTTAGGGCGTCCGGCCTTGAATCAGGGCATCCAGCTTGAAGATGAACTGTTTCAATACTGCGAGCAAAGCGGACTATCGCGTCAGTCGCCCCACGATCTAGCCAAGCTGATTCAGGCTTATGGTTATAACGATCGCTTCGACCCGAAGGCAAGCTGGAGCGCGGTGAAAGATTGGCTAGCGGCGGGCAATCCGATCATTACCCACGGTTGGTTTACCAAAGCGGGGCATATCGTAGTCATTCGTGGCTACAGCGCTGAGGGCTGGATTGTGAATGATCCGCGCGGTCAGTGGTTTGAGTGGGGCTATAACACGTCGGTTAGCGGTCAAAATCTGGTTTATTCCTACGGCATGATGCAACATGTATGCGGGACAGACGGCGATCTGTGGATTCACTTTGTCTCGAAGTGAGCCCGTTTGGTTTAACGCCCGATCGCAAACCCGAAACGCAACGAGCCATTCGTCCAGACCCTGTCCATACTTTCCGAACACGTTGATGCAGCCGAATTCACGAACCGAGGGCGCAACGTCGGATCGGAGATGGTTGCAGCGTTTGCGTCAACAGCGGGCGATCGCGTTAGTGCGATCCGACTCGTTTGAACTGGGCGATCGTCTGGCACGCTTGGCGATCGCGGCAGGGCTGACCATGATCGAAATCGCCTGGGATGAGCAAACCGCCGCGCAGACGATCGCCAGTCTACGCCGGGATTTCCCCCAGTGTGAAATTGGTGCGGGAACCATTTTGTCAGCCTCCGAAGCTCACGCGGCGATCGCGGCAGGCGCACAATTTTTGTTTTCGCCCCATACGGATCTCGCCACGATCGCAGCGGCGCGATCAGCCTCCATTCCCTGTATTCCTGGCGCATTAACCCCGACCGAAATCCACCAGGCACATATCGCCGGAGCCACCGCCATTAAACTCTTTCCGATCGCCTCGGTGGGTGGTGTTGCGTATCTCAAAGCGCTGCGGGCTCCGCTCCCCCATCTGGCGTTTATTCCCACCGGTGGTATTACGTTTGAAGTCGCGGCAGACTATCTGGACGCGGGCGCGATCGCGGTGGCACTATCGAGCGAATTGTTTCCCGCCGATCTCGTCCACCGTCAGCAATGGGAGGCGATCGAGGCTCGCATTCGATCGTTCGTTATCGGACTCAATCAGGCGTAGCCTATCGATGATTAGGTTTCGTTTTCAGGTTGATCCAACTTGACTGACAACTTAATTTCGATTCGATTCATTTAAATTCGTACACTTACAAGAATCATAAGGCTGTGGGAAAAATTGTTTATCTCGACTGTCCGACCGGGATTGCCGGTGATATGTGCTTGGGGGCGCTGGTGGATGCGGGCGTTCCGATCGCGGTGTTGCGCCAGGGTTTAGATCGACTGGGCATCGGCAATCAGTACCGTCTACGGGTTGAGCGGGTGTTGAAGAACGATCAGGCGGCGACCAAGGTGCATGTGGATTTACGCGATCGAGAATCTGGCGAATTTCTGACTGAAGGTGAGGGCGGACAGCTTTTGTCCCCTTCAGATCATGAGCAAAATCATGAGCCAGATCACGACCATAAACACGAGCCGGATCATGACCACCACCACGATCAAGCTCATCGTCATGACAAACACCACCATGATCATAAACATGATCATGGGCATCATCATCACAAACACGATCATGCAGGCGAACACCACCACACGCACGATCGCACCCTGCCCGATATCGAGACGATGATCACAGCGGCAGACTTACCCGATCGCGTGCAGCGGTTGAGCCTCGCCGTGTTTCGCCGCTTGGCTCAAGCTGAAAGTGAAGTCCACAACGTCGCGCCCGAAGCCGTCCATTTTCATGAAGTCGGCGGCATCGATGCGATCGTCGATATTGTCGGTACGTGCATCGGGCTGGATTGGCTGGATGCGGAAACGGTGTATTGCTCGGCGCTACCGACGGGCGGTGGTACGGTGTGGGCGGCGCATGGTCGGCTGCCGGTTCCGGTTCCAGCGGTGTTGAAGCTATGGCAGATGCGTCGCGTGCCGGTGTATGACAATGGCATCGATCGCGAGTTGGTGACACCGACGGGCGCGGCGTTAATGGTGGAGTTGGCGGCAGAGTTTGGCAAACCACCGGCGATGCTGCTCGATCGCGTTGGCTGGGGAGCGGGGACGATCGATCTCAGTCTGCCGAATGCGTTGCGCCTGTGGGTTGGTGAAGCGGCGACAGACCCGGCAACAGACCCGGCGATAGACCCAGTGGTATCGATCGCGAACCCAGAACTCGACGCACAATCCCTGGGTACGTCCGAGACCGTCGCCGTCCTCGAAACTCAGATCGACGATCTCAGCCCCCAGGCGATCGGCTATGTGTTCGATCGTCTGTTTGAGGCGGGCGCGTTGGATGTGTTTACGACACCGATCGGCATGAAAAAATCACGCACCGGATTAGCACTAACGGTCATTTGTTCGCCAGATTTACGGGGTATGTGCGAGACGATTTTGTTTCGCGAAACCACCACCCTCGGCATTCGTCACCGGCTACAGTCTCGGACAATTTTGGCGCGAGAGTTTGTCACGATCGCCCTCGATGGACAAACGGTCACGGTTAAAATTGCGCGTGATTGCAATGGGGCGATCGTCAATATTCAGCCGGAGTATGAGGACGTGGCGCGGGTAGCACGGGAGACCGGGCGATCGTGGCTGGAGGTACAGCGATCGGTGTTGCGCCAGTATGGCAATACGTGAGCCCGCTGATCTTAATTTCTGCCGGAATGCCCCGTATACAATTAATATCGATAACGCCTCGCTGCCCCTTGTTTTTGTTCGATGCTGTTGATTGATCGTCATCCCCATGTTTAAACCGACCGTACCGGCATTCGTGATCGCGCTGGTGCTATCGGTGTTATCCGGTGTCCCCCTGGCCAGCTTGACCCTCGATTTAACACGGGGAAATACAGGCATGTCTACCGATCGCCCCGCCGATCGCAGCGTGCTGACCCAAGCGAATAGTCAAGCAAACCCAATCAATCCAGCACCCGCCTACGATCAAGGCATTCAAGCCGCCCAAAGGGCATGGCAAGCAACGGGAACCGCCAAAGCTAGCCGCGACTGGCAAGCAGTGGCGCAGTGGTGGGCGCGAGCTGCCTATGCGATGCAGTCCGTCCCCGGAGACGATCCACGCTGGGTGTTAGCGCAAAAGAAAACGCGCGAGTATTTGGCGGGGGCGGCCTATGCATTTGAGCGTGCGGAGGCGAGCGAGTCCGATCGCGTGGCCTGGACGTTTGGCAGCGGCGTGATCGATGAAAAGCTGGCACTTTTCGCGGCACATGTGGCGGCAGAGGGTGTACCGGAAATCGCGATCGTCGGCAGTTCGCGAGCCTTGCAGGGTGTTGACCCCACGGTTTTACAACAGGAACTGGAAGGACGAGGGCAGCGATCGGTGCGATCGCTGAATTTAGGCGTCAATGGAGCGACGGCGCAGGTGGTGGATCGATTTGTGCGGGAGGTATTGCCCAGCGATCGGCTACCGCGTCGGATCATTTGGGCGGATGGCGTGCGTGCGTTTAATAGTGGACGCCCCGATCGGACTGATCTGGGTCTACGCGAATCGCCCGGTTATCGCGCTCTGAAACGGGGCGATCTGAAGATTCAGCCCAATGATATCGACGGGTCAAGCGCGATTCGTGCGGACGGTTTTCTGGCGATCGAGACGCGCTTTCAGTTGGATCGGTACTATCGCGATCGTAATCCGGTTCCGGGTCAATACGACGGCGATTATGCCAATTTTTCCCTAGGGGGCGAACAGGGCGCAGCGACCCAGCGCTTACTGGAATTCACCCAGGCCCAGGGCATCGAGCTGATCCTCGTGCCGCTGCCGTTAACCACCGGCTATCTCGACCCAACCCGGATGGCTGCCGAACGCGAGTTTCGTCAATTTTTCGCGCAACTAGCCCAGCAATATCGTCACGTCACCGTTATGGATATCGAAGCGACATTGCCCGATCGCTACTTTGAAGATCCGAGCCATCTCAATCGTTATGGCGCAGCGGAAGTTACACGCGAAATTGCCCGTCAGCTCCGCTTTTAACTTGTTTAAACCAGCTCAAAATATTTATGAATCGCCCTCGGAAGTCTCGATCGCGGTATTCAATTCCTCCGCAAAACTCGACACCCGCACAAACTCAAACGGCCCCGCGATCGACCCCCACACCCGCTCTTGTGTCTCGGGATCGTAGCCCCGATCTAGGCTCGTAAACCGATCGGGATAGACCTGAAACGTACTTTGTAAATACGTCATCTTGCCATTGCGTTCGACCATGCACGCATTCCCCGGCTCGACCGTTCCTTCAAAACAATCACCCGTCCAGGTCACCCGAAAATCGCAGCAGGGCAGTTTCGTCAGATGCGCCGTTGTTAACGATGCAAGCCGTGCACGATCGCGCGATGCCCCAAAGAATCCTTCTTGATCACTAACGGCATAGTTCTCGATCACGATTTGCTGTTGTCCCTCAATCTCGGACAGCTTGAGGTTGAGCACACGGGTGCGATAGGGGCGATCGAGATTGTATTGATACGCCTGTTCGAGATAGAGCGTGATCCCGTCGAGGATGCCAGCGGGCAGCGGACGCATACAGGCGCGAACGTGAGCAAAGATCGGCGGGTTGTCGAAGGCTTGTTGCTGATTGGTGAAATCCGACGCCATCCAACGAGCGAGGGTGTCGAGATCGGTGGCATGGGTCATAGAAAAAACACCCCAAAAGCGGGCGAGAGCGAGGATGACAACAGCGGCTATCAGTGTATCGACCGCAGGATCAGAGCTTGACATGCTCCCCGGACTTAAAGTCCGAGGATTCTAAAGCTAGGCGAACAGGCTAGGCTGCTGCTCTACTTTGTGGCTTAACGCTTCGACGGGCATTGCTAGCAAGCTAGTCTTATGCGCCCTCTACGTTCGTTTTAAGTCTCCGAGTATCCCCCGGCGACTTGGTATATTCTAATAAAACAGAGGCAAGATGCGGACTAAAAGTCCGGGGCTTGGGGGGGCTTCTGAATAAGCATAATTACTTATCGTTTTTGAGCGATCCGAGGTTGTAATCATACACATATAGGCTATCAATCCTGCGAAACCGCAAATATGGGTGAGTATTTATACCTTTTCAGAAGCCCTCTGAGACCCACCCCCCAGAATGGTCATGAGACGGCATGATCAGAATTGGATCAGTTTTTCATGCGGCTTCGCTGCGTTTGTAACGAAACCGCCTAATCATAATCTATCGCGTTACAGGACAATGCCTCTGCGATATTAGTACGATCAGATACTTCTGTTTGATTCGCAGATTAGTCCAAAAAACAGAATTCAGAAGCTTAAATCTTGCTTACTTTTTTCCGTATTTTCTCTGTCGATTTTAGCTAAGAAATATTGCTAACCTACAAGCGTTTTCTCTAGTGAAAATCGGGAGCATCCCATTTGTGTCACCCTCACCCTAAATCCCTCTCCCAAGTCGGGAGAGGGACTTTGAATCGGTCTCCCCTTCTCCCTTTTTTGGGAGAAGGGGCTGGGGGATGAGGGGCAAGCTGCACAAACGGGATGCTCCCTGAAAATCAACTTCAATCTTTTGGTTGGTTTAGAGATTTTACTCGCTTAAAGTCAGGGTGTCTCGATGTCACGTATCGCTTTTTTTCGATCGCTATTAATCTACCAGCGCCATAATCAAACAAACAATCAAACAAACCTAAAAGTACGAAAATCTATTGCTGGATTCACGATCATTGAACTGGCGATCGTGGTGGTTATGGTGGGGATTTTGTCGGCGATCGCTGCGCCGGGATGGCAGCTTTTCCGCGATCGGCAGACGGTGAATACGGTGAATGAACGCCTCCATCTGGCGATGCGAGAGGCGCAAAATCGATCGCTACGGACGAAATCTAATTGGCGGGCAAGTATGCGCGAAATGGGCGATCGCATCGAGTGGTCGGTTCATCGCAGGGACGCAGAACCGCAAGTGTGGGAGGGGGTACAAGCACCGGTGACGATCGAGAACGGTACGACCTTTGCAAGCCGAAGCGGGCGTTATTACGTGGAGTTTAATGAGCGCGGTCGGATTAACGGACAGCTCGGTCGGGTGACGGTAACTTCGGACAATGCCCCGACGCTGCAACGCTGCACGATCGCCTCGACGCTGCTGGGAACGCTACGGCAGGGCAAAAGTTACGATCAAAAACGCGACGGCCACACCTGTTATTAATTTTCATGGGTTAGGGCGAGGAAGCCTGGAGAGATCGCAGGCGAGTGTACCGATCTCGTAAACGGGTAGGGAAATCTCAGCCCGAGCGCCGGTGACCGCAAGCACTAAGTTGAGCGTTCCGCCGTGCTGTCGGATTGTTTGGAGCGCTAATGTGAGTCCTAAACCTGTGCCTTTGCCGGGTGCTTTCGTCGTAAAAAACGGTTCAAAGAGTCGGGATTCAAGTTTGGGATCGAAGCCGATGCCGTTATCCGTAATGCTCAAGTGAATGTTATTTTTGTCCAACATTTGAGTCGCGATCGCGATGTTGCCGATTTGACGATCGCCGGTTTTCCAACGTTGTTCGATCGCATCGATCGCATTATCGAGCAAACTAAAAATAGCCTGAAGCATTTCTCCCGATAAACATTCAAATGTCGGTAATTCTTCGTATTGCCGCTCGATGGTGATTTCAGGGCGATCGTCGATCGCTTCGAGTCGCTGGGATAAGAGCGTTACCGCATCGTCAATGCGAGCGCATAAGTCAACGGATTTAATTTCGGATTCGTTACAGCTCGAAAACACCTCTAGCGACTTAACAATATCTTGAATTCGCGTGATGCCGTTTTGCATCGACTGGATCGACTTCGGTAAATCTTCGCGTACAAATTCCCAATCAACGTCGTCAAGTTTTTCCGTAATCACATCCGGCTGATCGCTCGGGTGCTGGCTGACTAAAGTCACGATACTAATCAAATCGCTGATGGTTAGTTCGAGGTAGGCCAGGTTGCCCCTGAGAAAGGCGAGAGGATTATTAATTTCGTGGGAGATTCCCGCCGAAAGTTGACCGACGCTAGAGAGCTTTTCGGCTTGAATGAGTCGCATTTGGGCGCTTTGTAGCTCTAGTAGGCTGGCCTGAAGTGCGCGGCGGCGTTCACTGAGGGTGATCACCAAAGTGACACCGCAAAAGACCAGGGTTCCAGCTCCGACAATTTCCGCGAGACGATTGGCATTGAGACCGTCACCGATCGATAGAGTTGCCTGGGGGTCAGGGATAAAGCGAACGCCTAGCATGGCGGTGTAGTGCATGGTGCTGACGGCTAAACCCATCACGAGGGAGGCGCACCAGCGCCAGAGTTCACGGGCATGACTGACCTGATCAAATCGGCGCAAAATCCATTGGGCAGCGCCAGATGCGACGATCGCGATCGCAATCGAGACCGCAACAATGCTGTGGCTCATCTCCATCGTTGCCGGGACGTGGATAGCCGCCATACCGACGTAGTGCATCATGGCGACGGCGCTGCCCATGATCACAGCGCCTGCGACCTGGTGTCTCAGGTTCCACACGGGCTGGGCGACTTGAAATAGGGCAAACCCAGCGGCAACAGCGGCGATCGCTAGGGATGCCAGAGTTAACGTCATGTCGTAGCGCACCGGAATCTCCAGGTGGAGCGCCAACATGCCGATAAAGTGCATCGACCAAATGCCGCCGCCCAAGGTAAACCCACCGAGCGCCACCCATAGGATCTGACGTTTTAGCGATCGAACCTGGGTCGCACATTCGGTCGTATCAAAGGCAGTATAGGCAGCAAAAGTCGCGATACCGACAGAGAGAGCCACCAGGAAGGGGTTATAGTCAAGGACTGGGTTAAGCATGAAGGAAGACGAGGCGGTGTACGTCCATAGTTCAGATCGATATTTCGCCTTCCCGTAGCATATCGAAAATAATTTCGATCAATCTGAAGTCTTGCCCCCCGATCCCCCTAGTGGCATCATGGTGTCAATCCTTTGCGAGTACGGGTTTTAACCGTCGTTTGCTTACGCCACACGTCAAGATTAGCTGAATTGATTCTTGAGGGTCGATCGCGGCGCCACTATCTGGCGTCTCGGTCGCCTTTAACGTATCGTCTGTTACGAACCGTATGGCGGAAACGCGGGATGCCCTCACACGCAGCCTGTTCCGTCGAGCCCCGCTCACCCGTCGGCAAAGTCTCAAGAGAGATGCGCTGTCGCCCTACCGTTGTAATCATAGAGAGTTAGATATGGCTGTCGCCACCCAATCTGTCGAAGAACTTTGCATTAATGCGATTCGCTTTCTGGCGATCGACGCCGTCCAGAAAGCAAACTCCGGTCACCCCGGTTTGCCCATGGGTGCGGCTCCGATGGCCTTTACCCTTTGGGATAAGTTCATGCGGTTCAATCCGAAGAACCCCAAATGGTTCAACCGCGATCGTTTCGTTCTCTCCGCCGGTCACGGCTGCATGTTGCAATATGCACTGCTGCACCTGTTCGGTTACGACAGCGTAACGATCGAAGACATTAAGCAATTCCGTCAGTGGGGTTCGCGCACACCCGGACACCCCGAGAACTTTGAAACCAAAGGTATCGAGGTTACAACTGGCCCCCTCGGTCAAGGTATCTGTAATGGTGTAGGTCTGGCACTCGCCGAAGCGCACCTGGGTGCGAAGTTCAACAAGCCCGATGCTACGGTCGTAGACCACTACACCTACGTTATCCTCGGCGACGGCTGCAACATGGAAGGTATCTCCGGCGAAGCCTGCTCGCTGGCAGGTCACTGGGGTCTCGGCAAGCTGATCGCGCTCTACGACGATAACCACATCTCGATCGACGGTTCGACCGATGTGTCGTTCACCGAAGATGTGTCGAAGCGCTTTGAAGCCTACGGCTGGCATACGCTCCACGTTGAGAACGGCAACACCGACCTCGACGCGATCGCCGCTGCGATCGAAGAAGCGAAGAAAGTCACCGACAAACCGACGATGATCAAGGTCACAACCCTGATCGGCTATGGTTCGCCCAACAAGCAAGACACCGCTGGCGTTCACGGCGCGGCACTCGGTGACGCTGAAATCAAACTGACGCGCGAAAACCTCGGCTGGGGCTATGAGCCGTTCGAGGTTCCTTCGGAAGTTCGCGACTACCTGAAGAAAGCGGTCGAAAACGGTGCAAGCCTCGAAGCCGAATGGGAATCGGCCTTTGCCCAGTACAAAACCAAGTACCCGGCAGAAGGCGCAGAACTCCAACGCCTCATCGATAACAAACTGCCTGAAGGCTGGGACAAAGACCTCCCGACCCTCACCCCCGCAGACAAATCGCTGGCCACCCGCAAGCATTCGGAAAATACCCTCAACGCGCTGGCTCCGAACCTCCCCGAACTGATCGGCGGCTCGGCTGACCTGACCCACTCGAACCTCACCGAGCTGCACTGCTCCGGTGACTTCCAAAAAGGCGCGTACGAAAACCGTAACGTTCACTTCGGTGTCCGTGAGCACGCCATGGGCGCAATCTGCAACGGCATGTTGCTCCACGGTTCGGGTCTGATCCCCTACTGTGCCACCTTCCTCGTGTTCGCGGACTACATGCGCGGTGCGATCCGTCTCTCGGCCCTGGCCGAAGCGGGCGTCATCTACGTCATGACCCACGATTCGATCGCCCTCGGTGAAGACGGCCCGACCCACCAACCGGTGGAGACGATCGCCTCGCTGCGTGCGATTCCGAACCTGATGGTCTTCCGTCCGGCAGATGGTAACGAATGCTCGGCAGCCTACAAAGTCGCCGTCGAAAACCGCACCCGCCCGACGCTGATCGCCTTCACCCGCCAAGGTGTCCCCAACCTCGCGGCTAGCAGCATCGAGAACGGAGCTAAAGGTGGTTACATCGCGGTTGATTGCGGTTGCGATTCGCCGGATATTATCCTGATCGGTACGGGTTCGGAAGTTGGCCTCTGTGTGGATGCCGCTGCGAAGCTGACCGAAGAAGGTAAGAAAGTGCGTGTCGTGTCGCTGCCCTGCTGGGAAGTGTTCGACGAGCAATCGGCTGAGTACAAAGAGTCGGTGCTTCCGGCTGCGGTGACCAAGCGTCTCTCGGTGGAAGCGGGTATCTCGATGGGCTGGGCGAAGTACGTCGGCGCTGGCGGCGCGAGTGTCTCGATCGAGACCTTCGGCGCATCGGCTCCGGGCGGCAAGCTCATGCAAGAGTTCGGTTTCACGGTTGAGAACGTGGTTGCGAAGGCGAAAGAAGTTCTCGGCTAAACGGTTAAGTCAGCATTGTCAGTGCGTGGCGCTTAGTCGCTACGGGCTGTGATGCTGGATTGAATCAGAAAAAAGCAGCGGCGATCGCACTGTGGATGGTGCAATCGCCGCTGCTTTCGTCGTTTGCTAGATTCTGCTAATCCTGCGAGTTCTCGTCTGTGTGTGACTGGCGCGACTGAAGCGATCGCTCACCAATCCCCGCTTGAATGCGTTCAAAACTAATCTCAAGATCTCCAAGGCCGTCCGCCAACAGGGTCGAGTTGGTTTCGGTCGATCGGGCGCTACCATTCAGCGCTTCCATCGCTTCCATCAGTTGCTGTAGCGGCCACAGCAGCTCATAGGCACTAAAGGCCATACGATGGGACGTGTCGTTGACCTCCTCGATCGCCTGTTGGATTTGATTGAAGGTTTCCGTGGTCTCCTGAACAATTTTTGTCCCCGCTTCTGCCTGTTCCAAGCCCACCTGAGTCACGGAAACTGTTGCCTCGATTGCCCGTTCAATATCATCCGACATCACCCCAATACGCCTCGCCGCCTGCTGACTTTGCACCGATAGCTCACGAATTTCCTTCGCAATCACCTGGAAACCCGCGCCGGATCGACTCGCGCGTACGGCTTCGATCGCTGCATTTAAGGCCAGGGTATTGGTTCGCATCGCCAGTTCTTCGACGAGCAAGGCAATCTGACCCACTTCGGTCGCGCGAGTTCGCAACTGCCAGATTTGCTTTGAAATGGCATTAGTCTGGGTTTCAATGCCGACGATCGCAGCTTGCGTTTGGGTCACCAACTTCACACCAGATCCAGTCAAGTCCGTGATTTCTTTGGCGCGACTGGCGGCAATACTCGCTTGTTCAGACGATCCCTGAGATGTTCCGTTTAATTTGTCGAGCATCTGGGTAATTTCGGCCACCGAAGTCGCCTGATCACTGACCACGCGACGTTGTTGCTGAATCGATTCACCCACGGAGTTGATCCGATCGCGACTCGCTGTCACCACCTGCTGTAAGTCGCCGAGCCAGCGTTCGAGCAAGGTATAGGCGATCGCGCTGGCGATTAAACTAAGCAGAGCCAAGGCAATGGCGACATGGTAGCGATTGGACGTGCTGCTGGCGATCCTCTGGAGCTGTTGTGTCCTCTGGGTGGCAATTAACTGTGCGAGTTGATCGAATCGGTCCTGGAATGGTTCCAGCGAGCCTACATCTCCCTGCGGACGATCTTGGAGGTCAACATAGAGCTGAGACCACAGCGTTATAATCTCGCTAAACTCAGCGGTGTCCGGATCGGTTTGAGTTTGGCTAAACGCAGCACGCAGATCTTGATCGAGTACATCAATACTTGCGTCTACAGCAGGATTGTTGAGAGACACACTACGGTTTAGAACTGTGTGGAGACGCTGTTCAAGTTCGATCGAGGTTTCGATCGCCGTGATTGGTAGGGCAGACTCACGCGACTTCAGCACGAGAGTGATCGTATCTAAACTCACCAGTGCCGCAGCAAGGGCAACCATACGACGAATCCAAGTCACTCGTTTCAACGCGTTTCCTCTCGTCTAGTCATCACTTATCCACAAGTATAAGTGCGACATTTGTAGATTTTCGACAAAACAGACGGCGGT
Organism: uncultured Geitlerinema sp.; assembly: GCA_964518905.1. GTDB lineage: Bacteria > Cyanobacteriota > Cyanobacteriia > Cyanobacteriales > Geitlerinemataceae > RDYZ01. The sequence goes on along the minus strand of CAZFJL010000016.1, from coordinate 58,838 downwards.
GTTCTCAAACGAGACAGAACGTAATACCAACTCAAAATCAATCTCAACATCAACCCTTAACTCACAGCATGAAGCTGAGGATGACCCACAGTTTCTAACATGAAATCAACGGCCTCACTAAGATCGTTGAGGATCAAATCGGGGTTGTATTTCTGGAGTTGTTGGCGATCGCGAATACCAGAGAGAACGCCAATGGCCGGTACATTTCCCGTCTGAGCCGCAATAATATCCGCCTCCGTATCGCCCACCATCCAGGTCTTTTCCGCCGGTGGCAGCTCTTGCAAAGCTCGCTGCATCAAGATCGGCTTATCCTTGGTGTCGCCAATTTTTACATGATCATTGCTGAGACAATAGCGCCGATCGGCGGCGAAAAAATGACCGAGATTGCAGCGATCGAGCGCTTCATTCAATTCTCGCGTGCGGCGCATGGTCATCACCACCAGATCAAACCCAGCATCACGTATCCGCTCAAGCGCCTCGATCGCGCCCGGAATCGTCTGATCGTGGTGCAAAAACGGCTCCGCATGAACCGTCATGCCGCGCATTTTCGCAAAGGCTCGCGCTTGGGGCTCATCGAGTCCCGTTTTCATACCAATTTTCCATTCCGGAACACGCGCCCGCTTACACGCCCAAAACTCGTCATAGGATAACCGTTGCAGAAACTGACCAGGGCGTACGACCTGATCCAGGCAGCGATGATAAACGGTGTAATAGCGTACCGAGACATCGGCGATCGGACCATCGAAATCAGTAATCAGTCGAAGCATAAGGTTCGGGGATACCACCGGAAGCGAGGCGATCAAGGTCGTAGCCACAGCGTTTGATTCGAGTTTTTAGGCTCGCATCCGGGCTAGCCGACATCTCGTTAAGTTTTATCACACATCGAACCGACGATGCTTTGGGTCATGCGGCCCATTCAGCGTTAGCGGTAGTTTTGCGCTTGGGTCTCGAAGAGCTGCGCGTAAACGCCATCCAATGCAATCAGGGCATCGTGAGGGCCAAACTCCACAATACGTCCCTGTTCGAGGACATAAATACAGTCCGCCATTTTGACCGTGGATAGGCGGTGGGTGACAAGCACTGCGGCTTGATCTTCGAGTAGTTCGCGAAACTTGCGAAAGACTTCATATTCTGCCTTCGGATCGAGCGCACTGGTCGGCTCATCCAACACAATCAGTTGCGAGTCACGCAAAAACGCACGGGCGATCGACACCTTTTGCCACTGACCAATACTGAGCTCTTCGCCGCCTTCAAACCGCTTTCCGAGCATATTGTCATACTGGTTAGGCAATGTCCGAATCACCTCGTCGGCTCCCGCGCGTTGAGCCGCATGTTCGATCGCCTCATCATCGGGCGATCGATTAACATTCCCCAGCCAAATATTCTCACGAGCCGTCATTTGATACTTGGCATAATCCTGAAAAATAACGCTAATCTCCGATCGTAAATCGCGTACAGAGAGATCCCGCAGATCAATCCCATCAAGCGTGATCTGACCCGAATCCGGATCGTATAACCGGCACAGCAGCTTGGTCAGCGTGGTCTTGCCCGAACCATTTTCACCGACCAGGGCGATCACCTCTCCCGGCTGAATTTTGAGCGAGACATCTTTGATGGCCTGACGCGTGCTGCCGGGATAGGCAAAATCCACATGCTTAAACTCGATCCCCAACTGCATGGGACGCGGAACCAGCTTCGGATCAGGAGGATCGACAATCTTCGGTTCAAAATCTAAGAATTCAAACAGGTAGCCCAAAAACTGCATATCCTCATACAGGCCGACAGCCCCCTGAAGCAGGCTCCAGATGGAATCATACGCCTTGCGAAATGACTGGTTATACAGCACCAAATCCCCCACCGTCAGCACCCCGGTCACGGTTTCATAGGCGATAAAGGCGTACGCTCCCCACATCGCAATCACCGAGAGAATCGTTGTACTAAATTCGGCGAAGGTTCGGCGTTTGGCTAATTCAAATTTTTCTCTGAGCAGATGCTGTCGGGTTTGGCGAAAGCGAGTTTTGAAGAGATCCCCTAAGTCAAACAGGCGTAGCTCTTTGGCGTGAGCGTCGTTGGTCAGCAGGTTGTTGTAGTAGGAGGCTTTGCGTTGGGTCGCGGTGCGGCGTTCGATCCAGCGTTGTAATTCTTCGATAAAGTAAAAGCGAATACCAATTCGCGGCACGATCGGCAAGACCAGTAAGGCGAAAATCTTCCAATCGAAAAATAAGAGAACACCACCCATCGTGATGAGCTGGATAGCGTCGCTCAGAATACTCTTGATGCGGTTGGACAATCTCAGCGGTACGCCACTACCTTCCGATCGCGCCCGCTCCAAAATATCGTAATACTCGGGATTTTCGTAATATTCCAGATCCACCGCCGCTGCCTGGTCGTGCATCATCTCGAACATATAGTCAGAAACACGCTGAGATTGCAGCTCATTCACCAACCGACTTGCACCCGACATTAAAGCACCACTAATGTTAATGGCTCCCATGGCCACAATCAGCGGAATCACCTGTTCAAAATTCGTTAAGGTTTTGTCAGCATAACCCTGGCTAATCGTGTCAAGCAGTAGCTTCATGACGTAGAGTCGCAGCACTGGCAAGACACTCTGGACGATCGAGAGAGCCCACAGGCTGAACGTCCAGCTTCGTCCACTATTCCAGACGATTTTGATCGCCCGTCCGAGGTAAGACACCTGATGCCAGGTAATTTTTGGGAGGGGGATCGAGGTCTGATCCATGAATTTACTTAGGTGCGGTGGAGGTGCGGTTCTGGAAGCCCGTTGGGGAGATTACGGAGTCGATATCGTCTATTGTCGTGTTCGATTGAGTGTGATGGTATGGGAAATTTCGGCGCTATGACCAATCGAAGGTTTGTCCGAGGAACGCCTCTAGCTCTTGATTATACGGCGCATAAAACTGTTCTAAGCGCTGACGCAAGGCGGTTGACAGGGGTGGATAAGTGCCGACGTTATGGCGTAGGTCGGCCTGGATGGCAGCATCGGGCAGTTCGAGAAAATCGAAGAATTGGGACAGTGTGGCTTGAGGATCGCTATTGAGCTGATTATTGGAGAGGATCAGAAAACGATCGCGTGGAAAAATGGACATCCAATGTTTGAGAAACACGACGTAAACTCCACGAGCAAGGTAATCATGGGGCGAATTCCATAGTTGTTGTTCATCGACTGTGCCATCGCTTCCGGAGGTAAGGTGATCGAGTTTGGCTTCGATCGCGGTTTCAAAGTCGCAGCTTTCCTGTTGGCGACGTCGCCAGTGGTTGTAGTGGGAATAGGCGCGTTCAACGGGGTCGCGTAAAATTACGACCAGCTTAATGTCTGGAAACTCGGCTCGCAGACGTTCGGCGCTCATGTCATGGTCGAGATAACCCGGACAGGCTTCACCGGAGAGATAGGTCAGATCTCCGGGCGGGATGGCGGGGAACTGAGATAGATACCAGTCCAGACCCCGCTTCATCCGCAGCGACCAAAATTCGAGTTCCTTGCGTAGGGGAGGAATAATTTGTGGATGTTGAACGGCGTATTTAAAGAGTGAGCTAGTTCCCGCTTTTTGAGCACCAAGGATCAGAAAATTGGGGCCAAAGACGTTTTGGTCGTCCCAGGTGTCGATCGGATAGTCAGGATTGGATTGGACGATTTTTTGGCGTAGCCCTTCTCGGTAAGGGACGATCGACTCGGGAATGCGATCGCTATGCACGAGGGCTTCGCCGAAGTTGATGTAGGGAGCCGATCGCTGCGGGAAGCTCTGAATATGGCGCTGAAAAATACGAATGGCATCGTCCAGCCGCCCCGCTTCTTTGAGGCACGTCCAAAAATAGTAGTGATACCACCAGCTAAAGCTGGGATCGAGATCCAGGCTGTGGAGGTAAACCTCGGCGGCGCGTTCCGGTTCGTTGAGGTTGCGTAACACGCCTGCTAGGTCAAAATAGGACGAAAAGTTAGCGGGATCGATCTGGATGAATCGTTCGAGCGCGTCTTGTTGCGCTTTCGGGTTGCTACCTTGAGCGCAGATCGCGGCGAGTTCAATCAAAAGCTGCGGATCGTTTGGGCGCAGGGCGATCGCCCGTTCCAGCGACATTCGTGCTGCTTCAAACTGTCCCGCCTGAATATAGGCTTGAGATATGTTGTAGTGGGTGTAGAAAAAATCGGGTTGGCGTTCCGCTGCGATTTCGTACGCCACGATCGCCAAATCCCAATGCTGTTGTCGTGCTTCGACTTCACCCAGATTGTGATACGCCCAGGCGAGGGAAATATCGCCCGGTGATTCCGTGGCGATCGCGCGATGGTAGGCCGAGGACGCTTCTTGCCAGCGGGATTGTTGCTTGAGTGCGTCGCCTAGCGCCAGGTGAAACGTTCCGCAATCTGGCCAAATCTGCAAGGCACGTTTGAAATAGATTTCGGCTAGATCGACTTGGTCGCAATCATAAGCAAGGCGTCCGGTGGCGTATTGCACCATTGGGACACGTCGCTGTAGCTGTGCCCGCACACGAGCAATCTCAAGACGGATCTGATGATAGGTCGCAATCAACCATGGTTTTAAGCGAAGCCACCCTCGAACAAGAAGTCTGTACAAATGGTGAGCCCGTAAAAATTGCCAACGGGGCATGAATCTTGAACCAGTGATGAATCAGTGGTGAAAATGAGCAAAAGCGACGATCGCACCCAAATCAAGCCGATGGGTCTATGGCAAAGATAGCAGGCGCTGCCTGCGCTCCAAACTGCGGAGAGGATTTGCCACTCCGCAACAGTGATGCTGAAGCCTGCGATCAACTATCACCCTACCCTTTTACTTTAGGTTTACTTTAGGAGGAATTCCGGGAATTCTGGGGGATGATGCCAGCTTGGCCGTCTCCCAAAGCTAAATGTTTACCGAATCGAGCTGCTATGGGGCGAGGTTTCGCGTTCCTTCGGCCGATCGAAGCCCGTCCCGGTGACACAGGCTCCCATAAAGCTTGCACCGATCGCGATCGCTCCTTCCACGTCCGCACAGAGAAAATTCGCCCGCGTGCAGTTGGCGCCGCTAAAGTTCGTTTGCTGAAGATTAGCCTCTTCCAGATTCGCTTCATTGAGTAAGGCTCCGCTGAGATCGGCTCCGCTCAAATCGACGCCTTGGAGATTGGCATTGCTCAGATTCGCGCCACGCAAATCGACACCGCGAAGATCCGCCCCCGAAAGATTAGCGCTCATGAGGTTGACCCCGCTCATGAACGCGCCACTGATCGAAGCATGGACGATCGTCGTCCCCATTAAATTGGCGCCACGGAGGTTGCTTCCGCGCAAATCCGCCGACGATAGATCCGCCTGCATCAGGTTCGCGCCCGTCAAATTGGCTCGCAGATCGGCACGCACCAGAATCGCCCCCAATAAGTTAGACCCGCTCAAGTTTGCGCCCTGTAAATTGGCTTCCGTGAGATCGCTGCCGACCAGATTGGCTCCCGTGAACACGAAGCCGTTGAGCTGGGCGGACGATAAATCGAAATCTTCGAGATCACAGCCCGCAAGCTGGCGAATCTGTCCGGTGCGGATGGCGTCAGGTGTAATGGAGGTCATCATCAAAACGGAAGGGTTAAATGGCACGATCGCGACGGCTCAAGCCCCGCAAGCAAAAGACCAACCATCGCAGGTCGGCATTAGGTTCGAGAGGAGCCGGAGGCATACTGCGGGGGTTTCGAGGCGTCAAAGCTATCGTCGATCGACCACAGACCAGCGCTCACTTTGAAGTGACTAGAGGATAAACTCAACCCCTGTTGTAGTCCCATCACTAATAGTCCAAGGGTCTCGACCAGTTTCGGGTCCCAGAGTGTGCCGCTCTCGGCCTGACATCGGGCTAGCGCATCTGTGATCGCAGTGATCGGGGATTGACCGGCATCACCGGCACGCGTATGCTGCATTGCGTATTTTTGAAACGCGGCAATGAGTCCGAGGATACGAGATTCGAGCGGGATAGCATCTGCGGCCAGCCCTGCGGGCTGGCCGCTACCGTCCCAGGCTTCAGTTTGGTGGTTCACGATCTGGGCGATCGCCCGTAGTTTGGGCATCATGCGTAGAGCCTGCGTACCGGCGGAAAGAGGGCAGCTCGGGCCGCTCACTTCACGCGCAATGGCGGTCAGAGGCTTGCCGGTTCCGGGAAGATAGTCGATGCGGTGCAGCATTCCGGCTAGGCGGAGTCGCTTGAGCTGCCAGGCGGGGAGGTCGAGCAGTTGGCCGAGGGCTTCACAGAGCGAGGCGACTTCGGAGGCGGCCATCGGATTGGCGGTGTCGCTGAGGTCGATCGCCTGGGCCATCCGGAGGAAGGCTTGCAGTTCGTTGGCGCTCAGATTGCGATCGAGGGCTCTTTGGGTGTGCCCAACTTGATTGGCATTGGGTAAGGTTTCCTGCCGATTTTTGAGGTAAGTCACAACGCGGTTGACGGTCTCGCTCAGTTGCTCGGTTGTATCCCGTTGAGCCAACGCCTTGGCAATTTCGTCCATTTGGGGCTGAAGTTTCTGCCGGATGCCGGGCGCGTTATGCTCACAGCAGTCCAGCATTAATCCAGCAGTTTGCAGGATTAAATCGGATTCAAACGTCCAAAATCCATAAAACTTACGCTCAATGTCAATGTCTGGAATACCGGACGCACCATAGTCTTCTTCGGATAGCTCCTGACACATCACCATCGCGGTGTAGGTCGGCGACAGGATGACCAGATGCCATTCTTGGGCGACGGGGTCTTCGGGCAACAGCGAAATCAGCGAGACGTTATCGAGCTGGCCGGTGGGATGCTCGGCAAAGCCTGCATCGGGTGCGGCAAGAATCGTAACGTGTCGAGATTTTCGAGCAATCTCGGTGTAGCGATCGGCTTCTTGGAGGTACCACTTGCCGCGTTGAAAGGCGGTCATGACGATCGGCTGACAGTCATTCGTGAGGATGCTGTCCTCTAGGGCATGACAGAGGGACACCAAGGTATTTTTGTAGTAAACGCCATAGTTAAACGGAGTTTGATTGGTGCGCTCTTGGCACGCATCTACGAGCGTTTGTAGGATCGATCCCCGTAACATGGCGGTCTTGATGAAGGATGTGGGCGCGGTACGTCGGTGACATGCGATACATTTTACCGATTGTGGCGAATGTTTGGCAGGGTGTATCGCTGTAATAGTTGCGATGGAAGATGAAATGTGAGCGATCGCGGCTTTCCGACGGCTACGAGCATTATAGAGGAGAGGCTATTCCTAAAGGGAGCAAATTTTTCACCTCCTGCGCTAATGCTGGCTCGATCCCATGCTCGCTAGACGGACACGCCCAAGTGTAAATTTTTAATCTAAGTTTGATCTAAACCGACATCCCCAAACCAACACGCTCAGATCAATACCCAAACTTTAAAAACAATCACTGGGCGGCACGCTGTTGGGCGATCGCGCTGTTTTGGCGATATAAGACGGCTCGCTCGCGGGCGGTGTTATGGCGCGGGTCGTCTGCTGGCAGTTGATCCATCAGTTCGGCGGCGCGTTGCCAACGGGCAGAAAGATCGAGCCAAGCGGAGGCGCTGGTGGCAGTTTGGCCGTCGATCGCGGCTTGGGTGGCGAGGGTCACGGCGGCGGCGAAGGGGTCGGCGATCGGCGCGGGTTCGGTGGTGACGTCGTCGCTAGATGTGGTGGGGGAATCGTTGGGTACGGGCGCATTGACGGGCGCATTGACGGGTGCATCTTTCGTCGTAACACCGTTCATCACTGACCACTGACGGTAGCCCAAACCGACAAGCAGGGCGATCGCCACACCGATCGCAATCCCGCGCCCGAGTCCTGAGGATCGACGCGACGGCAGGGACGGACGCGATCGGACGATCGGCATCACCCGGCGCTGGCGACGCTGCTCGTGCGATTTCCACAGCCGTCGAAGCGGATTGGAACGACGCAGGCGAATCGGTTCGCTCCAGAGCAACTGTTTGGGCTGGCGGCGAATATCGTCGAGCCAGAGCAGTTGCTGTTCGCGAGCGAGACGACTATTGATCTGAACACGGCGAATTTTGGCCGGGTCGATATCTTCGAGGATGTCTCGCACTTGGTCGATTAGTGTGTCGCGATCGAGTGCCGATCGCTGCACGGATTCGCAGAGCAATTGCAGCCACCCCGCATCTACCATCGCCCGCGTCCGCACCCCGCGATCGGCCAAGCGTTGATTCAGGACTTGGACGATCGCGGCGACGCTTCCCGATGCGGCTTGCTCGAAAATGTCATCACTCGGATCAACGAGATGCGACGAACTGGAAAATGAATCGATCGGCAGAAAATCCGGCGCATCAAACTCACGGCTTGCCCTCGCAGCCATCACGTCGTCAAAATCTAGATCGTTGCTTGCCGCCGCTGGCGAGACCGCTGAGGGTTCGGCCTTGGGGATGGAATTGTGGGAATCGTCGGGGGAATTAGTCATTCGCGATCGCGACCGTTCGCGGTCGAACTCCAGAGTTGATTGAATGGGTAGCTGTTCGATCGTAGTCGAGTCCGAGGGTAATCCATAAAAATACGCAAATTGTTTGAGATTGCCCCGCCCCGCCCCGGAAACTTGAGTCCAAGGGGGAGACAGACCTACAATACGGAGCAAGCTGACCTCTAGGGGTCGCGCTTAACCGGCCAGCAGGTTCGAGATTTCGGCTGCGGCTGTGCGTTCTTCGTGTCCACTTCGTTTTCTATCGCTCGATCATGCTGCTGAAATCCACCACGCGCCACATTCGTATTTTCGCTGCTGAGATTCAGGGTCTCGAACTTGTACCGAGTGAGGACACCCTCACGCTCGATATTGATCCCGATAATGAACTGGTTTGGGATGACAACGCGATCGAGGCCGTTCGCGCCAAATTTGCCGAACTGGTCGCAACCTATAAGGGTGATGAACTCATTGAGTACAATCTCCGCATGATTGGCTCCGATCTTCAGCACTTCATCCGATCGCTCCTATTCTCGGGTCAGGTGCGCTACAACCTCGACAACCGCGTCAACAACTATAGCCTCGGTTTACCGCGTGTGGATGAAGCACCGAACCCGCTGGAAGGTTAAGCCACGAACACCGATTAGGGGAATTCGGATCATTCAACCCAGTCGGGTGGGGTGGGGTCGATCGGGTTGAACTCGACCCGATCGCCCACCGCAATCCCCAACCGTTCTGCCGTGCCGCCCACGAGTTCGATCACGTGATCAATCTCGCGATCGGGGCCGTAGGTGGGACAGGTTGGCGTTGTGCAGGGCGGAACATCGCTCGAAATGGCGATAATTTCGCTCGAACGGACGAATAGCATATCGAGGGGGAGCGAGACGTTACGCATCCAAAACCGCACGGGACGCGGCGGATCAAACGGGAAGATCATCCCCCGATCGCGGCTGAGATGTTCGCGAAACATCAGCCCCATCGCTTGCTCCGATGTCGTCCGCGCTACCTCGAAATAAATCCAGCGATCGCCCAGCCAAGCCCGCTGCTCGATCGCGAGTAGCTGCCCGGATTGTTCCACACCTTCGGTTTGAGCTTGGCCAGGTAAGGGACGCATCTCTATCTCGCCATACATGACGGTCGCAACAACGAAGGTTAACGCTAGCAGGGCTAGCAAGCGCGATCGGAACGAAGAACTCACGATAATCTGGTGTCCTGATTGATGGTCTGAGATGGTCTAGACTATCCGCGAAACCGTTCGCGAAGCCGTAGATAAAGCCCCTTAGAATAGATGACTCAAATTTTATGATTTTGTTGGCCGCCGTTGCCGTCTCAGTGGAACTCTTGCTATCGCATACCTGTTTTAGCACCGGCGCAGCCCACCACGATCAGCCCGCGCATCAGCAGTATCCGTGATGGTGGGCAATGCCCACCCTACTGGCGCGACTCATCTAAAATAGTGGAAGGAGAGTAACGTAAAGAGAGGGAAGAAGGATGGGACACAAGAGACAAAACAAAGTAAATCTAGCTCAGGAGCAGCGCGAGAGACTAACCGAAATTAGCAAAACAGGTCAAGCTCCCGCCAAGAAAATCTTGCACGCTAACATCTTGCTGATGTCAGATGAAGGAGAAGGGGCATCACGCTACTGGACAGATAAGGAAATATCGGAAGCATTAGGTATCCATATCAACTCAGTCGGGCGAATCAGAAAACGATTTCTGGAACAGGGAATCGAGCCAGCCTTAAACCGGAAAGTGAGACGAACCCCTCCAGTGCCGCCGAAAATTGATGGCGAGGCGGAAGCGAGAATAGTGGCGCTGTGCTGCTCAGATCCACCATCCGGCCATTCAGACTGGAGTATCAGACTACTAACTCAAGAGCTAAAAGCGCGACAAATCATCGTCGAGATCTCGCGAGAAACAGTACGGCGCGTGTTAAAAAAAACCGCTTGCGCCCTTGGAAAGTAGAGCGATTTTGCATTCCGGAGCGAGATTTAGCCAGATTTGTGGCGGAGATGGAAAACGTACTCGATGTGTATCAAGCTGCGCCTGACCCAAATCGACCGCTAATTTGTATGGATGAGGCGAGTAGCGAACTCCACGGACATCAAGTTCCGCCCATTCCACTGGAACCCGGCCATGATGCGAAAGAAGACTATCACTACACGCGGGAAGGAGTTCAGAGTCTGTTCATGTTTTTTGCGCCTCATCAAGGATGGCGACGGGTCAGTTGCCGAGACCATCGCACCAGTGAGGATTGGGCACTCGAAATTCAACACTTGCTCACCGTGGATTATCCGAACGCCGAGAAGATTCGATTGCTATCGGATAATCTCAACACCCACACCATCACTTCGCTCTACAAAACCTTCCCAGCTCCCGAAGCTCATGAACTGGCGCGTCGGCTGGAAATGGTGCATACCCCACGCAATGGCAGTTGGCTGAATGTAGCCGAGATTGAGCTTTCTGTTTTGACCCAACAATGTTTAAAGCGGCGCATTGACAGCGCTCCAAAACTGGTGAGTGAGGTAGAAGCGTGGCAGAACGAGCGAAACCAGAAGCAGGCTAAGGTCGTTTGGCAATTTACGACAGAAGATGCGCGGGTTGCCTTGAGACATCTCTACCCGACTTTTGAAGAGATAAAATCCTCTCCTTAATACACACATTTAGTTAAGTCGCGCCACTACAAAACTACTTGCGGGTCTAGAAGTAGATTGATTTCTAACACTGTCGTCCTCGGAATTCTGGGCTTGCTGTACCCTAGTGCTGGCGAAACGTAGAACGCAATCAACCTGCGATCTTTTCGTCGCTAGGTGTCTCGAACCAATTGGAACAAATCTGGTGAAGCAACGTATTTCCAGCGCAACTCTGCGTGCGATCTGGCTCGGTCTGTTGTCGTGTCTTGCTGTGCTTTGGTTGAGCCTCGCGCCCAGCGTGACCCGTAGTGAGCCGGTTAGCGTCAATTTGGCGCGATCGTCGTGGCGTACGAGTGATCTACAGGTCGAGATTGTTGGTCAGCTGATCGAAGAATTGGGCTACTCGGTCAATACCCCCCAGGTCTTTGCCACCGACGAATTTTACGAAGCGCTGGGTCGCGAGGAAACAGATCTTTGGCTCGATACCTGGCTACCAGAACACGATCCCTACATCGATCGCGTCAGCGCCCAGGGTGTCACGCTGGCGATGTCCACGCCGATTACTGAGCCAGCAGTACAGGGCTATCGCATTGATCGGAAAACCGCCGAGGCGCTGGAAGTCACCTCGATCGCCGATTTGAAAGATCCCGCGATCGCCGCGAAATTTGACCTTGATGGCAATGGTAAAGCGGATCTGATCGGCTGTAACGCGGGTTGGGATTGCGCCAAGACGATTGATCGGCACATCAAAGCCTACGGTCTGAGCGATACCGTTGAGCAAATTAGCGACAATTACGACTACCAAATTCGCCAGACGATCGAGCGCTACGATCGCGGCGAACCGGTGTTGTTTTTTACCTGGAAACCCCACGCGGTTAACCGTATCCTCGAACCGGGCACAAAAACGCGCTGGCTGCCGGTTCCCGAAGCGCTGCCCGTGGATGATGAACTCGGGCGGGCGCTGCCGAAGCCGATCGCCAACCTCGAAGGCTGCGCCGCCAATCCCTGCCTGACCGGGTTTCCCGAAACCGCAGTCCGACCGGCCTCTCGTCAAGCGTTTTTGCAGCTCAATCCGGCGATCGCGCGGTTGCTCGATCGCGTTTTCATTCCGATCGACGTGATTGAAACGCAGCTCGTGGCGCAGATGAACGGCGAAGATACACCCGAAAATTTGCGCCGTTATGCCCAGGAGTGGATCGCAGCCAATCGCAGCCAAGTCGATATCTGGCTGGCTGAGGCGAATGAGAGCAGCAACGGTGACGATGACATCATCCTGCGCCAAAATATTGACGACTTAGCAGTGCCTTTGCGGGTCGTCACGAAATCCTTTAGCCCGTTTGTGATTTACGAAGACGGCTCCTATACCGGGTTTAGCATCGAACTCTGGGAAGCGATCGCCAAAAATCTCGGGCTGGAATATCGCATTAGCAATGTGGATACCGTTGCTGTGCTGATCGAAAATGTCCGGACACAAAAATCGGATTTGGGCATTGCGGGTGTCAGTATGACCGCTGCTCGCGAAGATGTGGTGGATTTTTCCCATCCGTTTTTTGATTCGGGGTTGCAGATTATGGTGCGCGATTTGCCCAGCAATCCGGTGGAATCACTCCTTACAGGGCTGGTGCAAATTCTCACCACACCCGAGCTGTACTACGGCATTGGGCTATTTATTTTAACCTTGGCGATCGCGGCTCACATTGTTTGGTTCATCGAGCATAAGCATAACGATGATTTCCCGCAGCAGTATGCCAGGGGGATTTGGGATGCTTTTTGGTGGTCTGCGGTGACGGTGACGACGGTGGGGTATGGCGATAAAACCCCGCGTACAGCGTTAGGCAAGCTGTTCGCTTTGGTGTGGATGTGTGCGGGCTATTTTGTCTTTGCCTATTTCATCGCAACCGTGACGACCAGTTTTACGGTCGATCGACTGGAAGGGACGATCGCGGAACCGGGCGACCTGCGCGACAAGCTCGTTGGCACGATCGACGCCAGCACGGCGGAGCAATATCTGATCGACCACGATATTCGCGCCACCAGCTTTCAAACCACGGACGATCTCTATCAAGCTCTACGCTTTGGCAAGCTCGACGCGATCGTCTACGATGCCCCGGTGCTGCAACACTACGCGCTCCATACCGGAGCCGGTGAGGTGGAGCTGGCGGGGTCGGTGTTCGATCGCCAAAACTATGGCATCGTGCTGCCGGAGGCAAGTCCCTATCGGGAAATGGTTAACGAGGCGCTGCTCGCAATCCGCGAGTCGGGAACCTATGACGAACTGTACGCTCGCTGGTTTGGCGCAGATAATACGTAGTTCGGTTAAGTTTCCCTGATCAAACACGGGATGGATCGTTAGCAGGCGAGACCTTTGAGGTTTTGAAAACCTCAAAGGTCTGAAATCACGGGTCAGGACTGCTGCATCCGTTCGGATTGTCCAACCCCACGAACCAACCGCTGAAACCTCAAAAATTTGCGAGCCTGATGCGCAAAGATTCGCGCCGTCGTTTAACGTGTTTGTTAATCTCAAACATGAGTGTCTTTCAATCAATGGGCGTGAGCTGGCGTAAAACTCGGATGAAACAACGCGGATTGTGGTTTGGCTTACTCGTAGCGATCGTGACGATCGCCACCTGGTTCGGCGCGATCGCCCCAGTCGAGGCACTCAGCCCCGAGCGGCAAGTGGTCGCGGAAACCTGGCGCATCATCAATCGTGCCTACGTCGATGAAAGCTTTAACGGCGAAAACTGGTGGAAGCTGCGCGATCAATACTTGCGGCGTCAGATGAACTCGATCGACGAGGCGTACGACACGATCGACGAAATGCTCGCCAAACTCGACGAACCGTTCACACGCCTGCTGCGTCCCGAAGCCTACCGCAATCTGCGCGTCAGCACCTCCGGCGAACTGACCGGCGTCGGCTTACAAATCGCCTTTGACCCAGAAACCAAAATCCTCCGGACGATCGCCCCGATCGCCGGTTCACCCGCCGAAGCAGCGGGCATCGAACCTGGCGATTTTATCCTCAATATTGACGGCGTCCCGACCAATAAACTCACGCTCGATGAAGCCGCAACCCGGATGCGCGGCACGGTGGGAACCCACGTCACGCTGCGGATTCAGCGCCACGATAACCAATCGATCGCCAATATCGACATCACCCGCGCCGCGATCGAAATCGATCCCGTGATCGCCCGCCTCGTCACCAGCGATCTCGCCCCCGATTTAAACCTGGGCTACATCCGCCTCAGCCAGTTCAACGCCACCGCCACCGAATCCGTCGCCGAGTCGATCGCCACCCTCCAAGACCAGGGCGCCACCGCCTACGTCCTCGACCTCCGCAGCAATCCCGGCGGTCTGCTGTCGGCGGGCATCGAGATCGCGCGGCTCTGGATCAACGACGCCACGATCGTCTACACCGTTGACCGTCAATCCATCCTCGAAAGCTACGATGCCGGTCACGAAGCGCTCACCGATGCGCCGCTAATCGTCCTAGTCAATCGCGGCACAGCCAGCGCCAGCGAAATCCTCGCCGGAGCGCTGCAAGACAATAACCGAGCGTTACTCGTCGGCGATCGCACCTTCGGCAAAGGCTTGATCCAGTCGCTGTTTGATCTATCCGGCGATGCGGGTTTAGCCGTCACCGTCGCCAAGTATGAAACGCCGAACCATCGCGATATCAACAAACAGGGCATCGAGCCGGATTATGTCGTGACGGACAAACCCGAGACGCTCCAGGATCTCGGAACCGATCGCGATCCGGCCATGCGTCAGGCGATCGAGCTATTAGCCACGGCTCGTTAAGCGGGTTGGAGCTTGGTTTGAAGTTCAGACCTTTGAACTTTCCAAAACCTCAAAGGTCTCGCTCCCTGCGATCCATCCACGTTTTGATTGGGGCGACATAAGCCTAAAGCGATGAATAAAAACACCCTGGGGCTATCGAGTGACCTGCTCGACTACCTGCGATCTAGTTCCCTACGCGAGCCAGAGATCCTGGCGCAGCTTCGTGCGGAAACGGCGACCCTGCCCGCCAGCCGAATGCAAATCGCGCCAGAACAGGGTCAGTTTATGGCCTGGTTGGTGACGCTCATCGGGGCGAAACGGACGCTTGATATTGGTGTGTTTACGGGCTATAGCGCTCTTGTCGTTGCCTTGGCCTTGCCGGAGGATGGGCAGGTCGTCGCCTGCGATCGCGATCCCAGTTCCACCGCGATCGCCCGTCGCTACTGGCAAACCGCAGGCATGGCCGACAAAATCGATCTTCAGCTTGCCCCGGCTCTCGATACGCTCGATCGACTCCTGGCCGACCGTCAGCAAAACGGCTTCGATTTCGCCTTCATCGACGCCGACAAGCGCAACTACGCCAACTACTACGATCGCTGTTTACAGCTCGTGCGACCGGGCGGCGTGATTGCGATCGATAATGTTCTCTGGTCGGGACGCGTCGCCGATGCCAGCGATACGGACAAACGCACCGCAGCGATTCGCGCCTTTAATGCCCAGCTTCAGAGCGATGATCGGATTGATTTAAGTCTCCTGCCGATCGCCGACGGCCTCACCCTGGCGCGTAAACGCTGAGGTGAGACCATCGCGAAGATCCCTGGTATAGAAACCCGAATTCGCTGCCTGCAATCATGACCATTGATATTTCGATCGTCGTTCCTATTTTTAATGAAGCATCCAATCTAGAGCGGCTGTGTGAGCGGCTAATGCAGGTGCTCGATCGGCTGGATGTGACCTACGAAATTGTGCTTGTAAACGATGGCAGCCGCGACGACACGCTAAATCAGGCGTTTTCGTGCCAACACCGTTACCCACAAATTGTCGTGATTGATCTGTCGCGCAATTTTGGCAAAGAAATCGCCATGAGTGCCGGACTCGATTACACCCAAGGCCGCGCCGTGATTCCGATCGATGCTGACCTGCAAGATCCGCCGGAGCTGATCGAGTTGCTGCTGGAAAAGTGGCGCGAGGGGTTTGATGTGGTGTGCGCGACGCGGCGACAGCGTTTGGGCGAAAGCTGGCTGAAACAGTTCACGGCGGCGGGGTTTTATCGCACGATTTCGCGCCTCAGTTCCGTGCCGATTCCGGCGAATACCGGCGATTTTCGCTTGCTCGATCGCACCGTCGTTGATGCGATCAAACAACTGCCCGAGCGCACCCGCTTTATGAAAGGCTTGTTTGCCTGGGTGGGCTATCGACAGGCGACGGTGTATTTCGATCGCGCCCCGCGTCTCTCGGGCGAAACCAGTTGGAATTATTGGAAACTCTGGAATTTTGCCCTGGATGGCATTACGGCGTTTAGCTCGTTGCCTCTGAAAGTGTGGAGCTATGTCGGGGTCTCGATTTCGCTGGCGTCGCTGGCCTATGCCGTGTTTTTGACAGTGCGGACATTAATCTCGGGGGTGGATGTGCCGGGGTATGCGTCGCTGATGGTGGCGGTGTTGTTTTTGGGGAGTGTGCAACTGATCGCGATCGGAGTGCTGGGGGAATATCTCGGGCGGGTGTATGACGAGGTGAAGCAGCGGCCTTTATATTTGGTGCGTCAGGTCTACCGCACGTCAGCGCCGACGTCATCCCCGGAACAGGACGAACTGTCATGACGAAACGCACCCTGACCGCGCTGGTTTTTCTGTTCGTGGTCGCGACGGCGATCGCGCTGTACCTCATCGCCGATATCGACGCCGATCGCGTCGAAGCGTGGCTGAATGCCTGGGGGATCTGGGCGCCGATCGCCTACGTGGCGGCCTACGCGATCGGGACGATCCTGCTACTGCCATCAACTCCGCTTAATTTAGCCGGTGGCGCTCTGTTCGGACTCTGGGGCGGCATGCTCTGGAGCAGCATCGGCGCGATCGGGGCGGCGCTGCTGACGTTTGGGTTTGCGCGGACGATCGGGCGCGGCTGGGTCGCGTCGCGCTTGGCCGGTCAGTGGGAGGCGATCGATGCTGATATTCGCCGCAGCGGCCTGCTTTATCTATTCGCGATTCGCCTGCTTCCGATTTTGCCCTACGGCTTCGTCAATCTCGCGGCGGGCTTAACGGCGGTCACCTGGCGCGACTACACGATCGGCACGTCGATCGGGACAGTATTGGGGCTGTTGCCGTTTATCGCGATCGGTAGCTCGGGGCGCGATCTGATGCAGGGCGGCAGCATTTGGGGGTTAATTTTGGCCTTAACCTTGGTGGCAAGCTTGATCATTGGCGCAGTTTGGTATCGCCAGCGGCGATCGCCCCCACCTTGATCCTGAGTAGGGTGGGCATTGCCCACCACGATCAACAAGCGAATCCGCATCCGTCATGGTGGGCAGTGCCCACCCTACTCCTAAAAGTCCGGGGCTTGAGACCCACCCCCCAGAATGGTCACGTTTGGCTTTCTGTTCCGTCTATGTCTCGGGTGGGTCATTGACCATTTTCATTGTACAGTTTTTGCAAAGCCGTCCTCAAAGGACGAGGTTTCAGACCCAAGAGTTTTTGATGAACATCCATACCGTCTCAACCCAGCCGTTTGCAGATCAGAAGCCGGGAACCTCCGGCCTCCGCAAACGGGTCACCGTGTTCCAAGAACGGAACTACCTCGAAAACTTCGTCCAGGCCATCTTCGACAGTCTCGACCCGGCAGAATACCAGGGCAACACCCTCGTCCTCGGTGGTGACGGTCGGTTTTACAACCGTAACGCCATCCAAATTATCCTCAAAATGGCCGCCGCTAACGGTATCGGGCGCGTCCTCGTCGGACAGCACGGCATCCTCTCCACCCCGGCGGCCTCCTGCATTATTCGGAAAAACAGCGCCTTTGGCGGCATCATCCTCTCCGCAAGCCACAACCCCGGCGGCCCCGATGGCGACTTCGGCATTAAGTACAACACCAGCAACGGCGGCCCCGCACCGGAGAAGGTGACGGAGGCGATTTTCGATCGCACCAAGACGATCGAGGGTTACAAAATCATCGAAGCGAACGATATTGATCTAGAACGCATCGGTGAAACCACGATCGGTACGATGGCGGTGGCGGTGATCGACTCGGTGGCGGACTATGCTGAGCTGATGGAATCGCTGTTTGACCTCGATGCGATTCGGGACTACATCGCGGCGGGTAAACTCAGCGTTTGTATGGATTCGATGCACGCGGTGACGGGGCCTTACGCGAAATATTTGTTTGAAACGCGGCTAGGAGCGCCCGCCGGTACGGTGCAAAACGGTGTGCCGCTGGAGGATTTCGGCGGTGGTCACCCTGACCCGAACCTGGTGTACGCGCATGATCTGGTCGAAAAGATGTTCGGCGAAAATGTGCCTGATTTCGGCGCGGCGTCCGATGGCGATGGCGATCGCAACATGATCCTCGGCGCGAATTTTTTCGTGACGCCGAGCGATAGCCTCGCGGTGTTGGCGGCGAATGCGACCCTAGTTCCGGGTTATAAAGACGGGATTGCAGGCGTGGCGCGATCGATGCCCACCAGTGCGGCGGTCGATCGGGTGGCGGCAAAGCTGGGCATCGATTGTTACGAAACGCCGACGGGCTGGAAGTTCTTCGGCAATCTGCTCGATGCGGGCAAGGCGACGCTGTGCGGTGAGGAGAGTTTTGGCACGGGGTCGAACCATGTGCGCGAAAAGGATGGTCTCTGGGCGGTGTTGTTTTGGATGAATATCCTGGCGGTGCGTCAGCAGTCGGTGGAGGCGATCGTCACTGACCACTGGAAAACCTACGGGCGCAACTACTACAGCCGCCACGACTACGAAGGCGTCGCTTCAGCACCGGCGGCGACGCTGATGGGCAACCTGCGCGAGGCGGTCGGCTCGATGGTGGGTACGACGATCCAGGGCTACGAAGTCGCCTACGCCGATGATTTCAGCTACACCGATCCGGTGGATCACAGTGTCAGCGACCAGCAGGGCATTCGCATCGGCTTTACCGACGGGTCGCGAGTGGTGTTCCGCTTGTCGGGGACGGGAACCCAGGGGGCGACGCTGCGGGTGTATCTGGAGAGTTATGAGCCGGATGCGAGCAAGCACGGAATCGAGACACAGGAGGCATTGGCGGATCTGATCGCGATCGCGGAGGAAATCGCTAGCATTCGCCAGTACACCAGCATGGACACCCCGACAGTGATCACTTAAGGATCGCGGCAGACCCGGCAGGGTGCGTTACGGTCGCGATTCATCCTGTTCAGGCGATCGATGAAGCTAGACCGTAGCGCAAGAAAAAATCTGGTAAGAATCAGCAGCGTAGTTTAACCTAGAAGATCGGACTTTAAAGCAGACTTGGGGACTACACGCGTGAATCACAGCGATCGCCACCCCGGTCACATGCGGTCGAAGCTGTGAACCCCCTAGCAAAGAACTTAAATCACAATGGCAAAGCGTATTCAACTGTTACTCAACCAAGACGTTAGTAAACTCGGTCGTAAAGGCGAGGTCGTCGAAGTTGCTCCCGGTTATGCTCGTAACTTCCTGATCCCCCAAAGCCTCGGCGTTAACACGACGCCGGGAATCCTCAAGCAGGTCGAACGTCGGAAGGCCAAAGAAGCCGAGCGTCTCGCCAAAATCAAACAAGAGGCCGAAGATCGCAAAAAAGCGCTCGAATCGGTGGGTCGCTTCAAGATTGCGAAGCCCCTCGGTGAAGGCGATGCAATTTTCGGTACGGTGACCGATCGCGAAATGGCCGAAGCCATCCTCGCCAGCACCGGCCAAGACCTCGATCGTCGTGGCATCACGATCCCCGAGATCAACAAACTCGGTATCTACAAAGTGCAAGTGAAAGTTCACGCCGAAGTCACGGCAGAAGTCGAAGTTCACGTCACCCCGTTGTAATAGCAAAAAACGATTTGGTTAGGACGTATGAAAAAGCTGAGAGCACTGAGCGGAGTCGAAGTGCGGTTTTCGGCTTAAACAAGAGCGTCCTAATACGATCGGTTTCTGCTAAAATCGCTTGATCGATTAACCAACCCCACCAAAAAGCCCCCATTTTCATTGAAAGTGGGGGCTTTTTGCTAACGAAAATTGACTAGCGAAAATTGACTAGCGAAAAATGGAGCAATAACGCCTAGAATAGGCGATCAATCCGATTCAGAATATTGCCCACCCGTTCCAACGTATTCAGCATCGAATCGATATTGTCGATCGTATCTGCCTCCGTCGGCTCACTCGCCACATACGGCCCCGCCAGATCCGGCGACGGCGACGTATCCACATCCATACTCAGATACATCCGCTGACCCGCCATCAGATCCATCGCCGTCCCGATCGGGATCGCGTAGTTAAATCCCGGCTTGATCATCCGCGAAATACTCGCCGCTTCCTCGTCCGTCATCTCCTCGGTTTGGATTTCCTCCGGTGAGGCATAATCGCCCATGCCGTGAACGCCGATCACCCGGCCCGCCGAGTCAAATACGCCGCTACCACTCATACCGCGCCGCGTCACGTTGGTATAAATCATCTGGTAGCCATCGACGGGATCATTGAGGAAACCCGAGATCCGACCGTCGGTAAACTGACGGATGAGCTGCCCCGTACTCCCCGGCGCAGGCCAGCCCGAGATAAATACATCCTGACCTTCCGTCGTTTCCCCCGGTGCTAGTGTCGCGACCTCATGCTCGTCTTCGCTGACGAACTTCAACACCGCCAAATCCGCACCGGGCAAAATCGTCACGTCGTCAAGATCCACCGCGTAGGCTTGATTGCCATGCGTACCGATGATGATCGACTCTGCGCCTTCGACCACGTGGCGGTTGGTCAGAACGTAGTATTCGTCGTCATTATTGGAAAAAATGAAGCCCGAACCGTGGCCGGTTCCGTCGCTGTATTCCGAGACGATCAGGGTCGTGACTTCGCGGGCGACGTTGTTCACCTGAGCGCCGGTCAGTGCCGACGCGCTTTGGGGGAGCGCACAGACGATCGCCGTTGCCGCGCCGCCGAGTAGTGCCGTTAAATGTCGCTGAAAAACCATAGCTAAAAAACCATCTCGAAACAGATTTAGATAGACCGATCGCAACCGCGATCAGCATGGTGTTACCCTAGCAGCTCAATTTAGCTCATACCAACAAATGTTATAAGTATTTTCACGGAATATATCTATTCACCCCAGAAATCGGCCTTTTAGAAAAGTCCAACTTCTCACAACTCGCGAACACCTCCATTCTGTTGGCATACTTTCACCGGCTCAAATTAGACCCGTTGTGAAACAGGCCTAATGAGACAAACTATTCCTGGACTATTTCGCGATACAGCTTGTCGTATGCCATCGCCGATTTTGTCCAGCTAAAGTCCTGGCGCATTCCGCGCTGTTGTAGCTCGCGCCACTTGTCCTTGTAGCGAAAACTTTCGTACGTCCGCACGATCGCCGAGAACAGATCCAGCGGCTCATAGCGATCGAAACAAAAGCCCGTCCCGGTATTGTTCATCGGATCATGATGGGTCACCGTATCCACCAGACCACCGGTACGCCGCACGATCGGCACGCTACCGTAACGCATCGCCATCATTTGACTAATACCGCACGGCTCAAACCGGCTTGGCATCAGGAAGGCATCGCTCCCGGCATAGACTTTGCGCGAGAGCCGATCGTTGTAGAGCAGATACACCGACATCCGATTGCGATAGCGGGCGCTCAGTTGCCACATCTGCGTCTCGTAGTAGCGATCGCCCGTCCCTAGCAAAATAAACTGCGCGTCGGTGTAGGCCATGAACCGATCGAGGATTTGCAGCAATAGGTCAAAGCCCTTTTGCTCAACCATGCGCGACACCATCCCAATCACAAACGCCTCGGGATTCGGTTCGAGACCCAGCTCTTTTTGCAACGCGATTTTATTCAGGACGCGCTTATCGAGGCTGTCGGCATCGAAGGTCTGCTGAATCTGCGTATCCGTCGCCGGGTTATAGCTTTCGTCGTCGATACCGTTGACGATGCCGCTCAGTTTGCCGCTCGTGAACGAGAGCAGCCCTTCGACCTGTTCGCCGTATTCCTTCGTTTGGATCTGCTGGGCGTAGGTGGGCGAAACCGTGTTGACCCGATCGGCAAATTGCACCGCCGCCGCCAGCGTGTTGTGGCCTTCCATGTACCACGGACACCAGGTCATTTGCTCTAGCAGCGATCGCCAGGGGCCTTGGTAGGCCAAATTATGAATCGTGAAAACGCTGCTAATATCCGGCGACTGGTGCATCCATACCGGCAACATGCCCGCGTGCCAATCATGGCTATGGACTAAATTTGGCTTCCAATAATTCCAACAAAATTCCGCCGCCGCACTGGAAAACAGCGTAAAGCGCCAGCCTTCATTATCGCCGCCGTAAATCGCGTTGGGCGTAAACACCGGGTGGCCGAAGAGATACACCGGCACGTCACTATCCGGCAGTCGCGTTTCGTAAACGGCGAAATCTTGGAACATGGTGTGACCCCACCAAACCGGCTCGCTGGGGATATCGACCTTGTTCGGTAAAAAGCCGTAGTACGGCATGAAAATACGGACATCGTGACCGAGTTTTCGTAATGCCTTGGGGAGTGCTCCAACCACGTCCCCCATACCGCCCACCTTCGCGAGGGGGGCTGCTTCTGCCGCGACGAATAAAATACGCATTGAGGACTTCTCTGAACTGGTGGTCTGCACGGCAGGGAATACATACCTGTAGCCCGCAACGCGGCGATCGCGCGGCTAAGATAACGCTCACCAGCGGTGACAGCGTGTTTAACCCATATTGCAGGGTATCAGAGTCGTGACACGTTCTTTCAATCTTTCTAAACACAAGCCAGGGCAAACGCATACTCCCAATGAATGCCCTCATCCCCCAACCCCTTCTCCCAAAATGGTCAGCGCGATCGCTCTAGCCAGTCGGGATACAACGGATGGCCGAGGTTGAGGAGCCGATTTTCCAGGGGTGGGGGGCAGCTTGAGGGATGAGGGAATTAACCGGGAGTAGCGTTTGCCCCGCCGGTATCAATTCCAGCCCTAAGCGGTTGTTTGGGTCTCCGTTTCCGCCGCTTTACAGGTGGCGCGGTAGCGTGCCAGGGCGATCGCCGGAAAATAAAGCGGGTAATACCGATAGTTCAGGTAAAAATGACAGGGAAAACCCGTCCCCGTAAATTCATCCTCGTACCACGATCCATCCTCGCGCTGGGCTTCGATCAGATATTGCACGCCTCGATCGATCGCGGCGTGTTCTCGTCCGGCTAGGGTCGGCGCTGCTGCCAGTAGACCCATGATCGCCCAGGCGGTTTGCGACGGGGTACTCACACCCTGGCCTTTGACGCTGGGATCGGTATAGCTCGCGCAGGATTCACCCCAGCCACCATCCTCGTTTTGCACCTCGATCAGCCACAACGCTCCCCGCCCGATCGCCTCACGAATATCCGCCGATCGATCAAAGTAGGTCAGCGCTGACAGCACGCCGCTCGTCCCGTAGATGTAGTTCACACCCCAGCGCCCGAACCAGCTACCGTCGCTTTCCTGTTCGCCCAGTAGGTAATCGAGAGCGGCGTCGATGCGATCGTGATCCCGATCGAGGGTGGCGCTGTAGGCGTCGGGCGTGTCGGTCAACTCGGTGAGTTCGCCGACCAGTTCGAGAACGCGAGCGGTGACGTCCGCCGTGGGGGGATCGATCGAGGCTTTGAGATCGCTATAGGGTAAATCATTGAGCCAGTCTTTATCGTTGTCGAGATCAAACGCCGCCCAGCCGCCACCGCGACACTGCATCGACATCATCCAATCGATCCCGCGTCGGATCGCCGCCTGCTTTTGCGCCGTATCCGGCAGATCCACCTTGTCGATCGCCATCGCCACCACCGCCGAATCATCGAGATCGGGGTAAAACCGATTGTCGAATTCAAACGCCCAACCACCAGGCAAAGCGTCGGGATTTTTCACCGCCCAATCGCCATAGTCGAGAATTTGCTGATTCACCAACCACTGACCAGCTTTGACCAGCTCCGGCGCATCACGATCGATCCCCAAATCCACCAGCGCCCGCACCATCCAAGCCGTATCCCAGACCGGCGAAATGCAGGGCTGCATCCAATAGGTTTCGTCCGTTTGCACCGAGAAGCGATCGAGCGCCGCGAATCCGCGCACCACCTCGGGATCATCGATCGCATAGCCCAACACCCGCAGCGCCAGCATCGAATTCAGCATCGCCGGAATAATGCCGCCCCAATCTCCCGTCGCTTCCTGTCGTTCGAGAATCCACTGTTCGGCCTTGCGTAATCCTTCCTCGCGGAACGGAACCAGCCCCAAGCGTTCGCCCAGCTTAAAGCCGTCATCGAGCGCTGTAAACGCGGTGTTGAGATTGGCAAAATCGAAGGGATCGGCGTCGGGATCACGGGGCAGTTCAAAGCGAGCATTGGCGATCCCCTCGGCGTATAGCTCGTTTAGCGTGATGATCGGCTCGACAACATAGACGGGCTTGCGATCGAACACCACAATCAGCGGCACAGTGCTACCCCGCGCCCAGCTCGACAGGTCGTAAATGCTGAACACGTCGTTACCGTCCGGCAGCAACATCACCCAGGCGGGGATCGAGGGCAGACCGCTCCAGTCATAGCAGCCGATTAGCGCCAGGTGAAACTTGGTAAAGATGCGCGATCGCGTGATCCCACCCCGATCGAGGATAAAATCACGCGCCCGTTCCAAGGCGGGATCGTCGATCGCCACCCCCAACAAACGCAGCGCCATATACGCCTCGATCGACACACTCAGCTCGCCACCATCCCCGTAATACAGCTCCCAACCGCCATGATCCCGCTGCTCATTGCGTAGATACTGCTCCGCCTTCGCCAGCGGCAGCCGATCGGTGATCCCCCAGACGGTGTAGAGCAAAATCGTCTCGGCGGTCATCGTCACATTCGATTCGAGATTTGCCCACCAGTAGCCATCGTCGTGTTGCAGGCTCAGGAGGTGTTGTTGAAGGCGATCGAGGCTGCGATCGAGACGGTCGGGAAAAGGAAAACTCATAGGGAATGACCGGGAGGGTTGAGCGGCTTAACAGGTCGGAGAGACGGCGGGATCAGTGGAACGGTTCAGGACGAATGGACACTGAAATATAGCAAATACAGTCCAATGCTTCGCAGACAACCTCGATTAAACGCGGATCTAATTCTCACACCACTCATTAGACCTCTTGCATAGAATCGATTTTGCTTTGCCCTCACCCCCCAGCCCCCTCTCCCAAGCCGGGAGAAGGGGAGTTAGAAGTCCCTCTCCCAGTTTGGGAGGGATTTAGGGTGAGGGTCAACATTGGTGCAAGAGGTCTATTGACTCTTGCATAGAATCAACTGCGCGATCGGCCAAACTGACACCACCTCAAACGTAATCCCTTTCACCTGTGCGATTCATCCAAATATTGACTGAGATCATGAAAAAAAGCATGGCTCATCAGTGCATTTAGTAAAGACAGTAAATCACCCGAATCTTTCAGCACTAGTCTTACCCAAAAACAATATAGATATAGCCCGATCTAACTCCCTCAAAATACCGCAAAGTCTCTCGACCAAAAAAATTGTCTTAAGGTGCTATTGTTCTTTCTTATAACAAAGAAGAGATCAATAAGGACTAGCAATAAATAGACGCAAAAAATCCAGGGAAAACTGCCATCATAAAAAACAGTGATCCAGCGAAAAAAATAATAGGAGACAAAGTGCTGCAAACATATATCTTTCCTTGAGATTTGTGCCTAAGATCAGGGATTCTAAGTAAAATAGGCACATAATCATCGACTAGCCGTCTCTTTTTGTACGTGTATACACTTAGTTAAACCTAGTTGTAAACACGCACATTTTGTTTTCTGTGCTAATGTACAAGGCACAAATATTAAGATTTGCGGCTTTCCCTTTGAGAGCTTTTGATGAAATTCTAGTTTCTGTTCCGCTCTGTTTTACTCATTTTTGGCCCTTAAAAGTGCTTGTTCGTGATGCAGAAATGCCTATGTAGAGCCTTATGGAAAACGAGAAAAGAGGTTTCAAATGCTCAAAAAAATTCCCATTTCACTGATGAGTCTGCTGGAAATTACCTTGGAAGCAATTGCGATCGTGGATGACTGGTGGCGCTGTCTTGCCGCCAGCAGTGCCGCGAGCCATCTGCTGCAACACTCACTGCAAGAGCTTCAAGATCAAGCCTTATTTCAAGGGTGGCGAGGTATTGATTATGAGCATGATTGGGATGAGGCTCGCGAGCAGGGACGCGGTCAAGGTTTCTGGGAGGCGATCGACACTCAAGATACCCAGCGATCGATCTGCTGGAACTTTGTCGCTGGGGTCACACCAGATTGTCATCTTGTGATGCTGCGTGAGGGCAGAGAGCCTGTCGGTGTTTCGCGCTGCGATCGTAGCCAGAATGATTGGCCACGTTTGGAATCTTCGATACATGACGTAACGCAAATCCTGCCACCGACGCAATCTCAGTCCACGCCCGCAACCTTTCTGGCACAGCATTCCTCTGCGCCATTTAAGTCGGATCTCAAGTCGAAAAAAATATCAGCGATTCAGGCTCTACCATTTGCCATGTTGGTGCTGGACTCCGGCAAGCGTGTGTATGCGGTGAATGATGCCTACCGTAATCAGCTTGCCGAGGGGATCGATCCGCTGGGGTGTTCGCTCCAAGAGTTGTGGGGTCGGCAAGCTGCGCGGCAGCTCGATCCGGTGTTTGCGCGGGTGGAGGTGACTGGGGTTCCGACCACGATCCCGACACCACTCAAACTCCGCGATGAGGAGACGTCTCCGATGCGGGTGGGCATCGCGATCGATCGTCCCCAGGTTCCCGGCTCGGGCGAGGCACCGGAAGATCCTGACTCACCAGCGATGAACACCTCCGGTCACGTGGATTATTACTACCTATCCTTATTCGCGATGGAGACAGATAACAGCCACCTCGGCTTCTCCAGTAATTCGGATGTGGAGACTCAGGCTCGCGTTGCAGAATTTAAAGCTGCGATCAGCTACTCACCGAATGGGATTGCTCGGTTCGATCGAGCCGGACATTTTCTCTACGTCAATGCCACGCTCATGCAGTGGTGGACGTGTTCAGCGGATCAGATTCTCGATCAGTCCTATACAGACATCGAGCTATTTCAAAAATGGGGAAAACAGTGGGAGGTGATGTTCGATCGCGCCTTCACGACTGGGCGCAAGCAAACCTTGGAGACCGATTATTTTGCCTTCGGCGACAGTCAGGCGCTACAGGCACATTTGATCCCGGAAACGGACGCTATTGGCACGGTGCGATCGTTACTGGTTATGTTTCACGACATCACCACCGTCAAACGTGCCCAGCGAGCCTTGGTCTCTCAAGCCTCGCGGGAGTACACGCTACGTTTAATTTCTCAGCATATTCGCGAAAGCCTCGATCTCGATCGCATCCTGGCCAGTGCTGTGACGGGCATCCAGCGGAGCTTGCAAGCCGATCGCGTTTTGATTTATCGCTTTTCAGGCGGCCCACAAGCACAAATCGCCTGGGAAGCTGCGATTTCTGATTACCCGGTTCCGTCTGACCTCCGTCAACGTCGGTACTGCATTCCTGAAGCCTGTCGAAGCTTTTTCCTCCAGTCTGAGCGCACCTGGATTGTGCCGACGATGGAAGAGAACGAGTGTCCTTTGTCCGAGGTGACCCCAAAAAATTGGCGGCTGTGCCTGCTCGCGAGCTTGGGAGATCCTCAGGCGATGGGGGTTCAATCTCAAATGGTGGCCGCAATCATTCAGGAATATCCCAAACGTCCCCCCACCGTTTGGGGGTTACTGGTGGCTCACGCCTGTGCAAACCAGCGGGAATGGCACGTCGAGGAAGCTGATTTGCTACATGAAGTCGCGGGACAATTGGCGATCGGTATCCAACACGCCGAGCTCATGGATCGGCTCAATCAGCAATCCCAACATTTAACCGCCACCAACATGGCTCTCACACAAGCCAATACCCGCTTAAAAGAACTCAGCGAACTCGACGGTCTAACCAAGATTGCGAACCGCCGTCACTTTGACAACATGCTGGTACAAGAATGGCAGCGTCTTACTCGATCGCATACTCCACTCTCGTTAATTTTGTTTGATGTGGATCATTTCAAGCAATATAACGACACCCACGGTCACCCAGCGGGAGATGAATGTCTGATCCAAATCGCCCAAACCGCTTTAAAACAGCTCGGACGTCCGACCGATGTACTCGCTCGCTATGGCGGTGAAGAGTTTATTGTGCTGCTGCCGGAAACGGATGTGAGTGGAGCCATCATCGTTGCCGAGGCGATTCGTCAAGCGATCTGGAATCTGGCGATCGTTCATCACTATGCCAAAAACACAGCGATTTTCGTCTCGGTCAGCCTCGGGGTTGCGAGTTGTATTCCCACTCGTGAATGTACGCCAGCAGGGGTCGTCAGTAGCGCCGATCAAGCACTCTACGAAGCCAAAAATCGTGGTCGAAATCTTTGGGTTTGCGCCAACCACAGCGATTCGACCGTCAAAAGAGACCGATCGTTAATCTAGACCCTTGTTAGAGCATTGTCGCGGACGGTTTATCATGACCGTTTTGCGGAGATGGTGACCTTGAAAATCGTTGTGCGCGGATTCTTGCTCGCGTTTTGTACGTTTGCGGCGCTTCTCTGTTTCGATGCCTTGGCGAAACCGCACGACGGTGATCCCACCTCTGTGCTCGCGGCAACCTTGGGCGTCTCGATCGAGACCGTCGGCATCGGCGCGGGCATCTTCAGCGCTCTTGGCATCACGGGCTTCATCGCGACCTTTCAAAGCACACCCAAGGATAGCCCCTAGACCTCAGAGTCGATCGCAAGTTCCTCACTCAACGCCGCATGATCTGGGTGATCGATCGTGCTGGTGAATTTTAAATCGACTTGAAATTTTAACCGGGCTTTCGGCTCTGGGACAGCACCGATATAGTCCACACCGAGCTGACTGATACGGCGTAACCGGTGTTCTGTAACGATTTGCCCGAGACGGTACACCACAAGCGGTAGAGTTTCGTACTGTGGGTCAAGCTGAATCGCCAAGATGCCAGAAACGAGCGAAATAATCTGATCGAGTTCATGCCAATCATGACTATGGATTTCGATCAAAAACTCTTGTGTACACTCGCTCGCACGTTCCACGCGAGCATGGTACAGCTCCGAGACGGGTGACTCATCGCGGATCGGAGCATAACCGGCTAAATCGATCGAGCTGGGATAAATGCCAATACTGCTGTGTGGCGAGGGAACCGGCGATCCAAACGTAATATGGTCTTCGGGGTGGCGTACAATCTCACTGAGATCACGACGCAATAATTCAAGGACACGATCAAGAAGAGGCTGAATCATAGTGATTCATTCGCGTCCAGGATTTCGTACGTGCTGGGTAGCGGAATCTCGGCGGGAATATAATTAGGGTTGGAGGATTGTTCGGAGTTTAGCGCGTTTGTGGGGTCCGGTGTGGTTGCGATCGATGAGGCGGTGGCATCCGTTGAGGATTGAGCCCGGACGAGTTCTTCTTCGAGGACTTGAATCGCGCCGGACAGACGCAGCATCGTATCGCGGAGGTGCGATCGTTTGGCATCGAGTTCGGCCATTGCGGCTTGGCTAGATTGATATTCTTGTTTTAAGGCAACCAAGCGTCGGTGAAACTGTTCGAGCATCGCAGATTAGATTGATTGCATTGTTGGCATGGCCGTTTACTTGTTGCCATTGCTTGAGTTTGATCGTGGCCGATCGTTTAGCAAATGGCTCGATCGATTTGACCGATATTGAATTGTGCAACGAATTTAAAGGGTTGTGAAGAACTATTCATTTTATTTATTTGCAGCCACCGTCTTCGACTTTTTCGCGTGACTTTTTCGCGTGACTTTTTCGCCCACATCCCAAAGCGTGCGGCTTAGAACTCAACGCGGGCTAGAGTGAAGATCGCTCGTAACCTCTTCTTTTTGCACTCTGATCATCCTCAAACACTATGGCTGACGATGCTAGCGAACTGCAACGCATTTCACAATTGCTCGATCGCGGCGATGTGCGATCGGCAAAACGCGCCCTAAAACCGATCTACCAGCGCCGACGCCAGGAAGCCCCGGTGCTATATCTCGTCGCCCGTGTGAATGAGGCCAGCGATCGCGTCGATCTCGCCGAACGGATTTATCGCGATCTGCTCAAATCGGGCGATGCCCCGCCGAATATCATCACCAAGGCGCGACAGGGATTGCAGCGCCTCGAAGTCCGCGATCGCCTACGCCGTCATGAACGCATCGCCTCAGCCAAGCTGACCAAGCCCGATCGCCTCGGCCTCCTCATCCTCGAAGCCACCCCGGCGGAACGTCGCCGCGACCTGGCACAGCAGATCGCCCGCATCCTCGATATCGACCCCTATACCGCTCGCCTGCAACTGCAAACCCACGGCTGGCGGCTTTATCGTCTCGGTGATTTCGCGACGTTGGATGTGTATGGGCGCGACCTGCGACAGGCGGGGGTGAAGACATTTTGGGTCGATCGCGCCGAGATTGAGACGATCGAAGTGTTTTGTGTCGCTTATCTCGAACAGGTCGAACCTAATTTGGTGGTGGTCTGTCGCGATGCTTCGGGGCAGGTGGGACGTCTAGAATTCACGCATTCTGAGGTCACGCGTCAGGTGCGTGGTGGTGTTCCATTTTTCGTTGATGCGGTGTCTTATGACATTAGTAAGCGAGATCAAGAGAAGGTAAAACGCAAGCCTGAAATTCGTGATTTTGTCCAGCTACTCGATCTGCATTTGCCCGATCGTCACTGTATTTTGCGGTTTTGCGATCGGAGTTATCGGTTCGATCAAGGCGCTATTTTTACCGCCGAACAGCTTGAACGTGAACAGAAGGGACTTCAGGCCAGCACGGCGACAACGCGAATTAATTGGAATGGTATGTTAGCGGCGATGGATCGCCTGTGTCCGACGGCAAGTGTCTGGCGAGAATTTACGCCTTTTGCTGAGACCGCGATCGACTATTACAGCTTAATGTCGGGCATTGTTTCCCATGTGGAAATATCGCGATCGCAGCCCAGTAATTGGGACCCAGCATTTCAGCTTTACAGTACGCTGGTGTGGCTACGGGAATCAGAAGTCCTCTAATCCGAAATCCGGTTTCGTATGGAGAAAATAAAAAACGCCCACCCCTAAAACAGCTCACTCGGATCGTCCACACGCTCGATCGATGGCATCCGCTCAACCTCGATCTCGACCGGAATCGCCTCTTCCTCCTCGATCGGCACAGCCTCACGCTCAACCTGTGGCAGCTCCAGTGGTCGCCGCGTCTCCTCTTGTAACGTCGTCGCCGTCGAAATCGTGTTGAGATTCGGTAATGGCATCTCCGCCGGATCAAGCCAGTAGCTTGCAACCGGGATAATCGTTTCGAGATCGTCGAGCAAACGGGGAATCACCATCACAGCATGAAGCTCGCCGATTCGTTCTGCCTCGTGCATTCCCGCCTCGATCGCCACCGCCACATTCGCCACCGTCCCGCGAATAATCGCCGTACAGAGACCATCACCGATCGTCTCGTACGAGGCCAACTGAACATCCGCCGACTTCAGCATCGTATCGGCAGCACCCACCATCGCCGGAAAACCGCGCGTTTCGAGCAAGCCGATCGCCCGATTACTCAGACGCGACGACCCGCGCCGCTCCGACACCATATCCGCGAGACGACTCCCCAACGGGAAAATCACTTCCAAATTCGGCATCGGACGCGGAATCACCAGCTTCGAGACCAACTGATCGAACTGCTCGGCAGTACGCGCCCCCTCTTCCACCGCGAGCTTAACGTCGGGGTAGCGACCGCGAATGATCGCCGTGCAGTGTCCGCCGCCGATTTTCTCGTAGCCCACCAGCACCACATCCGACGACTTCACCATCATGTCTGCCGTACCAACGATCGCCGGAAAGCTACAGGTCGAAACCAACCCGAGCGCGTAATCTTGATATTTGTAATGTTGGCGTGGCGGGCGAACGGGGACTGTCGTGGGGTTGGATTGTGAAGGGTGAGCGGAGGAATTGAGCCGGAGTTGAGACATAGAGAACGCGATCTCCGTGAGCGGGGGACGCGAGAAGGGAACGCTTCCACAACGATCGGAAACTATAGGTTCATTTTATCTGGAATCCTGAAATTCCCGAGGATTGGCAATAAGAGTTTTCGGGCAAACCTGGGTTTGACGATCGCCGTTTGTGGTGATTTCCAGGTATTACCGATCGCGGCGAGACGACGGATTCACTGGGTGCAAGCGTGCAGCAACCAGCCCAGGATCAATCCCAGACCGCCATAGCGCAGTCCAAACCAAACGGGTTCGCGTAGGCCAGTCCAGGAAAAGAGGCTGCTTTCGAGGTTGAGTTCAAGCTGTTCGAGCCGATCGCGGACTTTTAGAAGTTCGTCGCGATCGTTGGAGGTTGCCCGATTGCTTGAGCGGCCAGTTGAGCGGCCAGTTGAGCGGCCTGATGTGGCGATCGCCTGCATTTCGGCTTGGATCTGTTCGCGCTGCTGGCGATCGCGCTGGATTTGCCGATAACGCGCATCCAGTGCGGCGAGGGACTCGGCGATCGCTTCAAATTCTTCGACAAATTCACGATCAAAGTCGTGAGGGGATTCGGGAGACGGAGTCACGGTGCGATCGGTATCGGGTAGGGTCATGCTGTCTTGGGAACGGCGGAGCGCTGGATCGTAGCGATCGTCAGCTATCAAAAAAACTCTGGTTGTAGTGCCAGAGTTTTTTTGCATGATGGTAAGGTCGCGACGATGGCGATCGTTAACCGCCGACCGAAAATGCGCCAATAATCAGGGTTGAGAGCAGCAAGCCCGGAGACAGCAGCAGAGCAAGCATCAATAAATCGTGAGTAGACATAGGTTTTGGGATGTTGAAGGAATTCTGAGGGGCGATCGCTACGTCTATAGTGGCGCATCAATTTCCTAACCGTAGCCGGGAGTTCCCGAAATCGTCGCTTAACTTTGCGATTTTTTAAGATCGATCGCGGTTTCTCGTGATCCCATCGATGCAAATTCACCGAATTGAGCTTGATTAAGCCGACCCCAACGACGATCGTACTCAAACCTAAAACCCAAAATCACCATCTGGAGTAATTTCCGTGACCACATCTCCCCCCGTCACCACAAAGGTTTCGTCCTCTAGCTTGCCCTCAGCCTGGGGGCCATACAGCACAAATTGCGGCTCCGTTTGACGATAAACCACGTTCCCCACAGCATTAAATGTCTGCGTCGCCACAAACCAGGTCAGATTATCCGCCGTCATACGCGATTGATTCGCACTCGCTAGCGCCTCAATCCCACCGGTCAGCTCCAGCACTTCATCCGCAATATTAAACTTGCCGCGCTGCCCCAAAAGTGCGACTTGATTCTCACGATTAATAATCGTCAGCGGCACTTCCGACGAGAGCACCTGACCGGGCAAATCCCATAGCAAACGATCGCTGCCCAGACTCACGGGCGGATCGCTAAAGACAAGCTGGGCTTTGCCTTCGAGGGTAATAAGCTTGACCCCGAGATCTAGGCTACCCTTCGTTGCACTACCGCGATCGACCACCGTGGCCGCCTCTCCTTCACCCTCGTAGCGCTCAACAATCAGATTGCCATCCGCCAAGATCATTTCCTCGTCCATCTGCCACGTGCCGCGATCGGCGCTGAGGGTCATGCGTGGATCTTTTGTCTCGATTAAAACCTCATCACTCAGATTCAGCACGCGATCGGCTTCCAACAGTTCACCCGCCTGAGCGGCGAGACTGCCATCCTCATGCACAGCGCTAACATTGTCCTTAAAGATCATGCGATCATCATCGGGCAACCATTCCACCTCATCCGCCGAAAAGACCGTCCCATCCTTGCGATCAACGACTTCAATTTCGCCCGTCAATACGATGCGATCGCCATTTTGCGATAAAACGCCCTCACTCGCTTTCGCGTCATAGGCATACTCCCCATCGTTGTACAGTTTTCCCGTAAGATTCGAGGCCTTCGCAACTTTTCGGTCTTTGCTGTAGGTCACACGCTGGGCAACCAGCGACCAGCGTTTTTTGCCATCTCGATCGATTTGCTCCAACGTGACGTCGTTAAACGTGAGCGCCGGATCAAAATTGCGAGCGGACTTAGCTTGGCGATCGCTCGGTGCTTCCTCGGGGCGGCGGCTACAACTGGACAGCGAAAAAAGCAGACCAAAAAGACTGATCCAGCCGATCGAGGATCGGATTAACCGCTCGTTACTAACCACTGGTGTTAACCGCTGACAGAGAAGGTATCTGCTTCACCATACCAATCTTGTATGCCCGACGTCTGAGATATTGCCTGGGGAATCGGGCAGCCCTCGACGGGTTCACGATCTTCTAAAACGCTCTCTGCGATAGACCGATAGTCCGGCTTGATGTAAGAATGCGTCGCCTCGTCGTAGGCCAAAACTTCGCCATTTTCGATGTTATAAATCCAGCCGTAGATTTTGAGCTTGCCTTGGTGCAGCCGCGATCGTACCACCGGATACGTCTTCAGATTGTCGATTTGCACCAGCACATTTTCCGCCACCAGCGTCTCGACTAGCTCATCGCCCTGACAGTGGGGATAGGTATCGCGCACCAGACGGCGGGTGGATTCTGCGTGCTTGAGCCAGTCATAGACCAGCGGCATATCGGCTTGGAGCTTATTGAGCTTGAGCAGCCCCTTCATCGCGCCACAGTGAGAATGGCCGCAGACGATCACCTGGCGGATGTCAAGCGCCTGGAGCGCATACTCCAGCGTACCGCCCTCGCCGCCATTGGCCGCACCGTAAGGGGGGATGATATTGCCCGCATTCCGAATCACGAACAGCTCGCCGACTTCGGTTTGGGTGATGAGCGTGGGATCAACGCGCGAATCGGAGCAACAGATAAAGAGCACACGGGGCTTTTGCCCGTGAGAAAGCTGTTCGAGCAAATCGTAATGCGTCGCAACATAGCTCTGCTTGAATTTATCTAGCCCACGAATTAGTTTCTTCACCGTCGATCGCCTAAGGTCAAAATTTAAAGAAGTCCGGAAACAGAGCCGCAGAACAAATCTGCTAGGGGCTATTATCCGACACCGCGATCGCTTTTGTTCATCAAGAACGTAATCTCACTGATAACCAGCACATTTTTGACGTATTAACGGCGGATACCTCAAGCTCAGGGAGACCCTGTCCAATCCAAATTTTGTTCGGGGTGTTGTCGGAATGTTTTTGAGACGTTTGGGAGCCGGATGTTCGCAAAACTTAACGGATTTCAAGGCGATTAGCGTCGATCGAGGGTCGCACGTCCTGGTATTCTCAATTCGGTACGTCCGCCGCCTCAAACGGCCATAGACAACCAAAGCTTGCGCCTTCGAGCATTTTTTATAAAGCAGCGCATAACTGGATTTATACAGAATCGTAAAAAGAATAACCATGAGATATCGCGCATTAGTAGCGGCACTTGCTGCAATATGCCTCAGTGTCTTGACAGCCTGCGGCGGCGAAGAAATTAGTCTACTGAGCGACCAACCCTTCACCTACAAACAAATTGTTAACACGGGTCTAGCCAATAGCTGCCCCCGTCTGCCCGAGACAGCTCGCGGCACGTTTGATCTCGCTCCGGGGTCGCCTTACATCCTGACCGATCTTTGCCTACAGCCGACCAGCTACTTCGTCAAAGAAGAGCCCGTCAATAAGCGCCAAAAAGCTGAGTTTATCGGTGGCCGTGCTCTCACGCGCTATACCTCCTCGCTGGAGCAAATCACCGGCGATCTGGGTATCAACGATGCAGGCGTCGTTACCTTTAAGGAAAAATTCGGCATCGACTTCCAGGCGATTACCGTCCAGCTTCCAGGTGGTGAACAGGTTCCGATGCTGTTCACGATTAAAGACCTCGAAGCGACCACCCCGCCGGGTCAAACCAACATCAACACCTCGACAGACCTGCGCGGTTCCTATCGCGTCCCGTCCTACCGTGGTGCAACGTTCCTTGATCCCAAGGGTCGCGGTGAAGCGACTGGTTATGACAACGCGGTGGCTCTACCGGCAACGGATAACGATGAAATTATTCGTGAAAACGTGAAGCGCACTGACGTTCTGTCGGGTGAAATGGAGCTGCAAATCTCGCAGGTCAACAGCGAAACCGGAGAAGTTGCTGGCGTGTTTGAAGCACTTCAGCCGTCTGACACCGATCTGGGTGCTCAGGACCCCGAAGAAGTGAAGCTGCGTGGTGTGTTCTACGGTCGCATCGAAGCTGCGAGCTAAGTTCACGCGGTTGGCGCTGAGGTCTTTGCTGATGAAATCAACGAATTACCTCGTCGCTTTCGTGCGTGACTCCCACGCCCGTGGCGTGTTGAGCCACACTGACCGTAGTTGATGCTAAGGAAGCGACAATCATCATGGCGTGGTTGTCGCTTCCTTTTTTGTCTTGATTCAGCCCGATCGCGGCAAGGCGAGGCAATACGAAATGTATAGATGGCGATCGCAGAAGGCCGCAAGTTGCCTATGTTAGAATCTGTACTAAAAGCGGATAGAACGCTCGTTTTATTAGGGATTTCAAGCACATGTCAGCAACAGCAGAAGTTTCCGACAGCACGTTTAAGCAAGAAGTACTGGACTCAGACCTTCCGGTACTCGTTGATTTTTGGGCTCCTTGGTGTGGCCCTTGCCGGATGGTCGGCCCCGTTGTTGAAGAAATTGCCGGTCAGTACGTTGGTCAAGTCAAGGTTGTCAAGCTCAATACCGATGAGAACCCTAACATTGCGAGTCAGTACGGTATTCGCAGCATTCCCACGCTGATGGTCTTTAAAGATGGCCAACGTGTGGATATGGTTGTCGGTGCTGTACCGAAGGCAACGCTAGCGAACACGCTTGAGAAGTATATCGGCGATGCACCGGCTAGCTAGCTAGGATAACGGAGACTCACTCCTGATTTTCAAAATAGTCTGAGAACTTAAACCGTTTTTAGATACTCACTTGAGACGCTCGGCTCTACAGCCATCAGCAGTTTAACTAGGATATCCTTCGTATGACAGTCGTCTTCCCTGTGGTTTGCACGGGGTGAGACGTTTGGAGTACGGGGTGTTTAGCCCCTCCTAGGAGCGCTGCGGTAGGCAAGAGAGACGAGCGTTTTGTGTGGCTAGGCGTATGAATAGAACGTTGGGGCTATGGCCGGTTCAACAATTAGCGACACATGAGCACTGAGCACTGAGCGGAGTCGAAGTGCGATCGTTGGGTCAACACGATCTAGGTCAGCCTATTCTGTTCTTTCTTGAACTGGCTATAACGAAATGTTTAAGGACTAAGTACGCTGTGTCTCTTTGAGAAAAGGTGTTTCACCGCTGACGTGACGCCCGATCGGATCGCTCTCGTCGTAAATTTCGCCGACGAGCTCTTCGAGGATATCTTCGAGCGTCACGAGACCGACTGTGCCGCCATATTCATCGACGACGATCGCCATGTGCAAACGCCGCTGCATCATTTCCGTCAGTAGGTCAGCAATGCGCTTGGTTTCGGGCACGTAGACCGGGGCGGACATGACTTGACTAACCAGCTCCGTTTGCGCCTCTGGCTGGCCGTGTAGCCGTCGCAGGGCGCGTTTGAGATGGACAATCCCGACGATCCGATCTTTCGATTCTTCCTGGACGGGGACGCGGGAATAGCCTGTGGCTAAGGAAAGATCCACGAGCTGTTGCAGGGTGGCGTCATGGGCGATCGTCCGCATCTCAACGCGAGGTTTGACAACATCTTTGGCACTGAGCCGATCGAGCATCAGCGCTTTATTAAGCATCTTATGCTTGCGCATATCGAGCTTGCCCTTGCCGCCGAGGAGCTGAATCATCGTTTGAAGATCCCGCACTGACTCGCCCTGAGCGGCTTGGGTACGCACCTGACGTAATGCGAAGTGCGTCAAAAATTCAAATAGCCGAATGATCCCGAGGAGCTCTAGTAAACTAGAAAGCCAATAAATCGGGCGAATCACTGCGCGAAAGATCGGCATGATGTGATTGATCGCGACGGACTTTGGCACAATCTCGCCGAAGGTTAGGACGAGGAAAGTGACGACGGCGGTGGCGATCCCGATACCCCGATTGCCCAGCCAGAGGGAGAACAGATTGCTGGTGATAATGGCGGAAAAGTTGTTTACGAGGGTGTTGCCGACCAGGAGAGTGATGATAAAACGGGCGCGGTTGACGAGCAGTAGCTCAAAAATGGGATTTCTAACTTTGCTCTCGTCAATTAGTGATCGCAGCTTGATGTTGTCTAGGGCAGTCAAGGCCGTTTCTGATCCGGCGAAGAAGCCCGACAGGATCAGCATCAGGGCTAAGGTTGCGATATCTAGCCAAATGCTACCGAGTAGCGGCGCGACTTCGGCGGCGGCAATTAGGTTCATCGGGGTAGGAGGACGTTCAGTCGGTGATGATCGGTGATGAGAGACAGATGTTAAATCACGATGAATCGCGGTGGTTAGCAAGCGCGATCGATCAGTTCATTAATAGATTCGTAGCCTTCGACGCCAATGGCGGGGACGATTTGCCCACGACGGTGCTGAAGCATGGCCGTAAATTCATCGATACCTAGACGACCACGCAGGGCGGAGAGTAGACCCGCTGCCTGTCGCCATTCCCGCGCGTCGATGCGCTCTAGGGAAAAGGCGGCGACGCTGGCGGTGGCGATCGCGGTGCTGAAGTCGTCGAGGGCGTAGTGGGCTTCGGCGAGGAAGAGTAGATGTTTGCCCTGGAGATAGAGATCGCCGGATTCGTGGGCAAAGGCCAGACCACGGGTGAGTGCGGTGATGGCGCGGCGTGGTTGGGCGACGGTGACGAAAGCGACGCCCAAGCTGTAGCAACCGAGGGCGAGACTTTGGCGATCGTTGAGTTTTTCGGCGCGATCGAGGCCGTCATGCAGGTAGGCGATCGCCTGTTCATAAATGTCGGTGTCGGGTCGCTCGGTTTGCTGTTGACGTAACACCTGGCTGTAGCCCAGGTTGACGAGGGCGTTGGCTTCCCCGAGGCGATCGCCGGTTTGTCGGGCGGTGATTAGGGCGCG
This sequence comes from uncultured Geitlerinema sp., assembly GCA_964518905.1. GTDB lineage: Bacteria > Cyanobacteriota > Cyanobacteriia > Cyanobacteriales > Geitlerinemataceae > RDYZ01. The sequence continues at coordinate 19,818 of CAZFJL010000016.1, read as the reverse complement.
TTGGCCGTGATCGATCGCGTCTTGGTAGTGGCGCTGAGTGGCGCTGAGGCGGCTGAGGTGGTTGAGGTTGGCGACTTCGCAGGGACGATCGGCGGCTGTGCGGGCGGTTTCGAGGGCTTCGGTGTGGAATTCGGTGGCGCGATCGTAATCGCTGATCGCAGTTTGGGAATAGCCCAGCAGGGTTAAGATTCGCGCTTTTTCCTGGGTTCCAGGAACACGCTTAAGGGGCTGTTCGAGATAGTCCAGGGTGTCGCTCAGATAGTCCCCACCAAAGGAGGCGAAGACACCGCCGTAGAGCGGAAAGGTGTCGCGGCGAGCAAAGGATCGCAAGATTTGTAGCGAGATGGCAAAGCTGGCATCGGCGAGGTCGATACGGCTCGATCGCGCGAAGCCCTCGGCGATTTGTCCCCAGAGGGCTCCAAAGACGAGAAAGGCGCTACTGGCAACCTGTTTTCCCATATCGAGGCTGTAGGGCTGCTTATCGAACCAGGCGACGAGGCCGCGCTGGAGTCCCTGAAGCACGATCGCCAGCTCAACCCAGGTGCGATCATCGAGATCACGACACTGCGCGATTAAGTCCAGCACGGACTCCCCGTAATCAATCGTTTGGAATAGTTCGGTGAGGATCTGGCTAGAGCTTTGCTTGGCCCAGGTCGCCCAAGGGCTAACGCGGGGTTTCGCCTCATCAAACCCGATATTTTTGGTCGCGCGATCGTAAATCCAACTGACGATGACGCTTTCAAGTTCACGATAGGATTTCAGGCCGTCGATTAACCCTGCGCCAAGTTGGATGAGCTGCTGGGGGTTGTCAGCGCTGGCGGAGAGTTCATTCGTGAGCTGTTGGGCGAACTGTTCGATTTGAGGCACATTCCAAGCATGTTCCCGATTGGGATCGATCGATCGCATGAGTGTGACCAGACGATCGCCGGGTTCGGCCTGACGTAGCGCCGCGATGGCTCGTTGGATCTCGCCACTGTCGCGATTCTCCTGTTGCCAACGATCGAACTCACTGGCGATCGTGGTCGTCGCCCGAACTTTACGCGCCGCTTTGGTTCCAGATTCAGCCCCAAACTCTGCCGTACGTTCGCTCAAGCACGCTTCAAAAACTTCACCCGTACCCGCCTCAAGATCGCGTTCCAAGCGCCGATAAATTTGCTCTTTTGATCGCACACGACCGGCGAGGGTCATTTCGACGAGGGTGTCAATCGTGGCGAAGTAGCGATCGCGAAGTGTGGTCACGGGTTTTTAAACAACATTCGGTAAGAAATGAATACGAAAGCGAAATCAGCACAAACAATTCACTGCCGATGGATTCCATCACCTCAAACGGCAGTAGAACTCTAATCTAGCCTAGCGAGAACTTCCGGGAATGAGTAGGTTCGCGTCGCCCGCTTGAGGAGCGCGAGGCAGATCTCGTCCGCTATTGGGGTTCAATGCAGGATCGGCGGCACGGTTTTGGGCGGCTTCAGTGGCGGCGTGGGCGGCAACGGCATCGGCATAGGTCGGATTGAAGATCAGCGTGAGGACGTCCACGAGTCGATCGCGCTGTTCCGGTGTAAGGCTGGCGATCGCGGCGCGATCGCCATCGAGCACTGACAAGGGCTGAGATGCATCACCGCCAGCATCGACCGGCGACCCGGTCAGCACATCGTTACCGGGATAGGTGCTGTAGTTGATGCGCTCGTTGGCACTGACGGTTTGCCCCGTGTTGGGATCGCTCACCGTGAGGTAATCCGCGAGGGTTAATTTCCAATCTAGGCGAAACAGAGGCGGACGATTTTGGACATAGACGTGGTAGCGAATCAGGCGACGCATCAGTGTATAGTCGTCGTCGATTTCGCCGGTATTAATGTTGGTGTACTGATTTTCGAGCGGCAGGTCTGGCATGGCTTCGTACACCAGTTGCCACATGTCGTTGGTGCGATAGCGCATTTGCAGCCGGTTCGGCATCATGAGTTGCGCGATCCGATCGGCTTGGGGTTGGTTGAGGTTAACCGCTGAGTCTAGAGCGATCGTCGGTGCAGCATTGGATCGCATCAAGGCGCTGAGTAGCGTCACGATCGCCATTGTGCAAGTGAAGGTAATAACGCGATTGAGCCAGCGGGACATGGGCGAATGCCTGGGAAAACGAGGACTGCGAACTGAACTTAAAGACAATTAAAATAGGCAGAGGCGTTCTCAGAAACGCCTCTCGTACGGAAGTAACAAGATCAGGATGGGGCAAAAATTGTGAACGGATTGCGAACGAATTGTGAACGAATTGCGAACTAATCGCTCAATGGACTCAGTCCACGATCGTTCTTGTTGTTCTTAACCTTTGCCCGCCCAGTGATCCGTCTAGTCGCCGATGATTTCCGGCTGGGTAAGTTCGTCGGACATTTCGACGATCGCCCGCATGACGGGCTTCATCGTCGATTCTTCGAGATTTTCAAAGTCTTCATACCGGCGACGTTTGGCACGGTTGGCCACCTGCACGGTGATGCGGTAGCGATTCGACGCGGCGGAGATCAGTTCTTCGGCGCGGCTCATGAGTTGAGCCGTTTCGAGGGGAGTGCGTTTCTGCATATGATGATGGTATTACGTTCGATCGACAGGGGCGTTTTGCTGCAATAAGAAGCTGATCTAGTCTAACCGCGATCGCTCAGTCGTCGATTTTCGATCTCGCGGATACTGATGTCGCGATCGTCTTTCGCGCCGCGTTGCTTCATTTCGTTTAGGGACGTCGCAACCAACCATTCAGGGTAAAACGGCTATCTTCAAACGCTTCCGAATCGCTTTTGACGGGCAACACCTCATGCATACAGCGACTATCGAACAGCACAATCCGATTATTCATCGGCTCAATGTCTTGATATTCGGGTTTCGCAACCCAGCCATTGACGTAATTCGTTTCATACATGCGGAGATTGCCGCCCTGAAACGGCTTGGGTTCACGATTAAAGTAATACACGTAGGTCAGCGTACGTTTAATCACCTCACCATCCGCATCATTGTGAACCTTATAAAAGTTGCCGTTACCGTGCGCCGTGAGCTGCATTTCCAGCTCCTCGATGCTAAATTCGGGCAAGTCGAGTGCCTGAAGCACTTCAGCTTGGATTGCGCGTAAACGAGAGCTGACGAGGTAATAAAAATCGGTAAAGAAGGTGGGGTATAGAACTTGGGAGGCACGATAATTTTCGGCGTTGGTCGAGGTCGAGGTCGAGACGAAATCGGCTTGACGATCGAACGCGATTTGGAGAATCTGTTGATTTTCTTCGGGGCTGAGAAAATCATCGATTTGGAGGTAATCCCCCGGCAAAAACTTGGGGAAGGTGGCGTAGGGATCGGGACTGGCCGCAGGCTGGGCGTGTTGCACCGCAGGCATCGGCGACGGGTTTGAGGTGGGTGTCGCGATCGCAGTTTGCTTGTCCGTGTCCGGTTTGACGGTATCGGCCAGCTCTGGAATGACGGGAACATCGAGTCCGCCCGCTAAGGCCACAATGCGGAGAGCGATGTCAGCGCGTTCTGTGGCGGCGACACTGTCATCTTGCAAAATAGTTTCGAGGGTTTGCGCCGATTGTTCCAGCAGTTTGGCTAGGGTTGGTTTAATGTCAATAACGGTTTCATCAAGCTGTTCAGGCACGATATATCTCTCGCAATCAGTAGGGATTTAGTACTAACAGTCGCTAGGTCTAATGTAGATCAAGCAAATAAAGTGCATCACACTACGCCACGCAACCATCCTGGTTGCCAACAAGCTAGAAGCTTATGCTACACGTAGCGTTCATTAATTTCCTTAGGCGACTTAAAGTGGCTTGATCTGAAGAAAAGGCTCACAGATCGAGTCAGATTAGACCTTAGCTTATCTATCATTCAGATCAATTTTAGAGAAACCACGAGATAAATAGCTCCATGGCGATTAATATTCTTCACCTGTCCGATATTCATCTGGGTAGTGGCCGATCGCATGGCAAGCTCGATCCCGAAACGGGGCTGAATACCCGCTTGATCGACTTTATCCAAAGCCTGACGCGCTGCATCGATACGGCGATCGCGCGACAGGTTGACCTCGTCCTGTTTGGCGGCGATGCCTTTCCCAACTCCACGCCGCCGCCCTACGTGGCCGAAGCGTTCGCCTCGCAGTTTCGCCGCCTTGCTGAAGCCGGGATTCCAGCGGTGCTGCTTGTCGGCAATCACGATCAGCACGGCCAGGGACAGGGTGGCGCGAGTCTGTATTTATACCGAACGCTAGCAGTTCCGGGGTTTGTCGTGGGCGATCGTCTCATGACCCATCGCGTCGAAACCCAAAACGGTACTGTTCAGGTCGTGACGTTGCCGTGGCTGACCAAATCGACACTGTTGACGCGCCCGGAAACCGAAGATTTATCGATCGAAGCGATCGATCGTCTCCTGATCGATAAGCTGCGGACGATCCTGGAGGGCGAAATCCGTCAGCTCGATCGCAGTTTGCCGACGGTGTTGCTGGCGCATCTTATGGCCGATCGGGCAACAGTGGGCGCAGAACGATTTCTGGCCGTCAGCAAAGGGTTTTACGTGCCGGTGTCGCTGATTTCCCGTCCCGAATTTGATTACGTTGCCCTCGGCCACGTCCACAAACATCAAAATCTCAACCCCAGCAACGATCCGCCGATCGTCTATCCCGGCAGTATCGATCGGGTGGATTTTAGCGAAGAACAAGAGGCGAAAGGGTTTGTGTTAGCCCAGGTGGAAGCAGGCGGCTGTAACTGGGAGTTTTGCGAACTGCCGGTGCGTCCCTTTCGGACGGTTATGGTGGATTTAACCGAGGTCGAAACCCCGATCGAGGCGCTCACCGACGCGATCGCCAAGGCCGATATCGACGATGCCGTCGTGCGTTTGCACTACAAAATCCAGGCCAGCCGCCTAGAGTCGATCGACCTTGCTCGCCTACGCACTCACCTCAGCGCCGCCCATACCTACACCATCACCCCCGAACCCGTCAGCCAGCTTTCTCGCCCGCGTATGCCGGAGCTGACCACCCAGGACGACCCGATCCACGCCCTCGAAGCCTACCTCGCCGAACGCGACGACCTGGCGACATTGCGGACGGATCTGATCGCCGCCGCGCGGGTTCTCGCTCAGGACGATCGCGCTTAATTTTTGCGTTGGGTGTTGAGAAGTCTGTTGAGAAGTCGGACTTTTTAGAAAAGTCGGACTTCTGGGGTGAAGACTCTTAAGGCTGGCGATCGAGGAACGATCGCACCGCCACGCCAAACGGTTCCGGCGCGACGAGAAACGGCCAGTGATTTCCCGGCACGATCGCCCAGTCGAGCTGTTGCAGATGGTCATGATAGGGCTTGAATTGCCAGTCGCTGCGGTTGAGTCCCGCTTCGGGCTGTACGAAGAGCGTCGGGATCGCGATCGGCTGCGTCAAGCCCGCCACATGCATCACCTCCTCGAAGACGCCATCCCGTGCCGCCGTCGTAAATTTGCTACCCCAGCTCCCGTCCGGTTTCGCCTCGATGCTCGCCTCGTACGCCCGCTGTTGCAGCGCCGACCAGCCGCGATATTGCTTCAGATCGCGACCAAAGGCGATCGCCGCCTCGCGCGACTCATACGGCCCCATCGCCTTGATAAACGGCAACACCTTGTACAGCAACGGAAACGTCACCCGAAACCAACCGGGCATCGTGCCGATGAAGAATGGATCGATTAGCGTCAGGCTGCGGATTTGGTCGGGATGGCGGGTCGCCCACATGGGCGCGAGTTTCGCTGTCCAGGAGTGGCCGATCAGGTGAACGGATTCAAACCCGAAGTGAGCAATCAGGGCTTGGAGGTCGGCGATGATTTGATCGAAACCGTAGCCGGAGTCGGGTTTGTCGCTGTCGCCGTGGCCGCGTAGATCGGGGGCGATCGCGAAGTAGCGATCGGCCAAGGTGGGCGCAAACTCGCTCCATACAGTCGCGGTATCGCCCAGGCCGTGGAGCAGCAGGACGGGCGGATTCTGGGGATCACCCCATGTCGTTGTTGTGAGGGTGAGATCCGAAATCGCGATCGGCTGGCTGATGCAGTTCACAGTTGCAAGTGTGAGGGGGGATGCATCAGTTTAAACGACGGCTACAGATTTAATTGATGACGCCTCTAAAACAGCTCGATGCTATTCGTACTCAGGCGGGCAACTCCTGATAATTGAGCGATCGTGACTTCGTCCCCCACAGCCGCCGTGGGGTTATAGATCAGGTTGCCCGTCGTTGTTTCATAAATCAACTTCGCAACACTTTGCGGATCGACAACCTCAATTTGGTCGAAGGCAAGGTTGATACTATTCGGCCCAAACCGCACATCAAAGACGCGCTCCTCAAGCCAGATTTTATCGAAACCCACCTGAAAATCGGTAATCGTATCGTTACCTAACTCACGAATACTCGATAAATCATTCGCCGTACTGGCAAACATAAACACATCGTTCCCTGCACCACCCGACAACACGTCTGCCCCCTGATCACCACACAACGTATCAATGCCTGCACCACCACTCAGCGTGTCCGAATCCGCACCACCGAAGAGCTGATCGACACCATTATCGCCCAGCAAACTATCGCGCCCCGAATTCCCAAACACCACATCATTATCAGGGCCACCATTGGCAATATCATCGCCCTCGCCACTGACGATCGTATCCAGCCCAGATTCTCCGAATAACGTATCCGCACCGAGGCCGCCCACCAACGAATCCCCCGAGGCTCCACCCGTCATGAAATCCATACCCACGCCACCAAGCAGGGTGTCATTCCCCTCGCTACCGCCTAACGTATCATCACCCACCTGGCCGTCTAACACATCATTCCCGAGTCCCCCAGACAGAATGTCGTTGCCCTGCCCCCCGAAGAGCGTATCGTCCCCCCCCTCTCCGAGCAATGTATCTTGACCGGCATTTCCGGCGAGAACATCTTGACCGGCGGCCCCCAACAGACTGTCATTTCCAGCCAGACCAATGACGTAATCGTTACCGCTCGCTGCATCGATGATGTCATCCGAGCCCGCACCATCCGAGGACGTTCCAGACACGACCCCGATGATGAAATCTGCTCCCAAGATGAGATCATCTTCCACGCCACCGTTGAGGCGATTACCAGAATCAACACCAACGAACTCGATTCCACCGATCGTTGTGGTTGTTTTAACCGGCGTGCTGGAATTGGTGACGCGTGACATACGCTATGGGGAATAAAGATTATGCACAATATAACAGACTTATTTGGGATGTTGAGATTTTCAGGAGAATCTCAACAAAAAAATGTCTTTCTCTTGATGTCTTCTCGCCAAAAAACAAAAGTCTTAAAACCTATAATTCATATGGAGAAAGAGATTCTTGATTTAATAGAAGCAAAATAAAATCGGAGCATATTAAAAATTGATATATTTCAAGAAGATATGTATTGAGCGCTAATCGTAATCAAATCACGATCGCCAAAAACTCTGAGCGATGATATTTTTATCTTTTTTATTCTTACTAAGGGGTATTGCTCGAAAATAATCGTTCATCCCAGAATTTGACTTTCAAAAAAAGTCGAACTTCTCGCCCTCTCCAAGAATGATAAACAGCGACTTCAGACCTTAGAGATTTTGGAAACTTCCAAGATCTCGCTCCCTACGATCCATCCAGTAACACAATAAAAAAGCGACGACTATAGCTGTAGTCGTCGCTTTTTATGATTTGAGATAGGTCTGAATCGCCCTGAAATTAGGGCGATTCAAATTGCAAGGCTCGATCGAGTCTTACTTGTTCGGCTGCGGCGTCATGCGCAGATAAGGCTTAACTTCGGTGACGCCTTTGGGGAATTTCACCTTGGCATCTTCGGTCGAGATCGACGGAACAACAACGCAGTCGTCGCCATCTTTCCAGTTCACCGGGGTTGCAACTTGGTAGCCGTCCGTTAGTTGCAGCGCGTCGATGACGCGGATGATTTCGTCGAAGTTACGACCGGTCGCCGGAGGATAGGTGATCGTCAGGCGCAGCTTTTTGTTGGGGTCGATGATGAAGACCGATCGCACGGTGACTTTGGCATCGGCTTTCGGGTGGATCATGCCGTAGAGCGTCGCGACTTTGTTATCGACGTCGGCCAAGATCGGGTAGTTGATCGTGGTGTTTTGCGTTTCGTTGATGTCGCAAATCCAACCTTTGTGCGATTCAACGTCATCGATGCTGAGGGCGATCGTCTTGACGTTACGTGCTTTGAACTCGTCCTGACGACGCGATACTTCACCCAGCTCGGTGGTGCAAACCGGTGTGTAGTCTGCGGGGTGCGAGAACAGAACGGCCCAGCTATCGCCGATCCACTCGTGGAAATTAATCGTGCCTTCCGAAGATTCTTGAGTAAAGTCGGGTACGATATCGCCCAGTTGCAGCGTCATTAACGTGAACTCCTGTATGTAGTGCTGTCTTGTGCCTGCGGAACGGAATCGTAGTGAACAGACTTGATTCACACAAGACACCGTCGAATTCTACTGCGATCCCCAAAAAAATCTACGGTTTTCCGGTCGGGATTTAGCACTTTTTGATAGTTCGTTACGTTTGTTCTAAATGTTACAGAATGATCTGGCGTTTGTTCACAAGTTGTTGACAGCGCTACGCAAGAGTGGTGGGCTCCGCTAAGATTTGGTGATAATTACGGTTTGATGGCTAGGCTGTGCCGCCGCCCGATACCGACGGCGCGTATCTACACAACCCATTTCACGGTTTTATGGTCGGTACTGTTGGCGCTAGTCGCGTTGACTTAAGCCGTACTTCCCTTTGTCTTAGATGGTTCTGCTGTGAGCAATTATGCGATCGCAACGACTTTAGATGTAGCTACCAATGCGGCAGTTCGTCCGGTGCTCGACCCGGAGATGGTTGCCGTACTAGAACAGGTTGGTCAAAAGCTTAACGCCGTTGGGCAGGTGCTCGCCCCTTATCTCGGGATCATCTGCGTGGTGGTGGCGTGGGTGACAGTGTTCGCAGCGATCGGTAACGCGATCGTCGGACTGACAGCAGCGGCACACCGCGTCCAAACGATGCATCAAATCCCCTGTTCGCGCTGCGCCTTTTTCACCAATGATCACCGGCTGAAATGCCCTGTTGATCCGATCGTGGCGGGATCGGAAGCGGCGATCGATTGCCCGCACTATGAACAGAGCCGTGGCACTTACCAGTCTCGCAACTCAGAAAATATCAGCTAATTCTAGCTCAAAGTCTGGCAGGTTTGGGGCGGCGCTAATGGTCTGAACGTCCTGCCATACCGTCACTTCAGCCTCGGGGCGGTACACTTCCACCGTGCGCTCAAATGGGTCAATCAGCCAGCCCAGCTCTGTGCCGTTGTCGATATATTCCTGCATTTTGGCGCGTAGGGTGCTGGGCGTATCGGTCGCCGATCGCAGCTCGATCGCAAACAATGGCGATAGGGGTAAAAAACGCTGGCGTTCCTCTCCGCTGAGGCGCTCCCACCACTCGTTTGGAATCCACGCGGCATCGGGCGATCGATTAGCACCGTTCGGCAGGCGAAACCCGGTCGAAGAATCAAACGTCACGCCCAACTTGGTGCGGCGATTCCACAGTTCCAATTGAAAAGAAAGCTTGGAATTGCGGTATCCGGTTTCTCCTCCTGTGGGAGCCATAATCAAAATTTCTCCATTGGCAGTGCGCTCGATGTGCAGGTCGCGGTTGGCAGCGCAAAAGTCAAAGAACCACTCGTCGCTAAATTCGTAGTTTGCCGGTGGGTGTAGCGTCAGGTTTTCGGTAGCTAGCATGAGTTTCGCCCTCGCGATCGTGCTGTTTCAGCATAGCTTGTCTCTTGGAGCTTCAATGTTGCCAAAATCTGTTGCCAAAATCTTGAAGCTCTGGTTATGTCTCAGTCCTTAACTTTCCTGCAACGGTAAAAGCTGCTCGCATAACGTATGGAAATCGCGGGCGAATTTAGCCGGATTCCAGAGCGGCGCGAGACTTTCCGGGCGTTTGCCGCGTTCGAGTTGCGATCGCATCTTCTGACGCTCATTCGCATCAAGGCCAAATTTCACGGCGCAGTCGATATAGCTTGGCCAATCAAATGTAATGCCCATATCCGACCCCGCCGCCTTGATCAGCGAATACGCCTGACGCCCAAACGACTGATCCGCCACCTTGGCAATCACCGGCATATCGAACCATAGCGCTTCGACTACGTGGGTCGCGCCGCTGTAGGGATAGGAATCGATCAGCACGTCGGCGAACTGATAAATCAGCCGGTGTTCCTCTTCCGTTGCTGTGCGCGGCAGGATGTGAATGCGGTTAATCCGCACCCCTTGCTTGGTGCATTCCGTCTGATATTCCTGCTTAATCGCATCGAGATCACCGACCCGTCCTTTATAGAGCAGCAGGCTATCGGGAACGCGCTTGAGGATTTCGATTTGCGCGGTGACCATCTCGGGGCAGAATTTATTACCGGTGGCAACGCAGAGGTAGGCGACTTGGTTCGGCGCGATTCGCATCGATCGGCGAATCGTGTCGCGATCCTTGGTGGTATCGATCGGCAAGCCCTTCGTCGCAGCGAACGAGTCCGGCAGCCGTACGACCTGCTCGATGTAATGCTCGTCTACGCCCTCGGGGTGGGTGTAGCGATCGCCAAAATAGTAGTGTTTGGGATTGAGATACGGCGCATCAAAACCCAGCCAGGTCAGACACAGTGGCGCGGGATGGCGGTGCAGGATTTCCAGGTGGGGCATCACCGTCACCGAGTCCATATCGACCAGTACATCGAGCTTGTCCTTGGCGATTTCCTTGAGATAGTCGGCTGTGCTTAGGGTTTTTTCGGGGTGAACGAAGCGTTCCGCCGCCGCATCAAAGCGTTCGGTGAGGTGGTCGCGCTTCATGTCGCCGGTGACATAGAGGAAGACATGGGGCGTCAGTTTGACCAGCTCTTCGATCACGTCCACACTCAGCCAGCCGACGGAGTGACGCCGGAAATGTTTCGAGACGAAGCCGATGCGGAGCGGACGGTTGGGGGTGGTGTCGCGGGGAAAGTCGATCGCGTAGTGATCTTCCGATAGGGCTTTGGCGTCGAGGTAGCGCAGATAGGCGTGGGCGAGGCGTTTCACCAGGGCGCTATTGGCCGGGACATCATCGCGAATGTGGGGCAAATCGAACATCAAGTTGAGGTAGAGCCGCATTCCGATATTGATATCTGCCCGATCGAGTAGGTCTAACAGGCGCGGCTCGATCGTCTTGAGCATTTCGATCGCCACATGGCTGACGCCCGAATTGACGTGAGATTTCATCACCATCAGCGCCGCCATGATCTGCTCATCATCTTTGACGTTGTCGTAATATTTCAGCCCCGCCGCCCGCGACTGCGGCAGGCTGTTGGTGGTGTTGAAAATCTCGCACAGCGTCCAGTGGGCAGCGGCGAGATCCGGTTGCAGTTCGATCGCCTTGTTCAGCCCTAACACCGCCTCCTGCTTCTTATCCACCGCTAGAAATTTAGCCGCGATTTTGCGATAGTTTTCGCCGCAGTCCTTGCCGCCATAGTGTGGATCGAGGTTTAACGCCTTGCGCCAACAGTCGATCGTCTCCTCGGTTTTACCCATGCGCTCGTAGGTTTCGCCGAAGTGCCAGTGCGTTGCGGCGATATTGCCATCGATCGCGATCGCCTTCTTGAACAGTTCGACCGCTTGGTCATACTGTTGCTGATCCGACAGCGCACGCGCCAAACTGCTCAGGGTTCGCGCATCATTGGCATTGATCGATAGCGATCGCTGATAGGCATTGGTCGCACCCGCGAGATTCTTCAGGCCGAAGAGCGCGTCACCGAGCAGTCGGTAACCGTCGGCGATTGCGGGCTGGGCTTGGATGGCTTGGTGAATCGGGTCAAGCGCGAGATCGTAATTTTGCTCTTCGAGGTAAATCTCGGCGATCGTGCGATGCACCTCGGCATACGTCGGGATGAGTGCGAGAGCGCGATCGTAGTGACGCAAGGCCGCCTTGACCTTGCCCGTATGTTTCCGGATGAAATTTCCCGCTTGATACTCCAGCTCGGCAACGTGCGAATAATTCTCCAGCGCATGATGGACCTGCATCACCTCATCGAAGTAATCGATCACGTCCGCAATAATCTGGTTAAAATCGCGCTGAATGTCCGCATTGTCCGGCTCCAGTTCGAGCGCTTTACTCAGCGACTTGAGCGCCTCACTCGGTAGCGCGTGCATCCGATAGGCCATGCCCAGCGCTCGATAATATTCGGCAACGTCCGACTTGATCTCGACCGCTTTTTGAAAGTTGGTCAGCGCGTCGTAACTCTCGTACTGCGCCAAACAGATCTGTCCCAGGGCATAGCGTACTTCTGCAACATCGGGCGCTTTTTCGATCAGCTTTTGATAAAGAAACTGCGCTAGACGCCGATCGTCGCGTCGTTCCCAGGCTTGCCCGTCTTCCCACAGGGTATGTTTGAGTTTCAGTGGATCGCGGGCAAAGAGTGCATTGATACAGGTATCAAGCTGTTGACGCGGCGCGATCAGATGAAAATTGTGGTGGAGTGCGATCGATAAGGTTTGGAGGGCGATCGGCGTTTGGCCTTTGGCGTGGTAGGCGAGGGCGAGATTGTGATAGAAGATCGCGTTCTGATCGTCGAAGCCGATCGCCTTTTGGAAAAGCTCGATCGCCTGGTCGTGCTGTCCCCGATTTTGGGCAATCAACCCCAGACCGTGCCAGCCGTCCGCACTCTGGGCGTCAAACTCAATCTCTTTACGGTAAAGCTGCTCGGCGGCGTCTTCCAACCCCGCCCGGTGATACATATGCGCCATCCCCTCCAAAAACGTGATCGCCTCGGGTCGATCGATCTCTAACCACTCTCCCCAAGCACGGCTCAGATTTTTCTGAATGCCCTGATGTTTCGGGTCACGCTCCAGGGCGGCGCGGTATTGCCAGCAGGCTTGGGCGAGTTTGCCCTGAGCGCGATAGGCCAAGCCGAGAGTGTTGCGATAGATCGGGTCGTGGTCGGCGATGTACACCGCTCGCCCAAGCAGATCGATCGCGGCTTCATACTCGTCGGACTGGTAATGCACCGCCCCGAGGCCGTGGAGGGCGGCAGCGTCATCAGGATTGCGATCGAGGACGGCTTGGTAGAGATCGCGGGCGCGATCGAGATCGCCGGACTGGTGGTGTTCGATCGCGGTGTCGAGGGTCGCGGCAGAGATCATCGCTTATCGTCGGGAGGGTAAGGGGAGGCAAAAAACAAGTGGAGCATGTAGGGTGGGTCTCGCCCACCAATCCGATCTAGGTGATCGCAAAACCCGTGCGTTGCGCCGGATGCATCACATGCTCATCCGGCGGCAATTGGCCGTTCGCGACATTTTCCAGTAGCTTGATATGCTTCGGTAACAGCGCTTCGAGCGAATACTCTTCCAGTACTGTTTTGCGAGCATTGGCGCGAATGCGCTTCATATCTTCCGGATGCTCTAGGACGTAGGCGACGCGATCGGCAATTTCCTTCGGCGAGAAGAAATCCACCAAGAACCCATTCTCACCGTCCTTAATCACCTCCTCCACCGGTGGCGTCGCCGACCCCACCACGACGCAGCCCGTCGCCATCGCCTCGATCGACGACCACGACAAGACAAACGGTCGCGTCAGATAGATATGCGCCGAAGACGCCTGAATCACTTTGAGATAGTCGTGATAGGGCAACGTCCCGACAAAGTGAACCCGCGACAGGTCGAGCGGCACTTTTGCGAGCATGTGCTCCTTGTAGCTCTTACCATCGGGTAACGCTTTGCCGTAGCAGACCCGCTCGGAGGCGACGATTACCACGTGGGCATTCGGGCGTTTTTCTTGCAGGTAGGCGATCGACTCGATGAACTCGGGGAAACCACGATAGGGTTCCATGCCGCGCCCGACGTAGGTGACGATTTCATCCACGTGGGAGAGATCCAGGTTCGGCAGCTTTAACTTTGCGCCCGGTTTGGGTTTGAAAAATTCCGTATCGACGCCGTCATGCATGGCCGAAATTTTGCTTTGGAATTCGGGGGGAAACTGCGATCGTTGCCACTGGGTCGGCGATAGTCCCCAATCGCAGTTCGCCAGATCGAGCAAAATCGGCGCATTTTTTGTCCGAATGCGGGCGTAATCATCGGGTTCTAGCGGATCAGCCGGGTCAAAATCCGCATCGCTGCCCCGTGCATGATAAAACCACTCGAAATAGCACATCAGCGGCGAATCGGGATACACATCTTTCGTGTACAGCGTCGGCCCCCAGCCCGAATGACCGTAAATCACATCTGGTGTAAATCCGCTGGCCTTCAGCTTTTCCAGCGTCCGAAAGGCCGCCTGACCGTGGAGCACCGCTGATTCGAGGGCGCGGACGTAGTGATGGGTTTCCGGTCTCGGGTCGCGGCTGGGCGTAAATAATGCCTTTTTGACGCCTGCGATCTTCCATTCGGGTCGCTCATTTTTCGTGCAAAACACGACTTCGTTCTCGGGATCTTTCCCAAGGAGGCCAATCACATGCCGAAACTGGGCGGGGAAGTTCGGATGTAGGACGAGAATTCGCATTTTGGTTGAAATCGAAAAGGTGAAGGCGAACCGATCAAAGCAAGTGGCAGGATTGCGCCGTGACAAGCGATGAATCGTAATGATGAAGCCATTACGATAAATCTGGCTCTAAGTTTGCCATCCTGGGGCATTCCGGACAAGCGAGCAAGGAGGTGAGAAAGCGGAGTTTTTCAAAAATCCTGGCTTCTGGAGAGTGTCTGGAGGGGACAGAGTGTTACGTCGGCCAGCCAAAATCAAGCCCGAGATGGGTGAATAGAGCGCGATTGTGGGGTCGAAAGCGATCGACGAGTTGCGCTTTGAGTGACGGATCGATCGCCGAATCGTTCCCGCTACCGGGGTTATGGCTGGGGTAGCTTGTTAGCGCAAAGGGGGCAACACCGAGGAAATCGCAGACGCGCTGAAGTTCGCGATCGGGGTTGGCAAAAAAATCGGCGCTATTGATATAGAGGAACTGCGATCGCGGGAAAAACTGTTCCCAGCAAAGAATTTGTTCGAGGTAGCGACCGCGTGCGAGGTAGCTGTGGTGTTGGTGGCTGTAGCTGGTGGCGATCGGATTGGTGAGGAGTCGGATGTTTTCCCCGGCGAGGCGATCGGCTTCGGCGGCGATCGCGGCGTCAAAGCCTAAGGGTTCAAAGCCATATTTAACGGCGTGGTGGTAGTGGGAGATGGCGCGATCGACGGGGTCGCGCAGCATGACGATCAGTTTGATCTGGGGGTAAAGCGTCGCCATGCGTTCGGGGACGCCGGGATGAAACAGATAGTAGGGGGTGGCTTCACCGATCGTCAGGCTGGCCTCGAAGGGGTTGGCGGGATCGATCAGAAATTGCGCTTCGTACCAGTCGCGCCCGAGCTGGAATTGTAGGTCGAAAAAGTGGACTTCTTTTTGGGGGGCGGTGCAGATTTGGGGGTGTTGGCTTAGGTAGCGATCGAGCGAGGTCGTGCCGCCTTTTTGTGTGCCGATGATGGAAAAGTGGACGAATTCGCGGGGCATGGCATGGCGATCGAGGAACGAGACTATTCGTAGCACAGCGGTTCGGTCTGTCCGTTTTTTTGGCTGCGAAGTGATCAAAACATGAGTTCGACGGCAGCTACAACCCTCGTTTTCCCTTGCTTTTACGTCGCCTGAAGCCTGCATCTCTACATCGGGGAATTCCAAAAGTCCATTTTTATCACCCTATAACTTTTGTGCGACGACCAATAATTCATAGACGACATTATCTGGATCTTCAAGTCCATAATATTGCTTTGAATGCTCCAAAAAATACGGCGAATCACAAAAGAAAATTTCGGTTTTATCCAGATGATAGCCCGCCTCTTTAATAATTTGTCTAAGCCGAAGCGGAGTATAAAAGATTTGCCATAAATTTTGCTGAGTTTCATATAACGCACTGCGTTCCAGATCGACACATTCTAGTCGTTGTCGGCTTGGTTCTAGATACGCAATATCCACCGCAGCAAATATCGTGGGAAACAGGCCAATCAAGACTCCGCCTGTTTTTAGCGATCGATAACACGATCGTAAGATCGCACGATTTTCCGCGTCACTTTCGGATAACACTGAGTTGACAATGACTACCACATCAAACTCAGTTTCAAACCCTAGATCTTGTGAATCACGGGCTTCATAATGAACCTTGGCGTGCTGATAGTATCCTGCTGCAACCTCAATGACGCCGGGATAATCAGTGCAATAGATCGCGCTGATATCTGCGAGAGATTCGATGAAATGTCGCTCTAAGACCGTTCTTGATCCACATCCCGGTATGAGTATTTTTTCATGTTTGGAATGCGATCGAATCTCCGCTGTTAGTTTATGGCGTAACACCGGATCTTCCGTCATACTCCATACCGTTTCATAGTTTTCGGCTACGTGTGTGTTTTCCCAGTAGGCTTGCCTTTCCTGATCACTTAGCGTTTTCTTTGGCGTGATTATCCATTTTTGATTCATTACTTCCATCCAGAATCGCGACCACGACGAACTCTTGCCAACCATTACGGCAGCACAACGCAACCGATAGGGTCAATTCGATGATCTAACCCCGACGCGAAACCTGGGTCGCCGTTGCCTGATCCGTCGGCACAACTAGCAGTTCGCTGAGATTGACATGAGCCGGTCGCGTCGCGCAAAACAGCACGATATCGGCGATATCATCCGGCGTTAGCGGCGTTAACCCGGTGTAGGTCGTCTTCGCCCGATCGCGATCGCCATGAAACCGCACATCACTAAACTCCGTCTCCACCAACCCCGGATCAACCTCGCTCACCCGTACCGCCGTCCCGAGTAAATCAATCTTCAACCCCGCCGAAATCTCCCGCACCGCTGCCTTCGAGCCGCAATACACACCACCACCGGGATAGGCCGCACGACCGGCGATCGAGCCGATATTGATCACGTGTCCGGCATCGCGATCGACCATCCCCGGAATCACGGCGCGGCTGACGTAGAGCAAGCCCTTAACATTGGTGTCGATCATCTCGTCCCAATCGTCGATCGAGCCGCTGTGCAGTTTGTCGAGACCGCGACTGAGACCAGCGTTATTCACTAAGATGTCAATGTTTCGCCATGCCTCCGGCAACAGTTCCACGGTGTCTGCGACCCACTGGCGATCGCGCACGTCCAGCTCCAGATAGTAAACCTCCGTGCCGTAAGTCGCGTTCAGATCCAGCGCCAGCGCTTCGAGCCGATCGAGCCGCCGCGCAGCGAGCAACAATCGCGCCCCCGCAGCGGCGAACTGCTCGGCACACGATCGACCGATGCCGCTACTGGCTCCCGTAATGAACACTAGTTTGCCAGTGAGTGAAATTGACGCCATTATTTTTCTGAATTCGCCGAACGAGCTGTAACCGGGTCAGCCGTAGCCAACCTGACCTATCGTAGCGAACCGATCGCGCCAAGTCCGAATCGCGATCGTGATTTTACGCGTCGAGCGATCATCGCTCTCGATCTATCCCTCCGAATTAACCGGCAACGCTCGATGTTGAGAGAGGCTGACGGGCCAGCAGCATCACGGGAAGCAAAATCTTAAAGGCTGTACCACGTCCGATTTCGGTCTCATATTCCAGTTGGCCGTGATGGGTATCCGTGATGATTTTGTAGCAGATCGATAGTCCTAAGCCTGTACCGCGCCCGATCGCCTTGGTGGTGAAAAACGGATCAAACAGCTTCGCCCGCGCTGACTCTGGAATACCGAGGCCATTATCGGCAATCTCGATCGCAACCCAGCCGTCTCCGCGATCGCGCGTCCGAATCGTCAGGCAGGGTTCTAGCTCTACCGCATCTTCCCCTGGAGGTTCAGATCCTAAATGCTCCCACTTGCCATCCCTAACCGCATCTTCGAGCGCATCGATCGCATTAACAATCAAATTCATCACGACCTGATTGATTTGCGTGCCGTGGCATTCGACCAGGGGTAGTTCACCGTAATCTTTGATCAGCTTCAGCGGCTGGACATTCGGAAACATCCGAAAGCGCGTATTGAGAATCGTGAGGGTGCTATCGATTCCTTCATGCAGATCAATCTGCTTCACGTCGGCTTCGTCGAGCCGCGAAAACGTCCGCAGCGATCGCACGATCTCGCTAATTCGCCGTGCGCCGTTTTCCATCGAGTCCATCATTGACTGCACATCATCGATCGTGAAGTCAAAATCAAGCTCTTCGGCGAGATCATTGAGTTCGCGATCGTCCGGGTAGCGATGTCGGTAAGCGTTGAGCAAGCCCAGCAAGTCACTGAGATAGTCGCGGGCATGGGTGATATTGCCGTAGATAAAACTAGTGGGGTTATTGATCTCGTGGGCAATACCGGCCACAAGCAGCCCGAGGGATGACATTTTCTCGCTTTGAATTAGTTGCGCCTGGGTACTTTCGAGTTCGGCTAAGGTGCGTTGCAGCGTGTTGGCCTTGGTGCGAGCATTTTTCGCTGAGGTTTTCAGTTGGCGCGATCGCAGATCAATACGCTCGATTAAATAGTTCAGCGCCTCGGTCAAACGTCCCACCTCGTCATCACTGGTCACGGGTAAACGCAGACTGTAGTCAGACTTGCTCGCGACCTGTTGCGCTAGGGCGGCAGCGTCGGCGATCGGGGCGGCAATCTGTTGCGTTGTGCGCCATGCAATCCAAGCCGCAAACCCCGACGAAACCAAGAGGCTCATAATGATGACAAATTTTTCATAGCCCTGGATCATCTCCATACGATCGCCGCTACTAATGGCCTGTGTCGCCGCTTGTTGGCGTAGACCTTCCACCTCTAGCGAAAGTGTTTCGAGTTGTGTGAGGTAATTGTTACGCTGCTCAAATGCCAAATTTCGCTGTAGAGTGTTGAGCTCATTCAGCGTGAGTTGGGGATATGGCTTCATCTCCGCGAAGAACTTCGCTAGGTTGTTATGGTAGAGGCCGATGGCTTCCGCATACGCCGTTATCAGAGTCACAAATTGCTCACGATCGATCGCCAACCAGGCTGGATCTGTTTCGATGAATGTGATGACGGCGTTGGCTTCGGCGATCGCATCGTCTTGCGTCTGCTCAAACTCCCTTAAAATCTTCTCCTGCGATTGCTTTCGCCTCACTCGAATATCAAGGAGCAACCCCTGCACCTTCACCTCAGAGCTGGCAAACTGCAACTGATCCAGGAGCTTGGCCTGTTCTTGGGCGTCGAATAACTGTTCGATGCCTTGGCCTTGGTAGTAGTCCGCGCCGACTAAGCCGACCAGCGAACCGGTCATCGCGATCGCGATCGCCCAGAAGTATCCCAAGCCAATTTTGGCGTAGAGCGATCGGCGAAGATTCAAGCCATCGAGCCGATGCCCGATGATGAGCTGACGGACGAAGAACGCTTTGAAGCGATACCAGAATGAGGTGATATCAAGCACAATTTAGTAAAAACGTGAATTAACGAAGTTGAGACGTTCCCATCAAACCCACCGGGAGCATCCCGTTTATGCAACTTGCCCCTCATCCCCCAGCCCCTTCTCCCAAAAAAGGGAGAAGGGGAGACCGATTCAAAGTCCCTCTCCCAACTTGGGCTACCGTGTATACACAAGTGTTCAAATCACTCATCTAGGTTAATTTGAGGCTCAAAGCCTCGCGACCTTAAGGCCTCCAAACCTCGAAAAATCGTGGGTTCCTCGCCGAGCTAGCCACAGACTGCTCATAACGAGAGGGTTTTAGCCTCGATTTTCCGTGGTCTCTTGGCTCCAAGAAGGGCTGTTTTCCTTTCTCTGATGGATTTTGAGAGATGTGTATACACCGTAGCCCAACTTGGGAGAGGGATTTAGGGTGAGGGTGACACAAATGGGATGCTCCCAAC
>CAZFJL010000015.1:0-83115 GCA_964518905.1 uncultured Geitlerinema sp. | reverse complement strand
AGGTAATGGTCAGACTGGGAATCCCCACGCCTTTAGGCTGGGGAGGATGTCAACGTTCTAAGAATGCATCCCTGGCCATTCAATAGGCCTCGGTAGTGATGCGAAGTAATGGTTGATCGACTTTGAACCGTGGAGCACTTCGGGGTTTCAGCGATCAAGCTGCATTACAGTGCATCACAGTGCATCACTACCCGGAAGAAAAAGGCGAAAACCAATGAGGTTGAGACGGAGGCCGCGCGAAAAGTAGTAACGATTCGCCGATCGACAGCTCCACGGAATATCGTTCCAGGAGCCACCATGCAAGATCTTGAACTCTGAACTATTATCAATACAAGCTGGATCGCCGGTTGGTGCGTCGTTGTAGCTACCATGCCAACTATCTTCACACCACTCCCAAATGTTGCCATGCATGTCATACAAGCCCCAAGCATTCGGCGCAAAGGTTCCGACTGGGGTGGTTTTTTGTCGCCGTAAGCCTTGCTTGCCGTTGGCGTAAACGTAGTTGCCATCATAGTTGGCGATATCAGCACTTAAGGTTGCCCCAAAGGCAAAGGGGGTTGTGCTTCCCGCACGACAGGCGTATTCCCAGGCGGCTTCGCGGGGCAGTTGGTAAGCTTTGCCAGTCGCCTGAGACAGTCGCCGACAAAATTCTTGAGCGTCGTCCCAGCTCACTTGCTCGACGGGGCGCTGATCCCCCTTAAAGTTGGCGGGGTCGGGGTCGAGGTTTTCCTGGACGGGCGGTAGTTGGGCGACGGCTCTCCACTGGGCTTGGGTTACAGCAAAGCGGCTCATGAAAAACGAGGGTAGGCTGACATGATTTGGCTGCGGGCTTTCCCTCTCATTACGGTCTGCTTCAGCGCTCAGGGACTCCATCACAAATCGTCCCCCTGCGATCGACACCATATCAATCCCGATGCCGTTGACGTGTTCGGTAAAATATTCTGGATGGATCGTGCGGCGCTGGGTGATGTTTCCCCGAAGATCGACTTCCACGGTTTTCGTCCAAAACTGCTGTAACTGACCCCCTACTGACGTCTTTTGCGATGGGTGCTGCTGAATCCCGAGACCCAAATCCTCTAAAAATTCTGCGACCGTTGCCGATCGCTCTGAGGGGTCGAGCGCCATACCCCGAACGATCGCCTGACTCACCCGCTTCGACACAGACTTGTTTTGCTGATGCGGTGGAATTAATAACGCCCCTTGTAAGCGAAACTCTGCCGGAAATGGATTCTGGTTGGTGACCAGCGCGTACAGCGTTGCAGCCAATCCATATACATCGGTATAAGCTCCCGGTTTCACCTGCGCTTCGCGTTGCTGATGAAACTGTTCTGGCGCGGCATAGGCAGGCGTTCCCACGTTTGTTAAGGCTTGGGTGACACCAAACTCCAACTCTCGCGCCAGACCAAAGTCAATTAACACCGCTTCTGCTGGGTTGGCCGCTCGTCGCATAATATTCAGTGGTTTGACATCCCGGTGTAGCATCCCGCGATCGTGTAACACCACCAGCGCCTCACCGATCTGCTGGATGTAACCCAGGGCGATCGACTCGCAAAATGGCTGACCTTGCTGCTGTAAGCATTCGGCCAAATTTTCGCCTTTGACAAACTCCATCACGATGCCGAAAATGCCATCGAATTCAACCACCTCGAACACGTCTACGATGTGACGATGTTGAAGCTTCGCGAGCTTCATCGCTTCGTTAATGAATTTGACTTGTTTCTGTTGGAAGCGATCACCCGCAATGTGTGTCGGGTTTAGTGTCTTGATGGCCACCGTTCGGTCTTGCTTGAGATCCGTCGCTTGGTAGATGACACCGACGCTACCACCATCGAACTGCCGATCGATTCGGTAGATGTTATTGAGGATTAAACCCGGTTGCCAGAGCATGAACGTTTGAGGAGTGGTCGGTTAAGTATCACATTACTCTATCGTTCTCACACTCAGCATCTTACGAAAATCGGAGTTCATGCTTAACGTAAAGTGTCGAGAAGGGCGATTATTTCCGCACTCTCGATGGACATGATCAACATGATGAATTTCACCCGCGTGGTATTCGCTCGCGGGCTTCGTTTCCGGTTGCGCGAGGAATTGATCGAGGGTGAGCGACACGATGTCAGGCATCAGCGAATTCATTGAATATCGGTCTCTTCATAAATATCTGCGATCGCGGTCGCACAATCGACGCTCACCAATTGGAGCGGTTCGGTAACCTCCATCAGACTCCAGTGGTCGCGATCGTCGCGTTGGAAGTGTTCGATCTGTTGGCGATCGGTGGAGATGAGCAGGTATTCGCTCAAGCTGGGAATGGTGCGATAGTCGGCGAATTTTTCGGTGCGGTCAAACCGAGCGGTGCTGGGTGAGAGGATTTCGATGATTAGGCGGGGGTGATTGATGTATTGCTGGGTGGAGGGGCGATCGCGATCGTTGCAGGTGACAACAATATCGGGATAGTAGAAGGCGTTGCGAGCTTCGATACGAGTTTTTACATTCTCGGCAAAGATATGGCAACCGGAGCCGCGAAGGTGATTTTTAAGGGCAAGGGCAAGGTTCAGGACGATCGCGTTGTGGTTAAGCGTACCGCCGGTCATGGCGAAGACTTCACCGTCGCGATATTCGTGGCGAATGGGGCTGATTTCTTCGGCGGCGATGTAGTCTTCGGGGGTGATGTAGAGGGGATCGCTGGCGAGCATGGCGCGTACTGTGGGGAATAGCTCGATTATCGGGTATTTCTCTAGCGTTCGTTGGGGGTGCGAGAAGTCGGAGTTCTTGAAGAACTTCGACTTCTGAGGTGGACTGATGCTTTAGATGAGAACGGTAAACGGTGCTTGTGGGGGAATATTGATCAGTTTTTGTGCAGTTTTGCCGAATTTGTAGCAAATTAGTAGTTATTGAGCGCTGAAAGTCGAGTAGTTTTGCGGATGATTCAGACCAAGGAGAATGCTAGTCTGTATGGGATTCTCCTTAGTCTGAATATTGTAATTTCCTGATAAATCATTACACAAGTTGTTGATGTCAATTTTGTACTAATTGCAATTTTTGAGAATATTTCTAATGCAAGGCTTTGAGGTTGTGGGTTTAGGGATTCTTTATAAAGTGAACGACAATGATTGAATTTTCTAGTCTCAGTCTTGGTGCGACATACGATTTCGCGCTAGCAACAGATATCAACGATAGTGTCGATTTTAGTCAGCTTAATGCTGGACAGCTCGGTCAGCTACAACAGTCGCCGGGGATAGATGCGATCGTTTTGCAAGGTGGTAACGATACGGCATTGGATACGGATGAGGGGCGTTACTTTTTTGGTAATGCAGGGAATGACAGTATCGATTTACGAGGTGGCAATGACCTTGGAGCGGGGGGTCGTGACTCGGATACGCTAACGGGTGGCAATGGTGATGACTCCTTGTTTGGCAATTTAGATAATGATTTGCTATCGGGTGAGGCGGGTAATGATCTGATTTTGGGTGGTCAAGGTGACGATAAAATTTTGGGTGGAGCGGGGAATGATTATTTAGGTGGCGATAAGGGAAGTGACACGTTAACGGGCGGTGATGGTGCGGATACGTTTGTTTTGCAGGCGGGTTTCGGCATTGATACAGTGACGGATTTTGAGGTGACGCGGGATAAGTTTATTTTGCCTGCTGGGGTTAAGTTCGAGACGTTAAAGTTTGATGAGATTTCTGCTTCGGAAACGGAGATTTTCATCGAGGGGGCGAGTTCTCCGTTGGTGGTCGTTGTTGGTGTTGGATCTCAAGATTTCAAAGAATCTTTATTTATTGAACCGGAGGTGATACCGGGAAATACCATGGAATCCTCATTCGATTTGGGTGTTGTTGATGGTTTACGTCGCTTAGATGGTTTTGTTGGAACCTCAGAACCCTATGACTTTTTCAAGTTCTCAGTCCAAGACTATACGACCCTAGAACTAGTCTACCGTTGGTCGTATGAAATCAATGTTAGTCTTGATTTATTTGGTGATGTTAATCGTGACGGAAAGCAATCATTTGATACATACAGAAATGACTATGGAGACTATATTCCGGGAGGAGATGACCACATCAAAAGTTTGAACTCTTATCATGTTTCTAACGCATCTATCAGCTTACCTCCAGGGGAATATACTCTAGCATTCAGCGATCCAGACGATGAAGAGCTTTATTCGTACGATCTCATGTTTTCTAAATCTTCTCTAGATAGTAGTTTCGACCCACCGTCATCACTTCGTTTTGCATATGATTTAGGCATGATAGATACCGATGAAACAATCTCGATCACTGAATATGTCGGAGCTTTTGATTCATCTGATGTCTATAAAGTAAAAACCAATAAGCCAGGACAACTTCGTGTAAATACAACCGGATATGTTTCCCCCGCCAATATTATTCTAGATGTTGATAAAAACGGTATCTTTGAATCGAGAATGGACAAGAATCTTAATTCCTTCTCTGCCGTTGGAGTGGGTGAATACTATATAGAAGTTTTGGGAGGCGGATACGGGGGTGAGATCTATCAACTGGAGATTTCTTTAAGTTAGAACAATACGTAAAGTTAAACGGAAAATTGTAAATCATGAAAATGTCTCACAAACTATTGTGGGTCTCCGGTGCTGCACTTACCGGAGGAGTTGCCGGAATGCTGCTCGCGATCGCACTACCCGAAACCTATACCTTGGTTGACTTTCAGAAGAACCCCGGAGTCGGTAGCGATCGTCAATGCCAACAAGGTGACCTTGTCTGCAAATCACAAAGCTGGCGAGAATCAGCATCAGGACAAGACCTTATCTATTCCTACACAACAAAAATTAATGATGACGCAACCCTTCAAAAAGCACTGATCTTCGCTGGGATCGGAGCTGCTAGCTTGGGCGTCCTTTCGCTGGGCATTGTATTAATTCTTCCAGGTAAGAAATCCGATTCCATCAAACCTGCATCAACAGAAGAAATATCATAAAAAATGCCTTTTTTACTTCAGAAGGTCTTTCCCTGATGTTGCTATAGTTTAAAGTATAAGCCAGGCTGTAAAAGTATTATTAAGAGGAACAGAAGATGATTTCGAGATCAGATAAATTAATTAATCGCATCCTAGTTGGATGCATAAATTTTTATCAGAAAAACATTTCCCCACACAAAGGTTACTGTTGTGCTCACAGGAGTCTTCATGGCTCTCTTCCCTGTTCTGGATATGCGAAGAGTGTATTATTGGAGAACAATCTCTATGATGCAATTAAGCTAAGTAACCAGCGCTTTAAAGAATGTTCACAAGCAGAAGTCTTGCTGAGAAATCGACTCCATGAATCAAGTCCCTCAACTCAAGTAGCTAACAACTCGCTAAAGATAGATGGATATGCAAGATTGTCACGACGCTCATATTTAGCTTGGTTTTTTCTGTCGCTTATTACTTTCCTTTCATTCGGTCTTATTTCAGTCAAACCAGCATCTGCGTCAAGCGGCTCGATGATAGCCCGTGGATGCAAGGGGACATATAACGGAGGGAATAATTCTAGTAACAGCTCAGATGATGGTGGCATCCCTCCAGGCGTATGTTGTGGTGGGATTGGAATAGGGGTCGGCATTGCTAATGCCGTAGCGAATCAGAAGTAGAAGGTGTTGCCACCTATAACTTTTTCATCTTTGCCCACATCAGGATCATGTTGTTGCCTGTGCAATGAATAGAAACGACAATATTGACCACTACAGATTAGTAGGAGAAACAGTCAAATCCTTTGAATGTGTTGAGGATTACGGTCGAGCAACACCTGCCCCAAACTGGGGATTCCAGTATTGTTCCTAATTTAAAATGGTAAGCACTATGCAATATATTTCAAAGTCCCAATCGATCCGAGCAATTTTTGGAAGAGTTCTTTGCTCAACGGTGACTTTACTCAGTTGTAGCAGTGTGGTCATCAATATGGATGTACGCCCTGCTGTCGCTCAACAATCCTGTCTCCAGGGGAACGAGCAACTCGAACAGGGTGAAATTAATGGTGAGGAAGTTAGCGTTAATGTCTCGCGCTGGGGACAGGGTGCTTGCTACGTTTTTTATACGGAACCATCGCCAATCCAGTTACAGATACAACTCGGCTGGGATAGAAACTGCTCTGGAAGCAGTTTGGCAGAATGCGGAAAAATGTATGCATCTATTGATGGAGAAGATGCTGAATACCTCGGGCGGTATGACGGCTACCGCAGTGGCTATCGTGTCCGCGATCAATGGGGAACAGAATACCAATTCATCATCTACGATCCATCAGCCGAAAATGCACCAAGCAACTCAATTAGCCGTGAAATCAGCGGTGCAAATGTAATTTTGAATCAGTCAGGTAGTCTGTCATCAAGTGACCGTCAGCGAGATGATGGCCAGAGAATGGACATTATCTCGATCGAGCTTGATCGTAGCCAGTCGATTCAGGTTGAAGTTAGTAGTTCTGACTTTGATACTGCACTATTCCTTGCAGATTCAAACGGCAATGTTGTTGCGAGTAACGACGATATCAGCCAAAACAACCTCAACTCTCGACTTAGTTACATTGTCTCTTCTTCGGGACGCTACCTCGTTGGCGTGTCGAGTTACCAATCTTCAGAACGAGGGCAATATCAATTACGTGTTACATCTACCTCCAACCTAGAAAGCTATTCGATTGGAGGGTCGAGCTATGGCCTTGTCGTATCTGACAATGTGTGGCGTTATGTGGATGAAGGAGGCTACTACGAGGAGTTATATCCATTAAGTCGTCTTGATTCTCCACGAGATGGAGTACTTTTTGACGGTCGAACTTACTTCTGTCGCTCCTCTGAATCACCCGGTCGTGCTCATCACTGTACTGCCAATGGTTGGGAGCCGTACTAAGAAGCTTAAAACCAAGCCACTAGCGATTATTCTATGAACCTCATTGCCTAGGACTCGTCACCTACGGTCGCTTTTCAAAGTTACCCGCTCCATTCCCCGTAACCTAACTGGATACCCTGCTATCAACTGAGGCGCAATCTGAGCTTTTCCCTAGTGATCGTCGGGGGTGCGAGAAGTCGGAGTTTTTGAAGAACTCCGACTTCTGAGATGCTTCTGAGCTGAAGCGGGGTGAGAGTTTACACCCCAGCGCGACTGAAACCGCGTACAGTGACGATACTCGGTTCGCCCTCATTCGCCGCCCGATCGACCGGACGCAAAGCATAGACTCCCGGCGGCACACTCGTACGGGTCGCGGTTGGCGGCAGGATGCGCTGCAATACCCACTTATCGCCAGCTTGCTTGTACAGCGACAACCCCTTCAGCACTTCCGAATAATTCGGCTCCCAGGCAATCTGACCCGCCTCGACATTGCTCGCTTCCACACGATCGGGCGCGATCGCATCCAACCACGGCATTTCCGGTGTCAGCGCTGGTGTCGGGTAGATATTCCGGCGGAAAAACGCATTCACACCGTACCAGTCCTGCATGAACACCTTGAGGCTAAAGAAAATATTACCCAAGGAGCCATTGTTCACCACCGTAGACCCACGCGAAATTTCCACCTGGCGGCGAAACTCATCGAGATTCCAATCTTGGTTATCGAGCTTGCTGAGGTAGTTGCCGGTGTAAATGTGACGATCGAGGATGTTTTGCTGCGTCCACCATTCCAGCAAACGTGGGTAGCTTTGCGCCGCTTGGTCGATGCGCCAATAGAGCTGCGGAGCCATGTAATCAATCCAGCCGCGCTGTAGCCACAGCTTCGGATCGGCGTAGATCGCGCTGTACTGATCCATTCCCGAAATGCCCGCCGGTTGACCAGGACGATAAATCCCAAACGGACTAATGCCGAATTTGACATTCGGCTTTTCGGCCTTGATGCCGCTATAGAGACGTTCAACCAGCAGATTGACGTTTTGGCGTCGCCAGTCGTCGCGCCCGAGGGTTCCGCCGGTTTGGCGATAGGCATTGTAGGTAGCACCGTCGGGAAATTCGATCCCGTCTTTGGGGTAGGGATAAAAATAATCGTCGAGGTGAATCCCGTCCACGTCATAGCGACGAGTAACATCAAGAATCACGTCGTAGGTTTGCTGCTGCACCACCGCCGCGCCAGGGTCCATCCAAATCAGATCGCCGTATTGGTAGGCGTACTGCGGGAAGCGGTTCGCCATGTTGGTCGGCGCGAGGCGATAGTTTGTCCCGAGTTTGGCGCGGTAGGGATTGAACCAGGCGTGTAGCTCGATGCCACGGGCGTGGGCTTCTTCGATCGCGAATTCGAGCGGGTCGTAGTACGGATCAGGGGCGCGGCCTTGCTCGCCGGTGAGCCAGTAGCTCCAGGGTTCGAGGTCTGAGGCGTAGAGTGCATCTCCTGTGGGGCGAATCTGCAAGACCAGCGCGTTGAGGTTGAGCGACTGCATCCGATCGAGAATGGCAATCAGATCCGCCTGTTGTCGAGCGACGCTCAAGCCTTGGGTAGACGGCCAGTCGATATTCACCACCGAGGCCGCCCAAACGCCGCGAAATTCGCGCGTGTGAGAAATGGCGGCACTATTGGCAAAGGTTGGATCGATCGCGCTGGCACGTTGAAGGTGAACCACTTGCGGTAGCGCCAACCCGAACAACAGAGCGCAGACGATCAATAAACGACGCCATTGCGAACGTCCAGCCGCATGGTTCTGACGGAGAAAATGAGTCGCCTGGTGCAGCCTTGATCGAAGGCGCTGGAGACGAAAATGAATCAGTTGCATTGTGTGTGAGGCCGAAACGGCGGTGACCAAAACGTGATGTCTGGCTATCTAAATGTTCGGGCGTATCAGTTTGAGCGAACCAAGAGGCAAGGAACGCTCAATCTAAAACGCGTCGAATTGGTCGAGCTAAACGCTCTCATCTATTTCTGGTTTTAGACCGTAGCAGATTACGACCTCGACGGAGATTAATCGGGGCAAGTCGTGGCGATCGTGCCAGTTCCCCGATCGTCCATCACGCCACCACTACACAATGCGCGACCAAACCCGCAACGTCTTATCCCAACCGCCCGTCACGATCGTGCGTCCATCGCGACTTACATCCACACCATGCACCGCACCGAGGTGACCCTCTAACGTGTCAAAGGCTTTCTGGGTACGCAACGACCAGAGTTTGGCCGTCTTGTCGCTGCTAGCACTGACGAAATGGCGACCATCCGGCATGAATTTCACCGCATTCACATCCCACATGTGGCCAGTCAGGACGCCGGTTTCTTCGCCGGTTGTGGCATCCCAGACCCGGATGCTACGGTCTTTGCTACCACTAATAATCGTCTTGCCGTCGCGGCTGATATCAACGGCCAGCACGGAGTTGAGGTGACCCGACAGAGTATTAATCAGGGTCTTGGTCGTGAGATCCCAAAGGTAGAGTTTATTATCGAGGCCGCCACTGACAAGGTAGCGACCGTTGCCGGACACCGCGATCGCCTTAATTGTGCCGGTTTTCACCGCCAGCGTTGCCGTCTGCCCACCCGGTTTGATCGGATGCAGCATCGTGCTGCGATCTTTGCTACCCGACGCCAGGGTCGCCCCATCGGGGAAAAAGGCCAACGACGTGACATCGCGCAAATGCTCGCCGATCGCGTTGGAATGCTCGCCGGTTTGCAAGTTCCACAGATGGACGATCGCATCGTCGCCACCGCTCGCCAACACCTTAGAATTCGGCGCGATCGCCACCGCATTCACCGCTTTTCGATGCTGACTTAGGGAATGGGTCAGTTGATTGTCCTGGAGATTCCACACCTGCACGCTGTTATCGAGACAGCCGCCCGCCGCCCAGATGCCGTTCGCGCTTAAGGCCACGGAGGTAATCACCGAAGCGGGTGTGTCAAAAACGGCGACGCACTGCCATGCGCTATCGCGTCCCCCCATCGGCACTTGGGAAATCGGCACGATCGGACGTCCCGATCGGGTGGTGGAATTGGGCATCGGACTGCGAGCGCCACCCGTATTTTGCGGCGACGAGGAGGGTACGCGCATTTGGCCGCCGGTGGTTTGGGGGCGACTCGCTGGAGGACGCGATTGATTGAGTCCCGATCGATTTGCTGTCGATCCGGGGCGCGACTGTGGAATCGGTGCGCCGGTGCGTATGCGCGATGTTCCCGTCATTCGTTGAGCTTGCGATGATTGTGCGGTCTGGGTCGCGGATGCCGCCTGTTTGGACTTGGTACGTCCGGGCGCTTTGAAATCGCGGATGATTTCGTCGATGCTTTGGTAGCGATCGATCACCATATCCTTCGTCATTTTGTCGAGGATATAGGCCAAACGCGGCGAAATTGACTGGTTACGTTGAGCGAGGATTTCTTTCCAGCGCCAGCCATGCAGCGGATCAAACAGGGTGTCAGGGCGAGTTTTGGTCAGGAGATGCAGACAGGTAACGCCCAGGCTGTAAATATCGCTAGCCGGGTAGGCTTGACCACTGCGGAGCTGCTCGATCGGCGCATAGCCCACCGTTCCCACCTTGGTTCCGGGCTGCGCCATCGCCGTTTGGGACAACTGTTTCGCGACGCCAAAATCGATCAGCACCAGCCGATTATCACGGCGGCGGCGCAGAATATTGACGGGGGTAATATCCCGATGCACCACGTTGTAGTGGTGGACAAATTTTAAAATGGGCAGGATTTGGACGAGCACCTGCTTCACTTTTTGCTCGTCAAATGCACCTTCGCGATCCATCTCGTGCCACAGGGTTTCGCCGTCGATGTATTCCTGCACGAGAAACATTTGCGTGTCCTGCTCAAAAAACGCGAGCAGGGTCGGGATTTGAGGATGTTCGCCCAGTTTTGAAAGTTGTGTCGCTTCTTGGAAAAACAGGTCGATCATTTTGTCGAGCGTTTCCTGGGCGATCGCCGTACCGGTTGATTGCGGTAGGAGCTGCTTGATCGCGCAGGGGGTATCGAGCCGATCTTCATCGACCGCCAGATAGGTGCGCCCGAACCCCCCTTGAGCCAGGGCTTCGATCGGTCTATAGCGATTACGCAAGCGTAATTGCGAGCCGCAGTTTTGGCAGTGCGTGGCGCCGTCGAGATTACGCGGGGCTTTGCAATCGGGATTGAGACAGAGAATCATGGTGACGCACTGAAACGCTTAGGGCGGCGGGGCGTGAACGGAGAAATTGGAGGGGAGAAATGCAACGATCAAATCGATCGTGGCGCGATCGAGCGCGAAGGGTCACAGATATTTAGTCACAGATATTTAGTCACAGATATTCAACAGTAACGTGACGATAACTGGACTTAAGTGATGACAGACTCGACCGAGAAGCCAACAGACCTAAAGATCAAATAGAACGCTGCTTTTGCTCTCCACCTCAATACGGATCGGCAACGTAGTACACCTTGTATGGGTCACACAATAACCGCCAAACGCACACCGTGTCACAATCCCCGACTAGACTTAATGTCCAGTCAGCACCTTAAGGTCACGGCAACATGACTCAAGATCGTCAGCGATTGGGTTTGCGATCGAACATCAGCAGGAATTGATTATCAGTCCCATTGTGCCTTATTCTTCCGTCCGCAAGACCACTCGATTTTGGGTGGCGATCGCGAGTACGCCTCGCCTATTGCGCCTAGTGTGGCACGCTGCTCCAGGTCACTGCTGTGCCACAGCAACGGTAACGTTGCTACGGGCGTCATTGCCTGCATTACAGCTCTACGTTACCAAACTCGTTGTCGATACGATTCTCAGCAATGCGGCCAAGCCCAGCGGGGCGGCGATCGATTGGCAGACGATCGCCCTGTTTCTCGGTCTCCGCCTAGGATTGAGCCTACTGTCCGAAGGCTTTAATCAAGCCAATAGCTACACGTTACAAATTCTCAAGGATCGTTTCGCGCTGTATGCCAACCGTCGTTTACTCGACCACGCGATTCGCCTCGATCTATCGCACTACGAGCAATCCAAATTTCACGACATTCTCAACCGCGCCCAACAAAGCGGCAGTGACTATCCGGTACGGATGATTGGCACGCTCGCCAGCCTGTTCGGCGACCTGCTCAGTTTTGCCGGATTGCTGGTGCTGCTGCTGGGCTTTAGCCCGCTCACCATGCTGATTTTACTCGCCAGTTCGATTCCGGCGCTGTGGGTTGGTGTGAATTTTTCGGGGCGGCGGTTTTGGCTTAGTCGTAGCCAAACTCAATCCGGACGGTTGGCCTCATATTTACAGGAAGTCCTAACGCAAAATTCGTTTGTTAAAGAGGTGCGTTTGTTTGGCCTCGGATCGCATTTGCTCGATCGCTGGTACACCATCCGCTACGAGTTCAACCAGCAATCGGCACAGCTCGCGCGACGTTTTGCGACCGTGCGGGGCGGGGCGGGAGCGTTTGCCAATTTGGGCTACTACGCGGCCTATGCCTGGGCAGCGGTACGGACGGTGCAGGGGACGATTTCCCTCGGGGATTTCACGATGTACACCGGCGCATTTCAGCAAGCCCAAGGTACGCTGCAAAGTTTGCTCAACAGCATTTCCCAAACCTACGAATACAACCTGTATGTGTCGCAATACTTCGAGTTTCTCAGCCTCGAACCGCAGGTGGTGTCGCCCGCCCGATCGCGATCGTTTCCCAGCCCGATCGCCCAGGGTCTCGATCTCCACAATGTCAGCTTCACCTATCCCGGCGCGGAAAAGCCGACCCTTTCCGAGCTAACGCTTCATGTTGAACCGGGCGAAAATATTGCCCTCGTCGGCGTGAACGGTGCGGGCAAGACGACGCTGCTGAAGCTGTTGACGCGGCTGTACGATGTGGATTCGGGCGAAATTGCGATCGATGGGATTCCCCTAACGGCCTTTGACCTGACGGAACTGCGGCGCAATATCGGCGTTATTTTCCAGGATTTTTCCCGCTACAGTCTCAGCGCCCGCGACAATATCGGCTTTGGCAACGTGACCGAGCTTGATGACGATAATCGGATCAATCAAGCCACGGACGACGGCGGAGCGCGGGAGACGATCGCGGCGTTAACGAGTGGCCTTGAGACCCAGCTCGGCAAAATGTTTGGCGGCGGTACGGATCTATCGGGCGGACAGTGGCAAAAAATCGGCACGGCGCGAGCGTTCATGAGTTCGGCGCCGATTTTGATTCTCGATGAACCGACGGCGGCACTGGACGCGATCGCCGAAGCGGATTTATTTCAGCGGTTTCGCGACCTGACACGAGGACGGATGACGTTTTTTGTCAGTCATCGCTTTTCGACCGTGCGGATGGCCGATCGCATTGTTGTTTTGGAGCGATCGCGCATTCGCGAGGTGGGAACCCATGCCGAACTCATGGCCGCTGATGGGCTGTACGCGCGGATGTTTCGCCTGCAAGCCTCGACGTATACCGACGCGATCGAGCCGGATTCATCGATCGATCCTGTGTCGTAAATACAAGATTAAGTAGGCCAAGATCATCAAAAGATCATCAACAGTGACTTCAGACTTTTGAGGTTTCCAACATCTCAAAGGTCTCGCGCCCCACGATCGATCCACTACCCTTGCAGAATCGTGAGATTGTTAAGACTTGAAATTGAGACACCGGCGAGGGTGACCAGCAGGTTACCGCTACTATCCAAAATATTGGTATTACCGTTACTGAGCGATATCTGTAAACTCTCGATCGGATCGGGGATCAGCAGGCTTAATGAATCGCTCAGGGGCTGATAGTCCGCGATCAGATCGCTGCCTTGGCCGTCGATCGTAAAGACATCGTTCCCAAAACCGCCAACCAGCGTATCGTTGCCACCGCTGCCAATAATTTCATCATCGCCCTCCCCGCCAAACATCAGGTCATCGCCCCCATCGCCGCTCATGATGTCGTTGCCGAGGCTGCCGTACATGATGTCATTGCCCTCGCCACCACTGAGAAAATCATCTCCGGCCTCACCGTTCACGTAGTCGATCCCGTCGCCACCGCTGAGACCATCGCCGCCATCGCCGCCAAAGAGTCGATCGTTACCACCACGCCCAAAGATCAGATCAATCCCATCTTTGCCGTGAATTTCATCGAAATCATCAGAACCCGTATAGATATCATTGCGATCGCTACCAAATATCACCTTACTAAGAAGCGTTAAAACATCGCCGTCACTGCCATCATTATCAAAAATATCAACCGCCACATCACCAACATCGTCAATCAAATAAAGCGCATCATCGCTCACACTGCTGTGGGCGATGATGCTCGATCGAAAACCGGTGTTTTCACTATCGTCTACAGCCCCCACAAACACCAATTGCGGTATCTCCCAATCATCCGGCGTAAACGTCAACATGTCAGACGTCAGGGTCACCCGTTCCAGATCAAAGGCTAAGTTAACCGTAACCTCGGCGCTGGGCTCATAGTTTAGGGTGATCAGATAAAAATCACCGACGCCGTCACTCGACTCCGGATCATTGGGATCAACCTTGACGCCACTGAAGCCTTCTAGGACTTTCGTGCTTTGGGCCGATTCGAGAATGGTGATGATGTCGAGGAGTTCAAACGCGCCAATATCGGGTAGGATTTCGCGATCGAGACCGCGCTGATCGGTGGCTTCGGCGAGGCTGCCGATCGCGGTGTCGATCGCGGGCGATCCCTCCAGTAGGGCATGGGTTTGGGTTGTACCGCCGTTATTGGCCAGAGGGCCAAGCAGCGGATCGATCGTGAGAATATTCGAGCCTAAGCTACCATCGGAAACCGGCACGATATTCGCGCCGCGAATATCGAACTGAATATCATCGCTGTCCGTAACGGCAAAGTCTTCGCCGGAATTTCCCGAGATGATGCTATTCGTCAGTGTGAAGACTGAATCATTTCCCTCAACATAGCTGTCGATGAACACGCCGCCCCGACCAATGGAAGATGTGTTATTGGCGATCGTTGCATGAATCAGCGTTGTTTTGCTGCCTACGCCAGCATAGAGACCCGCTCCCCCGCCAGTGGTCGTATAGCTGGGCTCTGACCCGCTAAAATTCAGGCTATTTCCCGACACGGTGGAGTTGATGACGCTCAATTCGGAGATGTCGTCATTAAATAATCCGCCGCCTCGGGGGATACCAGAATCACTACTGACCTGATTTCCGGAAATAGTGGAATTTGTAATACTTACAATCCCAGGTGTGTAGCTATACGTCTCATAGCTGTAGCTGTAACTATAGCTATTGGCGATGCCGCCGCCTTTCCCTGTGGTGGTATTGCCGCTAACGGTTGTCTCGACCAAGACGAGAGATCCACCGACATTTTCAATGCCGCCGCCAGAGGATTTAGATTGATTGTCCGACACCGTCACCTGCGTTAGCGTCGCTGTCCCACGGTTGTACAATCCACCGCCGTATCCACCTTCCGAAGCCTCGGCAACATTGCCCGAAATACTGGACTCGCTTAACTCCAGTGTCCCTGCATTGAAAATTCCACCGCCAACCTTTACGTCATCGCTATCGCCGCCGTTGCGGACGGTAACGCCTTCGAGGATGAGCGTCGCTCCCTCCAAAATATGGAAAATGCGATCGAGCTGTTGCGCATCAATAAACGTCTCGCCTTCGCCCGCGCCGCGAATCGTTAAGGTCTTGCCGACGATATCAAAATCACCACGCTTGTTGTCATCGTCGTTCGTTACCCCACTCTCCAAATCCTCAATCAGATACGTCCCAGCCTGTAGCTCGATCGTCCCGTCACTGGGGGTTAAGCCGATCGCTTCTCGCAGAGAAATCCCCTCGTTGAGCGCCAGATTATCCGGCTCATCGGTAAAAATCGTCGGGTCAATCAGCGTCGATCGATAACGCCGCCGCGTAGCTGTCTCGAATAACACCGGATCGCGATCGTCCCAGGTGTGATCGTGATCGCCGATGCGGACATCCAAATCCCAGTTACCACCGCGATCGCTCGCCCCGATCGGCGTCGAACTCGCCGCCACCCGCACCCCGGTTAACGCATGAATCGCAGCGGGCAGCGCAGTGGATCGCGCCGCGACATTGCAGCCATACAGCACGATTTCAGCATCATCGATCAGCCATTCCGACCAGCTCGCGATCGCCGCTGCATAGTGCGGTAGCGTCGTTAAGTCGAGGGGAGTACAACCCAGGAACAGGCGATCCGGTGCGCCGTGGGTGACCAGATGCAGACGGGAGATCGGGGTTGTGTGAGCTTGGAGTAAGACCGAGATTTGCGCGATGCCGTCGCGATCGCGATCCAGTATGGCAACATCAAACGTCGGAGCGAGTTTTTCTACGAGAACGTGACGCTCCGGCACGCGATCGTCAATGATTAGAAGTGTCTGAGACACACGAATAGGAGCGACAGTCATAGCTAAAAACTCAAACTAGGAAAAGATGGTACAGCCAGAGATCTAACGAAGCGTGCGAT
Source organism: uncultured Geitlerinema sp. (assembly GCA_964518905.1). Taxonomy (GTDB): domain Bacteria; phylum Cyanobacteriota; class Cyanobacteriia; order Cyanobacteriales; family Geitlerinemataceae; genus RDYZ01. The sequence goes on along the minus strand of CAZFJL010000015.1, from coordinate 66,827 downwards.
TGTGGTGATGCTCTTATTTCATACTAACCACGGACTTCCAGAGAATCCGCGATTGTTCCGTCGAACTTAACGAAGCCGCAAACTTCTAAACTTCCATTCACCCGATCGCGACCTTTCTCGCAATAATGGCTGTGGCGAGATGTTTTAACTTCACGGAGTCGATCGGATGCAGCTTAAGCAGGTCATCATCGCTCACAAGGCCGGTAATCTAGCGAGCAAGCGCTGCGCCGAACAGTATGCACGCCAGCTCGAAGCCCGAGGAGCCAAGGTGTTAATCGGTCCGAGTGGCCCCAAAGATAATCCCTATCCGGTCTTTCTCGCATCGGTCACCCAGTCGATCGATCTGGCGATCGTCCTCGGCGGCGATGGCACGGCATTAACGGCAGCGCGACAGCTTGCGATCGAGGGCATCCCGATCCTCGCAGTGAATATTGGCGGACATCTCGGCTTCCTGACGGAATCGTTAGATGTAATGGAGGATAGCGAGGCGGTATGGGATCGGTTGCTGTCCGATCGATTCGCAGTGCAGCGACGCATGATGCTCGAAGCCGGGATTTTTGAAGGGTCACGATCCAATCGAGACCCCATGAGCGATCGCTTTTTTGCGCTGAACGAGATGTGTATCCGTCCCTCAGCCGAAAATCGCATGTTGACGTCCACGCTGGAACTCGAAGTCGATGGCGCGATCGTCGATCAGTACCAAGGCGATGGTCTCCTGGTCGCGACGCCAACGGGATCGACGGGCTATACCGTCACCGCCAACGGGCCGATCGTCCATCCCGGCATGAACGCGATCATCGTGACGCCCATCTGTCCCATGAGCCTGTCGAGTCGGGCACTCATCCTGCCGCCCGGATCGATCGTCAGCATTTGGCCGCTCAAAGACCTCGACCTCAGCACCAAACTCTGGACGGATAGCGTTCTGGGAACATCCATTTGGCCGGGACAGCGGGTAGACGTCAAGATGGCCGACGCCGAAGCGAATTTTATTATTTTGCGTGAAAACTACTCGTACTATCAGACGCTACGCGAAAAACTGTGTTGGGCGGGGACGCGTTTACCGATGGATAATAATCACCGGAATTAGGATCGAATTTGGGAACCGAATTGTTCTGCTTGCCAAAACCGCGCTACTTTTCGCCACCATCACGGCTAGACATTCCCACAGCATTTGTTCTGCATTCTCTGACACTTTTTAGTCAGATTTGCAAGTCTATCGGTTACAATCTGTAAACAAACGTTGAGATCGTCAATCCAGTTCGCTACACGTGTACGCGCACTTAAAGAATTGCGGAATTTGCGACAGCCATGAATTGTGATGAATTCATTCGCACTCTAGATAATACTCGCCCCGCCGCGATCGAGACTTTTCCTCTAACCCACGCAAATATACCCCCCCTATATGTCTCTCCCGATCCGTAACGTTGCGATTATCGCCCACGTTGACCACGGCAAAACAACCCTGGTCGATGCCCTCCTCAAGCAGTCCGGCATTTTTCGTGAAGGAGAAGACGTTCCGATCTGCGTGATGGACTCGAACGACCTCGAACGCGAGCGCGGCATCACGATTCTGTCGAAAAATACAGCCGTTTACTACAAAGAAACGCTGATCAATATTGTTGATACCCCCGGACACGCAGACTTCGGCGGCGAAGTTGAGCGCGTTCTCGGCATGGTTGACGGCTGTATCTTGATCATCGATGCCAACGAAGGCCCGATGCCGCAGACCCGCTTCGTGCTGAAAAAAGCACTCGAAAAAGGTCTACGCCCGATCGTCGTCGTCAACAAAATTGACCGCCCCCAAGCCGAGCCGTTCAGTGCGATCGACAAAGCACTAGACCTCTTCATCGAACTGGGTGCAGATGACGATCAGTGCGACTTCCCTTACCTCTTCGCCTCCGGTTTGTCGGGCTTCGCCAAGGACGACCTAGAGGACGAAAGCAAGGACATGAAGCCGCTATTTGAAGCGATTCTGCGCCACGTTCCGCCCCCGGTTGGTGATCCCGAGAAACCGCTCCAACTCCAAGTCACCACCCTGGATTATTCCGACTACCTCGGTCGGATCGTCATTGGTCGCATCCACAACGGCACGATCAAAGCCGGTCAACAGGCTGCGCTGATCGTCGAGGACGGCTCGATCGTCAAGTCGAAGATCTCGAAGCTGATGGGCTTCCAAGGTTTGGCTCGCGTCGAACTGCCGGAAGCAAGCGCCGGGATGATCGTCGCCGTCGCGGGTTTTGCAGATGCCAACATCGGCGAAACAATTACCTGTCCGAATGAACCGCAGGCGTTGCCCCTAATCAAGGTGGACGAACCGACGCTGCAAATGACGTTCATGATTAATGATTCGCCGTTTGTGGGTCAAGAGGGCAAGTTCATCACGTCGCGTCAAGTGCGCGATCGTCTGATGCGCGAGCTGGAAACCAACGTGGCATTGCGCGTCGAAGAAACCGACTCGCCCGATCGTTTCGCCGTCTCCGGACGTGGTGAACTTCACCTCGGTATCCTGATCGAAACCATGCGTCGCGAAGGCTTTGAGTTTCAGGTGTCACAGCCGCAGGTGATTTTCCGCGAAATCAACGGTCAGCCCAGCGAGCCCTACGAGCTGCTCGTGCTGGACGTTCCCGAAGAAGCCGTCGGTGGCTGCATGGAACGCCTCGGCGAACGCAAGGGCGAAATGCAGGATATGCAGATGAATACCGGACGAGCCCAGCTCGAATTCGTGATCCCAGCGCGTGGCCTGATCGGCTTCCGAGGTGAATTCATGCGTCTCACCCGTGGTGACGGCATCATGAACCACAGCTTCCTGGAATATCGCCGCATGTCCGGCAACGTCGAAACCCGTCGCAATGGTGCGCTGATTTCGTTTGAGGAGGGTGTCGCAACCTTCTACGCACTGAAGAATGCCGAAGATCGCGGTGTCTTCTTCATCGAACCGGGTACACGGGTCTATAAAGGCATGGTCGTCGGCGAAAGCAATCGCCAGCAGGATCTCGAACTCAACATTTGCAAAACCAAGCAATTGACGAACCACCGCGCTTCGTCCGGTGATGAGCTGGTGCAGCTCCAATCCCCGATGGAAATGAGTCTCGAACGTGCCCTCGAATATATTGCATCCGATGAGCTGGTGGAAATCACGCCGGAGTCGGTGCGCCTGCGTAAAATCGATGCGAAGAAACTAGCTAAACGTTAGATCGTCGCCCGCTTTAACAGCTAAAATTCAACAGCTAAAAGCCCCTTTTTCTAACTGGAGAAAGGGGCTTTTAATTTGATTCTCTGCTATCTATCTGAATTTCACCTGATACGAAATCCGGCTGTGTATAGACTTAGATCGCCGCTCTGAGCGAACACCGCACTTCGACTCCGCTCAGTGTCCCATTCTTTGCTATATAGCGTAAGCCGATTGTGTTAGGACACTCTCGTCCAAGCTGAAAACCGCACTTCGACTCCGCTCAGTGCTCTCAGCTTTTTTTATACGTCCTAACCAAATCGTTTTTTGCTATATCTCAGATTAGGCAAGATTTTAAACCATGATCTTTTATAAATATTTTGATAATGATTCACCATCTTCAACAGTAGAAAATTTATATCCAAATAGAGTGTTAAGAGGCTTGCCAAAACTTTGACGACTTCTAGCAAGACCTTCTAAGAATTTTTTGGAATATCTAGCTTGAGAGTCTATAAAACGGATCACAATTGCCATTCTAGATGGCATTTTTCCTTCTTTTAGAGGACAACTTCTATGCCAAACAAATTTATCAAATAAAAAAGCATCTCCTAACTCAAAATTATCTTCTACTTTATTTTGCTCCAAAATTAAACTTTCAATCTTAGAGGCATATTGGGAATCATGAAATTCTTGCTCTGTTAACAATTCAGATATATTTTCTTGTTGAACTAATTGGTAAATCAGAGAAAAATATTCAGAAGCTGAATAAATATTTCGAGGGACGTATGCCATTCCTCCGTGTTGCTCTTTTATATTAATTGGGTCTAGGGGAATCCATAAAGAACAAGCAAACTCTTCTGGCATAATATAGTGAAAAGCTTGGATACCAACGTGCCAATTAAACCCTGTTCTTTGAGGCTCTAATTCAAACCCCATTGCTTGTGTAAATTTCAGTTTTTTATTTGTTAACTGATTTAAGATAATTTCAAGTTCTTTTGAAGAGTATATATCTTGAAGTGTCGAATTTTCAAGATTGTAACCCATTTTAGCAAAATCACCATAAAAAGATTTTGAAGGATTGTGAATTTGAGGAGAATTAATGATTTTTCTTAAATCATTAATTGCATCATTACTTAACAACTTTCTTAAAGGAATAAATCCTTTTTCTTGGAAAGACTTAACCTCTTCTTCTTTGATCTCAGTATTATTAACTAATAAACTCATGATAAATAATTTAACAATAAGTGATTATCAATATCTAACAATGAACATTGTAACTAGAAAATTAACCAGTAAAGTTTTTCTGAACTTTTAAATTTAGCTCAATCTATTTTTTTTAAGGCTTGATCTAGATCCTTAATTATCAACTCACTATCTTCATAGCCTATACTGAGTCTTACTAGGCTATCACTAATTTCTAATTCTTGTTTTTCCAAAGATGAGAGATGACAATAAGTGAAAATACTACATTGTTCAACCATACTATGACTTGAGCCAAAATTAGTACCCATAAAAGGAACTTGTAAAGCATCTACAAATTCTGAAGTTACTTTTTGATCGGCATCAAGTTCGAAAGAAATTACACCTCCATTTCCTGTCAAATATTTTTGAGCTAAATCATAGTGTTGATGACTTTCAAGACTAGTATAAAAGACTTTTTTAACTTGAGGTTGATTTTCTAGATATTTAGCAATTTTCATTCCAGTTTCATTAAAATGTCTCATTCTAATTTCGAGAGTATCCAAACTTCTATTTAGTAGAAATGCACTATGAGGATCGGCAATTCCCCCCATAATATTTCGATAAGTCCTAATTTGTTCAATTAAATCTTTTGAACCTGCTACAGTACCAGCTAAAATATCGCCATGACCTCCAATATATTTACTACAACTGTGAATAGTTAAATCTGCACCAAACTTTTGAGGTTGGAAGTTATATGGTGTTGACAAGGTACTATCTACAATCAGTAATGTATTAGGATTAAGCTTGCTTTTGATTTCAGCTAAATCTACTAAATACAAATGGGGATTAGACGGCATTTCTATAAAAACAATTTTGGTTTTATTTCGATATTCTTCAGCGAAATAATTACCATTTATTGGGTCTATAGGTATAGTCTTTACACCCCATTTAGGTAAAATTAAATCAAAAAACTTTCTAATGTTTCTATAACATTTTCCACTGTAAAGTAAGAGATCATTTTGCTCAACAAAACTGCATATAGTTGTGGCGATCGCATTCATCCCAGAAGAAAATAGTAAAGCCTCCTCATGATTATCAAGAGTAGCCATTCTGCTTTCAAATTCCAACCAATTGGGATTATCATATCGTCCATATCTTCCCAAATTTGCTTCCTTTTTGTGATACTTTACAACCTGTTCAGTATTTTTAAAAAAGTAAGTAGAGTTTTGATATATGGGAGTTATGCAACTATTATCGTAAATTTCTTTTTCTCTTTTCTTGGACATAACCTTATTTAACTCAAAAACGTTTGCTATTACTAGATATTGCCTTTTTTTCTGCCAATGATAGCTACGTAATCTAGTGATCTTCCATCCATATAAAATCGGTGTTGATAGTTATGGGTTTGAGTAATTTCAAAAATATCAGTTTTAGTTACCCAAGGATGCCATGCTGAAAAAGAGTTTTCGCCCTTATCTTCCCAACGTTCTGTTTGTACATTGAAAGCAATAAAACTATTAGGTGCAATCATGTTAAATGCTCTTGACCAAGCGATCGCAGGAATATGATTAAATCCTAGTGCTGAACCACAAAGGATACAATTAAAGCCTCGGCTGTTTAAAGTGTCCAATGTTTTTTTGCTTGATTGAGTCAAATCTTCAACATAGTAATTTTCGTAAACTCCGGGTACTTCTCGTTGGGCTGCTTCTGCTGCTTCGGGCAAGATATCAAGTCCAACAATTGACTTAACTCCTAAGTCTGCTAAAGCCTTACCGACCATTCCACTTCCTGCTCCAACTTCTAGTATTACTAAGTCTTCAATAGCAATACCTGATTGAGTGACTTTATCTATCAGTAAAGAAGATAGAACGGTATGAGATTTAGCCTCTAACTTTCCCATTAAATGCTCATAAAGATATGGAACGCTATACATTTGAGAATAGTCGTGTAATTTAACTTTACGTTCCTTTCCATTTTCAATCAACCAAAAGAATTCTTCCTGAATCACCAAGTTATTAATCTCTTGTGGGATTCGGATTTCAAAATCAAAATCTTTCATTTTTTTTAATCAACTTAATGAATATTATAGCGGTTTCAGAACTTGTGAGTAACAGACAAGTAACTGGAAGAACTTGCTGCCACTAGGTCTCAGATGTATCGCACTGAAGAGTGAAACCGCCATAAACCATAATATCATAATAGAAAAAATACCTTCGCTAACTCTTTATTTTCCTATATGCAGAACCGGATTTCGTAGGAGATGAAGCCGTTAGGGATTTCAAAGAATCAAGAAAAACTCTAATACAAAAATTCAAATGAGGAGAAGAAGCGATCGGAATCATCTGAGAACGAAGCTTCCCGATCGGCAGCGGCTGCCACGACTTGAAAAATATAGCGATCGACTACATAAATTTGGTGCTGATAGAGCAATCCATCACGTCCTTCGTAGCGCATCTCATAGCCGATGTAGCCATTCGCCTCAATCTCTTGATCACGTCCGACACGCCGTCGAACGTTGGCTAGCACGCCATCGATCGCGCTGGCGATCGTTGTTTGAGCTGGCACGACCGCCATGTAATTGGGGAAAGCGGTATACGTTACGGTGTAGGCTCGTGAGCCACTATCGACGCTAAACGTGCGGACGCGAAGATCACCCAGATGCGTCTCAAAGGTTTGCCGATCTTCTCGCAGATCACCCGGCGGAAACTCAATATCAAATCCGAGATCTTCGCTACTAAATGGTTGCCACGGCCCCGTGATGATGTTCGCTTCGATCGGGTCATCCGTCTCCTGGTCGGCGATCATCGTTTGCACTGAAAGACCCGCCGTGGCTGCGATCGCATCCTGGATTCCCGGTGACGATTGGGTCCAGAGAAACTGGCCGATCGACTTGGTGCCAAAGACGAGCACAAACGTGGTTATAGTCGAAATAGCAAAGTTACGAGTGTGCCGCTGTACTTTCGCAGAATTCATAATCTCTAGCACGTTTCGTTCTGGGGTGGACGATGTTGCGACCCAATTTCGTCAATTTTAGGTGTATAGGCAGGTTAACTTAAATACTTTTGGGTGTATACATGTATGACAATTGCCAAGTAAAAATACATAGGCCGGAATACATGAAGTAATAGTCTCTCGCGTTGTAGTTAGGACAAAATGCAATTTTCGTGTAGCGCAAGCTTCTAGCTCGCTCTAGGACAAGCAGGATGCTTGTGTTACATGTGTCCTCAGCAATCTGCGCGAAACTACAGAAGCCAGGGCTTGTCGAAAGGGCTAAAGCCCAATCACGGCGAGGCTGTCCGATCTATATTGGCTGATCATTCGCACAAAAAACAACCCTAGCCGTTGTTGCAGCCTAGGATTGTTATATGTTTGATTCAGTAGTTTGATTCAACTCAAGAGCTGGCTTGAGCGATCGGGCTTAAACCCGAACCGCCGACTTGGTCGATGTTTTGAGGAATTCAGTATTAACGCCAGATTCACGGGTTAGCGCGATTTTACCGGTGCGTGCGACTTCACGTAAGCCGAATTTTTGCAGCATTTGCATCAGCGCGACCATTTTGCCGGGATCGCCCACCACTTCGAGGATGACCGAGTCGTCAGCCACATCGACCACCCGCGCCCGGAAAATTTGGGCGATTTGCACGATTTCCGATCGGGTCTCGCTATTGGCCGCGACTTTAATCAGCATCAGCTCACGCTCAACGCACGGCACTTCGGTGATGTCCTGCACCTTGATGACGTTGATCAGTTTGTAGAGCTGTTTGGTGAGCTGTTCGAGGACGTTACGATCGCCGTTGACCACCATCGTGACGCGCGAGATGCCATCTTGTTCGGCAGATCCGACCGCTAGACTCTCAATATTGAAGCCGCGACGTGCGAATAGGGCGGCGATGCGCGTCAAGACTCCGGCTTCATCTTCGACTAAGACTGAGAGCGTGTGTTTCATGGGTTGGGAGGCGGTTGTAGCTGAGAACGGGTTGTTAGTAGCGGATTGTGAGCGAGTACGCACAACAGAGACACTGTTTGTACCACACTTATCCGTACGATTTGTTACGGAAGCGAGAGGTTTTCCCGCGGGCTAGGGCTGCGTGATTGGCAATCGTAGTCGGCCAAGATCACCGCCGCAGGAGGTGATGAGTCTTAATACGATGATCTCGCAGTGACCTGATTTTCCCATAAATCCCTATAAAAAAGTGTTCCAGGATACTGTTTTATAAGCGTTTACAATCATGTTTGCGATCGAGACCGGACAGAGGCTTGATAGGATTGAGGATGCAAATTCGTCTTGATCGTCCCGAACGTTGCGGCTGTTGTTGACTCGACCGTACGTCGCCTGCGGGCGTTCGCGACCGTCTCAAAAAGTAAATCCGTAATGTCACTATTTGATTGGTTCGCCGACCGTCGTAAATCGAGCGCAAATGTAGAGGGCGTACAGGAGCGCGAAATTGCCGATGGGCTCTGGACAAAGTGTGACTCCTGTGGGGTGTTGAGCTATACCAAAGATCTGCGTGCAAATCAGATGGTTTGCCCAGAATGCAGCCATCACAACCGCATTTTTAGCCACGATCGCATTGCTCAATTAATCGATGAGGGGACGTGGTCGCCGATCGCGACGGATCTACGTCCTGCCGACCCGCTGAAGTTTCGCGATCGCAAAGCCTACCGCGATCGCCTGCGCGAGTATCAAGATAAAACGAAGCTGCATGACGGCGTGCAAGCGGGACTCGGTGAGATCAATGGTCAGCCCGTCTCACTGGGCGTGATGGATTTCAGCTTTATGGGCGGCAGTATGGGATCGGTGGTTGGCGAGAAGCTGACGCGGGCGATCGAGCAGGGAACCGCCAACAATCGCGCCGTCGTGATTATCTGCGCTTCGGGCGGGGCACGGATGCAGGAAGGGATGTTAAGCCTGATGCAGATGGCGAAGATTTCCGGCGCTCTCGAACGTCATCGCGCGGCCAAGCTGCTGTACATCCCGGTCTTAACCCATCCCACGATGGGCGGCGTCACGGCCAGCTTTGCGATGCTAGGCGACATGATCATTTCCGAGCCGAAAGCCTCGATCGGCTTTGCGGGTCGTCGCGTCATCGAGCAAACCCTACGTCAAAAGCTGCCCGATGATTTTCAAACGGCGGAAGATCTTCTGAAGCACGGCTTCGTCGATATGATCGTGCCGCGCACCGAGTTAAAAAGTACGCTCAGTCAACTGATTCGCCTTCATGCTCCGCGCCCGACGGCGGCTCCCGCGATCAACCGTTCGATCGGCTCGAATGGCACGCACAACGTACTGAACGGAGGGGATGAATCACCAACGGCCAGTTCGGTGGTTAGCCCGATCGCGGTCGTGGGCGATCGCGCCTAGATCACGGAGCGATCGCGGCAAATCTTGGCAATCTTGAAAAAACACGTTACGAGACCTGCCGCGTTCGCTTAAAAACGTTACGAATTCTGGCATCATGTAGCGTACTGATAAACTGCTATCTGAGCTTGGGTTTGCCGGAGTTACTTCACCGAACAATCTGTGTTGTTCTTCCGAGCGAAATCAAGCACGTTTTTCGACAAGTTTTAGAGAATATCATGCTAAAGCGATGCTTTTGGCTGGTCGCAGCCACTGTTTTTTTTGCATTCCAATTTATTTCGGACAGCGCTCTGGCGATCGACCTCGACGCAGAGACCCGGACTGTCAAGCTAAATGAAGCGGGCGAGCAAATTACCCTCACCCTCAAACAGGCCGCACGCGGTCAGAAAGTCTTCGGCGACGTTTGCGCTCAGTGCCACCCCCAAGGTCTGACCAAAACCAACCCGAACGTTAAACTCGGTCTCGATGACCTTGCCTTCGCAACACCGCCGCGCGACAACGTCGAGAACCTGGTGGATTACATGAAAAATCCGACCACCTACGACGGTGAAGACGATATTTCTGAACTCCACCCGGCGATTTCGAGCGCGGATATTTTCCCCGAGATGCGTAATTTGACCGAAGCGGATTTGGTTGATGTTGCGGGTCACATCCTCATTCAACCTAAATTGCGCGGTATTACCTGGGGCGGCGGTAAGGTTTACAACTAAAAGGTTTACAACTAAGTTGCCTTTGGTTTCCTGACCAAATCTTCTAAGCTTATGTTGCGACTTCGCAACCCGTGATGAGTGAATGAGTGCCTCTATGCTCAAGCTTCGATCGGGTGTCGCTTTAACCCCATAAAAATAAAACGCCGGAGTGTTAGACACTTCGGCGTTTTATTTTGAGCCAGTCAACTTTTTCGTCAGTTAACCGGGGAGAGCAATGCGGATGAAAGGACTTGAACCTTCACGTCACGAGGACACTAGAACCTAAATCTAGCGCGTCTACCGATTCCGCCACATCCGCAGGGTAGGCAAACAGAATATCAGACTGTCCAGCGGCGGGCAAGGTATTTGCGCCAAGTTTATCGTTTTTGGCAAGCGCTCAACGGTTTAGGTCTGGTGTTGGGCATGAAACTCTAGACTTGAGAAGGATTTGCAGCGATTAGCTGACCATCGGGAGAACTTTAAACAGAATGGAGTTAACGAACGTTAGACAGATCGCACCCAATAAAGCACTCAGCCAGCCTTTTGTAAGACGGAAGCCGGACACAAGCCATGCTGCGAGGCCAAAGAGGATCGCATTCACGAGGAGCGAAAATAAGCCATGAAGTAGACCGAGGGTTAGGACATTAAAAACACCAGCGATCGCACCGATGACCGGAGCCACGAACGCATTCAAAATACCGAACACGACACCGGAGATTATGGCAATGGTGAAGTTATCGACCTGAACGCCGATCGGTAATTTCGAGATCAGGAACAAACTGACGGCAGTAACCAGAGCCGTGATAATGAAAGTAATCATAGGGTTAACTCTCTGAAGTATTTACAGTGTTTACTTTTTGGGGATCTGGCCTGCGTGATTAGCGTATATTTACCAGATCCCCATACTGTTATCGTCCCTTGAAATTACGGAGTCTCCCCGTTTCTTAAATTTTCTCAGCGTTTCGATCGGTCGAAGGCTGGCGGATAGTTACCGTTAACTCGTCTCGACTCGCGGCCATACCGGGCTAGATCGCGCCGGATAGCGACAGATTATGCTCAAGGTGAACGAGGGCGGTTTCGAGGTCGTCGTTTACGATTTTGATGTCGAATTCCGAGGCGGCGTCGATTTCGACTTCAGCGCGGGCGAGACGCTTGACGATCGCCTCGTCAGTATCACGCGCCCGCGATCGGAGCCGGTGTTCGAGTTCGTCGATCGACGGTGGCAAAATAAACACCGAAATCGTCCGATCAAATAGTTGCCGCACTTGGCGGGCTCCTTCGAGTTCAATTTCGAGCAAAACCGACTCGCCGCGATCGAGCTGATCGCTGATCACCGTTTTTGGCGTACCGTAATAATTCCCGGCGAATTCCGCCCATTCCAGCAGATCGCCCGCCGCGATTTTCGCCTCAAACTCCGCGCGATCGAGAAAGTAATAATCCTGACCGTCGATTTCGCCGTCGCGAGGCGATCGAGTGGTGGCAGAGATCGATAGATAGAGTTTCGGATGCCGCTGGAGCAGTTTGCGGACGAGCGTTCCCTTACCGACGCCGCTCGGCCCGGTTAACACAACCAGTTTTCCGGCTGGGTTTGATGTTGCTTGGGCGAGGTCAGTCTCAGCGCTGCCAGCCTCGATCGGGCTTGCGTTGGAGTTGCCGACCTCTGCACTACCTGAATTCATGAACGATCGCCTGTGTATAAGTTTTGCGATGGTTTCTCGGGCTGAGTGGGTGATGTCTAGCGATCGCGATTAACCCCGATCTAAAACCCTGAAAACCTTACGCGTCCTTACTGAGGATAAACCGATTTGCGACGGTTTCCGGCTGAATGGCGGAGAGAATCACATGACTCGAATCCATAATAATCGCCGCGCGGGTGCGACGTCCGTAGGTCGCGTCGATCAGGTGGCCACGGTCGCGAGCATCGCTGATGATACGCTTGATAGGCGATGAATCTGGGCTGACGATCGCCACGACTCGATTGGCCGAAACAATATTGCCAAAGCCAATGTTGATGAGCTGAATGTCCATAAAAAATTCGCGCGAGCGGGTGTGAGTGGCACGATTTGGGGATTCTGTACTCTATGTTAGTGACTATCTTTAGAAATGGCTGATTTATGGCGGGCCGCAGCCTTAATCGTGGAAATTGCAGCGAAAATTGGTGGTGAGTCAGTAGCCCCAGACAATCAACAGTAGGGTGGGCATTGCCCACCATCACGGATACTGATGCGCGGGCTGATCGTGGTGGGCCGTGTCCACCCTACTGGCGTAACTGCTTAGAACTGGCGACTAAACTTTGCGCCTCAACCCACGTCGCGTTCGCCGATCCCGCCCGATCGAGATCTTCAAATTCCCTAGAATTCCAGCCGCGCCTGGATGTGATGAACCATGCAACCCGTCGATTACACCACCCTGAAGGCACTGGCGATCGAGCTGCGCGATCGCTGGATTCCGTCACGCCTCGAACAGGTGTATCAGCTCGATCGCACCCATCTCGCCTTGGCGCTGCGAACGATCGAGCGACGCGCTTGGCTGCATATCTGCTGGCATCCCCAGGCGGCGCATTTGGCGATCGGGGACGCGCCACCCAGGGGACAGGATACGTTTACGTTTAGCGATCAGTTGCGCCACCAGTTGAAGGGGTTGGCGTTGGTGGAGGTGGCCGATATCGCCCCTTGGGAACGGGTGCTAGATTTTCGCTTTGCCCGCCGTCCGGGGGATGCGATCGTCTGGCATCTGTATGTCGAAATTATGGGCAAATATAGCAATGCGATTTTGGTCGATCGCGATGATGCGATCGTCACCGCTGCTCATCAGGTGTCGTCGCAACAGTCGAGCGTTCGCCCCATCCTCACCGGCAAGCCCTACGAAATCCCCCCGAGCCTCACCGATCCCAGCCCGTCGCTCACCGAAGCGTTTGAGCGGTGGCGCGATCGTGTGGCTTTGGTTCCCGACAGCCTGCGGCGCAATCTGACGAAAACCTATCGCGGCGTCAGTTCATCTCTGGCTGACACCCTGGCGATCGCCGTTGGACTCGACCCGCAGGCTTCGACCGAAACGTTAACGCCGTCGGATTGGCAGCGCTTATTTAACGTGTGGCGCAGTTGGCTCGATCGGCTCGAAACCGGCGCGTTTCAGCCGATGATGACGGAGACGGGCTATACGGTTTTAGGTGGTTTGAGTGGGAATCCGAGCGCGGATCTGGACGCAGATTTGAGTGCGAATCAAGCCGCGATCGATCCTCCCCGATCAGAATCTGATCAGGCCATAAACCTAAAGAACGCACCGAATCAGGAAAAATCCACCCATGCGATCGTCTTTGACTACTATCGATCGCGGCTCGATCAGCAAACCTTCACCCAAGTTCGCCACCAACTCAGCCAAAAAGTCACCCAAGCCCTGAAAAAGCTCACGGTGAAGCGCGACGGTTTCGCCAAACGCCTAACCGAATCCGACGACGCCGACGCCTATCGCCAACAGGCCGATTTGCTGATGGCACACCTGCACGAATGGCAACCGGGCATGACGGCGATCGTTCTCAACGACTTTGAAACCGGCGAACCGGTAAAAATTCCGCTCAACCCCGAATGGAATGCGGTCTACAACGCCCAGCGGATTTACAAAAAACACCAAAAACTCAAACGCGCTCGCAATGCCGTCCAGCCGCTACTCAATGAAGTCAGCGCCGAAATCGCCTACCTCGACCAGGTAGACGCTGCGATCGCCACCGTAGACCGCTACCGCGACGCCACCGACCTCGAAACCCTCGAAGACATCCGCGACGAACTGATCGAACAGGGCTACATCGCCGCCCCGCAACACCACGTCCGCCCCACGCGCGATCGCGACAACTTCCACCGCTACCACTCCCCCAGCGGCCACGAAATCCTCATCGGCCGCAACAACAACCAAAACGATCGGCTCACCTTCCGCGTCGCCAACGACTACGATCTCTGGTTCCACACCCAAGAGATCCCCGGCAGTCACGTCCTCCTACGCCTCAAACCCGGAGCCGTCGCCGATCCCGCCGACATGCAGCACGTCGCCAACCTCACCGCCTACTACAGCCGCGCCCAACAGAGCGAGCTAGTCCCCGTGATTTACACCGCGCCACGCCACGTTTATAAACCGAAGGGCGCAAAGCCGGGGATCGCGATTTATAAACACGAACAGGTCATTTGGGGACAGCCTCAGCAGGTGGATCGATCGCGGCTCTAACGTCGGCTTGAGGCGTCGCACAAAAGGGCTATAGCAATTTCGATTAGCTTAAGACGATATTGCTCACCACCGTGGATCGGCAGTCCTCTCCACCCCATGACCACGGAAAAATGGGGAACAACCCTGCGCCACCTATAGAATCGTTAATTATACGCACTAAAAATCTAGGTTTCCCCTAGCATCTAGGTATATATATGTAGGCTTCTCGGGAATGCACCTCGAATAGATGGTGCTACCGGACAGACTGCAAACGTAGGAAAACCTGGATGAAACCCATTTTTAGTGTCGTCATTACAACCTTGAACCGCAAAAAATTACTCAAAAAAGCGGTACATACTGCCTTAGATCAAACTTATCCTTGTGAAGTTATTATCGTTGACGATTGTTCCATTGATGGTACAGAAGCTTGGGTTGAAAAAATCCAATCCGAACCCCGAGGAGACCGAGTAAAATATATTCGGAATTCCGAAAATCTTGGGCATTCAGGCAGTATTAACCGTGGTGTTGCGATCGCCTCTGGGAACTGGATTAAATTTTTGGATGATGATGATTACCTCGCGCCACAATGTTTAGAAACGATGGCTGAGGCGATCGAACTCGTGCAATGCCAGATGACTGAGCCGATCGCCTTGTGTTCCGTCCAGGCGATTCAAGAACGCCTGAATGGCAAGCCCATCCGACAGACCCGCCTACCGAGACCGATCGCGGCGCATGGTTTAACCCTTCGTCGTCGTAATCTTGGCTATCTCGTCGATCGCGAGGACGTGCATTACAATATGCTGGTTGAACGCTTACCGCTTGGAACCCCTGTCCAAGTGGCCTGTAGCCGTGATGCCTTTGACCTAGTGCGGGGATGGAATTCCGACTTTGACGGAGACTGTGATGACATTGAGTTTTGGGTGCGTGCTGCGAGTGCCGGATCGGCGATCGTGCTTCATGCTCCGCTGGCTTACCGTACGCATGGACAGAACAATGTTTCGGCAACGCTCTCGGAAGTTCAGCGCTTCAAGACAAACTGGACGATCAAACAAAAGATTTTTAAGCTCGTCTCGTCAAAGTACTGTGACTGTCTACCCTCGATGAGCGATCTCCGAAATACGCTCGAATTACATTGGGGTTTAGTGAGTCTAAAAAACAAGCATATTTCGGAGGCAATGGTTCTACTACGCCATGCTTGGGGATCACCGTCTCGATGGTGGAAATATATTTTTCGTCGCGGGAAAATTTACCGATCAGCCTTCAGCTCAAATAGCATGGCAGGGCAGTTATCTGTGATCAATAATGTTAAACAAGTCCAGTAGACAGATTTCAAAGATTAATTTGGCTAGTCTTTTTTAGATTTCCCAATTCAAAGTCGTTTATCTCGTTAGTCTTATTTCTGTTCAACTTTGATAGAGCAAAAATAGTGAGAATAAAGACATTCTCGCCATTTTTTGTGAATCTACGTTAAGGAATGCTGTGTTTCTTAGCATTTTTGAGGAACTTTTGAAATGTAGTGAGATTCTTGTATGGAGTAGAGCAACGAAAACGAAGCAACGTTTTTCGACTTGCATTGCTTTTTCCGTGATATTACTTACTTCACGTTGATGGAACTCTCATCAGTAATACTGGAGAGGCGGTCCTGGAGACCGTAATTCTGTCGCTTTTGTGATCTTAATTGCTTTGGTAAGGTGATCTCAATCACGTATAACCCTTATTACGATCGCAAAAACTCGTACACCGGGTCACTGAAAGAAAGCTGCAATCACGAGATATTAGTAAGCAAGGCCGAAACGTTATTCGACACAGCGCTCTAGGCCGTTTGGAAAAAAGGGGAGACCAGCCATCATGAAACGTTCACTACTTGCATTCACCACGCGCTTGTTTGATGGCACTCGATCGACCCTGCTTTTGCTTTCAACCCTAACGCTGGCGAGCCTGTCGATCTCGGCTCCGCTTCAGGCCGAAGAAGTCACGCGGGACGGTCTCTACCTGCGCGGTTCGCATCCCGTCGCGAACCAGATCGGCGAGTCTTACATGGTTTTCGCCGTACAAAACGGCCAAACGGTGGGCGGTTTTTATCAGCCTCAGTCGTCGTTCGATTGCTTTTATGGATCGATCGGCGCTGACTATATGCCGCTGACGGTGGTGAACAGCTACACCGACGATCGCTACACCTATGCGATGAACCTATCGCGTGAAACGATCGTCGCGAATGCCAGCCAAACCAGCATCGCGAGCCAAGATCCGGTCAGTGCTTACGCGATCGCTGATTTGGATGAAACGGCGCGTCGTGTCTTAGCCACCTGCCAAAGTCAGCTATCGAATACGGGTGCGCTCTAGGGATTGAGAAGTCGGACTTTGTGAAAAAGTCCGACTTCTGGAGTGAACGACTGTATTTAAGGAATACTCGATGCGGATACATCGTCGCCCTCTGGTGAGAGGTTCGGGACATCGTCGATCGCGGTAGATAGCGACATGGAGCTATCGCCGCTGGCGGAGGTGTAGCCCGAAGCGCGTAGGCTGTTTTGGGTGATCCGCAGCACCATCGAGAGGCGGACGCGACCGCTGGTATTACGGATAGAACGATGGATGAGCTGATCGGTGAATAACACGAATTCGCCCGCTTGCAGTGCGATCGCGATCGCTTTTTTCTCTAATGCGGCGTCGATCTCAAAAAGGTTGTTACCACTGAAGGGATCGGAGAGTTTGACGGTGTGATTGGTGTCATTTAGCTCGGCGATCGGGACGTATTCAAAGCCGTTGTCGGCTGTGACATCGGTGAGCGCGATGTAGGCGTGGATGCTTTTGCCCGAGCCGGAGAGCAGTTTGGGATAGACATCACGATGCCAAAAGGGGATGAGCTGCTGTGCGGGGTAGTTCACCCAAATTTCGGAGCGCCATAGGGTCAGGTCGTCGCCGAGGCGTTGCCGCAGGTGTCGTAATAACTCTGGGTCACGGCAAATGCGCTGGATCACCTCAGAATCCAGGTGACGCTCCATGTAAAATTCACCTTTCCAAAACTGGATACACAGTAGAAAAAAGGAGCCGAATTTAAACTGAACTAAAAACCGGAGGAGTTGCAGCAGCACTCGCTTTGTTGGGGGTTTGGGTAATATGTCGTGCTGAATCGTCTGGGCGATCGCCTGCATGGTGTCGGTATTGAGGCTGAGACGATAGGGGCCTGAAAGTTCGCGATCACTCGGATTCGTAGCGCTGGCGGCTTGTACTTGGGAGACCTGCCCCGCAGATTTCTTATCGGCGTTCGGACTCGTTCTCGGCTGGCATCCCGTCCAACCTTGGCTGCGCTGCCATAACTCCGCCGATCGCTGGGGATCGTCGGCGAGTTTTGGCCAGGGGAGCGGCTGGAGGTGACGATCGACGAATGTACCGCTGGTGGTTTGCCATGCGGGATCGGTGAGGATGGCGATCGCGCTGCGGGCGGCGTCCTCGGGTTTGACGCCAATGCCCACGAGATTGGCTACCTGGTGACCGAGGGTGATATTGGAGCGAACAAAACCGGGGTGTAGAGCGTTAACGGTTGGGGTCATCGCTGCGCCGCCGTCGTTCTGGCGTAAACGCCGATCGAGTTCACGGACGAAGAGCAAGATTGACAATTTTGACAGGCCGTAGAGGTGGATGAAATTCCACGGTGTTGGCTGGGTGAAGGTGTCCCAGTCAAACTGACGGGGGCGGTAGGCGACATCGGAGGCGATCGCCAAAATGCGGCTAGCGGGAGTGAGGCGATCGCGGAGGAGGTCGGTTAGGAGAAAATGGCCGAGGTAGTTAGTTCCCCAAATCGTTTCAAAGCGCTCGGCGGTGGTTCCATGACCCCGAAAAATCCCGGCATTATTGACCAAAATATCGAGGGGAAGCTGACGCGCACAGAACTGGGCGGCGCAGGCACGCACGGAGTCGAGAGAGGCTAGGTCGAGCGGGATGGCCTCGATGTTTGGGTTATTCGTTGCGGCTTGAATCTCGGCGATCGCACGGTTTGCTTTCGCGACGGATCGACATGCGATCACGACATGACAGCCTTGATCGGCTAGGGCGATCGCAATACTTAAACCAAGGCCGGAATTTCCGCCTGTGATCAGAGCCACACGCTGATGTTGTCTGGCGTCTGGAGTCATAAAAGTCAGCAAAATTAGGGATCACGCGGTCAAAACAACTTGATCCTAATCGTTGCTGCGCGTCGCAACCGCCATAGGATCAAGCGAGACCGTGAACGTCTTGCCCAGGATTTGCCAAGGACAGCGGGGTCTATTTCGCTTTGTAGTAACGCGAATCACTTTCCTTGTAGCTGTACTCAACACCACAGCGAGCGCGGGTAAATTTGTCGAGTTCGCCATCTTCGCGTTTGCGATCGAGCGTACGCTTATCGCAGCGGCACAGACTCGCCAACCCGTTTTTACTCAGGGATGGGGAGTCCTGGAGCTTTTTTACCTCCTCCGGGTTCATCTGACTCGATGAGCGGCGGCGGCGGCTTGGCGTTTTGGCTTTGACACTGCTAGAGGAGGCTGTGCTGGCCGCTGCGACCGCCGGTTTCACGGGTTTCGCGGTCGGTTTCACCACTGGAGTCGCCGGTTTCGCGATCGTTTTTGAGGTGGTTTTGGCGGCGGCTGGTGTCGCGCGGGTGGGTGCGGCGGCTTTCGTCGCTGCTGTGGATTTCGGGCGAGTTGTGGTCGATGACGCTTTGGGCGTCGCGGCGGGTGTGACCGTGGCCGGAACCGCAGGGGGCTGCGGTGGTGTTTTTACCGTGGAAGTTGAGCTGTTGCCTGAGCCAAGGGCTTGGCCTAGGCGTACGACTTCAGCTTCAAGGGCTTCAATACGGGTGATCCAGGTGGAATCCTCCGGTGGTGTGGTCGTCTTGGAGGCAGAACGTTTCGCGATCGGGGTCGGTGGTACGGTAGCTTCGCCCATCAGAGCCGCGAGTCCGGCACTGAGAATATCGTTGAGGACGGCGAGGCGATCGTATCCCAAGGCTTCACCGTGACGATCAGCAAGGCTGGAGGGATACTGGCGTTTTCCGAGTTCGGCGATCGCCTCCATCGTCGAATCGTCTACGCGAAGCTGGAGAATCTGGGGCATCGATCTCAGGGAATAACGCGCTCGAAAGGGGGCGCGGTGGACTGTACTCTATCGTCCTACAAGATGGCGATTCTGGTGGTGGACTTTGGGAAAAATGGGGAAACTGTGATTTCACCCTCAACCCGGCCTCGGGGATGAAGATTGATCGCTAGAATGCAGAACTAACGAGCATTGTGGCATTTATAAGGCAACAATACCACCGCTTAGGGATTTGATTTTTCTTCATATTTTGTATTGAAGCCAGTGGCATGACTCATCCAAAAGTAGTTCTGTAGGGTGGGCATTGCCCACCATCACGGATACTGATGCGCGGGCTGGTCGTGGTGGGCTGTGCCCACCCTACTGGCTTGATTTTTCTTCATATTCTGTATTGAAGCTATGGTGATGCAGGGTCGATCTGGATTGGGGTTGGGCTGGCGATCGTTCAACAAGACCGTCGCGAATCGCCATAACCTTTTAGACTAGACACGATCTGATGACTCACTGGTGAGCGGGATTCAGGAGAGGTGAACTGTGATTGATCGCAACCGAGAATCAACCGTGCAAAGTGCGACGAGTCGCCGTGAGTTACGCGATCTCGTACGTTCGCAACTGCAAATGTTGCTCGAACAAAATAACTTGCAGGGGGCGAAAACCTTGCTGGTTCCCGTACAGCCTGCGGACATTGCGGACGCGATCGAGGGCTTGCCGGAGACGATGCACGCGATTGCCTTTCGTTTGCTATCGAAGAACGAAGCGACCGAGGTTTACGAATATCTCGATTCAAGCGTGCAGCTTTCCCTGGTGGAGGATTTCAAACGTCAGGAAGTCCTCGATATTGTCGAGCAGATGTCACCCGACGATCGGGCGCGACTGTTTGATGAGCTGCCCGCGACCGTCGTGCGGCGGTTGTTGCAGCACATGAGTCCCTCGGAGCGACGCGCAACGTCGCTGCTGCTGGGCTATGAGTCTGACACCGCCGGACGGATTATGACCCCGGAATATATTTCACTCAAGGAATATTTCACGGCGGCTCAGGCGATCGAGCGCATTCGCAGCCTTGCCCGCGTCACAGAGACGGTGTACGCGCTGTATGTCACCGACGCGGCTCGCCACTTGACCGGAATTCTATCCCTGCGCGATTTGGTGGTCGCCCAGCCCGACTGCACCGTCGGCGAGATCATGACCCACGATGCGGTGTTTGTCCACACCAGCACTGACCAAGAGGAGGTCGCACGGACGATCCAGCGCTACGATTTTCTCGCCGTTCCGGTGGTCGATAGCGAACAGCGCCTGGTGGGAATTGTCACCGTCGATGACGTGATCGACATTATCGAAAAGGAAACGACGGAGGATATCTACGCCCTCGGTGGTCTGCAAACCGATGGGGATAATTATTTTCAGACGAATTTGTTTAACGTGGCGCGACAGCGGGTGGTGTGGCTGCTGGTGTTGCTGTTTACCAATACGCTGACCAGTGGTGTGATTCGTGCCAATGAGGACATTTTGGAGCGGGTGGTGAGTTTGGCGATGTTTATTCCGCTGTTGATTGGGACGGGGGGGAATGTCGGGGCGCAGTCGTCTACGGTGGTGATTCGCGGGCTGAATATGGACTCGATCGGGGTCGATCGCGCAGGCTGGGTGATTCGACGCGAGGCGATCGCCGGGGCGCTGCTGGGGACGATGCTCGGGCTGATGGTAACGATCGGGGCGTATTTCCTTCAGGGGGATCTGGTGGTGGCGATCGCGGTGGGCGTGAGTCTGATCGCGATTTCGGTGCTGGCATCGGTGTCCGGTTCGGCGCTGCCGTTTCTGTTCCAGTCCCTCGGGTTTGATCCGGCGTTGATGTCGGCTCCGTTTATTACGACGGCGGTGGATGTGCTGGGGGTGTTAATTTACTTTGGGATTGCGCGTTTGCTGCTGCAAGTGGTGCAGACCAGCATGGCGTGGGCGGGTACATGAAGCTCGCTCAATCCAAGGCCAGGTAATTAAGGTCAGACAAAACCTGATAAATTGATGGTTTCTGTTTTTGCCCCAATGCACCGCCATGTCAGTAGATTGGATTAAGCCCGCCGATCGCGTGCAAGCTCTGCCGCCTTATGTTTTCGCACGTCTTGATGAGCTGAAGGCACGAGCGCGAGAACAGGGGTTAGATTTGATCGACCTGGGGATGGGCAACCCGGATGGGGCAACGCCGACGCCGATCGTTGATGCGGCGATCGAGGCACTCCGAGATCAGCGCAATCATGGCTACCCGCCGTTTGAAGGAACGGGCAGTTTTCGCAAGACGATCGCCGACTGGTATTACCGCCGCTATAACGTTCAGCTCGACTCGGAAGGCGAAGCGCTGCCGTTGATCGGCTCGAAGGAAGGGCTGGCACACTTGGCGATCGCCTACATCAACCCCGGCGATCTCGTCCTCGTTCCGAGTCCGTCCTATCCGGCACATTTTCGCGGCCCTCTGATTGCCGGTGGCGAGATCCACAGCATCCCACTCAGTGCGGAAAACGACTGGCTGATCGACCTGGGAAGCATCCCTGACGACGTCGCTGATCGTGCAAAAATGCTCTACTTTAACTATCCCAACAACCCCACGGGAGCCACCGCCCCCCGCGAATTTTTCGAGGAGATCGTCACCTGGGCACGACGCCACGAAATCGTCTTGGTTCACGACCTCTGTTACGCCGAACTCGCGTTTGACGGCTACCAGCCCACCAGCCTGCTCGAAATTGACGGCGCAAAGGAAATCGGCGTCGAGTTTCACACCCTCTCGAAAACCTACAATATGGCGGGCTGGCGCGTCGGCTTTGTCGTCGGCAACCGCCATATTATTCAAGGCTTACGGACGCTCAAAACCAATCTCGATTACGGCATCTTTTCGGCGCTCCAAAAGGCGGCAGAAACGGCGCTCAATCTGCCGGATCACTATCTAGATGATGTCCAGAAACGCTACAGCGAACGGCGTGATTTTTTGATCGATCGCTTTGCGAAATTGGGCTGGACGGTCGCGAAAACCAAGGCGACGATGTATCTCTGGATTCCCTGTCCGCCAGGGATGGGTTCGACGGATTTTGCGCTGTCGGTGTTGCAAAAAACGGGTGTGGTTTTAACGCCGGGGAATGCGTTTGGTGAGGGTGGCGAGAGCTATGTGCGTTTGAGTTTGATCGCGGATCTCGATCGCCTCGGTACGGCACTCGATCGGCTTGAACAAGCTGGCATCCGTTACGCCTAAGTCGATCAAGTCGGACTTCTCGCGGATAGCAGGTATCGAGACCTTCGAGGTTTTGGAAACCTCAAAGGTCTGAAGTCTCTAATCCCTGAATTTACGGTTGATTGTCTTTGCCCACTTAAAACTCTATAGCAGAAGCCGATTAAATTAGGACACTCTCGTCTAAGTTGAAAACCGCACTTCGACTCCGCTCAGTGCTCTCAGCTTTTTTTGATACATCCTAAGCAAATCGTTTTTTGCTATATAAATTCATATTTTCAAAGCTGCATGTCGTTGATGTAGTCCGTTACCGCATCAATGCTGTTTAAGACCTGATGAAATTCGCGGATGGTGTGTGAAAACTGAGCGACAACGCGATCGGGAATCCGCGATTCAGCGTTCAACTCCTGCTCTAGCCTGTTCGCTGCCCGCATCAGATCTTCGGCGCCAATATTGCCCGCCGCGCCCTTGAGCGTGTGGAGTCTATCTCTCGCTTGGGCATAATCACCCTGATCAATCAAGCTTTCAAAGTCCCGATCGAAGCTGCGATAGGTTGTGGTGAATAGCTGCAACAGCTCGCCGTAGCCTTCCCAGTCGTCTCCCATACGCTGGAGACCCGTTTCGATCGAGAGGCCGGGGAATGCTGGAACACCATTGGCATCATTAGCATCATTGTCGGGCGTCTCAGCAGTTTTAGAGCGTTCAGAGAACTCTTCAGGGGACTCTTCAGAGAACTCGGAAGATGACGTTGAGGATAGGATTGCTGGCCGTGATGGAGACAACATTTGATTTAGGTTGACCACATCGTAGGGCAGGATACCTGCCGGACTCAACCGATTAAGAGACACATGGGGTAACCAACGTTGAAGCGTTGAGGACAGAACCTCAAGCGTAATCGGCTTGGCAATTTGAGCATCCATCCCGGCTTTGAGGCACACGCTTTCATAGTCATCGAGGGAATGAGCCGTCATCGCAACGATCGGAACTGTTTCACACCAGCGGTCTTGCTCGCTGGCAGACCCTAGCTGACGAATCCTGCTGGTCGCTTCACAACCATCCATCTTCGGCATTTGTACGTCCATCAACAGCAGATCGTAGCGACGCGATCGCACACACTCGATCGCGCCGTAGCCATCGTGAGCAATTTCGACCTCATAGCCCAAACGTTTTAGCATTTCCCGTGCCACAATCTGATTCACTTCGTTATCTTCGATTAGCAAAATCGTGGCGTATGAGGTGTCCTGCATAGTTTGATTGGAGTGTACAACCGTGGGTGGTGTGGGCGAGGGGACGGGAGATCTAGCCTGACTCCGGGGTGTGGGAAAAGTGGGGGAAGTGGGAGTCAGTGTGTTGTCTACAGGCGAGAAATTGTACGATTTGGGCAGATCCAGGCCAAGATCGATCGCCTGAAGGAGATCGCGCAATTGACGGCGATCAAGGGGCTTTTGCAACTGATAGTCGATTCCGTTGTAGTGCTTGTCAGAATCGATCGCGATCGAGCAGTGAGGCGGCAGCAGCAGCACCCGCGTTAGGGGACTGATCAGAAAATCTGCATCAAGGCGCAACACGGTCTCATAACCGCTCATCTCCGGCATCGCATCATCGATCAGCAGTAGGTCAAAGGGCTCCGTTTCGGCGGCAAGGAGTGACTCGATCGCGGCTGTACCTGAATCCGCTACGGTGACCTTGAGCCCGAAATTTTCGAGCATGGTGGCGATCGCTTTACGGGTGTTCGGACTATCATCCACCACCAAGCAGCGCTTATCTTTTTGTCTTTCCAGGAACGTGTCCATATTCGACTCGATCACGTGATTAGCCTGATCCGCTGTGGACTCAGAGGGCATGGTTGCCGGAATGTCGAAGTCAAGGCAGATCCGAAAACGACTACCGCGTCCAGATTCACTATTGATCGTGATTGTCCCACCCATTAAATCAAGCAAGCGCTGACAAATGGTTAACCCTAAACCCGTCCCCCCATGGGGTCGGGTCTTAAAATCATGAACCTGAGTAAAGGCTTGAAACAGCGTTGAAATTTGCGCTGAGGTTAAGCCAATGCCGGTATCACACACATCAAAGCGTAGGCAAACCCGATCGGTTGAAGTTTCAAGCCGATCAACCACAAGGGTAACGCTACCGTTATCGGTGAATTTGATCGCGTTTGCCATCAAATTAATCAAGATTTGACTGAGGCGTAAACTATCGCCAATCAGTTCATTGGGTACATTAGAGCCAATACGAAAGACTAATTCTAAGTTTTTTTCGACGGCCTGTAACGCCAAGAGATCGCGCAGAGATGAAAAGACATCATCTAATAAAAACGGCGTCGAAACGATCGTAAATTTCCCCGCTTCTAACTTGGAAAAATCCAGTACGTCATTCACCAAGCGCAAGAGTAGCTGCGACGAAGCCTGAATCTTTTCCAGATAGTAGAGACGATCGGCATCCTTACTACTATGCAGGGCTAAATCGGTGAGGCCGATGATGCCATTGAGCGGTGTCCGCAGCTCGTGACTCATCACAGCCAAAAACTCCCCTTTCGCCTGACTGTTCGCCTCCGCAATATCTTTTGCCACTCGATTAATGTAAACGGCATAGCTCACGGCTCCCGAAAAGCTGCTACCGAGGAGGAGAATAATCAGCGTATTTCTCCAGCTTTTTTCCCTAATCGAGTCCACACCTAGAACCCACTGCCCATTGGGGAACGTAATTTTGATCGTCCGCAAGGGCTGATCAAAGACGGTTTCATCGCCCCAAAAAATCTCCCCAGTGGCTCCGGTTCCATCGCGTCCGCGCAGAGCGTAACGATAACCAGGCGGTAAGTTATCGAGTCCGGCCTCGCTGTACAGCATGTCGGTATCGATCAGCACCACGGCAAACCCCCAAAAATCAGAGGGGATTTGCTGAAGCCAGGGAGTATTGGGCTGGGCGCGTCCGCTGTCAATATAGGTTTGGGGATCAAACGAGCCAGGAATGAAAATCGGTAGACGCGCGATGACGGCCTCTCCCCCCAGCATCACTTGGGCTGGGCCTGCAAGATTCAGGGCGCGTTGCTGAATCGTGGCGATCGCCACGTCTTGACGTTGGGGGTTCACCAGAATATCGAAGCCGATCGCCTTACGGTTGTCTTCCCGGTTGGTGAGATAGGTGACAACGCCAGCGGGTGCAAGCTGCATACTCAAAACGCCGTCTACCTGGCGATCGAGCGCTGTGGTAAGAGTCTGAAAGTCAAGCTCTAAGGCGCTTTTAGACTCTAAACGGTTTTGTTGGGCGTGACTCTCGACGAGAGCCGCTAACGCAATCAAAATACTGAGACGCTGATTGAGCGTGCGCTCGATCGCCGATTTCACCTGCAATAAATTTTGCTCAAGCACGGCAGCTTCTCGCTTGCTCGTGAGACTGTGTGCTTCGACGGCGATCGCGACGGTGGTAATGATCCCAGTAAAGAAGATCAGTCCCGCAATTGATCGTGATGTTCGCTCAAGCAGCGGAGGCAAGAATGAGAAAGAGGCCGAGAACTTGCTCATGAAAGAGAGGAACATGGCATGACTTTGGATGAAGTGTCCGATCGTCTAACGATGCAAGATGCAATTTGAATCTCATGCCGGTGGATAGAGGAAGACCTCAAGGCGTGAGGATATCGGTTAATTCATGCGTCATATTGGCCTCTAGCCGATCGAGTAGAACATCCACATCAACCCCCAAAGTCTTAAACTCCTGCTCCGGTGTCGGATCGTCGCATAAAAATACAATGATCTGAACTTGTCCGTCTGCAATCCCGACCACCAAAACCTCTTTTGTCGGGTCGTAACCGTCAAGGACACCGATCGCTTCGCGTAGGCGATTATCAACCTTTGTATTCAAGGCTTCGATCTGGGGACGTGTGCAGGTGATGAAGTGTGGCGTGGGCTGAAGGTCGATTCCCAAATATTCGCGATCGCCGCCTTGGGCTTCGATGGCGCGATCGTATCCCCACACTAAAGCCGCAAATTCGCGACGATAATCGCGTACAAAGCGATCAATTCGCTTGAGGTTACGGGTGCTGGGACGGTTTGGATCACGATCAAAAAGGTCGAACATCGGGAGTTTTCAGGGAGAGACAGAAACGAGCAAAGGCTCCAACTGAGATTATATGAAATCGGAATTTAGCGGGAGATAGTTGGATTAATGACACTTAATCATAGTTTTTGACTCTAAAAAGTAGTCTGTCATGGATGTAAAAAGTGGATCGATACAGCTTGAATGATGATTCTTTATCTTGGTGTCACAATGAGCCATTCATACAAAATTAATGGGCTAGTGATCGACTAGAAAATGCAGCGCATCCCCGGTTAGTTGTCCTGTCTTTTCCCAGCTAAAGGCTTCGACTCGCTTCAAACCGGCGGCCTGCAACTGCGATCGAGCGGTGCTATCGTGCCAAAGCAAGCGCATCGCTGCGGCGATCATGCCCACATTGTAGGGATCGACGAGTACTGCGGCATCTCCCGCCACTTCTGGCATGGAGCCAAAATCCGACGTGATTACCGGCGTTCCACAGGCCATCGCTTCTAAAATGGGCAATCCAAACCCTTCCCAAAGTGACGGAAAGACTAAGCCGATCGCCCGCCCGATCGCCTCCGGCAGTTCGGCTTCTGGAACATAGCCCCGAAACTTGACACGATGGCTGATCTTCAATCGCTTCGCTCGATGTTTGAGTGCCGGGACGTAGCGCGAATCGACTTTGCCGAGAAGATGTAGCTCGATTTCATCGGGGATCTGTGCCATCGCCTGAATGATTCGATCCAGATTTTTATAGGGTTCTTGCCGACCGACATAGACGAAATAATTCGAGCGTGGAAGCTGACGATCGTAGTATTGCTGGCGATCGTAGGCGAGGGGGATAACCTCAATTTTGCGGGGATCGATTTGGAGAAACGATCGCAGATCGCGAGCGGTGGCCGTGCTGATCGCCAAGATGCGATCGGCGCGACGTAAGACTTCGGGTACGTAGAATTTGTGATAGGCCAACAGCGGCGTTGCTTTTTGGGGAAACCGCAGCGGAATCAGGTCGTAGGCGGTAACAGCGTAGCGAAACTGAGGGTTGATCGAGCCGATCGGTGCTTCGGGGATCGGCGAAAACAGAGCATTTGACTGGAGCTGCTGACAGATACGGGGCAAGGAAAATTGTGTCCACAGTAGTCGCTGGGTATGTCCCCGAACCCCTTGCTCCGGCGTGAGATGGCCCGGTACTGGAGAGCGTTGATAGGACGAAAAGTCACGATGCCGATCGGCGACCAGAAACACCGGATTGAGATCGTCGCGATCGCCGAGGGCGTGGGCAACATGACGGGCATAGGTGCTGATACCCGTCGGTTTATCCATGAGAAACGAGAGGTTTATCGGGAGAACCATCGGGCGGGCGCGGGTATTAAGGAGAGGGTTTGTGGTGGCTAGTTGCTGGTGACGGTTCGGGCGGGGGCGATCGCGATGTGTGGGACGATCGACAAATCGACAATTTCGCTTGCAAAGGAATCACTGCGGGGCAAGACGCGAAACATGGCGATATCAATTCCGCGAGCGAGGTAGGTAAACTGGCCGTCCACCGTACCGGAGACTCCAGCATTTAGAAAATACACGCCGGGATTGAGGCAACAGGAAAAACGAAAGCGTACGGTGACGCATTGATCTGGGTCTACACCGGTGACGTCTCGCGCGATCGCGGGAAACGAAGCGCCACCGAGTTCGAGTCCGCTGACGGTTTTGATCAGCATCCCAAAGCGAAGATCGGTGGCGACGCGATGAAATTCCACTTCGTAAGTGTAGACATAATCGTGACGCCCCGCGACATTGTTGACCTGTCGGCCATCGAGGGTGAGCAGTTTGGGATTGCGAATATCAGCGCCCTGTGGTTCATAGGCCAGGGTATGAGTCGGGACAAGAGCCGGATCAAAAAAGTCGCGTTCGATCGCCACGTCCAAGGCGCGATCGGCGTTGATGCTGTGATCGCGATCGGTGTCCGCGATCGGTGTGCCGCGATGGTTTTCTCGTGCATCTACATCAGCATTATGTGCCGCACCCTTGGCGAACCCGCTGCTGGTATCGCCCTCGTCATAACTCGATCGCGGCGAGTCCGGCCAGAGTGGTGCATCGGGAATCGCTTTTAAGTCATCGCGTAATTTTTGGTAGCGATCGCCGGGAGCATAAATCAGCTTGTGGTACTGATCGATCACAAATTTTGGGTGATGGGTAATGATCGCCTCGCCATGATCGAGCAGCAGAGCGCGATCGCAGAGTTCCACCACTTTGGACGCCGCGTGGGAGACAAACAGGGTCGTACAGCCTCGCGCCTGCAATGATTCAATCCGCGAAAAACACTTTCGCTGAAAGGCTTCATCACCCACCGCAAGTGCTTCGTCCACAACCAAAATATCCGGATCAACGCTCGTCGCCACAGCAAAGGCCAACCGCACAAACATTCCGCTAGAGTAGGTTTTGGCCGGTTGATCGAGAAAATCGCCGATGTCAGCGAAAGCGGCAATATCGTCGAAGCGTGCCTCAATTTGGGCGCGACTGAGTCCGAGAATTTGACCGTTAAAAAAGACGTTTTGCCGTCCGGTAAATTCGGGATTGAACCCACTACCAAGTTCAAGCAGGGCAGAAATGCGGCCACGAATCTGAGTTTGACCAGAGCTGGGCTGAAGTGTCCCGACAATAATTTGTAGCAGCGTGCTTTTACCGGAGCCGTTGCGTCCGACAATCCCGAGGGTTTGGCCACGGGGAATCTCAATACTGACGCCGCGCAGGGCTTGAAATTCACGATACTGCCGACGGCTGGGGAGGAGAAGTTCTTTGAGCCGATCGCTCGGTCGATCGTAGCGACGAAACGACTTAGCAATATTACGAACCGAAATAGCAATATCTTCCATAAAGTCAGCGCTCGGTAGAGGAAAACGTCCGGTTATCGCCCCGATCTCGCCCCACAGACTGAGGGTTGATAACACCGTTTTCTGACTACCGTCTCGTCGAGTTGAGCCAAAAACGAAAACTAGATTTACGCTTCGCCTTTCTGCGGGCGACGTTGCGTTTCAAAGTGAGAATACCATTCTGATGGATTCCTCCCAATAGACCTCTTGCACCAATGTTGACCCTCACCCTAAATCCCTCTCCCAAACTGGGAGAGGGACTTCTAACTCCCCTTCTCCCGGCTTGGGAGAGGGGGCTGGGGGGTGAGGGCAAAGCAAAATCGATTCATGCAAGAGGTCTAACGATGACGGACACCAGGTCCGATCGTGAAGGCACGATTAACCCATAATTTCCCGAACTGTGAATAACCGGAACAACACCAGCCCAATACGGCACAATTAGTTGGCAAGGAGGACTAACGTTAGCCCTAATCTAGCCCCGTACTATTACTGATATTGCCATGAACCCGAACACCCTACGCCCGATCGCCCGTCGCTTTGCCCGCCACCTGCCCTCAAGCGTGGTTCTCGGCAGTTTCTTCGCTGTGATGGCGACGCCAATCCCGGCACAAGCGGGGCGATGGCCATTATGGCAATTACCCATGGAACGATCGCAGCCGAATTATGAGCTGTGCGCCAGCCAACTGCTGAATCATGATCTCGATGAAGACACGATCGCCCTAGCCTGTGCCACCGCCTTCGAGCCGACCGATCTATCCGCCTGCGTGAGCGAGATTGATAACGCCACCGCGATTTCCGCCGCCGACGCCCTTGACGCCTGCCGCGAAGTTCGTCGCCCTCAGGAACTCTCAAGCTGCACAGTTCGTATTGATGCCGACTTCACCCCAGAGCAGCCCCTCAAGGTGCTCGACAGTTGCCGACGTAGCTTACTGCCCGTCGAGTTTGCCAACTGCGCGATCGGTCTCGATAATCACATCCTGATGGATGTGGATACGGCGATGGCGACCTGTCTTGATACGAACGATCGTGTTCGTGATGTCTTCCCGACGTTTATCCCGACGAATCGGTAATCTGATCCGTCTCGATCGCTCCGAGTCGATTTGCAAATGATTAGGGTTTAGAGGCAGGACAAATGCATACTCGATGAACCCTCACCCTAAATCCCCTTCGGCAAACTCAGGGCATCGCCTTTCCCAGGCCGAGAGAGGGACTTTGATCCTTAAAATCTTGCCCCCTCTCTCGTTTTGGGAAAAGCGATGCACTCGCAAATACGGATGCTGAATATTTACCGGTTTGTAAAACATTGGAGTTAAGTCGCCGGATGGTAGAGATCGATCGTGCTCAGGACGATAACAGTATCGAGTGACTCAGGTCGCCAAAATATAAATTGACATCAAAAAAGCCAAGTCCACACTGGGACTTGGCTTGACTGGCCGAAGTGCAACACACTCACAGAATGTAATTTGTACTTCAACAGCGAACTCGAAAGAAGTCAGCCAACAATCACTTTACGAACGTAGAGCAAATCTATTAAAACCGATATCTGAACGAAATTCGAGAATAGTTCGTTTAGGTTAAACGAACCGCGAGTGAACGCTTAGTAGCCGCGGTTAGAGAAGCTACCTGTGCTGCGTGCCTCACGAGGCTTTGCCTTGTTGACGCGAAGTTGGCGACCCATCCACTCAGCACCGTCTAGTGCTTCGATGGCTGCCGACTCTTCATCATTGCTATCCATGTCTACGAATCCAAATCCGCGTGAACGACCGGTTTCGCGG
Source organism: uncultured Geitlerinema sp. (assembly GCA_964518905.1). Lineage (GTDB taxonomy): Bacteria > Cyanobacteriota > Cyanobacteriia > Cyanobacteriales > Geitlerinemataceae > RDYZ01. The sequence goes on along the minus strand of CAZFJL010000015.1, from coordinate 35,282 downwards.
TCGGTAGGGATTTGAGCACGCTTGACTCCACCGTATTCAGCAAATACTGCGGTGAGATCGTCTGCGGTAGCGTCGTAAGACAGGTTACCTACGTAAATGGCCATTGAAAACTCCGAAAAACCGAAAAGAAAAGAACGTTTTTCTCAGTATTGAAATCAGTTTTAAAAGCTGCTATCAATTCTGCAAAAATGTCTGAATCTACATTAGCACAGCCGCATTGTCTGCGTATCGCCTAATCGTTAATTGTGTCATAGGTTTCGTTTATCAATGGGGGGCGAAGTTCCGCTCGCTACAATACGTGTGAGGCTGGATCGCAGCCCTGTGTGGGCAAAGGTAGGCATCAGGCGGTTGAATTCAACCTTGGACGATCGCCGGACTGAAGGTACTGAACTAAAATTAAAGCCGCGCATCATCACTAAATCCTGACTCTGGGTCTCCTAAATTCGGGTGATTTTGATGTACTTCTGTAAACCTAGTCCTGTGTTTGACGCGTTGCTTCTTCCTCGTCTGCGTTTCTGTTTTTCTTTGCCCTGTTGATCTCATATCTGTGCCATGCCCAGTCCATCCCTATCTGTTCCGTCGGTTGATGATCGCCCACCGTCTCGCGGTGCTTCCGTTATGGTTCGATCGCGTCCTTGGCGGCAACGTGTCGGTTTGCTACTCCTCGGGGTCGGTGCGGGAGCGATGGCTCTGGGGGCAGCGGCTTACGCCATCACGCGACCCTGTGTGGTCGGGGGCTGCAATCAGCTCGATCGGGCGACGGCGCTAGAGGGGGAAGCCCTGCAACGTTTACGCAATGAACCCAGTACGGCGAACCTGGAGCGCAGTTGGGCGCAGGTGGCGATCGCCCGTGATCTGGTAGCTCCGATTCCGGCTTGGTCGCGTCATGGGGCGCAGGCGGCGGATCAACAGAATGAGTTAACGGCGGTACAGGATGATCTCCGCGATATTATTGCGGCGCTGTCGATCGGCTGGGAAGCGTCGCAGTTGAGCCAAAATCCACCTCATCCGCTGGAGCGTTGGCAGCAGCTTGAGGATTTGTGGGGGCAGGCGATCGCGCGATTGGAGCAGATCCCGGAGGGCAATGTGGCGTATCCGGTGGCGCTGGTGAAGTTAAATGAGTATCGCGATCATTTGGATGCGATTCGTCGCCGGACGGTGCTAGAGCAGCGGGCGGAGGAAAATGTGGCGGCGGCGCGGTTGGCGGCACAGGTGGCGGGCGATCGTCAGACCAGCGCGACGAGTTTGGATGAATGGCAGCAGGCTCATGCGAGCTGGCAGTTGGCGATCGAGTCGTTGATGCGTGTGCCGGGTGGAACCACGGGAGAGGAGGCGGCGCAAACGCTGCTGGAGGATTACACGCCGCAGCGGGATTCGGCGCAACGTCAGCAGGGGCGCGAACAGACGGGGGCGTTGCGCTACCAGTTGGCGACCGAGGCGGCGGATCGGGCGCGGGTGGCGATGAATGAAAAACGCTGGCCGCAGGCGATCAGCTTTTGGCAGCAGGCGATCGCCAATGTGCGCGAAGTTCCGACCCAAAGCACGTACGCGGAAAATGCTCGCGCGGCGCTTGAGTCTCATACACGATCGCTGGCGCAGACGGTTGCCAGACAGGAAATGGCAAAAATGCTCGACCAGACGTCTAAAAATCTGGCTGAGTTTTGCACGAGTACGACCCAAATTTGTAGCCATACCGTGTCCGAGTCTCGCCTGGTGGTGCGTTTGCGGGCGGATTATCTGGCGACGGTGCGACAGCTTGATCAGCAGGCGGCGGCGAATCAGTCGGTCGAAACGCGGGTGCAGTTGGAGCAGCATTTGCAAAGTACGATCGATGCGCTGAAGGCGATTAGCGAGAGTTCGGGAATTGCGATCGATGTGCTTGATCCGCAGGGTCAGCGGTTGGCGCAATATACGCCGGGGGGTTAGGGCTGTGTTGAGAGAGGTTGAACTTTTTCAAAAAGTCCGACGTCAGGAGCGACTCCTAATTACTAAATGCCACGCATATAAAATGCCACGCATATAAACGTCACGTCCGCAGGGCAAGCATTCAGCATGACAACAGCCGAAGCGAGGAACGAGACCACGATCGCGGCGAAACTGGCGGCGATTCGATCGGGGCTGCGACCGGGACAGCGGGAGATGGCCGACTGGACGGGAGGCGAGCTGGCGGTGTCGGCGGTTCCCGGTGCGGGCAAATCGACAGGGATGGCGGCGGGGGTCGCCTCGGCGATCGCTCGGTTTGGCCTGTGTGGGCGGCGGCGGCTGGCGGTGGTGACGTTTACGCGATCGGCAGCGGCGAGCTTGAAAGGCAAGGTGCGCGGCTATCTCCAGGAACATAATTTGCCGGTCAGCGGTTTCTTTGTCTCGACGCTGCACAGCTTGGCGCTGAATATTGCCACCCGTCACCCGGAGCTGTCGGGGATTGATCTCGATACGCTGAACCTGATACAGCTCGATCGCGATCGGCGATCGCTTCTGGCATGCATTGAGCGCTGGGCGACGCATCATCCCGATTTATATCGTCAGTTGCTCGTGGGGACGGGGTTTGATGGTGAAGAAACGGAGCGGCTACGGCGGCGATCGGTCTTAACCTCGGAGCTGTTGCCGAATTTAATCCACACCGCTGTACATGAGGCGAAATCCTCGGGGCTGACACCGGCGGAGTTGCGAGATCTGGGGCGAGTGATTCAGCAGGATCGCCACAATGATGGCAACGCGATCGACTATCCCGTCCTGGAAATAGCTGCTGGGCTGTATGAACAGTATGAAATCATGCTGCGCGATCGAGGGGCGATCGACTACGACGATACAATGTTGGCCGCGCTACGTGTGCTGGACAATCCCGACGCACGGCGACATTGGCAAACCCAGATTTTTGGCGTATTTGAAGACGAGGCGCAGGATTCCTCACCGCTGCAAACTCAGTTACTCCAGCAGCTCGCCCTTGATCCCGAATCGCCCGATCAACCGAACGCACCCCGCCGCTGTAACCTGATCCGCGTCGGCGATCCAAACCAGGCGATTAACGCCACCTTTACCCCCGCCGATCCAATTTTCTTTCGCCAATTTTGTCAGCGCTGCGATCGCCTCGGTCAGCTTGCGACGATCGATCGCGCCGGTCGTAGCGCCCCGGTCATTCTCGATGCGGCGAACTTTGTCCTGGACTGGATTAACGATCGCTGGGAGAGCGATCGTAGCGGTGGCGAATTGCCCTTTCGTCGTCAATATATCTATCCGGTGGATGCCGACGATCCGCAGCCTAACGCCAACCCCGCGCCGATCGATGCCGGTGTCGAGCTACACCGCCCCAAGACGATCGAGGATACCGTAAATCAGCTAGCCGCACGGATTCAGCAAATTTTCGCCGACGACCCACAGACCAGTATCGCGATCCTGGTGCGAACCCACGATCGCGGCAAATTTATCGTCGATCGGCTTTTGACGTTTTTCGATCAATCAAGAATTTGCGATGTCGCCCAAGGCGCACGCGCCAGTCAAATTCCCAGCGAAATGTTGCAGGTGTTCCGTTTTCTCGATCGGCCTCATTCGCCCAACAACCTCAAAGCGGTGTTACGCCTGCTGACCGCGCGTCAGCTTTGCCCCAAGCAAGATCTCGATCGACTCGCCATTCGTCCCGAACGCTTCATCTATCCGACAACCTTCGATCCACCGCTAGACGACGCCACCAAGAAGGCCGCGCACTTTTGCCAATCCCTGCTTCGCGCTCGTCTCAACCTGCCCCAATCCCACCTCATCGGCTTCATCGCCTTCGCCCTCCGCTACGACGCCGCCGAACTCGCCACCGCTGAAAAACTCGCCGATCGCGTCCTGCGCCCCACCGGTCAGGGTTCCTCCCTGCGTGACACGATCGAACTGCTGAGGGCGATCGTTGAAACCGAACGCTTTGAGTCGGTCGAGATCGAAAATAGCGAGTCGCAGTACATGCAGCGCGGGAAGGTGACGGTGTTAACCATGCACAAGGCGAAGGGACTGGATTGGGATGTGGTGTTCGTGCCGTTTCTCCATGCCGATTCGATTCCCGGTTCGCTGTATGTTCCGAAGCCCTGGCTGTTTCTTGGCAATGTGGCACTGCCAGAGGTAGCAAAAGCGCGACTGCGGCGATCGCTCCACGCGCAAATCTTGGCCGACGCTGCCGCGACCCCAACACCACCACCGAGCGATCGGCATCACATCACCCTGACCGACGATTGGCAACTCGCCGATCGGGTCAAACGCGCGGAAGAATATCGTTTGCTGTACGTTGCTATGACCCGAGCCAAGCGCCTGCTTTGGCTATCCGCAGCGCAGCAAGCCCCGTTCCGTTGGAGCAAGCCCGATTCAATCCAGCCCACAGAAGCCTGTCCCGCTTTTCTCGCGCTGTGTGAGCAGTTGCCGCAGATCGTCAACATCGCAACGTAGAGCGTTTGGGGGATTGCTTCGCAGTTGTTGATGGATCTAGCCCACAAGTTGCACTCGCGTGGATGCTGGGCCAGGGCAAACGCATACTAAATTTTCTGGAGTCAAAATATAGCAGAAACTGATCGTATTAGGACGCTCTTGTTTAAGCTAAAAACCGCACTATTCGCAGAGCGAAGGCTACGCCAACGACAAGCTCAGTGCTCTCAGCTTTTTTTGTACGTCCTAACAAAATCGTTTTTTGCTATATGAGTTATGTCGAATCAAATTCCGTTTCTAGTTCATCAAGCTGCCAAAATTGCAGCGACGTAAGAGGAATGATCTGGGCGCTTCGCCAGAAAGTGAGTCACTTGACGACGTTGTTGAGCCGTGAGCACCTCGCTACGGGCAAAACACTTCGCGCCGAGTACCGCTTCGTAGGTTTGGATTGCTCGCGCTTGCCGTTTTGTTTGGGCTTTGAGTTGAGCCGTATCGGCCTTGGTGTGTTGCTTTAAACTACGAAGTGCTGTTGTTTCGCGCTTGACAGCTCGTTTATGAGCCATAAGCGAAGCGGAAAATTTCTGATCAATTTTCTGAATCTCAGCCGCTTGAGCTGGGGTAAGGTTCACCTGACGGAGCCAGCCGCGTGGCTGATGACCTGAGGCTTGCACCATAGAGGATGTCATCGTCGCGGTGCTAGCAGCATTGGCATTGTGGCGAGCGCCATGCAGGAACATAGCACCGAGAGCCACACTCGTCCCGGCAAGAAGGTTACGTCGTTTCATCAAATTTACTCCTAAACGTTTAGCTTGATTGGGGTCGTCTGCATTAACTAATAATACGAATCAGATGAGGTCGGATCAAAACCGTATGTTTCGGCGAGTTCTTGAATTTTGCCGGTCTCCTCGGAAGCCTCGTCAGCTCCTGGCAGTGGGTCTTGCATTTCAACAATATTTTCTGCGTTGGGAACATTTGAATAGGTATTGTATGCATCGGATGCATTCAGAGCACCACTCATCACCGCATTAAACTCAACCATTGCCAGTTGACTCTCCGGTAAGCTCCACTCATCAAAGATTGCCGTACTCGGACATTCTGGCTCGCACGCCCCACAGTCAATGCACTCATCCGGATTGATCACGAGCATTTCATCCAACTCGTAGAAACAATCTACGGGACAAACCGCGACACAGTCAGAGTACTTGCAACGTACACAAGCATCAGAAACGATATAGGCCATGATTTACGCCTGCCTCAAAGTAACTGACGCTAATTTTAAGCACCTAAAGCAGCGTTCAACAATTTCCAAAGAACCGTCATAACTGGGCTCTAATGACAATAAAGTCAATACATATCATGAGATTCTTCTCTCTTGCTGCAAAATTTAGAAAGAAAAACTTAGCTAAAAGACTGATTCTGCCATGCAAGTTATACGAAATCCGGTTCTGTCTAGGAAAAAGACAAAAGCGTCTATGAGCACTGAGCGGAGTCGAAGTGCGGTGTCTGCCTAGATCGACGATCTAAGCTTATACACAGTCGGATTTCGTATTAGGGGAGATTACTTCCAAAAAAAAAAATCTAAATTTTATTGACTTTAAATTGCAGTAACGTTTCTACTCCCAAGGGATTTTAAATCAATGCAGGCAACGAATCTTAATGAAGTCGAATAGTACGCTGAAATTGACTGATTATTAGGAATGAATAAGCGTGACGTTTAAAGATAATTAGGCCGCTAGATACAACGTTCAAGCTGACGCACTGCCGTTAAAGCGGAATAACTCACACCTGCCGTACCCTCGCCGGGATGGGTGCAGTCGCCCACCAGCCAAAGATTCGGTAGGGGCGTCCGGTTGGCGAAACCGAAGGGGCCAAAGGTGGGGACACGCTGACCGATGCCGCCGACGACGCCCCGATCGCGTCCCGTGAAGGTCTGAAACGTTTTCGGGGTCGCCGCTTCGGTGTAGATGATCGTCTCGGGCGTTAGCTTGAAATAGCTCGATAGACGGGCGATCGCACTCTCAGTATAAGCTTGCTTGAGATCGGCGTAGGTGTCGTCGTTCCACCAGCGATCGGTGTCGGTAAAGGAAGACGCGATGATTGTGGCGAGACCGTCGGGGGCGCGACCGTCACCGGGGCGGCTCACGGAGACGAATAGCGAGTTATTGTCGGCGATCGGCTGTGCCGGATCGTAAAGAAATTGCAGGTGTGGCGGGCAGCCAGCGGGAATGGCAGCAGCGTCAACACCGAGATAAATCACAAACGCACCGGACGCGGGGGGCAGCGTTTCGACACGTTGACGGTAGCCCCGCATCGATCGCGGTAACGCCGGTTTCTGGGTGGTGGGATCGATCGCGGTGGGGTCTTCGAGCAATGACACCAGATTTTGCACTGTCACGTTTGCCACCACCGCATCGTACGACTCCGTAACAATTTCGCCGGTTTTGACATTGTGGATAGTCGCCGACACCACGCGATCACCTTGGTGTTGATCGGTGGTTAGCTGGGTTACCGCGTGACGCATGTTTAGCGTACCGCCGTGGTGTTCGAGCGCGGAGACGAGGCGATCGCTCAACACCTGCATACTGCCGTGGAAATGGTACAAACCCTGCGGCGTTTGCGACACACCGAGCGCCGTCGCCGCGTAGAGAAAGGCGGTGTTTTCCGCGTCCACTTGAGAATAAAGCTTGAGCTGTAAATCAAGAAACGTGCGTAGACGTGGCTGTTTATCGAGGCCAAATAAACGCAGCACATCGCCCACCGTCGCGAAGGTAAACGGCACGGTGACCAGGGTATCGAGACGTAAAGCCTGGGTAAGCTGCCACACATCCCAGGGGTCGCGCGGCGGCAACACCGGATCGCGCGACTGAAACGCCCAGCTCGCCTCGAACATCGTTTCCATCAACTGCCAAAACGGTTCACTACCAGGAAACTGGCGCTGACGTTCCGATCGCCACTTGTCCCGATCGCGCCAAATATTAATCGGCTCAGTTTCACCCGGTAGGATGACGGCACAGGATGGATCGCAGGGGGTGGCGTCGGGCAAATCGATCCCGAGTTCGCTAAAAATGCGGTGATGGATGCCACCCGGTTCGAGTCCGGCCACCTGGGTCGCGCCCACATCAAACGTAAAGCCCCGGCGCTGAAAGGTGGACGCGCACCCCCCCGGCACGATCGCCAGATCATAGGCGCTAACACGATACCCTCGCTTGGCTAGCAGAGCCGCTGCCGTGAGGCCACCAATCCCCGCGCCAACAACGAGAACATGGGAGCGAGACAAGGTTGGAGTGCTGGGCGAGGAAGACATGCGATCGGCTCAGAAAAACGCAACAACAACGTAACAGTTCGTTACATTATCCTAGCGGGATTTTGGGTCAGGCTGGCGATCGAGGCCGGACAGTGCGCGACTTAGTTAAGTTTGAGGCGCGTTTGGGCGTAGAGCCGTCGCCACAGACGTGTTTTTTCGTAAAATGATAGGTAGAGACGCTAGCGATCATGTGCTGCTGTTGACCGATTTGTACCGTCAAAATCAGAACCCTGGCGATCGCTCCCGATCCAGGAGACCACCATGCAACGACACTCATATTATCCAAACCATCCCAACCTGAACGCCCCCGAATCTTTCCTTGCTTCAGGGCTGAACTGGCGATCGTGGCTGCACTGGCTGGGCTGGACGCTACCGATCGCGATCGGGCTCTTCGCCACCATTCCTGTCTCGGCTCAAAGCGAAACCTCTGCATTTAGCCTCACCGCAGGCTTTGAGGCTCGTCGCGTGGCTCTACCGGGACGGGTTTCCCTTCAGCGCACCACCGACTGCGGCTACATTCCGGCAGAACCCACCGCAACCGTAACCCTCGAAGAAGACTTTTTCTATCTCAATTTCAACCCGATCGATGCCACTCCCGAGACGACCCTCCTCGTCGTTAGCATGGATCACAATGGCGATCGCTTTTGTTCGCGGGGCGCGGTCGGTCAAAGCGGCTACTGGCAGGCGGGAACCTACGCGGTGTATGTCGGGGGCGCTACGGAACAAGCAGCGCTAACGATGCTCAATGCCGACGCGCTAGAGATTTCCGAAATCCCCTAGCTCTGACGTGAACTCATAGCCTATGATTGTCAGTGAAATTTATGTCAATCTGGCGTTTTAAATTCATGGATATTTTAAGCTTGGGCTGGGCTGGAATGCTGGCTATGTTTTCGTTCTCAATCTCGCTCGTGGTCTGGGCACGCGGTGGCCTCTAGGTTCGATCGCGTTCGGGGTTCGGTGGGTTGAATCTGGGTTAAGCCTAGGTCGAATCTAGACTGTGAATCTTGGAATCCTGTTGTGTGAAGTTCGATCGTTGATTCAGTTATGACGATCGCATTTTTCCCTCTCAAGCCATCAAACTCAAGCCATCAAACTCAAAGCGAAGCTCAGACCGGCTTCGCTTTTTTGTGCTTGCTTAAGGCCACAACCCCCTTCGGCGACCCCCTAGCGAGACACTGCTTGATAGCGGATCGAGCCGATCGTCTCCAGTTGTTCCCGTGACATCTCGGCCACCAGCGCATAATCAAAGCCATCGTTCGACCACAGGATGATTTCTGGCTGGCCTGCTTGCCGAACGTGCAATCGTCCTTGAGTTGCATCCGGCAATATGAGCGGATCGTCAGGGGTTCCGACCTGATATAGCGAAAGTTTTCGCCCATCCTTTGTCTGGTAGCTGAAGCGAAAACCGGGAATTTGACCAAGGTCGCAAAAAGAGCCACTGATCAGCCGAACGCTGGGATTATTGAGGACAGGCAGGGCGGGGGCAAACTCGAAATCGTCTTGAAATTGCTGCACAATTTCGAGGATTTTGGAGGTTTGGAAAGCGTAACCGTGGCTCATGTCTTGGGTTGCAAGGCGATGATCGTCGATCAACCGATCGAACTGCCAAGCGCTGGCCAATGTGGCATCGGGCTGGAGAATGGGCATGTTATCCGAGATCTGGGCGTCGGCGACCGCTTCGAGTTCGCTGACCCGATCGCGAGCCTCGATCAGTGCTGTGCGTGTGACGGCCAGATCGCGACGCATCTGCCAATTCATCAGCCCGAAAACGATCGCCGCAGCGGCAGCCGATCGACCGACCCACCGCCCGACCCGGTAGCGTGTGATCGGCGTTGGTTGAGTTGGTTTAGGGGATGTAGACGATCGCCAGTCTGTTTTGTGGGGTTTGTCGTGGGGTTTGTTGTGGGGTTTTTCGGGTGGAGCTTGATGTGGAGTGTGTCGTGAGGGCGGTGGTTGTGCGATCGACGGCGCATCGGCTGGGTGCGGGGAGACGGCAATCAATTCGGAGTCGAGATCAAGATCGAGATCGACATCAGAATCGATAATTGTTGCCAATAGCTGAGTACGTAGATTTATCGGTGCATCAACCTTGGTCAAGGCATAGGGGATCACGCCCAGAATGTCGTATAGCCGATCGATTTCGGCGGCAAACTCTGGATTTTGACTGACGTACTGTTGCAGCGTTTCGGCCTCCTCCGGTGAGAGATTGCCGAGCACATAGCCCGCTGCTAATTCATTTATGCTTCCTTTCAAGTCTTCCCGTGACACGAGCGTGATCCTCCCGATTCAAATCTCGATGCTCGACAAAAGTTGATCTTCAGTCTAGGTGCGAACCCTTAGTGAGTGAAAAGGCATTGAAAACCTGGGTTGTGAAACGATAACGGATTAATGGTGGGGCAATGGTGGGTTGCTCAGTGGCCGATGATTGAGATCATTCGCTGGATTGAAACGGCTCAAATCTGAATAAGAATAAGCGCCGCTCCCCGCAATTTGCGTTAACCCATCCAGGCTTGCAGGTGCTTCCGCAGACTGAGCAATCCTTGGCGAGACCAGGTTTTGACCGTCCCCAGGGGAACATCAAGCTGCGCCGCAATTTCCGATTGACTCATACCGCCGTAGTAGGCTAGCTCCAGGATTTGCCGGTATTTGTCGGGTAGCTGCGAGAGCGCATCCGTAACGGTTTCACGCCGCTCTTCGATCGAGGCAGAATCAAACGGCGTATCGAAGGTGTGATCGGTCATGACAGATCCCCAGCGATTGACAAAGTTTTGGGCGCGTTGACGGGACCGGAGCCGATCGATGGCTCGCGATCGGGTCAGCATAGCCAGAAAGCTGCTCAATTTGCCCCGATTTGGGTTGAAGTTTTGCTTTTTCCACAGTGCCAGGAAAATCTCTTGAGCGAGATCTTCGGCTTCGGTAGGACGACGTAACACTTTGAGTGCAAGGCTATAGACGAGATTGCCATAGCGATCGTAAATTTCGCCAAGGGCAGACGAATCGCCATTACATAGGCGGGTATATAGCTCGTTGTCAGTCATCGCGGACAGCGAAACGATACTCACGATCGAGAGTCCCCATTGGCGCAGTGTGAGTATTACGTAGGGTGATCGCGATCGGTTTTTAGATTGAGTGTTGGAGTCGTTTTTTTGGATGGGGGGTTTGGTGTTGTTTTGAATCGAGAAATCTTTTCGGCGGCAAATTTCGCTTAGAGCGACCATTTCACCTAGTTTTCATCGTCTCTGTGGCATTGTGTTAGGGATTTTATTTCGCGCGATCGAAACTACGAGGAAATCTCTATGAAAGGCTTACCGTTATTGAGTTCGATTCTGTCTGTTAGCCTCGCGGTGATCGCTCCGAATGCCCTCGCTCACGTGGGTCATGGCGATGAATTTCAGGCCGAAGGCGGGATTGATCGTGTCGAAGTGAATCCCCAAAACGATCCGCTGCTCGGCATTCAGGCCAGCCCGATCGAGGCGATCACCGACGACGGCAGCGCAGTCATGATCCCTGTCTCGGCTCTGGTGGACGATAACGGCCAGCAACTGGTGTTTGTGCTGTACGAGAATTTCTATGAGCCTGTGCCCGTAATCACGGGAGCCACGGCAGGCGACATGATTGAAGTGGTCGAAGGACTATCGATCGGGGAGCAACTGGTCACCCAGGGCAGTTTGTCCCTCTATGCCGAATCCCGCAAAACTGCAACCGCTGAGGAGACGGACGCCACGGCAAGTGATGTCCCAGCAGAGGAGCCGAGTACACCGATGGCAGAAACCAGCGAACCGGGCGTCAGCGAGACAGAAGCCAGCTCGACGGAAGCGGGTGAAGCCAGTGAGTCGATCGCAGACGCGACGGGCGAGCCAACGGGCGGGAAAATCAGCCTAATCGTGGCCATTAGCGCAGGCATCGCCCTAACCGCCGGAGCCGTGTTTGCGGTGGGTCGCAGCAAGAAGGGAGACGCTTAGGTCGATGCTGAATGCGGTTCTGAATCAAATCCTCAAGAATTCCATTGCCCAGCGATGGTTCATCGTGGCGGGGGCGATCGCGGTTACCCTGTGGGGCGTCTTCAGCGTTACCCAAATGCCCCTGGATGTCTTCCCCCCCTTTGCCCCGCCCCAGGTGGACATCCAGGTGGAAGCGATCGGGCTAGCCCCGGAAGAGGTGGAAACCCAGATTAGCGTGCCGATCGAAAGCGCGGTGAATGGCTTGCCGGGAGTGACGACGGTGCGATCGTCCTCCAAGGTCGGGCTTGCGATGGTCAGTGTCGTGTTTAACCAGAATGCTGATATTTATCAAGCGCGACAGGCCGTGACGGAACGACTGCAACAGGTCACCAATCAACTGCCAGAGAATGCCCACCCGCCGGAAATTTCGCCCCTCGTCTCGCCGCTCGGTACGATCCTGCAATACGCCTTTACTGTGGACGAGTCCGGGCAGACCTCGATGATGGATCTGCGCCGTCTGGTGGATGTCACCTTAAAAAATCAGATTCTCTCGGTGGCGGGAGTCTCTCAGGTGACGATTTATGGCGGTGACGATCGCCAGGAGCAGGTATTAATCGATCTGGCCAAGCTGCGGGATCGAAACCTGTCTGTGAATGACGTAACGATCGCCGCTGCCGGAGCCAATTCCAACGCGCCCGGTGGCTTTTTGATTGGTGGCGGTCAAGAATTGCTCGTGCGCGGTTTGGGGCAAATGCAGTCGATCGAGGATTTACAGCGATCGGTGGTGACGGTACGGGACGGCGAACCCGTTTTGCTGCGGGATGTGGCGACGGTGCAGACCGGCGCGGCGCTCAAACGCGGTGATGCCAGCCTGAACGGTCGGCCTGCGGTGGTGCTGATGATTAACAAACAGCCCGAAGTGGACACCCCCACCGTCACGAATGCCGTAGAGACGGTGATTGCCGAGTTGCAGCCCAGTTTTCCGGCGGATGTGCAGGTGACCCGCACGTTTCGACAGGCCAACTTTATCGACGCTGCGATCCGTAACGTCAGCGGCTCCCTATTTCAAGGGGTGGTGATTGTTTCGGTGATCCTGCTGCTGTTTTTGATGAACTGGCGCACCGCCATCATTACCCTCAGTGCTATTCCCCTATCGCTGCTAATTGGTCTGCTGTTCATGCAAGCCTTTGGCCTGGGTTTGAATACGATGACCCTCGGCGGTCTGGTCGTGGCGATCGGGTCGGTGGTGGATGACGCGATCGTGGATATGGAAAACTGCTATCGCGGTTTACGGCAAAACCAAACGCAGGACAATCCAAAACCGCCATTCCAGATAGTATTCGAGACCTCGGTGCAGGTGCGGCTCGCGGTGATCTTTTCGACGGTGATCATCGTGGTGGTCTTCGCCCCCATTTTTAGCCTCACCGGTGTCGAAGGTCGTATTTTTGCGCCGATGGGTTTGGCGTATCTCTTCTCAATTTTGGCCTCGACCCTGGTGGCGATGACCCTCTCGCCCGCCCTGTGCGCGATTTTGCTCGCGAATCAAACCTTGCCGCATGACGGCACTTTTGTTTCACGTTTGGCAGAGCGGATCTATCGTCCACTCTTGGGCTTTTCCCTGCGGGCGTCGCGGATTGTACTTGCCGTATCGCTGGCGGCGTTGGTGGCATCAGCGGCGATCGTGCCGTCGTTGGGGCGGGTCTTTTTGCCAGAGTTCCAGGAAAAATCTCTGGTGAACTCGATGGTGCTGTTTCCCGGCATTTCTCTCGATATCACCAATGGCGCGGGTAAAGCCCTGGTCAACACCCTTGCGGGTAATCCGCTGTATGAATGGGTGCAGGTGCGGGCGGGTCGATCGCCGGGAGATGCGGACGGCGCGGGCGTGAATATGGCGCACGTTGATATTGAACTCAGCGATGCTGCGCTTAAAGATCGCGAGGCTAGCATTAAACAACTACGGCAAGCATTCCTCGATTTACCGGGAGTCGCGCCCAATATTGGCGGCTTCATTTCCCACCGTATGGATGAGGTGCTATCGGGGGTACGCAGCGCGATCGCCATCAAAATCTTCGGCTCCGACCTGGCAGAGCTGCGCCGCATCGGCGAAGAGGTGCGCGACGCGATCGAGCCGATCGCAGGCGTCGTCGATTTACAGCTTGAGCCGCAGCTCCCCATCCGTCAGGTGCAAATCCAGTACGATCGCGCCGCCGCCGCCGGTTATGGTCTGACGATGGTTCAGATTTCCGAAGTCGTAGAAACGGCTCTGAACGGGCGTGTCGTCGCCCAAGTGCCGGAAGATCAGCAACTAATTGACGTGATCGTGGCGCTGCCAGACGCCGCCCGCAATAGCCTGGATGCCATTAGCGCGATTCCGATCGCGACGCCGACTGGTGAACGGATCACCCTGGGCGACGTGGCCGCCGTGGGCTACGGCATGGGGGCGAACGTGGTCAACCGTGAGGATGTATCGCGCTTGATTGTGGTGTCTGCGAACGTCGCCGATCGAGATTTGGGTAGCGTCGTGGGCGACATTCAGGCGCAGATTCGCGACACCGTACCGCTACCGAGTGGCTACTTCATTCAGTACGGCGGCCAATTTGAAGCCGAGCAAAACGCCACGAATAATCTACTGGTTTACAGCGTCCTGGCGGCGATCGTGATCACCATCCTGATGTTTTTCTCCGTTAAATCGCTGCCCGCCACCGTTGCCATTATGATCAACCTGCCCCTGGCACTGGTGGGCGGCATGGTCTCAATCCTGCTGACGGGCGGTGTAATTTCGGTGGCGTCGCTGATCGGGTTTATCACGCTGTTCGGGGTCGCCGTCCGCAATGGGCTACTGCTCGTGGATAACTACAGCGCCAAATTTTCGGCAGGGCTATCGCTCCAGGACGCTGTTTTCCAAGGTTCCCTCGATCGGGTGAATGCGATTCTGATGACGGCCTTGACCTCGGCCTTGGGAATGTTGCCCCTGGCGATCGCCAGTGGTGCAGGCAACGAAATCTTGCAGCCGTTGGCGATCGTGGTCTTGGGGGGCTTGTTCACCTCCACCACCCTGACCCTATTGGTGATTCCGGCTCTCTACGCCCAGTTTGGCCGCTGGCTGATGCCCAAGCGAATGGATTGAGATGCAGACTCTGCTCTGCTTACTCAAAAACTGCGTTTCGACTCCGCTCAACGCTCTCGGTCTGTTTTGAAAATGATTGAGCTAAATTGAGCTAACCATATGCATGTGTTCTGGCTTTCGGGATCGGTCAGAACCGATCCCTTGGGAGAAATCGATACAATGCAGACCAGAGCAGCTTCCGCTGTCAGCCTTTCTTCAGACGATCTCGATCGACCCCACCTATGGCGACTCTCCCCCGATCCAACACCTCGGCCTTCCTCCAAAACATCCAGTGGATCGCCAAACCCCATGAGTTTTTCGAGCGCAATGCAGCGGAACTCGGCAACACCTTTCGAGTCAACATTGCAAATTCCAGCGGTCTGATTTGGACATCCGATCCGGCCTTGATCCAAGAAATACTGACTCAAGACGAAAATGGGCGCTACACCGCACCGGGCGAGGTCAATGCCATGCTCGCACCCCTGCTGGGCGATCGATCCATGATCATGCTCAGTGGTGCGGAACATCGTCGCCATCGCAAGCTAACCATGCCCGCCTTTCACGGCGAACGGATGCGAGCCTATACCGAGACGATCTTAAGCGCAACCCGCAAAGCCTTTGAGCGTATACCGCTGGGTGAGGTGTTCATGACTCGGGCGGTGATGCAAGAGATCACAATGGATGTGATCCTGACGGCGGTGTTTGGTCTGCAAGCCGACGATCGCGAGAATGATCGCTTTAGCCGCATTAAGTTGATCGTGACCAACATGCTCGAAATGCTGGCCTCGCCCCTTTCGGTGAGCGTGCTGTTCTTTCCGATTTTGCAACAGGATTGGGGAACCTGGAGTCCGTGGGGTCGCTTTCTCGAACAGCGCCAACAGCTCGATACATTGCTGTTTGCGGAAATTGCCGATCGCCGTGCCAACCCCGACCCCAGCCGTAATGACGTGCTGGATATGTTGCTCGATACGCGCGACGAGTCCGGCGAAACGCTGACGGATGAGGAACTCCGCGATGAGCTGATGACAATGCTGTCTGCCGGTCATGAAACCACCGCGACCGCGCTGGCCTGGGCGACCTACTGGATTCATCACGATCGCCAGGTTTACACCAACCTGATCGACGAACTCGGCGCGATCGATATCGACGCCGACCCGATGACGGTGTTTCGCTTGCCGTACCTGACGGCGGTGTGTAACGAGACGCTGCGGATTTATCCGGTGGCGATGCTCACGTTTCCGCGTACACCGATCGAGCCGCTGGAGTTTGGCGGCTATCCGATCGAACCGGGCGATTTACTGATGGGTAGCATCTATCTGCTGCACCATAACCCGGATATTTACACCGACTCCAAAACGTTTAACCCCGATCGCTTCCTCGATCGGCAATATTCGCCGTTCGAGTTTATGCCGTTTGGGGCGGGGAGTCGGCGCTGTTTGGGGATGGCGCTGGCACAGTTCGAGATGAAACTGGTATTGGCGGCGTTGGTGCAGAGCTGGACGCTGGAATTGGCGGATAAAACACCGGTGGTTCCCCAGCGACGCGGCGTGACGCTGGGGCCGAAGGGCGGCGTTTTGGCGAAACTGACCGGGACGCGATCGGCGCGAGTACCGCAGGGCGCAGCGGCGATCGTGGGTTAGGAGTCGTAAGCCTTTTGTAGGGTGGGCATCGCCCACCATTACGGATACCGTGCGCGGGCTGATCGTGGTGGGCAGTGCCCACCCTACTGGATAACTGAGAGCGTTGAGCGGAGTCGAAACGCGGTTTTTGGGTAAGCAGAGCAGAGTCAAAATGTCTCGTTTTTTATTGAACTCACCATAGAAACGAAGCGAGGGCGAGAGAGTTGTAACACTCTCCCGCCCTCGCTTTTAACTCTATTTAATCCTAGCGATTCAAACTAGAGCGCCGGAACAAACAGATCTTTTTCCGGAACTTCAGCGTATTCCGCCATGATTTGGCGGAACTCTTCACCGTCGATCGTCTCTTTCTCGATCAACAGATCCACCAGGCGATCAATCGCCTCACGGTTGTTACGCATCAGCGCCAGCGCGTCTTCGTAGCATTTCGCCACGATGTTACGCACCTGAACATCGATCCGCGAGGCGATGTCTTCGGAATACTCCGATCGCGACATCAAATCACGACCGAGGAAGACTTCGCCGGACTGACTTTCGAGCGACATCGGGCCAATGTCCGACATGCCGTAGCGCGTCACCATTTGGCGAGCCATGTTGGCCACCTGTTGCAGGTCACCACCCGCACCGGTGGTCACTTCATCATCCCCAAAGATGACTTCTTCTGCCGCACGACCACCGAGAGCGCCGGTGATGCGAGCCAGAATTTGCGATCGCGAGATCAACATCTGATCTTCCGACGGTGTAAACCAGGTTAGACCTTGGGCTTGACCGCGCGGGATTAGCGTCACTTTTTGTACCGGATCGTGCGCTGCGATTAGCGTACCGACCACAGCATGACCGACTTCGTGGCAAGCAATCAAACGCTTGCTCTTACCATCAACCAGCGGCGTGCCTTCCATTCCGGCGACCACACGATCGACGGCATCGTCAACCTCTGACATCTCGATCGCGTCTTTGCGACGGCGAGCGGTCAAGATTGCAGCTTCGTTGAGCAGGTTCGCCAGATCCGCACCGGTGAATCCCGGAGTACGGCGGGCGATCGCTTCGAGCGACACTTGCTCGCCCAGTTTTTTGTTGCGGGCGTGGACTTCGAGGATCGACAGGCGACCCTTGATATCAGGCGCGGAGACCGTGACCTGGCGATCGAAACGACCGGGACGCAGCAGCGCCGAGTCGAGAACGTCAGGACGGTTGGTCGCCGCAATTACGATAATGCCAGTGTTGCCCTCAAAGCCGTCCATCTCGGTGAGGAGCTGGTTGAGGGTTTGCTCGCGTTCGTCGTTACCGCCACCGATACCGGCGCCACGTTGACGACCGACGGCGTCGATCTCATCCACAAACACAATGCAAGGTGCATTTTCTTTCGCTTTGGTGAACAAGTCACGCACCCGCGACGCACCCACACCGACGAACATTTCGACGAACTCCGAACCGGAGACACTGAAGAACGGGACACCCGCTTCACCCGCGATCGCCTTAGCGAGCATGGTTTTACCGGTTCCCGGAGGCCCCACGAGCAGGACTCCCTTAGGAATACGTGCGCCAACAGCGGTGAAGCGTTCCGGCTTTTTCAGGAAGGTTACGACTTCAGCCAATTCTTCCTTGGCTTCTTCAACACCGGCCACATCGTCAAACAGAACGCCGGTTTGGGCTTCCATTTGAAAACGGGCTTTCGATTTACCAAAGTTCATCGCTTGACCGGGGCCGCCGGGAGCGTTACCACCGGAGCGACGGAACAGGAAGAACAAACCAACAATCAGCAGCACCGGGAAGATCAGGTTACCGAGAATGCTCCAGGCCGCACCTTCGGTTTGCACCGGGTGGCTATCAAACGCAATATTTTCTGATCGCAGACGCGAGATCAGGCTCGGGTCTTCCATCGGTAGATCCACACGCAAGCGCTGAATCCGGTTATCGAGGTCGAGATCGACCGCTTCGACGATCGCCGTGCGTCCGCCTTCGTATAGATCAACGCTGGTGATCCGACCAGCATCGAGATAATCAAGAAAGCGACCATAACTCATCCGGGTCGCAGCGGCATTATTACCGGTGGAAAACCCCGGATTGGCAAAGGCTCCTTGCCAAATGAAAAATCCGATTGTGATAATCGGCAGCGCCCAAAGTAGCGCAACTCTCCACGATTTCATGATTTAGGCGATCTCCATTTATCGAAACAACACGCTACGCGCAGCGAACATCACGACGCGATCGGTCGATCTCGTTATTAATCAACATTTCTTTAACAAATGTAACACGCACTCAGAAATGACGCTCAGTTGTGCTGGATCAATGTTCTGAGATGAGGGTTAGCGATCGGCAAAACCACCTCGAATAAACTGCCTCCTTCTGGGCGCTGGCGGTAGGCGATCGAGCCTTGATGCTGCTCGGTGATGATCGCATAGCAAGACGCTAAACCGAGTCCAGAACCGCGACCGACGTCTTTCGTTGTGAAAAAGGGGTCGAAAATATGACGGGCGTGTTCGGGCGCAATACCGATGCCATCATCGGCAATCTCAAGGCGAATGCGATCGTCGTCTACGCGCGTGTTTACGCTAATGTGGCCGGAATAATCGATCGTCGTGATGGCTTTCGCATCGATCGCGTCGATCGCATTGGTGAGCAGATTCAAAAACACCTGATTGACTTGTGCCGGATAGCACATCAACGGCGGCAGATCACCATAGTTACAGCTCAGTTCAATCGCCGATCGGTTTGGCGTCGCCGCAAATTTCTCGTTGAACAACACCAGAATTCTGTCAAGGTTTGTGTTGAGATCGATGGCTTTAATCTCAGCTTCATCACTGCGCACAAAGGTTTTGAGCGATCGCACAATCTCAACAACTCGATTGACGCCCCCTTGCATGGAACTCAAAATCTTCGGTAGATCGTCATTCACGTAATCGATCTCGATCTCTCCTAACTGTTCGGCGATCTCTACGGGCGGCTCCGGGCAGGCTTGGCGATATAGCGCCAGCGCTGTTAGTAATTCTTCGGTATAGTCGCGAACATGGGGGAGGTTGCTGCCGATGAAGCCGATCGGATTGTTGATTTCGTGGGCAATGCCGCTGACCAAATGCCCCAGGGCGGACATCTTGGCATTTTGAACCGCACTTAGTTGGGTTGCATGAAGTTGGACGATGCTCTGCTGTAGTCGGCGCAGCGTGCGATGTGCATTGAACTGATCGATCACTTGGCGACCCAAGGCTGCAAGCGCATCAAGCTGCGCTTCCGAGAGCTGACGCGGTTTGCGATCGATAACACACAAGCTACCCAGAGCGTAACCGTCATCTGTCACCAGAGGCGTTCCGGCATAGAATCGGATGTGTGGTTCACCCGTGACCAGGGGGTTATCGGCAAACCGATCATCCTTTAACGTATCTGAGACGACAAATACATCGTCCGGTTTGAGGATCGCATGGGCACAAAATGACACGTCGCGCGATGTTTCCGTTGCGTCAATGCCGCATTTTGCCTTGAACCACTGGCGATCGCTATCTACCAAGCTGACCAAGCCGATCGGTGTGCCACAGATTTGAGCCGCAATTGTGCTGAGATCGTCGATCGCGGGATCTGGAAGCGTATCGAGAATCTGGAAACGCTCTAGGGCAATTAGCCGATTCAGTTCGTTGTCGGGTAAAGATGCTGGTTGATAACGAGGTGGAAAAGAGTTATCTGAATTATTATTTGTCATATTGTGGCTGCGATATTGCTATAAGCCAGGCTGATGGTGACCCCAAGCCGAGAGATAACACAACTAACGTTTACGCCCGGTCTAGCTGTTGTTGAACTCGTCAAAATTTCGGCCTGTGTCGTTGCCCTCGATCGCCGCAAGATTGACGCCGACGAACGGGTAGATCCCGATGAGTGATAGACCTTGAACGTCAATCTTGCCGATCTCGTTTGAGCTTCAGGCTTCGTCCTTTGTTCGGATAAGTTCATGGTTTGGGGATCAGAAGATTGCCTCCGGATCAAAACTCAACGCCCCGGAGATCGAGATTTACCACACCGAGAGATATAATCCTGTACTGTGAGAATGCTTTAACAATCTGTTGATAAGAGGTGTCTTATGGATATCGATCTGCGCGTGGTTTTCGTTTTATCTCCCCTCGCTCTAGCGTTGGGCTGGGCTGGATTTAATATTGCTCAAGCTGCAATCAGTCAATTTCAAGGTTTCTGGGAAAAAGAATCCTAAAGCTGACTTTGGGGCAAATTGCGAACAGGCATGATCTGGGCCGATCGTCTCCAACATTGAGGATGGTCGGTTTTGTCGATCCAGCTTTGCCGACCTGAATGTGTGCGTTTAAGGAACCTGGTTGCGATCCAAACCTTCATAGTTCTCGGATACACCGTTTGAACAGAGGAATGGTTATGAGATCGTCTGAGATCGAGAGTCATCCAGTGATTAACGTTGATGACCAGCCCCAACGCGTCAATCTCCCGATTCTGTCTGAATGTTAGCGTGCGGACAAACTTTTGACCTCATTGATGCCTTGGAAAACCCTGGCCTGCCTTTGAACGTCACGACAATTCGTTACTATTAATTGTTAAGTTTGACGATCGTCTCTACTTACGCCGCTCGCCTCGATACCTTCTCGCTTAAATCTTCTCAGCTTCACATCATGTCTCTCAGCCATTCAGCCAAAGACAATACTTCCTCAGCTCGCGCGTCGCGCCGAACGAAGATCGATCTGCGCTACGTCACATCGCTGGGCTGTATCGGTTTGCTCGGGGGAGGGGCTGTCTTCGCTCAGGTGGGCATCGACCCGCTGGAAAAATCTCTTCCCATTAGCGAACCGACGGTAAGCGCCCCAGCTCCTGATTTACCCAATCTCAATGGCGTTCCGGCTGAGGTGATTTTTGATGCACCGGTTGCACCCGTCGAACCGGTCTATGACGAGCCTGCTTACGTCGAGCCGGTTTATAGCGAGCCTGCCACACCGCTACCGTCCGTGCTCGATGACCTACCCGCCCCTAGCGAACCGGCCTACACCCACAGCTACATCGACGACACTGACTACAGTCTCGGCGCAACCGAGATCTCACCCGATCGCAATGCGACGATCGTCCTTGAAGAGCGAAATTCTGGTTGTTCTTCGTCCCTAGCACCGGGTCAAGCCCTGTCGAATGGACTCTGTGCGGGTGCGGTCTTTGGCAGTAACGGTAATGGCAGTAATGGTCGCAGCGGTTCGAGCTACGCATCAACGCCGTCTTCATCACCGTCCTATTCCTCCAGTTCTGCCAGTTCTGCCAGTTCTGCCAGTTCTGCCAGTCGTGCGTCCCGTTCCCCTGGCTCAACCGGTGCATCCTACGCGACCGGCACGACGATCTATCCGATGAATCTGAGCGATCGCAACAGCAGTTTCGATCCCTACGCAGCGGCGGGATTGAGCTACACCCAGCTCGAAGCGCAAATAACGCGCAATATTGCGACGATGCCCTTTGGGCGAATTGGCAACGGCGATCGCGGCCTGATCTTCCCGGTCTCAGTTCCAGCGCCGATCTCGTCATTCTTCGGCTTCCGGATGCACCCGATCGCCCAAACCCAGCGTCTCCACACCGGTACGGACATCGCCGCACCCTACGGCACGCCCGTACTCGCGGCCTTTTCCGGTGAAGTCATCGAGTCGTCCGATCTCGGTGGTTACGGCCTTACGGTGGTGTTGTCGCACAATGAAGGCACGTCGGAAACGCTCTACGGTCACCTATCGGAGTTGTTGGTGAGTGTCGGCGATGAGGTGAAGCAGGGTGACCCGATCGGGCGCGTGGGCAGCACGGGCTTTTCGACCGGGCCGCACCTCCACTTCGAGGTCAAGCAAATGACGGATATGGGCTGGGTTTATTTGGATGCCAACCGTCAGCTTGAAGTGGCGCTAGAACGGCTGATCGATTCGTCGCAGCTCGCACAGTTGCCGCGTCGCGATCGTGGTTCGCTTTAGTGGTGATCCGTAAGGGTGAAAACTCCTAAAGCGCTGATCAAAGTTGGAATGCCTGAACGACAGTTAGCGAAAACGGGCGAAAATTGAACAATAAAAAGGAGAGACGTGATCTGAAAGATCAGCCTCTCCTTTTTGTTGCGTGCATCAGCACAAACAGTACATATAGTCAGTTCAATAAAAAACGAGACATATCGACTCTATTCTGCTTGCTCGTAAACCGCGTTTCGACTCCGCTCAACGCTCTCGGGGTGTTCCGAAAATCATTGAACTGACTATAACTAAACGATGGCTAGGCTTTCGGACCCATGCCAATCGTCCCAGCGTAAACCGCATTTTTGCCGAGTTCCGCTTCGATCCGGAGCAGACGGTTGTATTTCGCGACGCGCTCGCTGCGACAGAGCGAACCGGTTTTGATTTGACCGGCGCGGGTGGCGACGGCGAGATCGGCGATCGTCGTGTCTTCGGTTTCGCCCGATCGGTGGCTGATCACGGAACGGTAGCCGTAACGGACACCGAGGTCGATCGTCTCCAACGTTTCCGTCAGCGAACCGATTTGGTTGACCTTGATCAGGATCGAGTTCGCCGCGTTTTTATCGATCCCCGTTTGCAGACGCTTCGCATTGGTGACGAATAGATCATCACCGACGAGCTGGCAGCTACTGCCCATTTTCGTCGTCAGCGCCTGCCAGTTTTCCCAGTCATCTTCGTGCAGACCATCTTCGATCGAGACGATCGGATACTTGCTCGCCAGGTTCGCGAGATAGTCGATCGTTTCCGCCGGGGTGTTGGTTTTGCCATCAAAGATGTAGTTGCCATCTTTGTAAAATTCGCTAGCCGCAACGTCCAGCGCCAATGCCACCTGTTCGCCCGGTTTGTAGCCCGCCGACTCGATCGCCGCGATCAGCAATTCCGCCGCCGCCGTGTTCGACTCCAGGTTCGGCGCAAAGCCACCCTCATCGCCCACACCCGTCAGCAAGCCTTTTTCGTCCAGCACCTTGCTCAACGAGGCGAACACTTCCGCACCCCAGCGCAGCGCTTCCCGGAACGAGGTCGCACCCACCGGCACGATCATGTATTCCTGAAAATCGATATTGTTGGCCGCGTGTTCGCCGCCGTTGATCACGTTCATCATTGGCACCGGCAGCAGGTTCGCCAGAGGGCCGCCGAGATAGCGATAGAGCGGTACTTGCAGCGCGTCAGCCCCAGCGTGTGCCGTTGCTAGCGACACCGCGAGAATTGCGTTTGCGCCCAGATTGGCCTTATTCGTCGATCCGTCACGCTTATTCATGACCGCATCAACCGTCATTTGATCGAGCGCATCGACTTTGCCGATCAGTTCCGGCGCAATCTTGTCGTTGATGTTTTCGACCGCACGCAGGACGCCTTTACCGTCGTAGCGTTTTTTGTCGCCGTCGCGTAGCTCGTGCGCCTCGAAGGTTCCCGTCGATGCACCGCTCGGAACTTTGGCGACACCGATCGCGCCGTTTGCGAGGCGAACCTCGGCTTCTACCGTCGGGCGACCGCGCGAGTCAAGAATTTCCCAAGCGCCTATCGATTCGATGATGGTATCGGACACGAATTCCTCCTTTAGTCAGGTCTTGCGACCCTGCTTCCTACTTCAGTTCTGAAGACAGATAGTCAGCCGATCATCGCCAAGCGGGCGAAAAGGCCGGTAAATGTCCAACACATCATAAATCGGATATTGCGCGAAAACGGTATCCCAGCTTCGGGTTTCCAAAGAAAATATAAAGACGAATCCGTTTAGGCTTAAAGCACCGCCAGATCTGCCCTGTTTTCTCGCTATTATCGAGAGGCCGTCGGGCTTTTGCAAACCATGAATCTCCGGTCTAGACGGGAGATCTGGCTGGCGGCAAGCCGTACGACAAGGGGGTAATTCCTTGTCCTGGCTGCGTGGCGTCTATCGCTATGCTGGAATGGCCAAAAGGTAAGCGGTGATGACTTGGTAACAATTCCGTCAGGCCGTGACCGTCTTAATGTTTGCGGAGATGCGAGATCGTGACAGAAATAACCAAGACTTTACTTTTAGTGGATGATGAGCCGAGTTTGCGTGCGGCGGTAGAAGCGTATCTCAGCGATTCGGGTTTTAAGGTGGAAACGGCGGTGAATGGTCAGGAGGGGCTAGAGAAGTTACAGACGATGATTCCTGACCTGGTGATCACGGATGTGATGATGCCGGAGGTCGATGGCTATCAGTTGTTGGCGCAAATGCGCGAAGATCCGCGCCTGAAGAGTATTCCGGTGGTTTTTCTGACGGCGCGAGGCATGAAGTCCGATCGCATCCAAGGCTACCAAGCGCGGTGTGATGCCTATCTCTCGAAACCGTTTGATCCCGAAGAGCTGGTGGCGATCGTCGAAAATCTGCTCGATCGGCGCAGTGCCGCCACATCGTTTGATGCCAGCGATCCGCCGGATATTGCCACCCTCGCCCGCCAGATCCAAGAAATCAAAGATATCCTGACGCATCAAGGAACAACGACGCCGAAAATTACGCCGGTCGATATCGACTTTACGCCGCGTGAGCAAAGCGTACTGGTGCTGGTCGCTCAGGGTTTGATGAATAAGGAAATCGCCAGCCAGCTCGATACCAGTGTGCGTAACGTGGAGAAATACGTCAGCCGCTTGTTTAACAAAACCGGAACCAATAGCCGGACGGAACTGGTGCGCTATGCGCTTGAACACGGACTCGCGACGTAACACGACCCAGCAAATTTACCTTGCCTAAGTAGACCGAGCTAGCTAGTCGATGTTATGCGTAACATCAGCTTCTAGCTTGTTTGCAACCAGGATGGTTGAGTTACGTGGTGTAGGTCGCTTTGATTTTTTTGGGCTACGTACTGTTGTCCATAACGCCAACTCTGAGCGACACTAACGGGACGACAGAGCGAAGCGAGGCGGTCTAGACGATGGCAGACGAGCTGAATTTTGAAGGCTTAGAAGGACGTTTACCGCCCCAAAATATTGAGGCGGAGGAATCGATCCTCGGCGGGATTTTGCTAGACCCGGAGGCGATCGGACGGATCGCGGAATTGCTCCTACCCGATGCGTTTTATATCAGCAGTCACACGACGATCTATCACACCATGCTGTTTTTGCATGGTCAGGGGTTGCCGACGGATTTGATTAGTGTGGCGTCGCGTCTGAGCGATCTCGGTCAGCTTCAGGCGATCGGCGGTCAGGCGAAGCTGATTCAGTTGGTCGATCGCACGGTGTCGGCGGTGAATATCGATCGCTATGCGGCGCTGGTGATGGATAAATATCTGCGGCGTCAGCTCATCCAGGCGGGGCGTGAAATCGACGCGATGGGCTACGACACGGCGACGGATCTGGAGGTGGTGCTCGATCAGGCGGAGCAAAAGGTGTTTAACGTGACGCAAAAGCGGCCACAGCAGGATCTGGTTCCGATTTACGAGACGTTGGTGGGGACGTTTGAGGATATCGAGGCGAAGCATGAATCCCAGGCACAGCCGGGAATTTTGACGGACTTTTATGATTTTGATGCGATGACGGGCGGGTTGCAGCCGTCGGATTTGATCATCGTGGCGGGCAGGCCGTCAATGGGGAAATGTTTACATGAGACGGCGCAAATTCTGCAAGCTGATGGTCAATTGGTGACGATCAGCGAGTTATATCGTCAACAACACGCCGACTTGCTGACGTTGGGCGATGACTGGAAATTGCATCAAACTCAGCCATCGCAATTTATTGATGATGGAATCAAGCCGGTATTTCGGGTAACGACGCAACTCGGGCGACAGGTGGAGACGACGTTAACGCATCCGTTTTTGACGATCGACGGTTGGCGTCCGCTGGGTGAGTTGCGGGTGGGCGATCGGGTCGCGGTTCCGCGTGTATTGCCTGTTTTTGGCTCGCGATCGATGCCAGAACATGAAATAAAACTGTTGGCATACTTTATCGGAGATGGAACCATCACGGCTGATGTGCCGCGTTTTACCAATTCCAACCCTGTGGTTCAAGCTGAGTTTATTGATGCCATTCATCAGTTTCCTGGCCTCTCAGTACGCTGCGAGACATCCAAAGGTCGGCGAACTCCAACGTTTTCCGTTATCGGCGATCGCGACTTCATTGACAGCCAACGTCAAGCATTTGCAGCAGAGCTAAATCAAGCTTTAGAGGTCTCCTCGCTGCCTGCCTATGCCATTGCTGAAAAAATTGGTGTTACACCATCTTTAATCTCTCAGTGGAAGCATGGCGTGTGTGTGCCAAGTCGTCAGGTTGAGGAGAAGCTCAATAAAATCCTCAGTCTTGAATCAAATTTTACAAGCCTAGATGTTGATACTATTCGACGTGAACATTGGAATATCATCAAAGACTGGCTAAAAACTCATCAGATTTGGGGTAAAAATGCCCATCAGAAATCAATCCCAAACTGTATTTTTCAACTGCCTAAATCACAGCTATCACTGTTTATTAATCGTTTATTTACAACAGATGGCTGGGCTAGCGTCCTTCAAAGTGGGCAAGTTCAACTAGGTTATACATCCGTCAATCGAGAACTCGTGTCACAGCTACAGCACCTTTTGCTGAGATTCGGGATTATTGGCTCAATCAAAGAACGGAACATTCGATATAAGGGTGAATGCCGTCAAGCATGGCAGCTTGATATTACCCATGCAGAGTCGATTTGTATTTTTCTCGAAGAGATTGAAATCTTTGGTAAGGAAGGTGCTGTGAACCTTGCCAAAAAATCGATTCAGGCTCGCCGCCGTCAAAGCAATCGAGATCTCATTCCGCGTGAACTGTGGTCGAAATTAAAAGACCTGAAAGGCGATGAGTCTTGGTCATCCTTAGCAAAACGTGCAGGAATTAAAGGCTACTCAAACATTCATGCTGGAAAGCGAGACTTTTCTCGCAGTCGCCTATTTTGTCTTGCTCAAGCGCTAGGCAATCAAAATCTGATTAATATCGCAACCAGTGATGTCTACTGGGATGCAGTTGTCAATATTGAATACATTGGCGATCGCCAAGTCTACGATCTCACAATTCCCGAAACCCATAACTTCATTGCTAACGATATTTGTGTTCACAACACCGCCGTCGCGTTAAACATCGCGCAAAATATCGCCAAAACCTATCGACTCCCGATCGCGATCTTCAGCCTAGAAATGTCCAAAGAGCAGCTCGTACAGCGCTTGCTCTCCAGCGAAGCCGGAATCGAAGCCAACCGCCTCCGCGCCGGACGGGTCAGCCAAAACGAATGGGAACCGTTTAATAATGCGCTGACCTCGCTATCCGAAATGCCGATTTTTATTGACGATACGCCCAACATTGTTGTTAGCGAAATTCGATCGAAATGTCGTCGTCTCCAAGCCGAACAGGGACAAGGTCTCGGCCTTGTATTGCTCGATTATTTACAGCTCATGGAAGGCGGTGGTGATAACCGGGTGCAGGAATTATCGCGAATTACGCGATCGCTCAAAGGTTTGGCACGGGAATTAAACGTGCCGGTTATTGCGCTATCGCAGCTTAGTCGTGGTGTTGAAGCACGGACAAATAAACGCCCGATGATGTCAGATTTACGCGAATCGGGCTGTTTGGCGGGCGATACATTGGTCACATTAACAACGGGTGAGCGTGTCCCGATTCGTGATTTAGTTGATCGTGAAAATGTTCGAGTTTGGGCGCTAGATGAGCAAGATTTAAAACTCAAACCGGCATCCGTTAGTCATGCATTTTTAACGGGAATCAAGCTGATTTATCGATTAACGACTCGTTTAGGGCGAACGATCGACGCAACAGCAAATCATAAGTTTCGAGTATTAGACGGCTGGGTTCGTTTAGATGAATTAAAGGTCGCTCAGAACCTCGCAATTCCCCATCAGAATGAGGTGATTTGGGATGAGATTGTATCGATCGAGCCCATCGGTGAAACAGAGGTTTACGATCTCACCGTTCCCGAATTTCATAACTTTGTTGCGAATGACATCGTGGTTCATAACTCGATCGAACAAGACGCGGATCTCATCGTCATGCTCTACCGCGACGAATATTACAACCCCGACACCCCCGATCGCGGCATCACCGAAATGATCATCGCCAAACACCGCAACGGCCCTACCGGCATTGTCAAACTTCTATTCGAGTCGCAATACACCCGTTTTCGCAACATGGCGGGCGGCTTCCAAGCCGGATCACTCAATCCCAACCAACCCGGACAACTGCCCCCGATGTAGCTGCCGCAATCACGTAATCCCATCTACACTAGGTTTAGTTCGACCCGTAATGCACGATGACGTATGCGATCGCGTTAGAAAAAATTGAGCTAGCTCCGGGTCAATGTCTGAAGCTGCGCGATATTGATTGGGCAGAATTTGAACGCATTATTGCAGCCCTGGGCGATCGGCGTGTGCCGCGTTTAACCTATGAAAATTACGTTTTAAAGCTACGAATGCCATCACCAGAACACGAATCGATCGCGCGTTTACTGGGTATGTTGGTTACAGTTTGGCTAGACGCCTTGGAGGTAGATTGGGTCTGTTTGGGTTCGACGACATTTCGCAGTGAAGCGGCGGGTGTGGGCGTCGAGCCAGATGATTGTTTTTATCTGTCTAATCTTGATCGTGTGGTCGGTCTGTCGCGGTTAGATTGCGTGGTTGATCCGTCGCCGGATTTGGCGATCGAGGTAGACATTACGTCGCCGACGGAGTTGGGGGTGTATGCAGCGTTGGGAGTGCAGGAAGTGTGGCGCTATCGGCAGGGCGCAGTTGAGATGTGGGTTTTAGAGGATGGGACGTATCGATCGGCGATAGAGAGTCGGGTTCTGCCGGGGTTAGAAGCGTCCGTGGTTTCGGGGTGTGTGGCGCGGTTGAGATCGGAGCCAATGAGTCAGATTCGGCGAGAGTTTCAGCGATGGGTGAGCGATCGCGTCTCGTAGGGTTGCATTGCCCACGTCACAATGTGCGCCAAAGGTAGAGCCATCGTTTACGGCCAATCGTGGATGACAGGGGAATGCGAAGCGGTGAAGTGGTCGGGATGTATGGCAATTCAGCCGCGATCGCGCCTCACTTTCATCGATCGATCATGCCGGTTCTGGAGTCTGCGTTTGCCCTGGCGATCGGTTGAAAGAAGCGCACAGACAGACCCGTATTTTGCTAGAATCTAGTGCTTGCAAATCAGTGTGACGGCCAAACACGACCCGGCCTCGCACAAGCACACGATTTTTGTTGGATCGAAGGAGATACCCCAATAATGGCCCGCATGTACTACGACGAGGACGCCAATCTCGACCTGCTCGCCGGAAAAACCGTCGCGATCATCGGCTACGGCTCCCAAGGACACGCCCACGCTCTCAACCTGAAAGATAGTGGCGTTAACGTCATCGTCGGTCTGTATGCGGGCAGTAAATCCGCAGCCAAAGCCGAAGAAGCCGGTTTGACCGTCTGCACCGTTGCTGAAGCGTCCAAAAAAGCAGACCTGATCATGATCCTGCTGCCGGACGAAGTGCAGCGCACGATCTACACCGAAGAGATCGCCCCCAACCTGTCCGCCGGTAACGTTCTCGCCTTTGCCCACGGGTTTAACATCCACTTCGGCCAAATCGTCCCCCCCGATAACGTAGACGTAATCATGGCCGCCCCGAAAGGCCCCGGCCACCTCGTCCGCCGCACCTACGAACAAGGCGAAGGCGTCCCGGCACTGTTCGCCGTCTTCCAAGATGCATCGGGTCAAGCTCGTGACATCGCGATGGCCTACGCCAAAGGCATCGGCGGCACGCGCGGCGGTATCCTCGAAACCACCTTCCGCGAAGAAACCGAAACCGACCTGTTCGGCGAACAAGCGGTACTTTGCGGTGGCCTCAGCGAGCTGATCAAAGCGGGTTTTGAAACGCTCGTTGATGCTGGCTATCAGCCCGAATTGGCTTATTTTGAGTGCCTCCACGAAGTCAAGCTGATCGTTGACCTCGTGGTTGAAGGCGGTCTGGCGAAAATGCGTGACAGCATCTCGAACACGGCGGAATACGGCGATTATGTCAGCGGCCCGCGTGTGATCTCCGAGCCCAGCCGTCAAGCGATGAAGGAAATCCTGTCGGAAATTCAGTCGGGTACGTTTGCGCGTAACTTTGTGCTGGAAAATCAGTCGGGTAAAGCGGGCTTTACGGCGATGCGTCGTCGTGAGGCAGAGCATCCGATCGAGGTGGTTGGTAAAGACCTCCGCGCGATGTTTAGCTGGCTGAAAAAAAGCTAAATTGCTGAATCAGCTACGGCTTTTTA
The DNA here is from genome assembly GCA_964518905.1 of uncultured Geitlerinema sp. Taxonomy (GTDB): domain Bacteria; phylum Cyanobacteriota; class Cyanobacteriia; order Cyanobacteriales; family Geitlerinemataceae; genus RDYZ01. The sequence goes on along the minus strand of CAZFJL010000015.1, from coordinate 4,714 downwards.
TAGCAAAATCCGATTGGGTTAGGATACTCGTAGCACAGGCTTCTAGCCTGCCGGATCTTTGCAGGCTAGAAGCCTGCGCTACGGTGTTTAGAAATATTATCCTGACCCAATCGCTCCCTGCTATATCTCCAGCGTTAGCGCTTAAGTTGAATCAATCGAATTAACTGAAACCAGGCGAGGGACTACGTTTTTAACGTATGTCCCTCGCTTTTTTTGATCCCCTATCAGGCCGACATGAGCCGATCGTTTAGATGCTGTCCTGAAGCACAGACGCGACATTACTGAGTTCGCTGCTTCCTTCCTTCAGAGATTGAATGGTTTGCGCCGATCGAGCTGTGCCTTCCGTCAGGGAAATCATGGCGGAGGTCACTTCCTGGGTGGAAACGGCTTGCTCGCTGGAGTTGTTGGCGATCGTCTTGCCGTTACTGGCGATCGTGTCCATCATGGCTGCGACCTCTTGTAGGGACTGGGTAATTGTCTCGACTCCCCTGACGCCGACCTCTACACTGCGTGACCCTTCATCCGCAGTGGCCAGGGTCGCTTTAATTTCATGCCGAATTTCGGACACAATCTCGGCGATTTGCTGGCTCGACTGCTGACTTACGTCGGATAGCTTGCGGATTTCGTCCGCAACGACCGCGAATCCCTTGCCGTGGACTCCGGCGCGAACCGCCTCGATCGCCGCGTTCAGCGCCAGCATATTGGTTTGATTGGCCAGATCGCCGACCAAGCTGGAGATACCGCCGATCTGTCCGGCGCGATTGTTGAGCGTTGCAATTTGCTGTGAAATCGCATCAACGGCTTGCTTGATCGACTCGATCGCCACCAGCGTTTCATCGCTACTGGTCAAGCTTGATCGTACGCGATCGAGAGACTGCTGGGCTTGTTGAGCCGCCGATTCTGCCTCCTGAGCCGATTGTTTTGAAGCGGCGCTGAGTCGATCCATTGTCGCGGTTGTTTCCTGGACGGAGGCCGATTGTTGCAGCGTATTTTGTTCTTGCTGGGTGATCATTGCCGTGACTTGATCCGAAAAGTCTTTGAGCTTGCCGGTGACGAGATGAACGTTACCCACAAGCTGATTGAAAACAAAAACACCTAACAGTATGAAGCCACCAGTGGCAATGATTGAGACCACGATCGTTATTCCCGTCGCTTCGGCGATCGGTGCCAAAATCTCAGCTTTTGGGGTTTGGTAGATGAGTGTAAATGGATTGCTACGTGTGTCCGGATCGGGATAAATTGACTGATAAAATATGAGGTTTTTTGAATCGTTTAGTAGTGTGCTAGCTCCTGAAAGAATCTGGGCAACGTCATCAGCGGGCATGTAATCTCGCAACGTTTGATCATGACCGAGATCTTCGCCCCACAGCCGTGCTTCGTCGGGATCATATAGATATGATCCTCTCTCATTTACGATGCTTAAACGCTTGCTAATATCATTGTCAATAATCTCGTTTTCGGCCAGGTCGAAGAGAAAATCCATGGAAAGATTTGCAATCAAGATGCCGCGCGTATTGCCACTGGCATCACGCACCGCGAGCGCATAGCGCAGAACTGGATTATACGGACGCTCGATCTCGCCGTTTTCGCGGTTTAGGTTGACTTCGGAGGTATAAAACTCGTCCGGGTCGAGCTGCATGGCTTCGCTAAAGTAGTCTCGATCGCCTTTGTTTTGTAGGCTTTCCTCGGGCACGATGATCGCTGCGTCATTTTTGCGATCAATGCGAACCAGTTCTTGCCCGCTGGCATCAAGGTAGCGGATTTGTTGGTAGTAAGGACGGGATTGAGCAAAGGAAAGATAGAGTGAACTCAGGCGCGATCGCGCATCGGTTTTTGTGATCTCTTCAGAATTGGGATTTGCCTGAACTGCTTGTTCCTGCACAATTTCCTGAACTGATGGAACACCTCTTAGGTACACTAAATCCGCTCGAACAGTATCGAGAAATAGCGAGATTATCTCGGTACTATTTTGACCTTTGAGCCGCATTTCACGTTCAATAACCTGGGTCAAGAGCTGACGCGAACGCTGGATATTGAAGCTACCGACGACGGCGGCGGGTACTAGAGTACTTAAGGCTAATAGGGCGATCGCCCGTACTTGAAATCGATCGAACAATGAGCCAAACATAGATTTGATCTGCAAAATAATCATCGAACAGCAGGAAAACTGAAGATCAAATAACGGCGTAGATCAAACTTTAGATAGACTGGTTGACTAATGTGGCCTATTGCTTGGCATAATCAGCCAATACTTTATACCAATCAGAACGATCTAAAGGCTAATCAGCCGCTGGTGCAACACCCAGTTTTTGAATGGCGACATTGGCCGTAATCCGAACCCGATCGCGCGAATCAGACGAGCAATAATCGAGCCAGGAACGCCCATTCGGTTGACCCAGACTGCCTAGACTATAGGCGATCGCCTGGAGTAAAGCCGGGTCATACTCCATCAGGGGGAGTCCCGACTGCTTTCCAAGGTATAGCTCACACCAGTTTGTGAGTAAAGTCGCGGCGTCCAAAATGATCGTGCTTTCGTGCAATCGACCCAGGCCGCGAATGATCTCGATCGTGATGGCTTGAGCCTGGGGGGTAGATTCGAGGGAGCACGCGTCGAGGAGTGCAGCGATCGTGCGCGGAGTGGGGTTTTGTAGCAGGGCGCGGACGGTGGCCAGTGCTTGAGGGAGAGGAGTTAAGGGGGAGTTGAGCAGGGCAATGAGGACGTCGATCGCGGCTTCGGACTGTAAGCGACCGATCGCGATCACGGCTTGAGTGGCGACCCCTAAATCGAGGTCGAGGGTGAGCGGCTGAAAATGGGTCAGCCAGTCGATCGAGGGTTGAGGCGGGTGGGCGGGCGATGACTGGTAGCGCTGCTGATATTGTGCTTTGGCGCCGAGGCTGGTCAGTGCGGCTTTACGCACCGGGGCGCTGGTGTCGCGCAGGGCATCGAGTAACACCGGCAAGATGCGATCGTCATCGAAGGTGCTGAGGGCGCCGATCGCCAGCAGGCGGATTGTTGGGGTGGTGTCGTGAACCACCGATCGTAACGGTGCGATGACCAACGGATCGCTAATCTGCGCGAGTGCCCGCACGATAGATCGTCGCGACGCTTCATGATCTTCAGACGGTGGCAATCGATCTAATTCGTCCGCTAATAAGTTGATCTCCGTTTTACCAAAATGACTGAGGGTATCGATCGCGATCGAGGCGGTCATTTCGTCTGGGGATTCGATCGTCGCAACCAGCACGGCCATCGCGTCAAGCTGGTTGAGTTTGGCCAAAATCTGACCCGCAAACCAGCGCGATTCAAAGCCGATCGTGGGGTCGATCAGCATCTCGTGAAGCCGCGCGATCGCCTCGGGACAGGCAGGGCGAAATACCGGCGCTAGACCCCGACAATCCGAAACATCGCCACTCTTGAGCAACGCAATCCCAAACTTGACCAATCGTTGACGATCGGCCGACTCGACGATCGTGCCGCGAAATCCTGCCGACCATTCCTTCAGTCGATCGCTGACGGCTCCCCAATTCCCGTGGGAAATTTCGACTTCAATGACAGTACAGAGCGCGTGGAAGTTCAATGAATCGGGCGATCGCGATGGCATAACAAATCAGCGAAAAATAACAGAATATGAGCTTGGTGACGTCACCGTTGTATTGATATTTGACGACATAACATAAACAGTTAAGCGTCTGGTGAGGCGTCTGAGGAATTGTCCAAAGATTTAGGAACTAGGTGAAATTGACCGGTGTTCCATGGACGTGCAACCGGTGCAAGTTCACCACAGTACCGATCGTGGCGATCGCCGGAGCGGAAAAGCCGGTTTCTTGGACGCGATCGACCACCGTTTCCAGGGTGGCGATCAGGGTTTCACTGTCGGGGCGAGTTCCCCAGCGGATGAGAGCGATCGGTGTCGCGGGATCTTTCCCAGCGGCGAGCAGTTGCGGCACGATTTGGGGCAAGGTGTGGATGCCCATATAAATGACAATGGTTTCAGCGGCCTTGGCGATCGCCTGCCAATCCACACTCGGGCGATACTTATCGCTTTCCTCATGCCCCGTAACAAAAATGGCTGACGAGCTATGGGCGCGATGGGTCAGCGGAATGCCGCTATAGGCCGGGGCTGCAATCCCCGACGTGATGCCGGGAACCACTTCGACACGAACCCCCGCCGCGACCAGATCCTCCATCTCCTCGCCACCACGACCAAACACAAACGGATCGCCGCCCTTCAATCGCACAATCACGGCGGTATCCTGCGCCAGGTCAATCAGAAGCTGTGTCGTTTCGGATTGGGGCAGGGTATGCCGACCGCTGCGTTTACCGACGTCGATCACCTTGGCGCTGGGGTTGATCATGGCCAAGATTGGCTCGCTGACGAGGGCATCATAAACGACGACATCGGCGGCTTGCAGCAAGTCGCGACCCTTGAGAGTGAGCAATCCCGGATCGCCGGGGCCTGCTCCCACGAGATAAACCGTACCAAACATAGTGGGAGGCGCATCGGGCAAAGAGGGGTCGATCACGGTCAATTGGCTAAAGAAATCTTTGATAAGATCGTAGCTTAGACAGACAAGATTTGCTCTAGACCCATAGTTTTAAAACAGGGCATTAAAACGGTATCAAGCTGTTGATTTAAGGCTGATTTTTAGCGCTTAAATTCGTAACTACTCAGGTAAAGAGAAGTGGAAGGTGAGAGAGGGAAGGCAGCCGAAA
>CAZFJL010000014.1:0-85362 GCA_964518905.1 uncultured Geitlerinema sp. | reverse complement strand
ATGCGCCCTCCACGTTCGTTTTGAGTCTCCGAGTATCCCCCGGCGACTTCGTATAATCTAACGAAATAGAGGCAAGATGCGGGCTCAAAGTCCGGGGCTTGAGACCCACCCCAGAATGGTCAGTGGCCTCGTAACGCTCTATAGATCCTTACTTACTAAGAAAATGTAACACAACTTAGTAGTTTACCTTGGATGGTTTCGGAATACAGTCCTTTAAATTTTGACAGATTTTGCTCGACTTCAACCATCAATCGAACCCAACCCAGACATCGGAACAGTCACCTTTCGGAGCCTCGATCCGCGAGCGAGATGTCACCTTTAAGATCGGTAAGGCGTTTTATCGGAAGTCGAGCCGCTTGGGCCGTGATCTGTCAGTACTGGCGGGAACGATCGAGCGATCGCGACTGGGATCGCTGCGTGTGTTGGATGCGATGGCGGGGAGCGGTGTGCGGGCGCTGCGCTACTGGCAGGAGGCAGGGGCGACGGATCTGCTGGTGAATGAGGGCAATCCGGACGTGCTGCCACTGCTGCGCGAAAATTTGGCCGTACCCATTGCCGCCGGAGCCGCAACTATCACAAGCAATGACGCCAATCGCGCCTTTTTTCAATGTTACATCGACGATAATTACTACGATATTGTTGATATTGATGGCTTCGGTGCGCCGGTTCCCTGGCTGAGTACGAGTTTGTGGGCGGCACGGCTCGGAGGTTTGGTTTACCTCACGAGTACGGACGGACGCACGGCCACGGGGCACTTACCGGAACAAAGCCTGCGCCTCTACGGCGCACGGGCGCGATCGCACCCCGCAGCCCACGAGCAGGGCTTACGATTAATGATCGGCTCGCTTCAGCAGCAGGCCGCCGTCAAAGGTTTTGGGATTGCGCCGATATTTTCACTGTTTCGCGGTGAGGTCTATCGCGTCATGGTTCGATTAACGAAGGGACAAAAATTACGTGACAGCAATTACGCCTACCTGGGCTACTGCCATGATTGTGGCAACTATGAGGTGCTGCCATGGCACAAAATTGGACAGGCCAACTGCCTACATGATGGCCTGCCGCTAACGTTATCAGGGCCGCAATGGGTGGGTGAACTTCACGATCGCAGCTACCTAGAGGAGATGCACACCGAAGCCAGCAAACGCCATTGGTCGGACGTTGCAGACTGGCTCACCCAAGCGATTGACGAAGCGGAAATGCCGCCCTATTTCTTCAAGCTCGGCGAGATCGGCAAGCGGGGACAGATGGATATTCCGAAACGCGATCGCTTGATTGCAGCACTGCACGATCATGGATTTCGAGCGAGTGTGAGCCATGTCAATCGAGAGGCATTTAAAACGACAGCAGATCTACAAACCTGTATTGCGATCGCTAAAAAAATTAAGCATAGTGTGTCATAAAAACAATCCGATCATCACTTCCGCATCGTAATATTTAATGTAACAAAAACGCTTGAGTCAAGGCTAGGATTCACATAAAGTCTAACTGATTAGATGTAATCTCTCTAGAGACTTTCACGTCATTCATATATATATGTTTGTCAAATTTTAACACTTAAAACAATATTTTTTGCTTGATGTTTTTGCTTGATGTTTTTTGTCTAAAATCACAGAAAAATGGATGCTTCTTTGATCGATTCGCTAGTCTTTAACGTTAGGCATAAACTGCTACCCAATCTAAACTTGTCTAGTGTTAACCCTCGCGATCCGGTAGAGGTCTATGCCTTCCCTACCCCCTGGGAATTAGTCGGAGTGGGTAACTATGCTGCCGTCTTTGCCCATCCAGACTGTTCTGGGTTAGTGGTGAAGATCTATGCTCCAGGAAGGCCCGGTATCGAAGAGGAAATTCTCGTATATCAACATCTTGGTGAACATCCTGCCTTTTCTCAGTGTTTTTATGCAGATAATTCATTTTTGATCTTAAAACGAATCTACGGCGTGACGCTTTATGACTGCGTTCATCGAGGTCTAACCATCCCAGAGCAGGTTATTCTAGATGTAGATTCTGCGCTAGAGTATGCAAAGCAAAGAGGTTTACGCCCTCATGATGTTCATGGCCGAAATGTCATGATGCTAGACGGACATGGAGTCATAATTGATGTCTCTGATTTCTTGCATCACGATGCTATGGGAGAAGCCTGGTATGACTTACGCTGGGCTTATTACCAATTCTATATCCCCATTATTTCCCGATTTTCTTGGCATGTACCTTATAGTGTTCTCAATCTAGTTCGCAAACTGTATCAGCTAACCCGTCGGTAATAGATAAAAATGAAAGAAAAATTTCAAATTATTGATATTATGCTAGTTAATTTTAAACAAACTCGTTATGGCGACGCGACACGTTATCGGCTTAACTGGAGGTATCGCAACGGGGAAAACGACGATCGCCAAGGCGGTCGCTGATCACTATGGACTAACGATCCTTGATGCCGATCTCTACGCGCGTGAAGCTGTGGCCGTCGGGTCACCAATTTTAGCCGCGATCGCCGATCGCTACGGGCAAGATTTACTGTATGAAGATAAAAGTCTTAACCGACCTCGGCTCGGTAACATTATTTTCTCAAATACGACCGAGCGTCTCTGGCTTGAATCCCAAATTCATCCATTTGTACATCAACGCTTTCAGCACGATCAGCCTAGTGCTAGCAATCCCCTGATTTACGTTGTTCCCTTGTTATTTGAAACCGACGCGATCAACGTCGTCAATGAAGTTTGGGTTGTCTGGTGTTCCCCAAAGGAGCAGCTCGCACGCCTGATGCAGCGAGATCGTCTTGATCGCGATGCCGCTCAACAGCGAATTGCGGCCCAAATGCCGCTCAAAATTAAATGCGATCGCGCCGATCTCGTGCTCGACAACTCTGGCGATCGCGATCGCTGGCAAGAACAAGTCCGAGATCGGTTAGGCTGAATTTTAGCGACGACAACGTTAGGCATAACCGCAGTCATCCCAGCCACTAGATATTGAGATTGACATCCAAATTACAAGCTGAACAGTCTATCCACAGCTCGTTTCTATCCTTTGCTTCGAGCGATCCCACTCCCATCTACGATTTTCTCTCTTCGTCAACGTGCGTCAATTTTGTTCTCGATTTTGTCTTCGACTGGTCTCGCTCACGATTGCTACCGGCCTTTTAAACACAGTCGCAACGCCTGTCTTACAGGCAACCAGCGTCTCCGCCAACACTCTGGATTTATCCCGACGTCGAACCGTCAACGAGCTCATCGAACACAGCGAACACCTTGCTTTACGAGGTGAAATTCCGGCTGCTTTAGCCATGCTGGAAGAGGCCGATGCTTTAAATTCACTGTGGGGAGTGAGCGCCACATCGTGGAATATTGTGTGCTGGTATGGCAGTCTGTGGGGCTATGCCCAAGATGTAATCCAGGCTTGCGATCGAGCTGTAAACCTTGAACCTGGCAATATTGAAATCCTCGATAGTCGCGGGCTCGCCCGCTCATTAACGGGAGATATTGACGGCGCGATCGATGACTTCTCGACATTTATTCGCGAAACCAATGATGAAAATCGACGCTATCAACGTCAAAACTGGGTTCAGATGCTACAGATTGGCGAAAATCCATTCACGGAAGAGACTTTACAATTGCTATTCATCGACTGAATCGCGATCTTAAACCTCCTCTTTTAGATCTGGGTGACTCTCTTTAAAAACAAAAAACAAAAAAATGAAACATTAAACATTAAACATTAAACAAGATACCAATCTAATCTTCTGATTGAAGCAGAGCCAAACAAACCGGAGAAAATTGTTCTAGAGTTTTAATCCTAGTGACAGCAAAATCCGATAGCAATGACACAACGTAGTCTAAAAGATAGCAGAGTCTATCTACTGTTTTTATATGCTTTATGATAACGACCGAATTTCTATTTTTATTGATGGAAATAATATGTTTTATGCACAACAAAAAAACAATTGGTTTTTTGATCCCAGACTCGTTTTGGATTTCTTCCAAAATGAACGATCGGGCATGAGTCTTGTCAATGCTTTTTGGTATACCGGCTTAAAAGATCCTCAGGATCAAAGAGGATTTCGTGATGCTTTAATTGGGCTGGGATATACCGTCCGAACGAAAATACTGAAAGAGTATTATGACGATACATCGAGGCGCTATTCTCAGAAAGCCAATCTTGATATTGAAATTGCGATCGACATGTTTAACACCGTCGATCAGTATAACCGGGTTGTCTTATTTAGCGGTGATGGCGACTTTGAGCGAGCGATCGAGCTACTACGCTCAAAAAATACGCATATTACGGTAGTCTCGACCGAGGGCATGATTGCTCGCGAACTCAGAAACGCAGCGGATCGTTACATTGACCTCAATAGAATTCGGAATCACATCGAGAAATTAGAGTCTTAGAGTCTTAGAGTTTTAAGAGCATTTCCCAGAAATGATCTTTAATCCGAAGAAGTTCGACTTTTTTAAAAAGTCGGACTTCTCGCTCTATCCAGGAACATTTATTGAGTTGTTTACTCTAAACATCGTCAATAACTCTTTAAATTCAAAACAGACTTAAACTAAGGTGCTCAACTCTTCTGCGGCTTCATTGAGTAACTGTGTACCCGTTTTGACCTGCCCGATGCCAGAAGCACTTTCTTGAGCAGCACTATTGAGCGAGTTCATCGCTTCTACAACCTGTTGAATCGCCGTGACTTGTTGCTTGATGGTTAACGAAATCTGTTGATTATTGAGTACAACGCGATCGACAGCGCCTTGAATTCCAACTAACGAGTTTGATGTTTCCTGAGAGCGAATCACGCCAGACTCTACGGTTTTGCTTCCCTCATCGGTAACCATGACGGTAGAGTTGATCGCCGTTTGAATATCGGCGACAAGATTACCAATTTGTGCGGCGGACTGCTTGCTGCGATCAGCTAATTTGCGAATTTCGCTCGCCACAACGGAAAAACCACGACCGTGTTCGCCAGCCCGAACCGCCTCAACAGCGGCATTTAAGGCCAGCATATTGGTCTGGTTGGCTAAGTCGCTCACAAGCGTCGATATATTACCGATCTGATTGGTTTGTTCGCTAAGTCGCAGGATTTGTTGGGCGATCGCGCCGACCTTATCTTTCAGTAAAATCATGCTCTCCATCGTCAGTTCGACTGCCTGAGTGCCACTTTCCGACTCCTGAAGCGCTTCGCGAGCGCTCATGGTTGCGGCTTCAGCCTGCTCCATGACTTGACGCGCTGAGGCGTTGAGCTCGTCCATCGTGGTGGTGGTCTGGTTCACAGAGGCGGCTTGTTGAGCCGTTGCGCGTTCTTGTTCGGCAACCGTTGCCGCAATTTCAGATGACGAACTGACGATCGAGGAGGATGCACGATTGAGCTGCGTTGAGATGAACTGCGTGATGAACCAATTCATGAATAGCGCTGACCCCGTCAGTGCCGAGGCCGACAGTATCGCAACTAGAACTAGCGTTTGAAGTGAGCTTTCCTGACGCAATTTCACATCTTCAACTAGCGTGATTTGCCGTTGACGAAACTCCTCAAACAAAGTCGAAACCTGTTCGATTAAGTCTCGTGCATTATTGGTTTTCCAGCGCTGAATAGCTTCTGCTGTTTTCCCCGAACCGACCAGAGACATTAACTCATCATTAAGAATGTCTAGCTGCTTAACGGTTTGGTTGAGAGTTCCAAAAATCTTTTGCTGCTCGGGATCGACTAACGACTCTTCTAATGCTTTTAGTGAATCATCTAGCTTGCTTTCGACCGCATTATACGTGTCAAGCGATGCTTGATTTTTCTCTAATAGGTAACCGCGAGTCGCGCGAGAAGAAATTTGAACGTTCAAAGCGACCGAGTCAATTCGCTCTAAATTATCTATAAAAAGACTTAGCTCCTGCGTTGTCGATCGTAGCGAACGAACCTGCGACCAAATGCTAAGGCTTGAAATGATTGCGACCAAAACAGGGACGGTATATCCCAAAGTGATCCAACGTCTAATTTGACCGTTTGTTTTCATCGTTTAAACTATCTGGAAGTCTCAAGTTTTGGCCGAAAATATCTGTACGTCAGAGTTTTTCTAGTCAGTTCTCGGGGTTAGCTTTATCTTTGTTAATGTGGAGAAAAACTCAACACATTTTCCTCGATAGAATTTACTTCTAAAGCTAAAAATTACCAACATTTATCGTGTGATAAATTTTCTCTATCCCCGAAGATTTAGCTATCGTCAGTTCGAGATAGGAATTAAGATACATCCGAGTTGGTGAGGGATTCGTTTGTGGAACTGTCTCACTTGTTAGTTAAATGACTATATGTTTTTTCTGGCACTGTGTACATCGGTTCTTATTACATCATACGTAGGCTTCTTTATTTCTCTGAGTGTGGCACGGCAAAAGTTAACATCTCTGTAAAAATAACGGGATAATATTACAGACTTTCGACTCTTAAAGTGAAAAGCTGCGGTTTCCAGATGCCCGAGGGACGAGTTAGGCTACGGCGATCGAAAAGGCATCACCGGGGGTGGGTAGAATGCTGCGAACGTCAGGGTAGCGATCGGCGAGAGTTTGCTGAAATTCACTCTCGGTGCCAGATGCGCTGAGAAGGCCAGTCAAAATGCCGGTAAACTCGATGTCGCCGCGTGTGGTGGTGGGAATAATGAAACGTGGATGCAGTAAACGTGCAACCTCTAGAGCTGCGTCTTCGCCCTTAATGAAAGCGCCAACGATCGGTAAATTTAAGCCAACGATCGGTACGATCGCTGCATCGACGGGGTCAGCGGCTTCCAGGCTTGGGCGATGGTGAAAGCCGTGCGGTTCGTAGTAGAGGCTGCCTGCGGCACTCCGAATAAAGTAGGCGTTTTCGAGTAGTGTCGGGCCGATCGGTGATCCCGGGACGGCCTGGATCGTGATGCCTGCAAGCGTTGTGGTTTGTCCGTGTTCGAGCGCTGTGATGTTGGTGTAGCCTAATTCGCGGACGATGTTCGCGCCATTGGGAGAAGCGATGACCGGGATTGAGGGGTCGAGCTGTTTGAGGGTGGGTGGATGAGCATGGTCGGGTAGACCCTGGGATAGCAAGATGGCGTCAATTTTCTCGGGAATGGCTTTGGGTTTGGTGCGATCGCCTTTAAAAAACCAGGCTTGATTCGCAAACATCAAGGAACCAACTAACCATGGATCGAGCAGAATATGGGTTCCGTCAAAGTCAAATAACCAGGTATTGCTGTCAAGGTAGGTCAGTTGCATAGCGAGTTAAAAGATAGCCGTAGATATAAATACTTAGAACAGGATGTTCGGATGCTCTCGGATGTTCAAGGTTGTGATGTTTGCGATCCAACGAGAGTCTAGTTAAGTTTGTCCGATGACGTCCTCTTGGGAGCGATCGCGAGCCATTATTATGCTGGTTGAATAATTGATACTGTAACGTTTTGTATGACGGGGTGCGGCTTGATCCCCTTCCGTCACAGAACGATTACTCCCCGTGAGCTGGACTGGCAGAGGTCTTGCGTATTGTTCTGAATTAATGTAGGACTTGGACAAGTCTGATACGATCGAGATCTGGATACGTAGCCTAGAGTAACTAAGCTTCTCTGGTGTGGACGATAATTTGTCTATACCTAGGGTGATGTATATCGATATACACCAGGGTGTCCACCCAACTCTTCTGCACCAAGACCATGGCGAAAACGGCACATCACAATCTCAAGGGTCAGAGCCTCGAACTCTTGCAACGATACCGCCAAGAGCCTTCGACTCGGGTTCGCAATCAAATTGTTCAACTCAATCTCGGCCTTGTCCGAAAAGAGGTGTATCACTGGATTGCGAAGTGTAGCGAATCCTATGATGACCTCCTGCAAGTCGGCAGTATGGGTCTGATTCGGGCGATCGAGCGGTTTGATTCCTCTAAAGGGGTTGCGTTTAGTTCCTTCGCAATTCCGTACATTCGCGGTGAGATTCAGCATTACTTGCGCGATCGCAGTACCACAGTCCGCATTCCGCGCCAATGTATCGACCTCAAGCGCAAAGCCTCTCGCGTGGCGCAAACCCTGCGTGACGAGCTGGGTCGGATGCCGAGTGACACCGAAATCGCGTCACGTCTCGGGGTGTCTCTCGATGCCTTGGATGATGCCCATCTGGGCTACCGTAACCGTGATTTGCTGAGTCTCGATGCTCCCGTGGGCTCCCAGGACGAGGAAGCTCTTTCGTTGGGATCGATCGTCCCGGATCAGCGCTATCGCAGTTTTCAACTGGCGGAAGAAGATCGGTTGCTGTTGCAGCAAGCCCTAACAAAGCTGGAAGCCGGAACCTGTAAGGTCTTAGAGTTTGTCTTTCTGCATGATATGACCCAAAAAGAGACAGCCGAAGAGTTGGGGATCAGCGCGGTTACCGTGTCACGTCGTCTCAAGAATGGTCTTGCATCCCTACGATCGAGCCTGCACGGTAGCCCCGAAAATCCGGATTTGAACAAGTAGACGATTCCCCCGAGTGTTTCGGTGATGACGAAGGATCGATAACCTAGCCCTAGCTTGTGTCAAGTTAAGCCAGGGTGATACAAAAGGGAGTCGATTTATTTCGATTTAATGACGAAATTTAAAACATGAGTCGGTGGATCTAATGTGCTTATGCTAGATCGACCGACTCGTTGTTTTTTTCGTGGGCTGTCGTCATGGGGCAGGGTTGAAATCGAGTGTTGTCGAAACATTAAAGCGAAACATAATGGGTTTAAAGGTGAGTGGGTTGAACGGACGGGTGTTGCAAAGGGAGTGGTTATCGAACGTTGGCCCGGATATTTTGGCGGGTCTGCTGGTGGCGCTGGCGCTGATTCCGGAGGCGATCGGCTTTACGATCTATGCCGGTCTTGATCCGAAAATTGGCCTGTTTGCTTCGTTTACGATGTCGGTGACGATCGCGGTGTTCGGCGGACGGACGGCGATGATCTCCGGTGCGGCGGGAGCGCTGGCGCTGCTCTTTAAACCGCTGGTCGCCTCCCACGGATTTGACTACGTGATTGCAACGACGATCCTGACGGGGATTTTGCAGCTTATTTGGAGTGCGATCGGCCTGGGGAAACAGCTTCGCTTTGTCTCGCGCGGCGTCATGGTGGGCTTTGTCAATGCGCTGGCGATTTTGATTTTTCAAGCGCAGTTACCCGAGTTGGACAACGCGAAACCGGCGGTTTATATCATGGTGGCGATCGCCCTCGCCATTATCTACATCCTGCCGCGCTTCACGACGATCGTACCGTCGCCACTGGTGGCGATCGTCCTGCTCACGGGGGTTGCGATCACCCAAGGTCTCGACGTGCCGACGATCGGCGATAAGGGCGAGCTACCGACGTCGCTACCGAGCTTTATGCTGCCGGATGTGCCGTTCAACCTCGAAACCCTCGGCGTGATTTTGCCCTACGCGGTGATGCTGTCGATCGTCGGTTTGCTCGAATCATTCCTGACGGCTAACGTCGTCGATGATCTGACCGATTCGTTTAGCGATAAAAATCGCGAGGCCACGGGGCAGGGTTTGGCGAATATCGTATCGGGATTTTTTGCGGGGATGCCCGGTTGCGGCATGATCGGCCAAACCGTGATCAATATCCAATCCGGCGGACGGACGCGCCTTTCGACCTTATCGACGGGCGTATTTTTGATGTTTTTGACGCTGGTGATGAGTCGCTGGGTGCAGCAAATCCCGATGGCGGCGTTGGTGTCGGTGATGATTATGGTTTCGATCGGGACGTTTAACTGGGCGTCGATCACGAAAATCCGCAAGCTGCCGCTGAGTGAAACGGTGACGATGCTGGCGACGATGGGCGCAACCTTAATCACGCACAACCTGGCGATCGGCGTCATGGTCGGGATTACCCTCAGCACGATTTTCTTTTCGAGCAAAATTGCCCAGCTCGTGTTTGTGGATAAAACCCTGAGCGAAGACGCGCTGGAGCGTACCTATAGCGTTGCCGGTCAGATTTTCTTCGTCTCTGTCCCGGATTTCATCGATTTCTTTGACTTTAAGGAAGACATCGAACGGGTCACGGTGGATCTAACCCAGGCTCACCTGTGGGATCAATCGGCGGTAGAGGCGATCGATAAAATCGTCTTAACCTTCCGCCGTAACGGCATCGAAACGCAGTTAATCGGGGTCAATGAAGCGAGCGCGACTCTGATTGATAAGTTAGCCGTTCACGATAAAGATCCGTCTCTGCAAGATTTGAGTCTGCATTAATAGCGCTGATTCGATCGTAAGCCGATCGGAGCGTGAACCGACCTCACGGTTCGCCGGAGCCTCGAAATCAGGTTAGGGTATAAGCGAATTTGCTCAATGCCAGAATCCAAACGATGACATCGACAACACAGATCAATCCCTTCCTGAACGGCAACTTTGCCCCCGTTCACACGGAAATCGCGACTGATAACCTAACCATCATCGGCCAGCTCCCCGCTGAACTCAACGGTACATTTTTTCGCATTGGCCCGAACCCGCAATACCCGCCGATCGGTCAATATCACTGGTTCGACGGCGACGGCATGATCCACGCCGTTAGACTCGACAACGGCCAAGCCAGCTATCGCAATCGCTGGGTTCGCACCAAGGGATTTGAGCTTGAACGCGCCGAAGATCAAGCGATCTGGCCGGGATTGCTCGGAGTGCCGCGTTTCGATCGCCCCCACGGCATGATGTCCAAAAACGTCGCCAATACAGCCTTGGTCTGGAGCGCCGGACAATTGCTCGCCCTCTGGGAAGGCGGCGAACCCCACATCATCGACCCTATTAGCCTTGAAACCCTTGGCACACAGACCTTTAACGGCCAGCTAACCAGCGCCTTCACCGCTCACCCCAAAGTTGATCCCGAGACGGGCGAAACCTGCTTTTTCGGCTATGGTTTTACGCCGCCATTTGTGACCTACGGCGTGGTCTCGCCCAGCGGGGAAATTATAAAAACCGAAGCGATCGATCTGCCGATGCCGGTCTTGATGCATGATTTTGCGATCACCGAAAAACATGCGATTTTCCTGGATATGCCGCTGACGGTGGACGGATCGCGCTACGAAAAAGGCGAGCCGCCGATCTTCTTTGATGCGTCGCGATCGAGCCGTTTCGGCATTTTGCCCCGCGACGGCAAAGGCAGCGATATTCGCTGGTTCGACGTGCCGAGCTGCATGATCTACCACGTCACCAACGCCTACGAAGACGGCAATACCGTCGTGCTTTACGCCCACCGCAAAAACGCGACGAGTATGTTGATGGCCGATAACGAACTCGACACCGATCGCGCCTATCTCACCTGCTGGCGCTTCAACCTCGACACCGGCAACGTCAGCGAAACCCGCCTAGATGACAAACCGTCCGAGTTTCCCCAGGTTGATCCGCGCTTCGTTGGCCGCAAAACCCGCTACGCCTTCGCCGCCGTCGATGCGACCGAGCACGTACCCGAGCCGCTTTTTGGCGGCCTGGTCAAATATGATCTCGAAACCGGTGATCGTCAGGTCTATACCTTTGGGGATGGACGCTATGGCGGCGAAGTGGGCTTTGCGCCCAAACGCGGATCGGACAAGGAGGCCGATGGCTGGCTGCTGACCTACGTTCACGACACGATCGCCGATCAGTCGGAATTGCTCGTGCTGTCGGCCAACGATCTCACCGCCGAGCCGATCGCGCGGGTGATCTTGCCGCAGCGTGTCCCCTACGGTTTTCATGCCACCTGGATCGGAGCCGATCGCTTCACCGCCTAGTCCCTCCCAGAATCACAATCCGGCAAAAAAAGCGCGATCGGCCATGCCCCAAACGCGACCGATCGCGATAAAATCGAATTCGCATGATCGATAATCTCGCGATTATCTTGGTGTAACCTGGGCGGTTGGCCGAGCGGTTTAGGCAGCGAACTCATAATTCGCCTCAGGCGGGTTCAACTCCTGCACCGCCCACTTTTAGTTGATGCTCTAGTTTGTGTTTAAACCCTGATGTTTAAACCCTGGCAATACTCCTAATACTAGATCCGGTTCTGTCTAGAAAAAACACAAAAACGACTCCGCTCAGTGCTCTCAGCTTTTTCATACGTCCTAACCAAATCGTTTTTTGCTATACATAGTCGGATTTCGTATCCCTCTTTTGTCACTCTCCGATTCGATAACGAGTTTGCGTTATTTCAGCCATCTCTTAAATGAGAGCGAGAACGAAAGAATAAGGGTTTCAGCCGTTCTTTTTGAAGAGTGACAAAAGAGGGGTATAGCAGTTTCATGGGATATGAGTGACGCACTTGACTCGCTAAACCTCTAGTCTGTCGGTTTTGTGAGGAATGAGAGCGTATCGCATACATCCTGAAATTGCTATATCCCTCTTTTGTCACTCTCCGATTCGATAACGAGTTTGCGTTATTTCAGCCATCTCTTAAATGAGAGCGAGAACGAAAGAATAAGGGTTTCAGCCGTTCTTTTTGAAGAGTGACAAAAGAGGGATATAAGTTTATGGTCAGTTTAATAAAGAACGAGACACATTGACTCTGTTCTGCTTGTTCAAAAACCGCGTTTCGACTCCGCTCAACGCTCTCAGTGTGTTCTGAAAATGATTGAACTGACTGTAAATTGAGTGCCGATCCCCACTTCCGAACTGCGATCGCGCAAACGTTCGACTTTTCCTTGAGCTGATTCTGTACAACATAGCGGTTTTACTCTCCGTACGATACATCTAAGATCTAGCAGTAGTAAGGTTTCTCAATCATTTAGTTATTACTCATACGTTCTGAAACCGCTATAAGCAGCATATTATACGGACCAATAAAAACCGCGCGATGCCGTGGGTTGAGTCTGTATAATCCACATAGTTTTGGGTGATCTACATTTGAGTCAAACATAATGATGAACCTGGAGTTTGAGTGTGGAATTGAGCGATGTTTTGGCGTTGATCCACCCGTTTTTAGCGGTGGCGATCGTCTTTCCCGCGATCGGCATTACGGTACAGATGGCGTGGCAAACGCGACAGCGGCGGCTTCAGCTTGCCAGCGGAAAGAGCAAAATTCCGCCGACCGTTGGGCGTGAGCATGTGCAAATCGGGCGCTGGCTGACGGGTTTGGTCACTGGGGTAACACTGGTGGCGCTGGCTTACGTGTTGCTGTTCAAGACAAAAATTTGGACGCAGCCCGTCGGGACGGCGAGTTTCATCGTCTTGATGTTCGTGGCAACGATCGCCTCGATCGTGATGCTCTACCGCGCTCGCCCCGAACAACCACAGTGGCGCGGCGGATTTACGGCGCTATCGAGTGCGGGACTGATTATCCTCGGTTGCCAAGACGGGGTATTTCGGCGAACGAGCGAGTGGTATCTCTCCCATTATTATTTTGGGATTACGGTGTCAATTTTGATGCTGGTGTCGCTGGCGGTGTTGCCGGAAATTTATCGCGATAAAACCCAGCGCTGGCGGAAGCTACACGTGGTGTTGAATTGTGTGGCGCTGCTGTTGTTTTTGGGACAAGGGTTTACGGGGGCGCGGGATTTGTTGGAGATTCCGCTGAGTTGGCAGGGGTCGCATTTATCGCAGTGCGATTGGAGCGATCGGGTGTGTCCCGAGCCGGTGGAGGATTCCGCACGATAGCGAGAACGCTCGAAGCCGAGTACCCGACTAGAACACGATTAGAATATGTGACACGTCCCAGAATCCGATTCGTTCGACTAGAACAATGCCCCATGCACTCTTTCATCCGAAAACCCTACGCGATGCGGTGAAGGCGTTTCGTTTCCCCGCTGATTTGGAGGCCAAACAGGCGATCGTCTGTCAGTGGATCGAAACGCTAGCGGCGGGAACGTTAGCGCAGGTGAAGGAAACGTCGCTACACGGCGAGTTTTTGGGGGATCTGTTTCGATCGGTGCTGGGCTATCGGGGCATCGTTGAGGCGGGCGGTGTGGCCTGGGAGCTGCACCCGGAGAGGAATATCGGCAACGGGGGCGGGTTTGCAGATGCGGCGCTGGGGTTGTTTACGTCGCAGGTGAGCGATCGGGGTGCGGTGAAGCTGACGGGGCGGATTGTCGCGCCGATCGAGCTGAAGGGAGCGGCGATCGATCTGGATAAAAAGACCAGAGGTAATGAAAGTGCCGTTGAGCAGGGCTGGCGCTATGCGAATTACACCGAGGGTTGTCGCTGGGTGATTGTCTCGAACTATCGCGAACTGCGGCTGTATTGCACGGTCAAAACACCGCTGGATTATGAACGGTTTGAGTTAACCGATCTGGCGGATTTAGAAACGTTCAAAACGTTTTATTTTCTGCTGTGCCGTCCGAATTTTTTGCCGGAGTCGATCGACGTATCTACAACAGCGCGGATCGATCAATTACTCACAGAATCCGATGAATGTGAGCAGGAAATTACCGATCGGCTGTACGAGCAATACAAGGACGTGCGGCAAGCACTGGTGACATTTTTTCGAGCAAAAGCACCGCGTAATTTAAAGGATCGCAATACGGCGATCGTCTCGGCAGCACAAAAAATTCTCGATCGGGTTCTCTTCATCGCCTTTTGCGAAGACAAGGGCTTATTACCCCGTCAAACGCTGAAACACGCGACGGACTATAAAGACCCCTATCACCCGCAAGATATTTGGCTCAATTACACGGCAATTTTTCGCTGGGTCGATGTGGGGCATCGTCGATCGCCGGTACAAAATCAGCCGATATCGGGCTACAACGGCGGGTTATTTGCGATCGATCCGTTAGTCGATGAAACGTTAACGGTTCCCGATTGGCTGTGCGAAAAGTTGAGCGGTTTGGCCGATTACGATTATGAATCGGAGGTTTCGGTTAATATTCTCGGCCATATTTTTGAGCAGTCGGTGACGGATCTTGAAGAGTTGCGGGCGCTTGCGGATGGTGCGATCGATGAGTTCAATCCGAAGCAAGGAAAACGTAAGCGTCAGGGGGTGTTTTATACGCCGGAATGGGTGACGCGCTATATGGTTGAGACGGCGCTGGGTGGGTATCTCGATCGGCAGTTTGCGATGTTGCGTGAGCGGTTTGGGCTGGGGGAGACGCTGGCGGGTGCGAGTCGAGAGGCGGAGATTGAGCTATGGCGATCGTATCGAGATGAGGTGTTATCGACGTTGCGGGTGCTTGATCCGGCCTGTGGGTCGGGTGCATTTTTGATTGCGGCGTTTGAGTTTTTGGAGTTGCAGTATCGTCAGGTGCGATCGACGTTAGCGGAGCTAGCGGCGGCGGGCGAGATGGATGATTTAAATAATCCAGAGTTCGATCGCACTCTGATTTTGCGTAACAATTTATTTGGGGTAGATTTGTCGGCGGAGTCGGTGGAGATCACGAAGTTATCGCTATGGTTACAAACGGCGGAACCGGGCAAGAAGCTGACGGATTTAGATCGGAATATTCGGGTGGGGAATTCGATCGTTGCGGTGAAGAAATACGATAAAAAGGCGTTTAAGTGGGAGCAGGAGTTTAGCGAGATTTTAGCGGCGGGTGGGTTTGATGTGGTGTTGGGAAATCCTCCCTATGTGCGTCAGGAGTTTTTATCGGCGTTTAAGCCTTATTTACAAAAGCAATATGACTGTTATGACGGGGTGGCGGATTTATATACGTATTTTTATGAGCAGGGTTTTAAGCTTTTAAAGCCCGGTGGGGTGTTGTCGTATATTGTTACGAATAAGTGGTTACGGGCGGGCTATGGGGAGGGGTTGCGGCGCTTTTTTGCGGAGCGATCGGAGCTGGAGCGAATTATTGATTTTGGTCATGCGCCGATTTTCAAGGATGCGGATACGTTTCCGTGCATTGTGGTAGTGCGTAAGCCGATCGGGGCGATCGGTGGGGCGTTGGATGGGGCGTTGAAGTCGAAGCGATCGCCGGTTTTGATTTGTCCGGTTCCGCGTGAGGTATTGGCGGGGTTGGATCTGAAACGGTATGTGGAGGAGGAGGGGTTTACGGTTGATCCGGGGCGGTTTTCGGCGTCGGCGTGGAGTTTGGAGCATCCGGCGGTGGATGCGTTGATGGCGAAGATTCGGCGAGTGGGTGTGCCGTTGGTTGATTTTGCTGGAGTTAAGCCTTATCGCGGAATTGTTACAGGTCTTAATGAGGCATTTATTATTGATGACGACACAAAAAATCAGCTTATTCGACAAGATCAAAGATCGACATTAATCATTAAGCCCTGCTTTAAAGGAAATAATATTAAGCGTTGGAATCCAGAGTGGAGTCATTTCTGGATGATTGTATCAAGCTCTCAAATTAACATTAGTGAATTTCCCGCAATTGAAGGCTATCTTCAACAATATAAATCGAAGTTGTTTAAGCGTGCAGGTTCTCAAAATTGGTGGCAGTTGCAAGCACAACCATCTGATCTAAAAGATTTTGAAAATACTAAAATTCTATGGCCTGATCTAGCCTGGTCTTCTAAATTTTGCCTTGATTCTTCTGGATTTATTTTGAATGATTTATGTTTTGGTATTTCATCTTCAGATTTATGGATTTTAGGAGTATTATGCTCGCCACTACTATGGGCTTTCATGTGGCGCAATGTAATTCATGGTAAAGACGAAGTTTTACGGTTAAAAAATATTTACATGGAAACACTCCCGATCGCGCCACCTCCAAGCGAAAGCCACCGCAAAGAAACCGAAGAACACGTCAGTCAACTGATCGAACTAACTCGCACTAACCAACAAACCCAACGCGATCTAATCGACTGGTTACACATTGAAACTAACCTTGAAAAAAGCTCCCGCAAACTCCAAGATCCCACCAGCCTTGACCTCGAAGATTTTAAAAAAGAAGTCAAAAAATGCGCCGCCAAAGGGACAACCTTCGGCCTGAAAAAATATCGCGAAATCACCGATATTTACAACGAAGCCATCCCCCAACTTCGCCAAAACAACACCGAAATTCGACAACTCGAACACCGTCTTTCCGACCTCGTCAACCAAGCCTACCAACTCACCCCCGACGAAATCGCCCTCCTCTGGGAAACCGCCCCGCCCCGAATGCCGATCGATCCACCCGACCCGCTAGCATTCCCCTAGGCGATTACTCAACCAATCATCAAACTGGAGCAAAAACGTGATTCAAATTGCCCTCTTAGAAAAACTGGAAACACTACCCGAAGCCCTGCAAACGGAAGTCCTTCACTACGTTGAATTTCTATCTGAACGCTACGCCTCGACCAAAACAGATTCGATCAATACTCCTTCTGATAAACGTCGCTTAACTGGAGCAATGAAAGGAACATTCACTTTACCTTTAGCAGATGATTTTGATGAGCCATTAGAAGACTTCGAGGAATATCTTTAATGAGTTCATTACTACTCGATACTCATGCCTTTATTTGGCTAGTGGAAGATCATCCGAAATTGCCAGAAAAAATCAAAACACGAATCGAAAAAACAGAGAATATCTTTGTCAGTATCGCTAGTTTTTGGGAAATTAGCATCAAGCTTAAAAGGCAAAAAATATTTATTAATTGTGATTTCAATGAATTTGAATCAAGATTCCGATCAACCGACTTACAATTACTTCCTATATCGATACAAGATACAATCAAACAATATCAGCTCCCTTTTTTCGGCGACCATAAAGATCCATTTGATCGCCTCATTATTGCCCAGGCACTAAACCGCTCATTTCCGCTCGTCAGTTGCGACCAGAAATTTAACGCTTATCCTGTCGAAAAAATATGGGAGTGAATCAAAATCAGCTCCATTTTTAGACCATTTTCCACATCATCTCCTCCCCCGCCCGCAACGGCACAAGCCCAGACCCCGGAAACGGCAACTCATCCGGAACCCGCCATGCCTGTTTCATTAACGTAACCCGCCCCGTATTGCGCGGTAACTGATAAAAATCCGCACCGTAAAAACTCGCAAACGCCTCAAGCTTATCGATCGCCCCCACACTTTCAAACGCCTCCGCATACAGCTCGATCGCATGTAGCGCCGAATAACACCCCGCACAACCACAAAACGTTTCCTTACTGTCGCGAGCATGGGGCGCACTATCCGTCCCGAGGAAAAACTTCGGATTACCCGACGTTGCCGCCTCCAAAAGTGACTGACGATGGGTTTCCCGCTTCAAAATCGGCAAGCAATACAAATGGGGACGAATGCCACCCTGAAAAATATGACTGCGGTTTAACAACAGGTGTTGCGGCGTGATCGTCGCTGCGACCTGCTCCGCTGACAACACAAACGCCACCGCCTCCGACGTCGTAATATGCTCCAACACCACCCGCAACTTGGGAAAACGTGACTTCAGGGGAGCGAGATAGCGATCGATAAACACCCGCTCACGATCGAACACATCAACCGTGTGATCCGTCACCTCTCCATGCAACAACAGCGGCAGATCCACCGCCTGCATTGTTTCAAACACCCGATCGCACTGGCGAATATCCGTCACCCCCAAATCCGAATTCGTCGTCGCCCCCGCCGGGTAATACTTCACCGCCTTGACAAACTGCGATTCCTTCGCCGCCATGATCTCCTCCGGGGTGGTGTTATCCGTGAGATACAGCGTCATCAGCGGCTCAAACGTCTGACCGGCGGGAACGGCAGCCAGAATGCGATCGCGATAGGCCGCAGCCTCCGCCACGGATCGCACCGGTGGCTTCAGGTTGGGCATGACGATCGCGCGGGCAAACTGGCGCACGGTGTGGGGTAACACCGCCTGGAGCGCGTCGCCGTCCCGTAGATGCAAATGCCAATCGTCGGGTTGGGTGAGGGTGAGATTTTTCATGGGCAGATTATAGGATAGTGGACGCGATCGCCTGCGGGAAAAGCAGCGCGATCGTCACAGGATTTCGACCCTTTTCGACGATACGATCGCCCACCATCCCGAGAATCTCGCGTGCTAATTTCCGACTCCCTGCCCCCATCGACGCCCTGTCCCTGCGGCACTGGCCAGCCGTTCGCCGACTGCTGCGCCCCCTATGTGCAAGGCTCACAGCCTGCACCAACCGCCGAGACGTTAATGCGATCGCGGTATAGCGCCTACTGCCTCAAAAATATTGATTACCTAATCCAAACCCACCACCCAACCCAGCGCAAACCCGATAGCCGCAAGCAAATCACCGCGACGGCCAACGGCGTCACCTGGCTGGGCTTAACGGTGGTGGCGACCCGTGCAGGCCAACCGGAGGATCAAACCGGTGTCGTTGAGTTCGTCGCTGTTTATCAGGAGGGATACCAGGCGGCGCAGCTCCATGAGCGATCGCGTTTTTGCCAGGAGCAGGGTCGGTGGTTTTATTTGGATGGGGAGATGTTGCCGCCGGTGCGACCGAATCGCAATCAGCCCTGCTGGTGTCACAGTGGCAAGACATTTAAACAGTGCCACGGCAAAAAACGATAGCTAACGACGGCTCTGTCACCCGTCACAAATTTGGATGGATTGAGAAGACGCGAAACCGGGAGCATCCCATTTGTGTCACCCTCACCCTAAATCCCTCTCCCAAGTTGGGAGAGGGACTTTGAATCGGTCTCCCCTTCTCCCTTTTTTGGGAGAAGGGGCTGGGGGATGAGGGTCAATTTGCATAAATGGGATGCTCCCGCGAAACCTTTGAGGTTTTGGAAACCTCAAAGGTCTGAAATCGTGCAGTTGTGTACATGCTCATTTGTTTTCATTAGCCGTATCCGAGTCACCAGAGAGTCCGTGAATACTCGGATCTATGCCGCGAATATCATCACGATCGCGGCGAGATAACAGGGTTCGATCGCATGGTGCAATCGTTAACCCGCTGCTAAATTGCACACCGAACAATTCAGGTTAGAGTGAACCCATCGCCCCCATTCGCCACAGTTCGACCCGTGACCGCATTTAACACTTCCAATCTATCGAACCTACGATTCACCCCGGCAGAAACTGACCTCGATCGCTACTTTGAGTCCTACTGGGAAACCTATAGCGCTTGCTATCAGCGCGGTCGAGCTTGCGAACAGGCAGAACGCTACCGTGAAGCCTTGATTCGTTATGAAGCCGCGATCGAGATTGATCCGACTCAATTCGATGGCTGGTATCGTCGCGCCAATGTTCTGGTTGAATTCGGCGACTATGACCAAGCGGTCGAAAGCCTGGATAGAGCGCTCGAACTTGATGATCAGTCCTACTGGGGTTGGTATGGTCGCGGCTGCATCCTCTGGGAATATCTCGGTGAACCGGAAGCGGCACTGGCCAGTTTTGAACAGGCCATCCGCCTGCATCCCGATGACTACTGGGCTTGGTATCGGCGAGGCTACTTGCTCGCGGAGGAGTTCGAGCAGTTTGACGCCGCGATCGAGTGTTTTGATGCGGCGATCGATGCGCGTCCCCAGGACTTTTGGGCGTGGTATCGACGGGGTAATGCCCAACGCTACGCCAAACGCTATCGCGCGGCGGTGCGTTCCTACGATCGCGCGATCACGCAGCACCGAGATGACTACTGGGCTTGGTTACGTCGTGGAGACTGTTTAGCGTTTTTAGGCGATCGTGAAGCCGCGATCGACTGTTATGACCACACAATTGCGATTGATGATATGGGTTTTTGGGGTTGGTGCAAACGCGCCGATCTACTGCGGCAGCTCGGACAGCTAGAAGCCGCGATCGCCAGTTACGACCGCGCGATCGCGATCGACCCGTACGATTCCGTGCTGTGGTACAACCGCGCCTGCTGTTTTTCCCTGGGGGGCAACTCCAGCGCCGCGATCGGCTCACTGCAACAGTCCTTTGTCTGCAATCCCGTCATCACCCGTCAATCCGTCCGCAGCGATCGTGATCTCGATCCAATTCGCGCCACCCCAGAATTCACGACCTGGCTAAAAACTCATCAAATTGATTAACTTATTAGCAACCGATTAGAGACCTAAATTAAAGATCGGCTCAGAGAACGATTAGAAACTCTTCCGAAACTCTTTTAGGATCTCATCGTGTAAGTTGAGTTGGCGACAGGAGCGACGCTTGCTACAGGTATGCTTGCTGAAAGTAGACCGTAGCGCGGGACTCTTGGCGACGGCCTTCGTCTCTGAACAAACATCTCCGTACCTACTGTGTTTGCCCCTCCCGACTCGATCGCTCTCGATTTTGATGGCGTCATCTGCAACGGTCTCGCTGAATACTTTCAAACCGCCTGGAAAACCTATCAGCAATATTGGCCGAACCCAATTGATCGACCCGAGACCGATATCTGCGACGGATTTTACAAGCTGCGTCCGGTGATTGAAACGGGCTGGGAAATGCCAGTGCTGGTGCGGGCGCTGCTGACAGATATTTCCCACGATGAGATCCTGACGAACTGGGTCACAGTCCGCGATCGCATTGTCGAAGCAGACGCGATCGATCCGCCCGCCTTGGCCTATGCCCTCGATCAGCTACGCGATCGCTGGATTGCCGACGACATCGATGGCTGGCTGGCGCTCCATGCGTTTTATCCCGGCACGATCGCCCAGCTCCAAGCCTGGAGTTCGGCAGGTGTGGATTGGTGGATTGTGACGACCAAAGAGGGGCGTTTTGTGCGCCGTTTACTGGGCGATCAGGGCATCGAGATTGAACTCGGCGATCGGCTATTCGGCAAAGAAGTGGGACGCCCGAAATATCAAACCCTGCGTGAGTTGCGGCACGAGCGACCGATTAACCATCGATTACGGCGCATCTGGTTTGTCGAAGATCGGCTCAAAACATTGCAGGCCGTCGATCGCGAATCAGATTTAGGCGATATCGAGCTATTTTTTGCCGATTGGGGTTACTCAACGCCACGGGAGCGAGTCGAGTCGGCCATGGCCACAAGCCGAATTCGTCCGATCTCGATCGATCAGTTTTGCGGCAACCTAACGGCATGGCTGACCCATCCCTAGGGCACATCGGCAACTCAGCGTAAACCCCCCATCGGGCAAGCTACCGAACGCCTGACCCAGGCGAAATCGGGGCTGTACTCCTTGCTGGGCAAGCACTAGAAACACTTAATTGAGAACCGTCCCACAGACCCACACAAAACGATAATGCGGGTAAATCTGAACTCAATCTTACTTTTTGTGATCTGAGTCACAAAAAGGCGTGATCTAAGTCCTGAATTTTGGCATTTAGTATCACGTGTAACTACTGGTTACGATCGCTTCGCAGATACCAAAAAACACGGATACTTATAGACATAGAGAAACGAGGTTATCGACATGTTCACCACCACCACATCAGAACGCATTTTCACCAACGCCTGGGATACCGGCTACATTCGTCGCGCTGACTGGCACGCGCTACTCTCTGAAGTTGTTGACGAAGAAACTCATACTGTTACGGCTCGCTTGATGCATGCAGTGCGTCGCGGTCGCCTCTCCATTATTGACTAACGAATGCCCCCGACTCATTGACGGTTAATTAGTGCATTGCGTTGCTGTCTAACGGTTAAGGCTTTCTTTGACTCAACCATCCAAAGCTGAGAACTAGTTCGGCGGCCCCATAGCCCCACTCATTTTAGCGTTCTGAACAGTTGTCGATAAGCATCCGGTTATAGCCAACAACTAACCGAATTTCACAACATTCTCGTTTCTCTACGTCATCAAATTTCCTCAAGATAACTCTCACCACGGGTCACGGCTTTGCCGTAACCCGTTTTATTTGTTGTGATCCAAGTCACATAAGATCGGCGCTAGAGATCAGCCGCGAACGTACGTACGCATCACGCAGGTCTCCCATCGAGATCGCACGAAACACTCGACAATCTCACAGAAAGTACGGACAGTGATCACCATCGTTTTCAAGAGAAAGGTCAACAATAGAAGTGACGACTGCGCCACCATGTTCGCTACGATTTGCCGCTTTTCCTCTGGTTTACCGCCATACCTACGTTCTATCCGTTGATTGATAGGGGGCGTACCGCTTAACTTCAACTTGATTTTCCTACAGACACCATGCACTCTCTTTACCTGGCGCTCAACGAGCTTGAACCCATTTCTCTGACTCTGGATGAGCAGGGCGTTGATGTGGTTACGCTGCAACGGGCGTTACGCTTGCTGGGGTGTTATTCCGGGTCGATCGATGGGCATTATGGCGCTAAGACGCGGGCGGCGGTTGCAGCGGTGCAGGAATATTTTGAGCTGTCAGCGACGGGGGTATTTGATACGAAGGTGTGGTACGTGCTGTCGTCGTGGGATGTACCACCCGAAAAGATGATGCAGGCGTTTATTGGAGGACGGCAGCATCATTCGCCGCCAGTTTCGTGACCGGTTTGATCGCGATCTAATGAGGCACTATCGATCGCGACGATCGGCAACGTAGCATTACCGAGGGCAGCGAGGGCGCTAGGTGCGAGCAGGGAGTGCGCGTCGGGATTGTCCATCAGGTGAGCGCGGATGAAGGCGAGGGAGATGGCTTCGAGATCGCGGTGGGCGATCTGCGGATCGGGGCCGACGAGAATGCTGGGCAGCGCGATCGAGGGTTCTTCGCCGGGGGGGACGGCGATCGAGGAAAAATGTGTGCCGCCTTGCCAGATCGCAAGCTGACGATCGGCCATCGGTAAGCGCTCAAACAGTGGAATCTGTTCGAGATAGGCGGGGGCGATCGTATCGGCGGTTCCGGCTAGCATTAGTATCGGTACGGTGATGTTGGCTAACCCCCGATCGTCGAAAATTGCGCCGCCGATCGGTGAGATCAGGATCGCGCCGCGTACTCGTTCATCGCGCCACTGCGGCATGAGTGGCGCATCATCGACCAGCGTTAGCAAGCGGCATTGCAGCAACAGTGACAGATTCCATGACCATTGCTGATCAAGATCCGTGCAGGTTTGACGTAGAGAGGTCGGATCGATCGTCGCCCCGGCTAAAGCGAGCGCCGTGTAGCCCCCAAACGAATGACCAATTACGATCGTGCGGGAAGTATCGATCTGTCCCACAAGGTCAGGGTCAAAGGCGATCCGTCGGGTGACTTCGTCCAAGAGCAGGCTAATATCGCGCGGGCGATCGTCAAATTCACTGGGTTTGGCGATCTCGTTTTCCGAACCCCGGAGCAATGCCTGTAAATGCTTGGCGTTACTGCCCGCATGTTCGGGAACCAAGACAGCGAAGCCGTGGGACGCGAGGTATTCCGCGAGGTAGTAGAAGGTGCGACGATCGGAGCCGACGCCGTGGGAGATGACGATCAGCGGCGCGGCGGATGATTTGGCGATCCTGGTCAGATCGGTTTCCCTAGTCAGGGTCAGATTAGCGGCTGGCATCTCCGGGATGTATAGATCGGCGCTGGCACGATGGCCGTAGGGAAAATTTCGTGTCCGATCGCGGATCTCGACCAACTCGACGCGCCATGCGTGGGAACCCCGTCGTTGGATTGCTTGCCATTGATCTCGGATTGCGGCCTCTGCGGGTGGTTCTAGCGCGGCGATCGCCTCAATCCGTGATAGCTCTGCCTGACTCGTGTCGAGCGTTTCGCGCACGCTATCGACCGCCGCGATCGCCTCGCCGATTTTGAGATATAACGTCCGCGTCGGGAAGGCTTCGAGCAGGGCGATCGGTGTCAGGCCGGAGGAAGAGTTGGCCGCTGTGACGATCGCCCCGCGTAAACCCTTAAACGTGGTATCCCGACTGCGATCGCTGGCATCCGTCGAAAAGGCGACGCTTAAGCGCTGAAGTAAAAATTCACCCTGGGGCGAATAGAGAAACTGTGAGGCTTCGACGGCTCCGATCGGCAGGGGAGTAGACAACAAATCGGGAAGGCGATCGCGCGTCGTTGCCGGTAAATAATCCAGATAAGCATCCAGCTCATCATCCGCGTCGCCCGTCGCGGCATAGTGCGCCAAACTGTCAATCGAGATCGATCGTTCCCAGGCGCGATAGCGTACGGCCAATCGTTCCGCCGCCTGTACCGGCGCGATCGCCTGGATCACCCAGCTCGCCGCCAGACCAACGCCACAGGCGATCGTCACACCGCACCGCCTCGCTAAGATAAAGCTAAATTCTGTCATGGAACTGAATGTACGCCGAAACTTTGGCCGCACTATAAGATCTATTCCCGAACTACCGAGAATTTGGGGTTAGAGCCTCCCCCTTCTAGGGGGACTTTAATCAATTAATTGATTGATTATATTCCTATGTTAATCATGCTATAACAGGAATTAATAGTGAGCAGAAAATGTTAGTTCTCGAATTTAAGGTTTACGCAAAACCAGATCAATTCCAAGCGATCGATGAAGCGATTAGAATTTGTCAATTCATTCGCAATAAGTCGATTCGCTTGTGGATGGATGGTGGCGCAAAATCTTGGTTTGAGCTTTCTAGGTACTGCGCTATTTGGGCTAAGGAGTTTGACTTTGCCAATAAGTTAGGTGCGATGGCACGACAATCCAGTGCCGAAAGAGCATGGGCGGCAATTTCTCGATTCTATAACAATGTTAAACAAGGGAGAAAAGGTAAAACAGTTGGCTTTCCAAAGTTTCAGAAAGATTGTCGCTCTGTGGAGTACAAGACAAATTCTTGGAAGCTTGCCGACGATCGTAAATCGATTACGTTTACGGATAAGTGTGGAATTGGCAGATTAAAAATGAAGGGTACTCGTGACCTTAATTTTTATGATGTTAGCCAAATTAAGCGGGTACGGTTGGTTAAACGAGCGGATGGATATTATTCCCAGTTCTGCGTCAGCGTAGACCGTACTGATCCAATACCCGTAACCGGTAAAACGATTGGATTAGATGTGGGCTTGAAAGAGTTTTACACTGATTCTAATGGGGAGACGGCTCCTAATCCTCGGTTTCTGCGTCAGGGTGAGGCAAGATTAAAACGCGCTCAACGCTTGGTCAGTCGGAAACAGAAAGGTGGTGTAAATCGCCGTAAAGCCAGGGTGGTTTTGGGTAAACGATACCTCAAAATAAGTAGACAGCGTAAAGACCATGCAGTTAAGCTTGCACGGTGCGTCATCACATCAAACGATGTTGTGGTCTATGAAGATTTGAGAGTGTCTAATATGGTAAAAAACCATTGCCTTGCAAAATCGATTAGCGATTCTTCTTGGTATCAATTCAGGGTGTTCTTAGAATATTTTGGCAGGGTCTTTGGCAGAATTACAATTGCTGTAAATCCTGCGTATACTAGCCAAGAATGCCATAGCTGCGGAACGATCGTGAAGAAAAGTTTGTCTACTCGCAGCCATATATGTAAATGTGGCTGCGAGCTGGATAGAGATCACAATGCAGCGATTAATATCCTCAATCGCGGGATAGGTACGACAGGGCATGTCGGAACTTCGATCCTAGAGATCGTCAACGCTTAGGGAGATTAGACCTCTGGGTTAGGTGCGGTAGCGTTCTTAATTTAAGTCCGGTCGTTGAGCTAAGAATCCTCACGCCTTCAGGCTGAGGAGTGTCAACGCAGCTATACGGTGCAACTCCGGATATTAGATGTAATTCGATCGATCATCATTCAAAGATCGGTCACTTTCGCCGCAATTCAGGCTGTGCAAGCCGCTCAAACACGAGATGGATGAGACCATACTTCACCCAAACCATGAAAATCTTTAACTCACAGCTTTTCCTCGCCACCCTCATTCTGACGATCGGCACCTGGGTCTTACGAGGTTTTGGTCTCCTTACCTTCCTTCCCGGCCTCGTGATTTGGCTCGGAATTTTCGCCACCGTCGGCGTTGCGATCGTCGCCAGCCTGCAAAACTCCCAGCGTTGGTGATCTCCGTATTCGTTTCCATCAAGCTTCGGTCTATCATGAATCTATTCATCAAGCCTGCGTTTTCCCCGCGAAAACGAGCTTAACCCAGTTTTTCGCCCTCTTCCTTCAGTCCTATGACCTACGCAGCCGCCACTGCCAAAGCTGAAATCAACGAACTGCGCCGCTTGCGTGGTCTGCTACCGCCGGAGCTGCAAAGCTGGGTTACGGTAGAGAAAACTACGGAAGTTGATCCGCCACTGGTGCGAAGCGAAGAACTTAGCAAAGACGAGGTGGAAATCGCGATCGATCTCGTCAAGTGGGATCGTCTGGCGATCGATCAGCGCAATCTCTTGTTCTGGCATGAAGTCGCCCGCATCCAAAATGACACCGTCCCCAAGGAAGGTTGGGAAATGGCGGCCTTGGCGATCGGTCTTGGTGGCGCGGTCGGCGAGCTCTGGGTGCAGGATGGCTTACTGCTGATGCTGGCGCTCACCCTCTGCGGGATCTCGGGCTGGCGGCTGTACAAAAAAAATAACAGCGATCGCAATCTCGAATACGAAATCGAAGCCGATGAACGCGCGGTATCCCTCGCTAGCCGGTTTGGCTATACCCTGCCCAACGCCTACAAAAGCCTCGGCAGCGCCCTGAAAATGCTCATCGAGCAAACCCCCAAGAAAAAACTTCGCCAACGCTACCAAGATCGTCTCAACGCCCTACGCAAGAGTGCAGCCCGCGCGAAATCCCGCACCCAAGGATCTGCGCCCAGCACCAGCAACAGCCGCACGACCGAGCGCATCCGCGAAACTTTTTAGAGTATTTCCCGCTAATAATCCGCCCATTCCAGAAGTCTGACTTTTCCAAAAAGTCGGACTTCTCGCTCTCCCCAGGAACGTTTATTTCGTTGTTGCACTTTTAGACGTATATGCATTTAGACGTATATGCACACGTGTAATCCTTGAAGACGGCAAAAGCAGATCGATCCCCTAACGGCACATCAAAGCAACGTAAATATTGATTTAGATTGAGTTACAAAAATTCACCACTTTGAATGAATCAATATTAAAAAACATGTCTAATCTCGACGTCTTTCCTCCTATTTGATCGTCCGTCTTAAATCACTCTGCAAAAAGACAAAAATATCAGAGGAGGGTATTAGGATTAAAGGTACATGAACACCTCACATAGAGCGAACTTTCTATGGCTTCGCCATCTCAAGTCAAAACCTATCTAGCCCAGTGGTTTCAGCTCGGAAAACGAGTCGCCTCTCAAGATACTCAGGATCACCACCTTCCTTCGCCCATCTTTTCGGGAGAAGGATACAGCTCAGACTTTGAATGGATTTGGTCTCGGATTTCATCAAATAACGCCGATCGCTTCTATCTAGAAGGGACGGATCAAAGCATGGCCGATCTACTAAGCGAAAGCTGGCAGATCGATAGCTGTGCCCGTTGCCAAATGCCAGTCCCCACATCCCAAGCCCATTGGGCTTGTGCGATTTGCCCCTGTAGCGATTTGCCAACCTGGCCAAACGAAAGCCTACCCAAACCCCGACCGCCCATCCAAACGCAAACCCACCTACGCGATATCTGCTCACGGCTACAGCAGAGTGAGCAATTGGATCGGGTAATGTCGTGATTGGTTGTGGAGACTCTGATGTTATTGCGTCATTTCGTCAATGATCACGGTCTGGATTAAGGCGTGGGTAACGCACATGCTGAGGTGGAGTCGATCGCTAAGATCGCGAATATTGACGCTGCTGATCTGGGGCGTCATCAGTTTTGGCATGGTGATTGCGCCGAGAATGCCGACAATCTCGACCCGATCGCCTGAGATCGCGATCGCGGAACCGTCACCCGTATCAGCAGCATCCACCGCCGCCATGCCGATCAGTGCAATGAGCGAACTGGAACTGCGCGAAGAGTTAAACCGGATTTGGACGGAGGCGATCCCGGCCTATAACACGGGAAGTCGTGCGGCGGGACTCGAAGCCGCAGGGCGGGCAATGGCGATTTATGAACGGCTTGGCGATCGTCAAATGCTGGGTCAAAATGCGGCTTGGTTGGCAGCGCTGCACATTGGTGTTGGGGACTATGAGCGAGCCTTGAGCTGGATCGATCGGCTGGAATCGGCGGCGATCGAACTCGGTGACGCGCACAATCTCGGATCGCTGTACGACAACAAGGGGCTGGCGCTGTTTCAGTTGGGAGAATATCAAGCCGCGCTCGCGGAATATGCCAAGGCGATCGGGTATTTCGAGCAGAGCGAAACGGCATCGCCGGGGCAAGTGGGCTATGTCTGGAATCAGATGGCAGCGGTGCATCAACAGATCGGGAATTTCGAGCAGGCGATCGCCCTGGTTGAACAAAGCTATGCGCTCAGTCAAGCCGTCGGGGATGATGCCTTAACGCTGCAAACGGCGGACTATCTGGGACGATTTGAGCGCGAACGGGCAAACTACACCGCTGCGAAAGGCTATCAGGAACGTGCCCTCGAACTGGCGATCGCCCTGAATGACGACATGCGTGAGTATGAGCGAAACTATTTTGCGTCGGTTGAATTAATTGACCCGGCCTATCGTGGTGTGTTGCCCGATCGAATTAAATTTGTCCGCCCACTTTACGAGGCGGATCGAATCGCCAACCTGGCTCAGACCTACGCCGCCTGGGGCAAGGCCGATCGCGCCCGCGACTTTGCCGAACGCGCCTACACGATCGCCCATACGGACATCAACGACGCGCCCGACAATTCCGACTACGACTTTTTCAACTGGACGATGGGCACACTCGGCGCGACCTATCGTACCCTCGGCGACTATGAACGCGCGGAGGAGTTGCTGCGCGAGGCGATCGAGACACAGGAACGGGTGCGATCGAATCAGTTTCAGCAGAATGACCGACTCAAGGTGCTGTTTGCCGAGACCTACGCCAATGTATTTGATGAGCTGCAATTGGTTCTAGTGGCGCAGGGTAAGGCGATCGAAGCGCTGGAAGTGGCCGAACGGGGGCGAGCGCGGGCTTTTGTGGAGCTAATCGCCGATCGGCTAGAAACGGGTCGCACTCAGGAAGTTATATCGCCGACGCTGGAGCAAATGCGCCAGCTTGCCCGCAAGCTCGATACGACGATTGTTGAATATACGCCGATCGAACGCGAACAAACATTACTAATCTGGGTTGTGACTCCCGACGGTGAAATTGAGTTCGCCGAGGTCGATCTCTCCGAATTAGAGATGTCGCTCGAACATTTAATTTTTGCCGCACGCTGTACCAATCGTGTCTGTTTACGCCGGGTGTTGAGCAATACACGCGGCAGTTTTGCCGCCTCAGAGGAAACACTGGAGACGCTTCAGACATACGACAGTCCGCCCAACGAGGCCAGATCGAGCAATTCCGAACCCGCAACTCCGGTCAATCCTTATCTCAAGCAGCTCTATGACTTAACGATCGCCCCGATCGCCGCTTATCTCCCTGCCGATCCCAATGCCCGCGTCGCGATTTCGCCTCAAGGTTCACTGTTTCTCGTCCCCTTCGCCGCGCTACAAGACGCAAGCGGCACATACCTAATCGAGCGTCACACCCTGCTGACCACGCCGTCGATCCAGGTGCTCGATCGCACCCACGATCTGCGTCAAGCGGTTCATACGCGATCGGCACTCGTCGTCGGCAATCCCACCATGCCCGACAATCTCACGCCCCTCGCCGGAGCTGAAGCCGAAGCCCGCACCGTCGCCCAAATCCTGAATGCGCAGCCCCTCATCGGTAACGCCGCCACTGAGGCCATCGTCCGCCGTGCCCTCGAAAATTCTCGCATCGTCCATCTCGCCACCCACGGCACATTCGACGAGCGCGACGGGTTACGCAGTGCGATCGCCTTTGCACCCACAGCGGATCTCGACGGCTGGTTAACCTCGCGTGAGGTGTTGGAGTTGGATTTGAATGCGGAGGTGGTGGTATTGAGTGCGTGCAGTACGGGGCGGGGGCGGATTACGGGGGATGGGGTGATCGGCTTGTCGCGATCGCTGGTGGCATCGGGAGCGTCGAGTGTGGTGGTATCGCTGTGGAATGTGGACGATGCAGCGACGGAGGCGTTGATGGGGTCATTTTATGATGCCTGGTCGCGAACGGAGTTGGATAAAGCGCAGGCGTTACGAGTGGCCATGCTTGAAACGATGCAGGCGTTCCCTCAGCCGTATTTTTGGTCAGCGTTTACGTTTGTTGGCGAACCGCAGTAGGGGCGCAGTTCGCCTCTTGATATAGCAAAAACCGATTAAATTAGGACTTCTCAAAAAAAGCTGAGAGCACTGAGCGGAGTCGAAGTGCGGTTTTCAGCTTGGACGAGAGTGTCCTAACACAATCGGATTCTGCTATAACCCTCTTCTGTCACTCTCCGAAAAGAACGTCTGAAACCCTTATTCATTCGTTCTCACTCTCATTTAGGAAATGGCTGAAATAACGCAGACTCGTTATCAAATCGGAGAGTGACAGAAGAGGGATAAATCAAATCATTTTGTGCTACATCGCCGATGAATTAAACGCTTGAGCCACATCAGCAGTATTCTCCCCAGCCTGCAATTGCAAAACCTGAGTCGGATAGGCAAATTCAATACCATGTTCCGCAAACGCATTCATCAGCTTCAGGTTAATTTCCTGCTGAATGTCGGTGTAGCGTAGATAATCGCTGGTCTGAACGTGATAGACAATCTCGTAATTCAGGCTGAAATCTCCCATGTTCAGGAAGTGCGCCCGCTCAAAGAGAACATCATCGATCGGCTCGATAATCTGGCGGATAATGGCCGGAATTTCGGCGAGCTTCTGGCGATCGGTTTCATAAATCACGCCGATCCCAAAGACAATGCGGCGGCTTTCCATTTGCTTGAAGTTTCGCACCCGAGCGCTAACCAGCTCCGTGTTCGAGATGACGAGCTGCTCTCCACTTATGCGTTTAATGCGTGTGGTTTTGATGCCGATATGTTCGATCGTCCCAGCATCGTCTCCGAGCAGCACGAAGTCACCAATCTCAAACGGGCGATCGCAGATGATCGACGCGTAGCTAAACAAATCTTGCAGAATCCCTTGGGAAGCCAACGCCAAGGCTAAACCACCAATTCCGAGGCTCGCAATTGCAGCCGAGACGTCAAAACCGAGGTTATCGATGACGAACACGAGGCCAATCGACCAAACAACGATCCGAATTAACGGACGGATAGCCAACAGCATTTGATCGAGCGACTCATCGCTACGGCGCATCACGTAGTAGCGCAAGCCGCAGTCGATCGTGTTATACACCAAGCGGATGCCGATCCAGGTGGTAACGATCGTCGCGATGCTGGCGATGCCATCATTGAGGATGGGATGGAGTTCGAGGCGGGTTGAAGCGAGACGCAGCACAGCTAGCCAGACGAACAGATTAACGGCATTCGAGACGATTTTCGTGATCGGTATAATCAGGTCGTCGAGCGACTGACTGAGGGCGCGGCGTAAACCGCGACGAACGATCGCGCTCGCGATCGGAGCAAAGACGACACCACTGCAAACCGTGGCGATCGCCAAACCATAATCTAGGGTTGTGTTACCAAAATAGGACTGCTGAAAAAAATCGGATAAATTCATAAACTTTGCTTGCCGTCAGGGCTGCGCTGGCGCAACACCAGTGGCACTTTGTTCTCCTTACAATGTTCTTACCACCATAACAAACCTTGAGATTTATGCCAGTGTCAACATTATCACCACATAAATTCACCGACCTAACCACCGGTGTTAATTGCAAAGATCGCTCGCCAAAAATGCTTGCCAATCACTAAAAACGACATCCGCATAGCTTAAAGCCACATCGCGCACAAGCTGGCAAAATTGCGGCTCAAAACCTTGCACGATCGCCTGCACTTCGTCCTCGAAAGAATGGGGGACAATTTCCGCGTCGTAGTTGTGATCGGCGCGAGCGTGGCAGGTCGCGAGAATTTTGCCCCACTGCTCGCAGAGTTTGCGTAAGGATTTTGGCTTGCGTAAGGTGGTGGTGTCGAAAGTAGCTTTATGGGGCGATCGCTCACGCACAGAATAAACACCATCGGCTAGACTAATCCAGCCGAGATAATCATCGGTGTGCAGGGTGGTGGCACGGTAGGCGATCGCGTGACGCTCGGCGTCATTCGCAAAGTGGGTGTCGTAGTGGTGGCGCTCGGATTTGCGAATGTAGGAGTAGGCGCTGGGTTTGGTTTGGAGTTTGAGGTCGAGAATGCGACGATCGCCTGCATTGCGCCCTGCGATCAGCACGTAATAACGCGGTGTTCCGAGGGAGCCCGTACCGGCGTTGACCCGCCGCGCAATGTCGATCGCCTGAAAGTGGGTTTTACTATAGTTAAGTTGACCGGCGAGGGTTTTGCCGTAGTCGGGCAAGGCGGCAAGGATCGCCGATCGCTCCTCCTCGCTGACGGCCTGGAGCTTGTCGTTATCGAGATTAAAGCGCAGCGATCGCTGTACTCGTGTCGTCCACTGATCTAACATTCGCTCGCGACTGTTCTCGTTTTCGACCTCGCGTAAAAAGTTATCGAGCTTGCCGTAAGTATTCTCGACAGTAAAAAAGATTTGCGTTTCGCGATCGTTCCCCACCAGTGCCGCAATTTCGCTGAGATAGGCCAAGGTGAAGGCGTCGATCAGCTTGCCCCAGTGTTTGGGTTTGATGGCGTTATCGCGGGCAATGATCGCCAGACTGGTGGCCATTCGCCAGAGATCGTATTGATAGTCCGCCACGATCGACTCGTCAAAATCGTTAATGCTGTAGGCGATCTGATCCGCAGCATTTTTATACGCGCCGAAGTTCTCCGCGTGCAGGTCGCCCTGAATCCAAGTGCGGGTCTGGTTGTTGCTAAATCGACCCAACCGGCGATCGCGTCCGAGATCCGACCAAAAGAGATGATTCGTACCGCGAAAGAAGCTAAATGCGGATACCGCCATTTTGCTGTGCTTACACGATCGATCGGCTGGATTTAAACCGCGATCGAACCGGCGAATTTGGTCGATCGGATCGCGGTGAGTGAGAGATTGATGCTTTGTTTTCAAGATCTACCGTTCCAGAATTCAACCTGCAATCAATCCAACTGAAATCAACTGAAATCAACGTTGATCAGCATTAATCAGCGTTGACGATACGACGCGCTATAGGCTCGCGATAGCGATGTACCCCCCACAGTGCGTGACTCTTGGCTCGTCGTTTGGGTGAGATCCGCGACGGGAATCGTGAAATGAAACTGACTGCCGCGATCTTTACCTTCCGACTCAGCCCAAATCATGCCGCCCCACCGCCCGACGGCCTGACGACAAATCGCGAGACCGAGACCGGTTCCACCGACGCTACGCTGCAACGCTCCTTCCTCTTGATAAAACCGCTCGAAGATAATTTCCAGCCGATCGGGTTCGATGCCCCGTCCCGTATCCGAT
Organism: uncultured Geitlerinema sp.; assembly: GCA_964518905.1. Classification (GTDB taxonomy): domain Bacteria; phylum Cyanobacteriota; class Cyanobacteriia; order Cyanobacteriales; family Geitlerinemataceae; genus RDYZ01. The sequence continues at coordinate 51,384 of CAZFJL010000014.1, read as the reverse complement.
ACCGTGACTTCAATTTTCCCAAGCGGGGAATTATCCGCGAGTGTTTCTGCTGATTTGATCGCCGTCTGTTGAGCTTTGGAGGCCGAATCCGTGGCGCTTGCGAGCTCTTGAGGCGATCGAAACCGAGCTTTAATCAAAATCGTCCCCGTTTTTGGCGTGAATTTACAGGCATTGTCGAGTAGCTTACTCAGAACCTGAACCAACCATTCACCGTCGGCACTGACAAACGGCAGCCCCTCTTCGAGATCGACCTCAACCTGAGGCACGGGCTTGCTCGCATCGTACGTATGCAAACTACTACGCGCCAGATCGACGCATTCGCGCAATGCCAGCGGCTCCCACGTCCATTCGACCCGACCACTTTCAAAGCGCGATAGCGTCAGAAAATCCTGCACCAGTTCCCGTAAGCGTTCTGCATCCGTGAGCGCGGTCGTGAGCATCACCTGTCGCAACTCTTCCGGCATATCCGGCTCATTCGCCAAACTTTCGAGGCAGATTTGAATCGTAGACAGCGGCGTCCGCAGTTCATGACCGGTGATCGCGATCAGGTTGCTGCGCGTCCGTTCGAGAGCTTCGAGCTGTTCGTTTAATTCTTCGAGGTGTTCGTGGGTTTCGGCCTGGATCAGCGCTGTACCAATCTGCGTGGCGATCGTCGCGACCAGCTCGACTTCTTCGCGAGTCCAGGAACTCGACGAGGCATGACACTGGTGTAGCTCCACTAAGCCCAGGATTTGACCTTGATAGAGCACTGGAACCATCAACCAGGCCCGAATTGAATACTGATCGATGGTTTTGTGAAAAGAGGTATCCGCTGCATTCAGCCGATTCAAAATTTGCGTTACGATGCGTGACTTGGTCGTGGTTAAGCCACTGGTATCTTCGAGAAAAACGGCTTCTTTGGCATCCATTACCCCATGAAATAAGGGGTTATCGACGAGTGTCCAAATCCGTCCCTTGAGCGATTGAATGGCTTCGGTGCAGTATTCATGCTCGATCGTCGCCTCGCGATCGAGCATCCGACAGCGATAGATAATGCAGCGATCGGCGCTCAGTGCTTGGCCAATTTCGCGCACGGCGGTATCGAGAATCGCCCCGGTATCGAGCGAGCTCCGAATTGTCGAGACGATCGTATTAATCAGCCGCTCTTTGCGTTCCTGCGCCGAGATTGATCGATAGGCTTTGAGGAGTTTATATTGTCCCGCTTGCAGGTATGAAATAAGTCGTTCTGCGAAGGGTTCGGGGTCGATTCCCATCAAGGCGCGATCGAGATCGATCGGCGGTTGGGTCGGATCGCAGGTTTTGGCGGCGAGACAGTCGAGGCGCTGGGTAATGCCGTAGCGATCGCGGGCTTCAGCGGTTTTCTCGGCCAATTCGGGACGATAGGTCTCAATCCGTTGCAACAGTAAATCCGCTGCACGAACTACCACATCGCGGTCAAACGTCCAAATCCCTTCAAACCGTCGTACGGGATCGGCGTCGGGGCTGGCATTGGCGAGCAGGGGAGCGGAGGCTGTCGGCATGTGGGTGCGCTCTTCGCACACCAGGCAAGACCCGTAGCGCTCCGATAGCACGACCAAATTCCATTCGCGACTCAGCGGTTCGCTGGGATCAAAGGCGATCGTTTCGTAACCGCGCGTGCCGCTCTGGAATTCTGTTTCCGGGGCTGACAAGACGTAAACCTGGGGCGTCAGTCTGGCAATGCGAGCATAACGACCCGCTTCGAGGCGATAGAAGCGCTCGCTCTGAAACGTGGCGATCGCCAGTGGCATATCGTCACTCGAACTCGCCAAGATCTGATCTTCCATCGCATGGGACAGAGCCACCAGCGATGATTTGAAGTAGATCTGAGGTTTCAGATGCGGCAAGGCCGCTAGCAAGTCTTCCAGGATGGAAGTGTTTAGCCTCATTTAAATCGTGAATCGACGTCGCGCCGACACCATCGAGAATGTGGGGAATGGATCACCGTCTAAATACTGGACTCAGTGCTTGCCGGTAAAACCGACGAGAGTCGCCTAACGGTATCTACATACCTTACCGGAAACGTAGAGCGATCTCAGCGGTTAGGCAAAAGCGTCAAAAAACGTTTCAGAAACGTATCAAAGCGTGATCCCCTAGTGTGATCCCCGATCCACTCTGAATTCTGCCGTCGTGGAGGATTTCGATCATGGCCATTATGGCAGCCAGGGATATTGGCGAAAATCCGGTTTGCGTTTGTCGAGAAACGCCTGTTTGCCTTCCGCGCCTTCCTCGGTCATGTAGTACAGCAGCGTCGCGTTACCCGCCAGCTCTTGCACTCCGGCCTGTCCGTCACAGTCGGCATTAAACGCAGATTTAAGACAGCGAATCGCGATCGGGCTATGTTGCAGCACCTCCTGCGCCCATTTCACACCCTCGGCTTCGAGCTGATCAACATCGACCACCGTATTCACCAAGCCCATCTCCAGCGCTTCATTCGCATCATACTGCCGACAGAGAAACCAGATTTCCCGCGCCTTTTTCTGACCCACACACCGCGCCAAATAGCCCGCACCAAATCCCCCGTCAAAGCTGCCCACCTTTGGCCCCGTCTGACCAAAAATGGCGTTATCTGCCGCGATCGACAGATCACAGATCAAATGCAACACATGACCGCCGCCGATCGCGTAGCCCGCCACCAGCGCGATCACCACCTTGGGCATCGATCGAATCAACCGCTGTAAATCCAGCACATTCAGGCGCGGAATCCCGATATCGTCCACGTAGCCCGCATGACCGCGCACACTCTGATCGCCCCCGGAGCAAAAGGCATATTTCCCGTCAGTATGCGGCCCCGCGCCCGTCAGTAGCACCACCCCGATCGAGGTATCCTCACGGGCATCGCAAAACGCATCGTAGAGCTCAAACACAGTCTGCGGGCGAAAGGCGTTGCGCTTGTGGGGTCGATTAATCGTGATTTTGGCGATGCCGTCGATTTTTTCGTAGAGGATGTCGTCGTAGGTTTTGGCGGTTTCCCAGGTGACGTTCATGGCGTGGCAGAAGATGGGGATAGTGCGATCGCGGACAGTCGATTGAAGCAAAGAACCGGCAGTCCGTCTATGTGTCGTTGTCTGTGTATCGTTTCAACACGTTGAGTAACGATCCTCATGCTATTAAAAGATTTCGCCCCCATTCCTCAGTAAAGATACTGACAATAGAGTTAAGAGAACTACGCGGATTTCATTCCCGATCGTGGTTCACACTTGTTATGGATGAATCACTATTGTGGGTTCTTGGCGGTATCACTGGCTATTTTGCGATCGCGCTTGTCTTTGGTGGCCCGGTTGGCGCAATTTCTGTGATTAGCGGTTTTATCTTTTACGTTTATCACATGGCTCCTTAAGATATTCAGCTAACGCGATTAACAACGATCCAACTGACGCAAAATATCGAAGTTTGTAGGGACATTCTGGTAATACACCGATTGTGCTGTAAGACTTTTCACTGATCCATGCGTCAGTTCTGAACGAGAAAGGACAGCACAATTAATATAGACAAAAGATGTTTTCGAGTCGTGTTTTAGTAGCCCTAGTCTAAAACTAGATAGATCGAAGAGAGTGAGACCTTTGAGATTTTGAAAACCTCAAAGGTCTGAGTTGACGATTTATTGGTTGGCCGACTTAGGTTTCTCGATCGGCTATTCATTAAAGCGGTCGATAGACCTTGTAATTGATATTGGGGAAAATGTTGTCCATTTCCTCCACTTTTTCCAACCAACCCGAATCGATTTCGCCCGCTTTAATATCGTCGTAGAGCTTTTCGAGACGCATCAGGTGCGATCGCGTCCGGCGCACCGCATAGGGAACCATCGTCCCCGTCCGCATGATGAATGCCCAATCCGACGACTGCGCCAGCAACAACTCCCGCGCCACCTGATTCAGCGCCCGCAACTCCAGCTCATCCGCCGGATCGCGGTAGCTCAACTCGATCATCCGTTCCGCACCCTTGTGCAAGTGGGGATAAATCCAGGCATTGGTTTGGTTCAACCAGTATTCATGGAAGCCCTTGTAACCCCAGCTCGACTGCGACGGGCGGCAGACTTGCTGCGTCGGGTTCGATCGCAGATAGTCCGCCAGGTGGGTCATCTGATACGTGCCTTGGTCGTGCCAAGATTTACGGAAGAGATAATCGATAAACCAGGGGCCTTCGTACCACCAGTGACCGAACAGCTCCGCGTCGTAGGGCGAAACCACGATCGGATCACGTCCCATCATCGCGTTCAGGTGCTCGACCTGGCTTTGGCGGTTGTGCATAAAGTTGGCCGCGTGTTCAGCGGACTTTTCCTTTGCCCAGTAGGGATCGTATAGTCCTTTTTCGCCGCCGTCCTTACTGGTGATTTTGTGGTATTTGATGCCGGTATTTTTCCGTTCGCCGTTGGGCATAATGAACGGCTTGATGTAGTCATAGTCGGCATCCCAGCCGAGATCTTTATAAAATTCGCGATACTCCACCGCACCGGGATAGCCCACCTTCGACGACCAAACCTGCTGCGACGACTCACGATCGCGAGCAAACACCGCCACACCGCTCTCGGTAAAGATTGGCGCATAGGTTCCGTAGCGCGGACGTGGACGGGCGTAGAGAATGCCGTGACCATCCGTCAGGAAGTAGCGCAAGCCCGCATCGGCCACCATGCGCTCTAAGCCCTCGTAGTAAGCGCACTCCGGTAGCCAAATACCTTGCGGCGCTCGCCCGAAATTCTCCTCATAACTTTCGCAAGCCACCTGAAGCTGCGCCCACACCGCCTGCGGATACATTTTCATCAACGGCAAATAGCCGTGAGTTGCACCACAGGTGATGATTTCGAGGTTATTGCTATCGAGGTATTGCTTGAAGGCTTTGATTAGATTGCCGTCGTACTGCTCCCAGATGCGGCGCGTTTCGGCGAATTCATTGGCGTAATATTCCGCCAAGTACTTCATGTGGCCGTTAAATTCGTGGCGATCAATCTCCAGCGAAATCAGCTTTTCGAGCTGCGACAGGTGATCAATGTAGCGCTCTTGCAGCAGTGGATCGCCCAGCATCGACACCAGCGGCGGCGTCATGCTCATCGTGATCTTGAAATCGATGCCATCGCGCTTGAGGCCGTCGAAGACACGTAAGAGTGGGATATACGTTTCCGTAATCGCTTCGTAGAGCCACTCTTCTTCGAGGACATAGTCGCTTTCAGGGTGTCTGACGAAGGGGAGGTGGGCGTGTAGGACTAAGGCAACGTAGCCGATAGACATGATTTCGAGACCTTAAAGTAGAGATGTCACAGAAGCAGGCGACGGGCGACAGATCAGGGGGTAACTGAACGGGGTCTGAGAGGTTGAGTCAAACCCGTAGGATCGTGGTGATGATGGCCACAACTCTCGTAAGCACCATTGATCGCCTTCCTTAAAACTGTGCCTAGATGCACCATCGGAATGAATCATCATTCACAGTTTTTAAAGTTGCTTGATATCTTGAATTGACTAAATATTACATTGACCGGGATCGTTCCTTGTTGTAATTGCTCATACATCTGGCGTAATCGGGGATCAACGCTAGCAAATCGACCGATCTACGTGCGATCGGCATCGATCGGCCTGATTTTTTATGAGTACTAACGTGCTGTAACCTCCCACTCGTTGTGGCGGAACCTTAAGCAAACGGCACGGAAACCTCAGGCAAACCAGATCATCTTCACCGTCACAAAATCGTTAAGGTATGATGGGACACGAAAATCAGAGCTCGGTGAGACGAAGCCATCACCCTGATGCGATCCGTACTCGCGCGACGTTATCTCCTAGGGATATTCATCGCGCAGTTAGACCCATCGTTCGAGACTCTGCTTTCGTATCGCACTGCTTGTAAGCTTTATACGCTTATGAGTCATGCTCCCGCTTAGATTCAGTTCAGTAGCTCGATCGTCATGACTAACTTGATGGAACAGGCTCGACAGGGTGATCCCAAAGCGATCGCAGCCCTGATGAACCGTTCGACCGAGCCGAAGGGCATCTCCGTAAAAGCCAGCCGCGACGGTAACTGCCTCCAGGTATTACTTGAAGGTGAAAACGTCCCCGCTCGCGAGGCCACCCTTAGCTTCGTGCGTCAGGGGATGGCCAATCTGGGCATCGCCTCGATCGCCACCGTGAAAGTCTTTGGGCGTCAGGTTGGCCAAGATACACCGGTATGGCAAGAGGACATCATCCTCGACGAAGAGGCTGCAATGGCGGCAGCGCCGATGAGTGCGCCGATGGATTCGCCGCTGGATAGTCTTGATGACGAGGATTTGTTACCGGACGATCCCCTCGATGATGATTTTTATCGAGATGATGCGCCGAATAGTCTCGATGACGGCGCTTACTTCGACGAAGACGATTACAGCGACAGTACGCCGAGTGATGTGCCGCATCTGCCGAATGAGTCGATCACCGATTTTGTCGATGATGATCCCGAGGCGTACAACGACGATCTAGCGGACGATTCACTGGAAGATGCCGAAGGCATCATCGACAATGATGACAAACCGGCGAAGCAGTCCGGTGGTTTATTGCTAGGTCTCCTAGCTTTCTTGGCTTTGGTGCTCGGTGGGTATTACGTCTATAGCCAAAAACCGGAAGTCTTGGCGGGGCTGCCGGTTGTGGGAGATTTGATTCCGGGGTTGGGTGGTCGTGAGGGGGATGAAGCGGCGATCGCCGATGATATTCCCGTTGCAACTGAAGCCCCCGCCGAAGCCCCCGCACCTGAGAGCGCGAGTCCAGAGGCTGTCGAAGACACCGCCAATCCAGTAGACGGTGATGATGCCGCGACGGCTGATGCCACTGCGCCAGAAGCCGCTCCTGCCCCCGTAGCAGAAACTCCACCGGTGTCCCCTGCGAATGACGAGGCCCCCGCAGACCCCCCTAGCCCTGCGGCAGTCGATCCGTTCCGTGAGGCGGTCAGCGCTGCAACCAAAGCGGCGCAGCTCACACAGTCTGCGACAACCGCCGCAGAGTGGGCGGAGATCACGACCCTATGGGAGACCGCGATCGATCAGATGGGTGCTGTAACGAGTGAAAGCCCGAATTATGCGATCGCGCAGGATCGCCTCAACAGCTATCCCGCCAATCTAAACTACGCTCGGCAGCAAGCGGGTCAGTAACGATCGCCCGTGAGAACAGGTGATCTTTTGGGTGAAGATGACGCCGATCGCCCCAATTGCGGCGGTGTATCTTTGCCCAAGCTGGCCACGCTTTCAATAAACAACGGTCATCGAGAGTGTTATCGGGAGAAAGGCGATGTCGGATGTAAAGACGGATAAACCAAAGTTAACCTGGATCGATATTGCGATCACGGTGACGCTGTTAGCGTCGATTGTCGGGTTGGCGGCGTGGCTATTGTCGGGCAAGTTTAGCTATGTTGCGGCTCCGGCCTCGTCGTTTGGCTTGGTCAATCTACTCAAGAAGCCAAAGGAAGAGGACAACGCGCAGGCCGATGCGTCTGATGCGTCCAAGACAATCGATCGCACCTCGGTCGTGACCCCCCCAGCTCCAGACAGCATCGTGGACGGGACGGATACGTATCTGCCGCCAACGCTGCTGGATAATATCCCGGTGAGTTCTGACGATCGCCCTAGCCAAGGTGTCGATCCGTTTGATGGTTCATTGCTCGAAGTCGCTCCGGTTCCGAGTGGCATGTTGCTGATTGAACAAGAACCGATCGTCGCTAAACCGTCGAGCGATCGCCCCGATCTTTCCCCGGTTCCAATGCCCAACACGGCGAGTGTGCCCCCCTCCAGCGCGACGGCTAGCGATCAGCCCATCCGCTATCTCAGCGAGCGCTACGACCAGGGCGAACGAAATTTCCAGAATTTCGATTTGCGTAATCTCGATTTGAACTATCGGATTTTGCGTTTAATTGGCGCTGATTTGCGTGAAGTCAAAGCCGAGCGGGCAAGCTTACAGCAGATTGACCTCACCCAAGCGAATCTGGGTCGCGCTGATTTTCAGTACGCCAAACTTGACGGCGCGAATCTGAGCTACACCAATCTCTCGGCGGCGAATCTGTGCGGAGCTTCGTTGCGGGGCGCGAATCTGCGAGATGCCAAGCTGATGGATGCACGGTTGGCGATCGCGGATTTGTCCTACGCGGATTTAAGCGGAGCCGATTTAAGCGGAGCCGATCTAACCGATACGAATCTCTACCGCGCTCGGCTTGATGGCGCAAAATTGCCCGATCCTGATATGGTGCGTCGATCGTAAAGCAATGATGACAGCCCCTAGCCCAACTCGAAAACCCGCGCGATGTAAGTTAGAAGCTTGAGCTTTTGTTTAACCGAAACTCACCTTAAAACAGTCCTGTGCCAGTTCAAAAATTGACTTGGTTTTTTCTGTCTTACTCAATCTTTACCTACGATCGGGGTAAAGCATTGTGTACTCCCCATGGCCGCGACTGAAAATCGACTAACGATCGGCGATCCTGATCCAACGACGATCGATAAAACACCCATCACCAAAGAGATCGCGACGAAGACAACAACCGCGACGGACTTTCTAGGTCTCACCCTCGCCCCGGACAAAACTAAGCCACTGACGTTTACCGAGCAAATTCTTGGCGATCGTCCCAGTTTTACGACGGTCACCAGTTCTAGCCCGATCGTCGTGGATCGATTTAACGTTAATCCGGTGCGATCGATCAGTTCGGTCAACCCGATCGTCTCGGTGATCGATAGCTTCAGCCGTAACTCGACGAGCGATATTCTCAAAGGCTTCAATACCATCTCGTTTTCCCGCGACAATAATCCGCGCGGCACGAACCGGGATGACTACGCGACCGGCAGCAATCGCGACGATATTTTTGCGGGACGCGATGGCGATGATGTGATTTTTGGCAAAGATGGCGACGATACGCTGTTTGGTAATGCCGACGAAGACACGATCGACGGCGGCGAAGATGACGATTGGATTTTGGGCGGGCGAGATGATGACCTACTCGACGGCAAAGAAGGCAACGATATCATCACGGGAAATCGCGGCGATGATGTGCTGATCGGCGATAACGATGAGGATGTGCTGTACGGCGGACAGGGCGACGACGTGCTGTATGGCGGCAAAGGTCGCGATATTTTGACGGGAGATTTTGGGCGCGATCGCCTCAACGGTGGCCTCGAAGCCGATGCGTTTGTCTTTCGGGAAGCGACCACGGCGAACAGCCCCGAAAGCGCCGATATTATCGAAGATTTCACGCCCAGCGAAGGCGATCGCGTCTACATCCTGGCGACCACCGCTACTTTTAGCCCCAGCGATATCGTGCTAATTCAATCCACGGCTAATTTTGGCTCGATCGAGGTCGATGGTCGCGCGACACCGATTATCCGGAGTGCCGTCGATATTCTCTATGCGCCCACGAACCGCTATCTCGGTGTCGTGACATCAACGACCGAAACGATTGACGCGGCGATCGTTGGCGCCAATTTGGCGATCGTCACCTCTGCCGCGAATATTCAGGTTTAGCCAAGCCGCGATCGCTTAGGGCATGTCATCAATTAGCACCAGACCCCTTACGGGGTAAGCGGTTGAACGCCCGACCCAACAAAAAACAAAAGGGGCTGAAACCCTTGCTGAGTAAAGGCTACAAATTTGATTGATGACAGCCCCTAGGCGACCGCACTCAAACGCGATCGCGCCACCACCTCGCGATAATACTGACGCAACTGTTCCGTCGCCGCAGGCCAGCCCCAGCGTTCCGCCTCCGCTCGCGCATTCGCCCGCAGCGTTTCGCGTTCGGCTTGATTCGCCAGTAACCGCCGGGTCGCCTCGATCGCGCCATTGGCATCACTTGGATCAAACAGGTAGCCATTCTCCCCATCCGTGACAATATCAGTAATGCCACCCGTCCCCGCCGCCACCACCGGGCAGCCCGCCGCCATCGCTTCGAGCAGGACTAATCCCAGGGTTTCCGTCCGCGACGGGAAGAGAAAGGCATCCGACGAGGCAAACGCCGCCGCGAGTTCTAGCCCTTGGAGATAGCCGACAAAATTGGTATGAGTTCCCGCAAAATGCGTTTCGAGAGCTTGACGATTGGGGCCATCGCCGACCAACGCCAGACGAGCATTGGGAATGGATTCCAACACAGGTTTAATATTTTCGATTTCTTTCTCCGCCGACAGTCGCCCGACGTAGAGCAACAGTGGCGCTTCGGGATGGCCTTGGGTGAGCCGATCGCGCATCTTCGGACTATACAAATGCGGCTGGAACATCTCCGTATCAACGCCACGCTGCCACAAATCCGTGCGCTCGATGCCGTGACCGCTCAGTTCATTCACCATCGCCGTGGAGGTACACAGATTCAGCGCCGCCTGATTATGCACCCCTCGCAGCAACGCCCAGAGCACTTCCTCAAACATTCCAAATCCGTAGTGATGCAGGTATTGAGGTAGGTGCGTGTGATAGGACGCGACGAGGGGAATATCGAGTTTTTTGGCGTAGTAAAGTCCGCCCAAGCCGAGAACGGCGGGATTGACAATATGGATCAGATCAGGGCGAAATTTTTCGATCGCGGGGCGCAACTTCCCACTCGGGATGGCTAACTTCAGCTCGGGATACATCGGCAGCGGAAAACCCGGCACGCCGTAGATTTTCGCGCCCTTGTACTCCTTGACGCCGCCATCGGGCGAAAACACCAACACCTCATCGCCCGCCCGCTGTAGATGTTCGACCGTGTGCTTTAGACGGGTGACGATGCCATCGACTTTTGGAACGAAGGTTTCGGTAAACAGCGCGATACGCATGGGGTTTATGTCCCAATATTGTTTAAATGGACGTTGATTTGACGTTTTGTTGAACGCTAAACGAAGGTTGAATGAACTTATGCAAAATCTGTTTCTATATGGGCACAAAAAAACGCCTATGAGCACTGAGCTGGTCGAAGTGCGGGTTCACCCAGGGCGGCGATCTGAACCGATACGTAGCCAGATTTCGGATTAGATAAAAATCAACTAAAAATCGATCGCCGAGTCGCAATAAAGACTCAGCGATCGATTGCAAGAGTTCAATCAAACGGCAACTGGAAAAACCAGAAAAAACAGCAGACCCGATCGCCGTTATTTAGCGTCGCGATGCCACGATACTTTCGGCATGATTTGCGACTGATCGACACGATCCTTGTATTTAACCGCAAAGTTTAGCAGCGAATCCAGCAGCGAATCCGAGAGCTTGTGTGGCACTAAACCCAGGTCAAGCAAGTTGGTATTTTTCGCGTTGAAGTAATGCTTTTCAGCTTCGACGCGAGGGTTATCAATGTTGTTGACTTCCACGTCGAGACCCAGGGTATTACCCGCCGTTTTGATCTGTGTCGCGATGTCGTTGATGCTGAACATTTCGGTGAACTGGTTGAAGACGCGGAACTCACCAACCTGCGCCGGAGTTTCGATCGCCAGTTCCACACAGCGCACGGTGTCACGAATATCGAGCATCGCGCGGGTTTGACTGCCCGATCCATACACCGTCAGCGGGTGACCGACGGCAGCTTGGATACAAAAACGGTTGAGCGCCGTACCAAACACACCGTCATAATCCAGGCGGTTGATCAGTAGCTCGTCCATGCCGGTCTCTTCTGTCAGGACGCCGTAGACGATGCCCTGGTTGAGGTCAGTGGCACGCAGACCCCAAACCTTGCAGGCAAAGTGAATGTTGTGGGTGTCGTGGACTTTGCTCAGGTGGTAGAAACTGCCCGGTTGCTTCGGATAGGGCAGCGTGTCCGTCCGACCGTTGTGTTCAATTTTGATGTAGCCTTCTTCGATGTCGATGTTCGGCGTACCGTATTCGCCCATCGTGCCGAGCTTGACGAGGTGGCAGTCGGGGAAATGCTCTTTGAGGATGTAGAGCAGATTCAGCGTGCCGACGACGTTGTTGGTCTGAGTCAGAACCGCGTGCTCACGATCGATCATCGAGAACGGAGCCGATCGCTGTTCACCAAAGTGAACCACCGCGTCAGGCTTAAACTCCAGCATGGCTTCGAGGAAAAAGCCGTAGTTATTAATGTCGCCGATGTACACCGGCATTTTCTTACCCGTCAGCTCCGTCCACCGCTGAACCCGTTTTTGGATCGGTGCGATCGGGGTCAGCGTGTCGCTTTGCAGCTCGTTATCCCAGTGCCGACGAATGAGGCTATCGAGGATACCGACCTCATGACCTTTATTCGATAGATATAGTGCCGTGGCCCAGCCGCAATAGCCGTCACCGCCAATAACTAGAACTCTCATATTCTGAACTTTTCCTTGCCGATACTCGCTAAATCTACCAGGTTTGGGACGCGTTGCCACGTTTGTACGCTTCGTGGCTCGTTGAGATGATTCTCTGACGCTATGCCGAGCGAGGCTGACTGAAATCCTGCTTGAATCCTAGAGAATCGTGCAAGTTTAAAGCGATCGGCTCGTCGGGGGGATCACGCCTTGGATTGTGCCAGATCGGGGGGTTAAGGCGCTGTTAAGTCTTGCCGATCGTGCGATCGTTGATGACTCCAAAGGATACCCGAAGCCAGAACCCATAAGCTTTGACGGTTTTAAAGCCGAGCATCCTTCTGTTTGAAATACTACCCATGTCCATCAATCTCGCAAGCTCGGCAAGCCGTCTCTGCCTCGATTTCTCCCTTCATCGCCCTGATTTTCGATACGCTCTACAACTGTTGCCCCCGTACTGAGCTCCATGGATATGAATTTCTCCGATTCTCCGACAACCCTTAAGGCTTTACAACGTGTTATCGAAGTGGTGGCCAAGCTGCGCGATCCCGATGGCGGCTGTCCTTGGGATCTGGAGCAAACACCACAATCACTGATCCCCTACGTGATCGAAGAGGCGTATGAGACGGTGGATGCGCTGCGTCGCGGTGATCAGGCGGAGATTGCGGAGGAGTTGGGGGATTTACTCTTGCAGGTGTTGCTGCAAGCGCAGATCGCCAGCGAGGCGGGGCAGTTTGATTTGGGGGACGTGGCGCATGGGATCGCCGATAAGCTGATTCGGCGTCATCCGCATGTATTTGGTGAGCTGTTTGGGGATGGGGTGGCGGATACGCCCGATCGCGTGCGGGAACAGTGGGAGCAGATCAAAGCGGCGGAAAAGGCGGCGAAAGACAGTTCAGATTCAAGCCCAGCCCTTGAGACGTCACCCAAGCTCGATCGCTATGCCCGGACGCTGCCACCGTTGACGGCTGCAATGAAAATTTCGCGCAAGGCGGCGACGGTGGGGTTCGAGTGGGAGGATGTGGATGGAGTGTGGGAGAAGTTTCACGAGGAGTTGGACGAGTGGCACGCGGCGATCGAGGGTGAATCCCAGGCGCGACAGCAGGAGGAACTGGGGGATTTGTTGTTTACGATCGTCAATTTGGCGCGGTGGTACGGTCTCGATCCGGAGGCGGCGCTGCATGGCACAAATCAACGGTTTGTGCAGCGTTTTTCTAAGGTGGAGGCGGCGTACGATCGGCCAATTTCGGAGTATTCGTTAGCAGAGATCGAGGCGATTTGGCAGCAGGCAAAGCAACAGTTAAAGTCTTTAGAGAAAACAGATTAGCCATAGTTGGCGGGGAATTTCCCAAGACCGCGCTATTTGCTTCGCCAAGGCGACACTTAACGATATGCTCAGTGCTCTCGTTTTTTTGATGAGTCCTACCCAGTCGTTTTTTGCTATAGGCCGATCGAGTAACGATGAACCCTCAAGATAAACGCTGGCCCAGTGAGCCGATCGCACCGGACGCAGGGCTGAACGATTGGCGCGTGCGGCCACCGGTAGACGATCGCCCGCGACTGTGGCGCTGGATCGCGATCGCGCTACTGCTGATCGGCCTGAAACTCTGGCTCGTGTCGCACTTGCCGATCCGCGCCCTCGACGCCGATCGCGACAATTTGCGCTACGTCATCCTCGCGACCAACCTCGTCAACCACGACACCACCTACGACGCCTTCGCGCTGCTGCGCCAACCGGGCTACCCGTTTGCGATCGCCTTGGCGCACTGGATCGGTGTGCCGCTGCGACTGTGGCAAGAGGCGATGTATCTCGCGGGGGGGGCGTTCCTCGCGGCGATCGTCGGCGCGGTCTATCGCCGTCCGCGTGTTGCGACCCTGTGTTTCGGGCTGTACGCGCTCGCGCCGTTTTCGTTTCATTGGAATCGCCAAACGCTGCAAGAGGTGCTGTATTTGCCGCTAATGGCGGTGTGGCTGGGTTGCGCGATCGCGGTGATGGAATGTCGCGGCCTGCGGTTTTGGCTGGGGGCGCTGGGCGGTGGCGCGGCGCTGGCGGTGCTGTGGAATACGCGACCGGAGGGGGTGTTGCTGGTTCCGCCGATCGCGTTGGTTTGGGCGAGTGTGGCGTGGCGGCGCTATCAGGCGCAGCGCGAGGCGTTGCGACGGGCGAAACGCGATCGGCTAGAGGCGGACTATCGCGATCGGATCGAAGCCGAGGCCGATCGTCAGGATCGGATCGAGCGCGAGATCGAAGCGCAGCTTGAGGCGCAGTTAAACGGCGTAATCTTGCCGTCGCCAGATTTTTTGGAATCGGAGAAGTTTAACCAAGCTGAACGATCCAGCGCTGATCTTCAAAATTCAGGTCAAGCGTTAGAGAACATAAAACAAATAAACCTGATTGCGATCGCCCGTGAGGTGCTGATCGGTGTGGGACTGACGATCGCGCCTGTGGTGATCCTGACTCTCGGAATTTGTTGGAGCAATGCCGCGAACTTCGGTATTTTCGCCACCTCTGACTTTAAAACGCCGGAATTTGCAGCGGCCTACAGCGCTTTATCTCGGGTCGAGAGTTCATCGAATACTTCTAATCCTTCCGACTCTTCAAAAACCTTAGACACCTCTGAGAAATCCGATCCAAGCCGTTCAAACCTCAAAAACGCGCCCCGCAAAACCCCGGATAAATTCGCCGATTTCGATACAGCGGCGATCGTCCCCGTCCCGGCCTCTGCCCGCGCAGCGATCTACGGCCAAAGCCCCGCCTTTCGCGAGTTACGCCCCGCCCTCGAAGTCCCGCCGAATACCGGCTGGCGATCGCAATCCTGCGCCGAGGGGATTTGCGACGACTACGCCGGGGGGTTTTTCTTTTGGGCGCTGCGCGATGCGGTGGCGGCGGCGGGCTATTACGAGTCGCCCGATCGCGCGGCGGCATTCTATCGGCAACTGGCAGCGGAGATTAACGCGGCCTGTGATGACGGGGCGTTGCGCTGTCGATCGGGGCTGTGGGGCATGGTTCCGGCCTTGCGCTGGCAGACGATCCCGCGCTGGCTGGGCAGTATGGGACAACTGACGCGCCAACTGTGGCGAACGGCGATTGTGCTGAAGCTGGATGTGGATCAGGATACCGAGACGATCGCCCTGCGACAGCGCTATTACGAAGCGATCATCGGCGAGCCTGCGGAGTTTGTCACCCAGCGATCGCGCCCCGAACATCAGCGCAAAGATGCTGCGATTCGCGTCGGCGCTGATATTTATCGTCTGATATTTCCCATTTTGATCGGCTTGAGCGTGTTGGGAATTGCGATCGAGAGCGGGATGCAACTGGGGCAATTTTTGGGGACGACGGGCGCAAGCTTGCCCATTGATCGCCGATCGCGCCGATCAAACGACTCGCGCAATCGTGTCAGTTCAAACCCATCCCAAACCTCAGCGCGAAACCCATCGACCGATGTACCCGTTGCGATTCCCTTAAGCTTGGTGGCGATCGTCATCGTCGCGATCGCCTGTCGGATCGTGACGATCGCCTATATTGATGTGACGAGCTGGCCGGTGGGGGCAGGCGATCGCTACCTGCGTCCCCTGTGGCCGCTGCTGTGGCTGATCATCACCGCCGGTTTGTCCTATGTCGTGGAGCGATGGCGTCAGATTCTCCGCCCGAAACTTTAGCACCCGATGCGTGATTTAACCTAAGTAAGTCCATCGCGCACACACGACGAGCAACCATCGATCCGTGTGATCATACGTAAATCTTCTGATACGCTCCTTTCCGAGTCCGTCATTGAGTCGGCTTGTGAGCAAGCAATGCTGATGGACTGGTGGGATTCCAGAATCTAACGCATTGGCGTTGATTTTAAATTGTCGGTGTTCCGGCTACTAGTCTGAATGTACCAATCTTCCAATCCCCTGCAACTTCTGCGTCAAGGCTGGCGTGACGCCTCCCGCTGGGCGAGGCGATCGTGGAAAACTGCGAGTTTGACCCTCGGGATCGCGATCGCGATCGTCTACCTAACGATCGCCTTTATCCCGCTACCCGAGCCGATCACGCCGGGAGCGGACACCGCATGGCAATATCGCCTAAGTCAGCTCGACTTAAATGGCGCGATTTTTGGTCGTGATGCAGTTTCGTTTTATGGCTCGCTGGGCTATTGGTTGCGCGGTGCGATCGTCGGCGATAACTTCGATACGGTGTTTGTGGTTCGCCTGGGTATTCACCTGTTGCTGATCGTCGTCGCTCTGCTCAAGCTAGCAAGGCTTAACGATCACCTCACCCGCATCACTCTGGCGATTAGCCTACTGTTTCCGTATACGATCGCCGAGATTTACCCCGCCCTCCAAACCGAATCACAGATCATTTTTATTTGGCTGTTATTGCTCTCGCTGACTGAAATTTGGGCGGACGATCGGCGCTATTGGCCGATCGGACTCGGGGCAGCGGCGGGCGTTTTCTTCAATGCCAATACGGCGATCGGGATCGCGGCGATCGTTAGCCTGTTGCTCTTTCTCGGCATACGGAGTGGCCAACGCTGGAGCGCGACCCCCAGTTTTGCAACGGTGACGGATATTGCCCTCACACTGCTCGAAACGGTGCTGACATTTGGGGCGATCGCTTTTCTCAGTCTGACGCAAGGAAGTGGCGATCTTGTGTGGCGCTTACTGCTCGTTATTGGTATCTCGGTGACGATCGGCTATGGCCTGATGCCGCGTTTATTGCGCCGTGCCACGTTGATCTACGCTCTAGTTCCCAAGCTGGGTCAGATGATTCAACGCTTGGATCAAACTTCGTATCGTGGCCATAATGCACTGGCCGAGTTGGGAGCCTGTTTGGTTTTTGGTTCTGGCCTGATTTATCTGGCCTATTTTACAGAACCCTCGCTGGCCGCTTACCTGCGCGGTCACCTCGAACTGGCCTCGGGCTATAGCAGCGCCGTGACCCAAGCGCCGAGCGAGGCGATCGTCGGATTTAGCGGCTATCTTCAGGGGTATTTTGCCGCGCTGACCGATCGCCTCGATACCTTGCCTGCGGGGATGGAATATGGCGGATCTCCCCTTGAATTGCGGCTGATCGTGCTCGAAATGATCGGGCTCTTCACAGCGATCGCGATCGCCGTACCGTTGGGCAATCCGGCAGTGGCGATCGCCATCTTTCCCATCTTTTTTACCCTGGTCGATCGCAGCCTGACCGTGCGCGGCGATGATGTCTTAATCTTTATTTTCACCATGCCGTTTTTGCTGGCGATCGCGATCAGCACCTGGCGCTCATCAGCCCTACGTAAAGTCGGTAGCGTTGTCCATCTGCTAACCCTCGTATTTTGCCTATGGTCGTACATGTACTACGTCCAGGTCGAAGACTATCCCACCGATCGCCTGCGAGTGTTTGCGCCCGATCGAGTTCGCATCAAAGCCGGGGCGCTGCTACGTCCGCAGCGTTTGCAAGATTCCCTAGAGCAAAAAAGTCTGGCGAATCTCGCACCGCTACAATTTCCCGCTGCGATACGTCAGGCGATCGGCGATCGAAGCGTCGAAGTACTACCGGATAAAACCACAATCATCGCTGCCAATGACCTCAACTGGCAGCCACTCCCCGTGGTTCCCACCCGCCTCGCCTATACGCAATACCTCGATCGGCTCAACCGCGACGCCCTCCAACAAAACCCGCGCGATCTGCTGCTCTACCGCTTTGGCCTCACCGACGGACACCACCCCTTCTTCGACGCGCCCGCGACCTATTTGCAGATCTGGTGTACCTACGAAATTGCCCCAGATTTACCCGCCCCACTTGTTCCAGACGCCGATCCGGAGTCCCCCCTCGCCGATTTCCTCGCCCTCACGCCACGCGATCGCGATCGGTGCAGCCCCCCCGAACTCGAACGCCCGCTCTCTATCAGTTGGAACCAGCCAACCAGCATCGTCACGCCCCAAGGGGCGATCGTCCGCGCCGCTGTACGCCTGCGCTACTCCCTTTGGGGACACCTCATTAAACTATTCTTCCGCGTACCGCCCGTTCAGCTCACCCTCTGGAACAGCGCCGGTGAAGCCTCGACCTATCGGATACTCCCCGAAAATGCCACCAGTGGAATCTTACTTTCGCCGTTTCCCGAAACCCAGCGCGAGATCCAGTCGTGGTTTCGGGGCGAGTTTCCCGATCGCATGTACGGGTTTGAATTTTCCACAAGCAACCCCAATCTGTTCACGCCGACCCTTCAGGTCACCCTACAGACCTCTCAGCCGATCGATGTGAGCGATCGCAAAATTCCATACGCTCCATGACACCAGATCTGTCGCGGTCTAAAGTTTCTGGGCGACTGGCAGTCGTAGCAGCATGGCGGTTTGATTGGTCAAGTGACGCACTTTCATTTTCTGGGACTAGAAATCTAGAGATCTAGAAATGGATGAGCCATGTTGACGAAATGTTCGCAATAGGCGGACAAGAGATCGCGCCTGCTTACAATAGGAACGGGGAATGGGAGAAGTGCAACCTTAAATGTTCACCCGGTTCTTTTCAATTCATCATTCTCCCCTCGCCCCAACGATCGCACTCGACCCGAGATTTAGGAGGCGTTTGATGTTGGTAATCGTCATGGACGATCAAGTCCTTCCCCCGTGCCAAATTTGTGAAACCTGCCTACTGGCCGATGGTCATGGCCAGCCACGGTGGCATCGTGGCAAACTCGATTGCGGCCAAGCGATCGTCCCTCGCCTAGCCGAACAGCCCCAACAATTTGAATGCGTCATGGGTTTTCGTGTCGCCAATATCGATTAGCCCACCCCGCTATTCCCGCCAATTTCGCGACCCCGGTAAGCTGCTACGCACGATCGCCCGTCCCTGGCTCAAGCATCCTCTGGTGGTTGGTGAACACTGCTGGCTCACTTCGACGCTTGAGACGTCTCTTCCTCTGGTGTGGGTAGCTTCGGCGAGCTGATCGAGTTTTCGATTAGCTCCTCGACGACATCCGGATTACGCACTGAAAATCCCCAGACGAAGACAAGCACAACCAGCGAGATCGTCACCCACTGCGGCGGCACGACGTTCTCGTTGATCGTCCGCACCAACAGCCGCAGCCCCACAAACCCCACCGTCACATACCCGGCATCTTCCAGGTGGCGATATTCCTGCAACCAGCGAATAAATAGCCCCGCCATAAACCGCAGGGCGATCACTCCGATCGTGCCGCCCATCAGGATCAGCCAGATTTGATCCGATACGGCGATCGCGGTCGTGACGCTATCGAGGGAAAAGGCCAAATCGGTAAAGGCAATCAGGGGAATAGCTTGCCAAAAATTATCAAAGTGGCGACCCGAACTTTCTTCCTCATTGGAGCGATGACTAAAGAAATAGCTACCGACGAGCCAGAGTAGATACAGCGCTCCAGCCAGCTCAAATTGCCAGAACTGGATCACCCAGGCCGCCGAGATAATCAGCAGCACCCGCAAAACATAGGCGACTAGCAGCCCAAAATTGAGCGCTTGGCGCTGCAACTCGCGATTGTCGAGCCCCTTGGCGATCGAGGCTAGGGCAATGGCGTTATCTGCCGACAGAACAGCTTCGAGCGCGACGAGGACAGTAAGCACCAACAGCGATTCAACACTGAAGTGAGGGGAAAAATCCAAAGAGTCGAACATGAATCAAGGAGCACCGAAACCGCTGCAAACAAAGGAAAACGCACAGGCGATCAAAAATGTAGGGAAGGATAGCTTGATCGTCGCTGCTACTAGTCATGATAGGGGTTTGGGTTCGATCAATGTGAATTCTGCGTAGAAGAATTCATGGAATGAGATGAAGCGATCCCCAGCGTATGGCGCTTGGACGGATTCGGATGGTTTTACGACCCAACGAACTCGCTGGCGAGCGGTGTAGCGGATTGAACGGGGCTGATCCCTGTGTGAAATATTATTACAGGCCGATCGTAATCCTAGGCCGATCGCAGACAGTGGTGAACGATCGAGACCTTCATAACAATCGGAGTTTTACGTCATGGCTTTATCGGACACTCAAATTTTCGTGGCCCTTGCGATCGCTTTGGTTCCCGGTGTTCTCGCCTTCCGCCTTTCGACCGCACTCTATAAGTAGTTGGCATTAGTCGTTCGCATCGGATCGCTGCGGTCATCCTCGTGATATCCGCAGCCAGTTTGAGCGATCGGCTCTGCCCCTTAAATGTGCCAAATGTGCCGAGCTTGGCTTTCATGCTCAGTGTTTCTCGGTCTGTCGCTCAGTCTCCGGTTTGACGAATCTAGGGGCTGGCGTATTGCAGAAGAAACCGTGTGTGCGGGCTTAAGCTCGGCTTTGTCGTGCAAAATAAATGACATTCACGCCTAAATCAGCGGATTTCACCCATATTCCGGCGTAAAATAGAGCCCAAAGTCGCTATTCTACGCCATTCGTCTCCGTCTGGTTTCATGACGTCTCGCGATCGCCACCTTTTTCGAGTCTGACGATGCAACCCACCCCCATTTTTCGAGCTTCGACGCGCAAACCCGCCCATCGATCGCCCGCCGCGAAACTCAGTCCATCTCCATCCGGTTCTGGGTGGTGGGAGAGCGGGCTTCAGATTGGTTTTAACGTCGTCGTATCTGTCATGGCGATCGGCGCTCTCGTACAGATCGTGCCGGAACGTACCCCTCGAAACGCCAATCTCGCCCAGCTCGAAGCTGAGGTGCTAGAGCGCGAAGGTCGTGTTGATCGGCTGCGTGAGCGTTTTGTGTACTACTTCGACCCGTCCCAGTTACAGTCGATCGTCCGCGAAGAAAGCCAAAAAATCCATCCTCAGCAACGCCCGATCGTCTGGGTCGATGCTCCCTAAGCCCCTAAGCCCCTAAGCCCCTAAGCCTTACCGAGGATCTGAGTTAAACATCTTCAGATCGGGTTGATGGAGTTTGCCAAGCATCTATGGCCATAGCCTGTAAGATTTGGTGTGGTAAGACTCACACACTTTGATTGATCTAGGATTCCGGATCTCAGCGATCGCTGGGACGTGTTAGAACAATGAAGTTCCGGCAAGTTCAGCCAGATCGGCGGTTCTGTGGCCTTGTGTTTTGCTGATTCGGTCATTGCTGATCAAACCGTGTGGCGTCGTCTAGGGTACGCGAGAAATGTTAGGTTTTCGTCTTGAGGTACAGACGCTATTGCGTCGTCATCTCATCTGGAATGTTCTATTAACTGGTGGTCTTGCTATCGGGCTGAAGGCGCTGGGAGTCTTTCAGGGTTTAGATTTGGCCCTGTGGGATGTTTGGCTCCGATCGCAACCTCAAACGACTCGACCGACTCAGGTGGCGGTGGTCGAGATCACAGAAGAGGAGATCCAGAGTTTCGGAGCATGGCCACTACCTGAGGCGGCGCTGGCTGAGGCGATCACCAAAATTGAAGCCGATACGCCACGTGCGATCGGCTTGATCTCTCCCGCTAGTTTGTCGATACACACTGCCCGTGGGTTAAGCGCCATAGATCGCGCCAGCAGCCCGGTCGCTGCCGTTCCCTCCTCCGCTGCGATCGCGCGTGAGTCCGGCATCCGAGCGGAAGGTGTAACATCACTGGCCGCGCCGATAGATGATCCGCTATTCGTCGAATTTGCCCGTATCCCCCACCTAATCGCCGGTTTTGAAGATTTGGGCGGTGATCAGGTGTCGCCACGCATCTCCACTCGGCAACTCGGTGCGATCGATGTTGTGCTCGATCCGGACGGCGTGTTGCGACGAAACCTGCTTTCAATCCGAACCAGCGATCGCCTGCCCCAGGCCAGTCTCGCCCTGCGCTTAAGCCTGCTATACCTGCGTCACGAGGCGATTGATCCCCATTCCCTCGATTCTGATCGAGGGTGGTTTCAGTTCGGAGCCACTCGGCTCGTGCCGCTCTCCGCTTCGGGTGGCGGCTATGTCAGGGTTCAACAACAGGGCTACCACATCCCGCTCATCTACCGACGCCCATTCAGTCAATTTCCGCGCGTCACTCTATCAGAAGTGCTGAACGATCGGGTCGATCCAGATCTATTTCGCGATCGGGTCGTGATTATTGGCACTGCGGCGCCTCGATTTAGCTATGCCTTTGAGACACCCCTCATTGACGGAGGCAGCGATGTAGCTAACTCGCGTCACACGCTGCCTGACCTCTGGATTCAGGCTCAGGCAACCCAGCAGTTGTTGAGTATTGCTCTGGAGGGACGTGATGCGATGACAACGGTGTCAGACTGGATCGAAGCGCTAGCCGTTTTCGCTTGGGCGGGGGTCGGCACGATCGCCGGTGCGGTCATCGGTCGGTGGTGGCAGCGACGCTACCACCGGCACAAAGTGTGGGGCATTATTTTTGGATCGGCGATCGGCGTAACCGTAGGTGGATCGTTGGTTACGGTTGGCTTTGGCTGGGGTCTAATGACGATCGGGGTTTGGCTGCCGGTCGCTGGCATGTTAGGCGGGCTGTATGCCGGTACTCTCGGGTTTAGTGCACTAAGACTACGTCAGATCTATCAACAGCACGATGATCTCGCCGTCATTCTCGATACGACGTTGCAACATGCTGACTTGATCGAGGAGCAATTTGTGGACGATCGCAATCGCTATCACAATGAAAGCGCCCTTAAATCTCAGCAGATCCTGGATGCGATGCCCGTCGGAGTGACCCTATTTAACGCGCGGGGTACGCTGGAGTACGCCAACGATCGAGCGCGATCGCTATTGGGCGAACAGGCATTATCGCAGCCGCTAAATATCGGAGACTTTACGACGGTTTGCAGAGTGTATGACCCCAAGACAAACCAGCCCTGCACTGACGATCAACTACCCGCCACCCTCGCCTTAAAAGGTGAGGTTAGTTATGTTCGCAACCTGGAGATTCGGCCATCTGAACCGCAGAATCTCGATGACGTGAAGTCAAACCAGGGTATGGCGTATGTTTCTGACCTTATGGATAGCCGCACCTCCTCCCCCCGATTGTCTCCGTCCCCAACAACGCCAGCTAATCGCATTCCCATCGAAGGTTGGGGTCAGCCCATCTACAACATAAATGGATCGATTCAGCACGCAATTTTTGTCTTTCAAGATACCCTCAGTCAGGAAAAAGCCTGGAATGAGCGGCTGCGTCTTACTGCGGATCTCGAAGCAAAAAATCAGGCACTCCAAGAAGCCGATCGCCTCAAAGACGAGTTTCTGAAGCGTACAACCCACGAACTGCGTACGCCACTCAACGGCATTATTGGTTCACTCCAAATCGTGCTCGATGATCTGTGTGACGATCGGTTTGAAGAGCACGAACTACTCGATCAAGCGCACCAGTCGGCGCTACATTTGTTTGAGATCGTGAACGATATCCTCGATTTCAGTCGTATCAAATCGGGTCATGTTGTTCTGGATTTGCGTAGCGTTGATTTGCACGCCTGCTTGACGCAATCGCTCTACTTACAGCTTTCCAATCTGCGACAGAAAAAGCTGACGCTCGTTAAAAAATATAGCGAGGAGACCATTGTGGTGTTAGCCGACCCGATTCGGCTTAAGCAAGTTCTGATTAACACGATCGGTAATGCCGTGAAGTTTACGGATCAGGGCAGCATCACGATCCAAACCTCGATCGAAACCAAAACCCAACCATCCGGCGAAACCCAAGCCTATGGCGTCGTCGAGATTCTCGATACTGGCATCGGGGTCGATCCGCAGATTCAGCCGAAATTATTTGAAGCGTTCGTGATGGCCGACGGTTCAAGCACGCGTCGCTATGGTGGCAGTGGTTTGGGACTCACGATTTGTCGTCATTTGATCGGATTGATGAACGGCACGGTTGAGCTGACGAGCGAAGGGCACGATCGTGGTACTGTGGTGCGCCTATCTATTCCGATCCATACCAGCTCTGCGGAAGCAAAGGACGCTTGAACTTTGAGCGTTTTCTATGCCTGGATTTCGATCAAAGCCGGGAGACTGGATTTGCCGATGCGGGTTTGGTCAACCGTGGCTAAAAACTAAATCCGAGATTTATACGGATACCGAATCCTAAAAACCTGTGCCAAGATTGAACCGAGGTTTCTGAACAGAAGCCATGATCTTGTGGATTGCTAGTAATGCCGGTGTTTCTCGTTCCGTCTATCGTTGCTCGACGTGAATTTGAGACCCATTGCGTTTATTCCTTAAGACTCAATTCCGATCACGTTCGTCGATCGCTACGGCGATCGTGACCCCTTCGACGATTTTCCCTAAGCCCGTTAAGATCGCCACGCTCGACCCTTGAGCAACATTTCCTTCGCAACATCTACCCTACGATTATCTCGTTCTCCGTTTTACGATGACCCATCCATCCTCTTTCAGAGTGCCTGCGCCTTGCATCATCAACGTCGGCACGATCATCCATAAAAACGACATACTGCGCCTGTTGTCTCGCTTGAACCACGTGTCTTACACCCACGTTTGCAATGGAGAGAGCCGATCGCAGGGAACCGCCACTCTGGTCGAAGTGGTCAACGATCCTCAGCGGGCAACGCTTTTAGCCGATCGTTTACTGCACTTGAACATCAGTAGCTTTGACTACCTAGAACTGCTTCAGGGAAACGACAATCAAACTCAGTTTGTGCTGGTGCGAGGCGATGAGCAACTGTGTCTAGAGCCCGCCGAACAAGCTCTAGACGAAGAAACTGCCGCTTTAGATCAGCACAAGACCTTCGGTGATAGCTCCTTAGAGTTTGCCTTAGCTCACATCATTGCTGCCAAGCTAGACGCGCATCTCGACGGCAATAGCGACATTGACGATACAACCTGGTAAATGTTTCAGCCTGAAGTTTGAGCGTCAGAGATGAGTTTTGATAGATCATCATCGCCGATCAATTCTGAGATTGCCTCTTGCACGTTTTAGGGTTGTGCCTCCCGTTCTAATGTCAGTGTGACGAGCAAAATACAATGCAGCAGGATTGGCGACGATTTTTAAGATTGTGTGTTCTGATCAGTCTGCTCGGAAGCTGTCAGCGCCCTGTTCTGGAGCGTGCAAGTGATGCCCCAGCGGATGCCGCGCCAATGGTAATCCCTTCGGATGCGGAAATGGAAACAACCGCCCCAAATCCCATTCCGACCCGTACGTTAATTCCCGAACCGATCGTCGTTGCGATCGACGACCTCCCCGAGCCCTACGCCTCCGACAGCGCCCGCAAATCCCCCCAGGTCATCGCTCCGCCTGCTGATGCGAGCCTGAATGTCCCCGCCGGGTTTAGGGTGAATATCTTTGCGGAGGGACTCGATCGTCCGCGCTGGCTGGCGTTGACGCCGGATGGGGATGTATTGGTGACCGAGACGCGCCAGAATCGCATTCGGCGGCTCGTGGATGACGATCGCGATGGAGCCGCCGATCAGATCGAAACCTTCGCTACGGCAAACAACGGCCTCGATATCCCGTTTGGCATGGCGTTCGCCGAGGGCTACTTTTTTCTGGGCAATACGGACGAGGTGCGGCGCTATGCCTTTGCGCCGGGACAGACGGCACTTAACGGGCAGGGCGATCGCCGGGTTGAGTTGCCGGGGGGAGGCTATAACCAGCACTGGACGCGCAATGTGGTCGTTTCGCCAGCGGGCGATCGGCTTTATGTTTCGGTGGGATCGCGTTCCAATGCCGACATCGAGCCGCTGCCTCGCGCTTCTGTGCAGACGATGGCGATCGACGGTCAAACCCTAGAAACCTTCGCCAGCGGTCTCCGTAACCCGGTTGGCTTGGATTTTCACCCCGTCACCGGCGACCTGTATACCACCGTCAACGAGCGCGACGGCCTGGGGGACGACCTTGTCCCGGACTATTTTGCACGCCTGCAACAGGGCGATTTTTTCGGCTGGCCTTATAGCTATCTTTCGCCGCAATACCTCGATCCGCGCCACCAAACGAACGGCGTTAGTCAAGCCCCCGATCAGGTTCGCCGGACAAAAACTCCCGACATTTTATTCCAATCCCATTCCGCCGCGCTCGGCTTGCAGTTTTACGACGGGGAGACCTTCCCCGATCGCTATCGCAACGGTGCGTTTGTGGCGTTTCGCGGCTCGTGGAACCGAAGCACGGGAACAGGCTACAAGGTGGTGTTCATTCCGTTTGACGCCAACGGCAAACCGACGGGTCACTATGAAGACTTTTTGACGGGTTTTCTTGTTGATCCCCAGGGGCCGACGACTTGGGCGAGACCGGTGGGATTATTGGTAATGCCGGATGGATCGCTATTGTTGACCGATGAGGCCAATAATCGGGTTTACCGCATTCAATACCATTCTTAACTGCCCATGCGATCGCGTTTATCTCTGCTGCTTTGGTTCGCCACGATCGGCTATATCGCCCTGCTGTTGCTCGCGCCCCCGACGCTACTCCCCGGCGAGCCGGTGTGGGCGATCCGCTCCGAAACGATCGACGAAGTGCTCGGCGAATCGCTCAATTTTTTCTTTGTTTTGCCGCTACTCAACGCGATCGGGGTGAATTGGATCGAAGCCGCCACGCTCCATCCGGCATCTGAAGCGTTTTTTAATTTTGCAGAAGCCTGGATTTTGATGTTTTTGCCGCTGTTATGGGCGGATACGAAGGGCGATCGCCTGCCGCGTACGGCCATCTGGAGCGGGGCGATGTTTTTGACGAATATTTTTCTGATGCCCTATATGGCGCTGCGGTTGCGTGCTGAAACGGCGGGCGAACCCGCAACGGCGGATAGTTCCAATCAATCCGCAAAACCCAAAGGCACGATCGCCCAGGTCTTCGGCTGGGTGGGGATTGTCGTCGGATCGATCGCGGTGTCCTGGGTGGCGTTTGCCCGTCCGGAGTTTGGCTCGCTGGCCGATCGCGGTGCATTTTGGCTCGGTCAGTTAACGCACGATCGGGTGACGCTGGCATTTTTCTGCGATATTTTGCTGTTCTGGGTGTTTCAGATTTGGCTGATTGGCGACATTGAGTCACCCGAAAGTCCCATTCGCAACCTACGATTTATCCCATTTTGGGGATTAGCATTTTGGCTGGTCTTGTGATCGAGTCGTGGTTGGTACAATCGAGATACCACGATCGCACAGTTGCGATTGTTGAAATTCAGTGGCAGACACACCACCAATCCGCGATCGAACAGTCCACGAACTTTACACGACCTAGGTCTAGGCAGCGATTAGACTATGAGCACGATTTTGATTGTGGAAGATAGCCACCCACAACGTGAGATGATGGCCAGTCTTTTGAAAAAGAAAGGCATGACCGTCGTGCAAGCGAAAGGCGGCGAGGAGGCATTGTTATATCTCAAGTCGTCCGTGCCAGACCTGGTGATTCTCGATATTGTGATGCCAAATCCGAATGGCTATGACGTGTGCCGCAAGCTCAAGGCCAATCCCAGCACAAGCGCTGTACCGGTGATTATGTGTTCCTGCAAAAGCGAGGAATTCGATCGCTATTGGGGGATGAAAGTCGGCGCGGATGCCTATATCGCCAAGCCGTTCCACCCGGATGAATTGGTGGATACGGTTCAGCAATTATTGCTTTGATTGCTGAACCAATTATTTTGTCTAATTACGTTATCTAACGTGTGTCATTTGAGCGCGGCGGTTGCCTGATATGTCGCCTGATTTTCTGCGCCAGCGCCTGCTTGACCTCGATGGTCAAAGCTATAAGGCTTACAAAGATTTGCGCGGACTGTATGAGTTTGAGCGCTATAGTCTCGCGATCGATCACGTTCAAGGCGATCCGTTTGCCTCGCCTAGTCGATTGGCGGTGCGTCTACCGTTAGCGGTGGCGGGGTTCCCGGCGGATCTGTGGCGATCGCCGAGCCGTAGCCGCGCCCTGTGTGATTATCTGACGCGCCAGCTCGATCGCGCCTGTTACCAGCAGTCCAAACCGATGGGGACAGGAAACAGCGGCCAGTTTTCCGCCTGTCGTGCCGGTCAGGAGATTTTAGACCGGACGGCGGTGCAAATTTTTTGTGACCCCGGTCAAACCGCTGCGGGGTCAACGCTGGAACTACGATTTTTTCTCGGCTTACCGGCTCAGGGACGCCGCGCCCTCGGACGGGCGGCGATCGCGCTGATGTACGATCGCCTGCCGCAGATCATCGAAAAATCGGCTTATTTTGCCAATCTCGACGCCGACGCGATCCGTCAGCAGGTGGAAACGGCGGAGGATGCCGACTGGCTGCGATCACAGCTTACCGATCGCGGCTTGGTGGCCTTTGTCGCCGATGGATCGATCCTGCCGCGACGCAGTGGCATCGACGATCGCCCGTTAACCGAGGCGGCGATCGCCTTTCGATCGCCCGACTCCCTGCGCGTCAGCTTCACCTGTCCGAATCGCGGCGAGATTACGGGGATGGGCATCCCGGCGGGGATTAGCTTGATTGTGGGCGGTGGTTATCACGGCAAATCGACGCTGTTGGAGGCGATCGAGCGGGGCGTTTACGACCGTATACCGGGCGATGGTCGTGAGTTTGTCGTGACCGAGGCCAGCGCGATCAAGATTCGGGCGGAAGACGGGCGATCGGTGACTGGGGTCTGGCTCGAACCGTTTATCAATAATTTACCCTACGGACGATCAACCCAGGCTTTTTCGACGGAAAACGCCAGCGGCAGCACGTCCCAAGCGGCCAGCATTATCGAAGCCCTCGAAGTCGGGACGCGGACGTTATTAATCGATGAAGATACCTCGGCGACGAATTTTACGATTCGCGATCGGCGGATGCAGGCGTTGATTGCCAAGGATCGCGAGCCGATTACGCCGTTGATCGATCGGGTGCGTCAGCTTTATGACGAGCATGGCGTTTCGACGATTTTGGTGATGGGCGGCAGCGGCGATTATTTTGATGTGGCCGATACGGTGATCGAGCTGACGGATTATGTGCCGAGCGATGCGACTGATCGCGCTCGGGCGATCGCCGCCCAGTTCGCCACCGGACGCCAAACCGAAGCCCTCGAACCCTTCGGCGCGATCCCGGCTCGCCGCTTACAGCCGAGTTCGATCCCGACCAACCCCAAAGCCCACGGTCTCGACTGGAAAGCCCGCAGCGCCAACGCGATCGAGATCGCCAAGGAGCCGATCGATTTATCGGCAATTTCGCAGATCGTCGATGTGGCTCAGGCACGGGCGATCGCCAGTGCGATCGTCTTCATGCGTGATCGCGATTTTGACGAAACCAACGTGACGTTAGCTGAAGCGATTAACACTGTAATGGCGGTGATTGAACAAGAAGGACTCGACGGAATTTCGGTATTTCCCCGGGGGGATTTGGCCGAGTTTCGGGCGATCGATTTAGCGGCGGCGCTGTCGCGCCTGCGAACCTTGCGGGTTGATCCTGCTTAGAATGCAACAACGAAATAAACGTTTCTGGGGAGGGCGAGAAGTCCGACTTTTCTAAAAAGTCGGACTTCTCGGATGGGATTATTTCTGGGCAATACTCTTAACCAGATCGGCATAGGCTTGTAGATGCATTCGGGCGGAATTTTCCCAGGTGTAGATGTTTAAAATATCCTGGCTGCGCTGCACCATCGGCAGCATGGCCGCCCGATCGAGGCTGCGTTTCATGCCCACCGCGATCGCCGTAACATCCTCCGCATCAACCAGGATCGCGCGATCTGGCGTTAAAAATTCCGTAAACGGCGGACGATCGGACGTAACCACCGGCAAACCTGCCGCGATCGCCTCCATCGCCACCAGTCCCCAGCCCTCTTTCACCGACGGAAACATAAACGCATCAGCACAGCGATACAGCGTCGGTAGATCGTCCTCAGCGATCGCTCCGGGCAGCACGATCGCTTGACCTGGTTCCAGACCCAGCCGATCCGCCTCGGCGAAAAATTCGTCTTGATAGGCCGAATAATCAAACAAGGTTAAGCCGCCTGCAATCACTAGCTGCGCCGCCGGGAACTCCGATCGCACCTGGGCGAATGCCTGAAGCAGACGAATCGAATTTTTTCGCGGTTCGACGCCGCCGATCGTCAACAGAATGGGATCGCCCGTGATGCCGAGCCGTTGTTTTAACGCGACCTCCGAGCCGTCACGGTCGGGCGAAAACCGTTCCGATCGCACGCCGTTCAGTACCAGCGGCGCATCGATGCCATAGGTTCGCTTTAGCTCGGTTTGCCAGTGACGGCTGACGCACAAACAGCGATCAGGCTGCAAGATTGATTTTTCCTGACAGTCCTGGAGATAGGGACTGGTGTAGTCGTCTACATGATGCACCGTCCGGACGATGTAGGGAATGCGGACACCGAGGCCGCGCAAGGCAACCAGGGCGTTGGCGCTGATGCAGTCCTGAGCATGGTAGATGTCGTACTGCTCGCCGTGGTGCTGGAAATAATCGATGTATTCCTGGATGCGCTGCTGGACGAGGCGATCGATGCTCGGTTCTGCCGGTTGGGTCGGCACGCGGCGATGCTTACAGGTGAGGGGACGGTAAAAGTCACCGCCGTCTTTATCCAGCGCAAAAATGCAGACCTGATGACCCAGCCGATCGAGCGCTTCGGCCAACTCCACCGTATGCACCACGCCGCCACGCGGTTTGGTGGAGTAGGTCAACAGGGCGATGCGGAGCGTTGACGGGTTGGGCAGGGTTGGTGGATTGGGTCGATCGATCCGACGAATCTCAGGACTCACGATCCCAGCGCCGCTGCGTCAATTTCATCGGCGTCGTATGGATTGGCGCTCACCCCAGAGGCAATCCGATCAGCGAGATAGATCGCATCCTGAGCCACGCCCGAAAAACGCCCCGATCCCCAGGTATAGAGCCACGGTAAGCCGAGAAAATAGAGACCGCGCACGGAGGTGACGCCGCGATCGTGACCGGGGTAGCCCTTGCCATCAAACACCGGCAAATCAATCCAGGTATAGTCCGAGTTGTAGCCCGTACACCAAATCACCACGCCGATATTTTCCGCGATGTAGTTCATTTCTAGGGGTTCGGTTTCCGGCTCCCAAACGGGCTGATAGGGCGGCTCGATCGGCGCGTCGATTTGATTTTGTGCGATGAAATTATCGATCGTGCGTTTGATGCTTTCGGCCACCGAGTCGGCAGCATCCAGGTTTTGCTTCAGGTCAGGTTTGAAGGTGAGGCGATCGCCCTTGATCGTGGCTAAGTGGCCGTAGAGCTGCATTCCTTGTTTTGCAAAATGACGTAAATCAATTTCTCGACCGCCGCCGCGTCCGGTGACGTAGTGGTTCGTTTTGGTGCGGACTTTATGTTTATCGGGATGACGATCGATCGACAGATCGTAATAGCCCAGGCGATTAAGCCAGTCCACCACATCCTTGCCGCGATAGCGACGGGGCGATCGTGGCGCACTGCCCACGCAAAGATGCACCGGCTTGCCCGCCAGGTGCAGATCTTCCGCGATTTGGCAGCCCGACTGCCCCGTCCCGATGATCAGCACGGCTTTATCTGGCAGCGATTCGGGATTTTTGTATTCAGAAGAATGGATTTGAACCATGTCGCGCGGAAACCGCTCGGCGATCGTCGGAATCTTCGGATGGTGATAGCCGCCGGTTGCAACCACGACGCGATCGGCGCTGAAGTCTCCCGCCGATGTGGTCAGCTCAAAGGCCGACCCGCGATCGGGCTGGCGCAAGTGCAGCACCTCGACCCCTTCACGAATGGGGGGATCAAAGCTGGCGGCGTAGTTCTCGACGTATTCCACAATTTCATCGCGCTGCATAAACCCTTCCTTATCCTCGCCGGGATAGGGATAGCCCGGTAGATCGCACTGCCAGTTTGGCGTCACGAGGCAGAACGAATCCCAGCGTTTGGATCGCCAGGAATGCGCGATTTTATACTTCTCGAAAATGATGTGATCGATCGCCCGTTCCTTAAGACATCGACTCATCGACAGCCCCGCCTGTCCGCCTCCAATAATTGCTACAGGGTAATGCGTGGTCATGGTCATGCTCTGTTGTTTTCCTTAATCAAAAATCAATCGATCAGCCTATCGACTGGCTTCCTTTGCAGGGCGCGATCGCGGCGACCAACCCATTAGCGGGCGATCGGCCAAATCCCAGAGTGTCGCCCGATCGTCACCGTAGGCCAGCGTCAGGGCGTGACTGGCGTTAACTGTGCCGATCGGCTCGCAGCAAAGATCGCGCTGCTGAAATGCGGCCTGCACCGACTCGACAAACTCCGGGCGAACGCTCAACACAAACCCATAGCTCGGGAAATGTTCGAGCCATGCCGATAACGCCAGCCCGTCCGGCTTCGGGATCGCGTCAAGCTCGACATGAGCGCCACACCCGGAGGTCTCGATCAACATCAGCGTTGTCCCCAACACGCCGCCCATACTGATATCTTTGGCCGCATCACACCAGCCCCGCGCCGCCAGATCCGGCAATAGCGCCAGGTCGTCGCGTAACCGCTGCGGGTCAGCCTCGGTCGCCGCATTCCAAAAGGGATAGTGCGCGTACTGTTGCCCACGCAAATCCACCGCCATCAGCAGCACGTCACCCGATCGCGCCTTGAAGCTACTGAGCAGATGGGACGCTTGCCCCAAAATCGCCACCGATAGAGCGGCATAGGGACTGTGGCAATTTGTATGCCCACCGACGATCGGCACGCTATAGGCCGCCGCTGCCGCCTGCATTCCCTCCCAAAGATCTTTGCTGTCCTCAGGAGACGGTGACCACAGAGCATCGACCACCGCGATCGGCGTTCCGCCCATGGCGTAGATATCGCTAACGTTGACCATCACCGCGCACCAACCCGCAAACCAGGGTTCAGCGGCCACCAAACTCGGTAACATGCCCTCGGCAGCGAGGAGCAGGTAGCCTTCCCCTTGGGGAATAACGGCACAGTCATCACCGAGACCGGGCAGTGCGTCCGTATCAACTTTGAGTTTTTTGGGGTTGAAGGCAGCGGTTAACCCCGCAGAACTCGTAGAGCGACGATCGCGATCCAGATAGTGCGCGGCAAGCTGAATATCCTGCTTGTGCAAAATGCCCAGCGATCGGCGGCTGGACTCGACGATATCGCGCAGCGTTAGATCCACGGTTAGGCTGCGCTCATCCATTGCGGTGTGGCGATCGGGCGAGGCTCGCCGCTAGGAGCGTAGTAGTTGAGGTCGGCTTCCATTAGATGATGGGGGCGACCGCAAATGACGACTTCATCGAGAGAGTCCCAGTGCAGCCGCTGAAAGAAACGAACATTCTGGATTTGTACGGTGGCTAAAAAGCGATCGCAGCCCCAGGTATTCGCAGTCGTTACCGCTTTTTCGATCAGTCCTTTGCCCATGCGCCAGCCGCGACGATGGTGGAGATGGACACCCAGACGGCCACCGTACCAAATGCGCGGCTCGGATTCATAAATACGGACGACACCGACAACTTTTTCCCACGATGCAAGCTCGTTGCGAAACACGCTATCAGCGGGGGTCAACGCCACGATCGGATAGGCGATATCATCGAGGGCGTCGCGATCGTGACCGCGATAGAGCTGCTGTTCCCGACAAAAGATTTGATACCGCAAGTCAAAGTAGCCCCGAACTTCAGCGGTTGTTTTGGCAAGTTCAAATCGGTAATCTTGGCGCACGATGTTCCTCAGAGTTCGATAAATTTCGATACTGGGTAGTCCGAAAAAGCAATGATTGTCTTGACGATCGGCTATAGAAAAAATAGCCTAATCCTAAAGCCTTTAAATCGTTTAATATGATGCTTCAAATCAGTTCTATTTGAGGCGTAACATTCACATCTTTAACAATCAACTTAAAGTAAAAAAACTATCTCGCTAATTGCATCAAAGATCTGCTCAAACTGAACCTTGTCTTGATCGAATCACCAGCCAAAAACCTCGATCAAAACTCGCTAACATTTAACCTCAATTTTCAAAGAGAGACAGCGCCGAACAGGCTCCGCATTTCGCACAGCCCGAATTCATGTCCTGACTTGACATACCCGCTGCACGCAACTGCGCCCCGATCGCGCTGTACAGGCGATACATAAAATCGCTATCGGGTGGTGGCGTCGAAGCCATCGGTGTTCCCGAAATCGGCACAAACGGCACAACAAACGGATACACACCAACCTGAATCAGACGATCGCTCATCGCCACGATGTCCTCAAACCGATCGCCCAAACCCGCCAAAATATACGTGCTGACCTGCCCCCACCCGAAGACCTTGACCGCAGCCTTAAACGCCTCGAAATAAACATCGAGCGACACCGTGGCTTTCCCCGGCATCACGCGCGATCGCACCTCGGGCGTCACGGCTTCGAGATGCATTCCCAGAGTATCGATCCCCGCCTCGCGCATCCGCGCAAACCAGGAAAAATCGTCGGGCGGTTCACACTGCGCCTGAATCGGCAACGCGACGCGCTGTTTAATCGCGGCGGCGCATTCTGCCAAGTAGGCCGCACCGCGATCGGGAGTGTGCGGCGTGCCGGTGGTCATGACCATTTGTTGGATGCCATCGAGTCGCACGGCGGCTTCGGCGACCTCGGCGAGTTGCGCCGGGGTTTTACGGGCGATCGTTGTACCGGCTTCGAGGGATTGGCCGATCGCGCAAAACTGGCAGGACGTATCGCGATCGCCATAGCGGATACAGGTTTGCAGCACCGTGGTCGCGAGAACATCGTGGCTATGGAGGAGAGCAATGCTCGAATAGGGGATGCCGTCGGCGGTTTTCAGGCCGTAGAACTTGGGCTGATGCGGCAGGTCGATCGTTGCAACGGTTTGACCGTCGCGTTCGAGTGTGGTGTCACTCGTCAGGCAACCCGAATCCGTGGCCGCACGCATCACGTAGGGCGAAGCGCTCGCCCCCCCGGTGTACACCGGAACCATCACGGTCGTATCGTCCACCACGATCGCCTTGTGATCGGATGGCCCCGCTCCTCCGTGACGACCCGAAGCTCCAAGCGGCTCTTCCGGTAGCTGGAGACCTTTGGACTGTAATTCAACGATTAACTGCTGTTTGTTCATCTCGGGTTGGGGCTGACTGACGGCAGCATGGCGTTAATGGGCGTGAAAGACAGTCGGGGTGGACGTTTTAGAGAGGATGATTAGGCGAAAATGTGGCGAACGTTCAGGGTGGGGGGACTAAGTTGGGGGGACTAAATGATTGCTGCTGGAGAAAGGGTCGGCGACGAGAGGGGGATCGCCGATCGCCGCTGACGCTGCGGGAGTTTCTGGAACGTCTCCCATCACAGAAAACGGCTGGTTATTGAATTGAAGCTGGAGCAAATCGGGGCGGGCGTAGTGGCCGATCGAGTCCATCATTCGCTTGCGCTTAGTCAGCAGCGAAAAATCGAGATCGGCAATGACCAAGCCCTCGCCCTCCGTCAGCGGTTCCGCGAGATGGCTCCCCTCGGGGCTAATAATCGCCGTATTGCAGCCACCCTGTAGGGCGCGATGCAGCTTGTCCTCGGGCAAAATCTGGCTCACCTGTTCCGGCGAAAGCCAACTGGTCGCATTGACCACGAAACACCCGGCCTCAAGCGCGTGGTGACGGATTGTGACTTCAATTTGCTCGCGGAAGATGTCGCCCACGAGCGATCCGGGAAACTGTGAGCAGTGAATTTGCTCGTGTTGTGCCATCAGCGCAAAGCGAGCGAGGGGGTTGTAATGCTCCCAGCAGGCCAGTGCGCCGAGCTGTCCGACGGCGGTTTCCACCGTGCGGATGCCCGCGCCGTCGCCCTGCCCCCAGACCATGCGCTCGTGGTAGGTCGGCGTGATTTTGCGGCGTTTGAGCAGGAGCGAGCCGTCTGCATCGAAGACAAGCTGGGTGTTGTAAAGCGATCCGGCATCCCGTTCGGTGACGCCCAAGACGATCGCCATGCCATGACGTCGAGCAGCCTGCGCGACGGCTTCGGTCTCTGCGCCCGGTACGACCACCGCTTCCTCGTAAAGCCGCATATGCTCCGACCCCATCAACACCGGTGGCAGCACGAAGGAAAAATAGGGATAGTAGGGAACGAGGGTTTCGGGAAAGACGATGAGTCCGACCCCTTGTTTTGCGGCCTGATCGATGGTGTCGAGAACTTTCTCCATCGTGCCCGATCGGCTAAATAAAACAGGGGAAATCTGAGCCGCTGCCGCACGGACGTTGCGTGTGTAGTCAAGCATGGGGTGGGTCAATCGTGGTTCAACTATCCACTGGTGATCGGCCTTGCCGGACGCTTGTCGAAGGCAAGGTCATCGCCGTCAGTGGTTCAAATATTGATTCAAAATTTTTGGTTCAAACTTTAACGATGTTACGTTTGCATCGTGCTTTAGTCTTTGGTTCTCAAAACCTCAAACGCCGCAATCTTAGAGATACAAATACGAATTTTGGTTCGGTGCTTGATCTTTGAGGCTGGGTGTTAGCGCGATATTTAGCCGGTATGGTTACCTTTATTGATCGCACGATCAGCTTTGCCAGTTAAGCCACGAGCTGATCGCGCAATCAATCACAAACCGTCGCGATTAAGCGTGGTTTACACCGCCTACATCGTCCAAGTATCGAGAATGAAAGCTCCATCCTTACGGTGCATCAGGACGATATCGAGCACATCGAGCGGGTTGATCGGCGTGATACCAGGAATCAAGGACGGTTCACCATGACCGTACAAAGCTTGCAACGCAAAGCGACAGGCGTAAACCTTACCGCCTTCTTCCATGAACTTGATAATTTGGTTGTTCATCGCCATGTGACCGGGAAAAGCTTCATCTCCCAGCTTCGGAAAACCGCGCTGCACACCGAGCGTTACACCCGGCCCATAGAGCAACACCGACGTTTCAAACCCCTTGCGAAGCAGGCGGGTGGCTTGCAAAAGATTGACGAGGCCGATCGAACCTTCAAAAGCAACGGTGTGAAAGGTTACGAGCGCTTTCTCTCCCGGATCGGCTTGGACATCGGGAAAAACTTTTTCTTCGTAATCAACTAGAAAATCACCGGACTGATTAGCAGGCTTGTCAACTTGTGGCATCGATTTTGTTCTAAACCTAAATAATTACTGTGTCTATCACTCAACATCGTGGCCGGATAAGTGATGTGAATCTACACAAGGTTCACAGGCGTTTCACCGTTAAGCTTATCCAGCACGACTAAGTAATACTCGGACGAGCTGTTGCAAAAGAAGAGCGAACGGCTTAACGCTTCCTTCCGTTCAACCTTCGTACTGCTAGAAGCACCTGAATTGTCTTGCAGAATACATAATTCGTCTGTGCTGGACTTAGCAAAGAAAATCCAACACTTGTTGTTGCAACAACGCACACTCTTCTTTTGTAAATCAAAGCTTAGAAGCTGTCACCGCATCTCGTTTGTATATTCAGATACACAAAGTCAAAGCTTTTCGACAAAGCCATGCGATTTACGCATCATGGAACTTATTTTATGATGAAGTTTGGAGTATTTCGATACATTTTTGTGTTTCACAATACTCTTTTTTCTTTTAGGCTGACAAACTCGAATCTTGCATTTTTACGAGTAAAATAATTTAGCCTAAACATTAATCAGACTAAATACTTGATATGCCAGAATCTCGCTTTCGTGTTGAATGGCCGGACGGAATTCAAGAGGTTTGCTATTCGCCGTCTTTGGTGATTAAGCAATATCTAGAGGCTGGGACAGAGTATTCTCTCTCAGATTTTTTGGAGCGATCGCGCACGGCTCTCGAAGAGGGGAGTAATCGCGTCAAGGCCAAGTATGGCTTTCCGTGTAGCTTGGCTTTAGGGCAGGTCGATAAAATCGAGGCGAAAGTGGCGCACTACGCTAGTGTTCCAGATCCAATGGTTAAAGTTTTAGCGTTTTTGGACGGTTAGAATTCTAGACTTGCTTTGTCTCGTTGAGTTGAATTTAGCTCGGTGC
The DNA here is from genome assembly GCA_964518905.1 of uncultured Geitlerinema sp. Classification (GTDB taxonomy): domain Bacteria; phylum Cyanobacteriota; class Cyanobacteriia; order Cyanobacteriales; family Geitlerinemataceae; genus RDYZ01. Next base: position 13,478 of record CAZFJL010000014.1, on the reverse strand, counting down.
GATCGAGGGTTTGTGCGCTGACTAGCTGCCGATCGCGTAGTAGCGCTGTACCAAGGTGGTGATCGTCGAAACTCCAGAGAGAATCGCCAAGCTGATCGTTCCAGTGGTGAGCGATCGCAAATTCAATCGCGATCGTGACCGACTAAGAATCGGTAGCAATAGTGGTGCGAGTGGGATGAAGTAGCGCCCCTGAATGCCGCCGATTCGATCGATACCAACGATATTCCAGAGATAGGCCAACACACAGAGCAAGCCGATCGAGCTACCCAGCGCGAAGGCTGCGATGAGGCGATCGCGTTTGCGCCAGGGTCGCACGGGCTGGTCTGGCGAATTTCCGCCAGTTTGCCCAAGCATCACGGCCAGCGTTAGGACGATCGCATAGCCCGCAACGTGTAGCGTCGGCAGCGGGGTATCGAGCCAGCCAAACACGCCGATAAATTGGTGGAGATAGTGACCCGCGTTTGCGGTGAGTGTGGCGATCGCGATCGCGATAAAGCCCAGCGGATCGGCGAGAATTCCGGCGATTTGCGCGGTGGGGTCAAGCTCGGGGTGGAGCGAGACATAAATTTGATCCACAACTTGCGACCAGGCAAAGACCGAGGCCACCGCTAAAAATCCGGTCGCACTCAGCCAGAGCCAGCGGCAGGGGGAGCAGTGAGGGCGGGTACAAACGGGAAAAAACGATCGCGCCGGAATCAGCAGCAGCAGCAATGCCATCGGTGCATAGGCGAGTTTCGAGACGGCGAAGAGTGCGGTCAGGATGGAGAGCGCCCAGGGGATGAGCGACGATTCCCACGGGCGCGATCGGTAGCGCACCACGAGCGCGACCAGGAGGCAGGCCAGCCCATTGGTACACACGTCTGCCGAGAGGGACGATGCCTGAAAGAGCGCCATCGGCAACAGCCCGATCGCCAGCCAACCGAGGGTAAATCCCGGCGCGATCCGCATGGCGACATAGATGAAGCCCGTCCAGATGATCCCGTTGGCCAAGCGTCCGCAATACATCAGGGCGATCGGTGGCAGGGTTGGCAGTCCAGAGATCAGTGAAATAATGGGTGAAACGCTACGCCCGATCGCGATGCCGATCGCTTGGGGAACATAGCCGATCGGTGCGTGGAGACCGGTGGTATTGAACTTGAGGAAGTGGCGATCGTCGGGATTGAGCGGCAGCGACCAGAGGCGACGCCACGAGGCGATATCTTGTTTGCGCGTAGCATCAAAGCGCAGATCCTCCGCTGATGCCTGACGCACCGTCGTTAGCAGGCTACGCGGCAACGCACCGCCTAAGCACAGCTCATTGGTGAAATCATTGCTATAGCCGGAGCACGGGCCTGTTTGTCGATCGGGGATGAGCTGGCCGGTGGAAATTTGGTAGGCGCGATAAAAGTGTAGGTACTCGTCGGCGGCTTGAAACGGTGGGGTGATGCTGGCGATGGCGAGACAGGTGATCGCCGCGATCGCGAGAAACCAACGCCGCAGGGTTTGGACGGCATCGACTCGCGAGGGGGAGATAGATCGGTGATGCCGGGTGTTACGTGCGTTGAAGATCATAAAGATCGCAGTGAATGATCAGGGCTATCGCGGGTCACGAAACAGGAGGAGTTTTGAGAAATTTAGGGGATGGAAGCACGATCGTCATCATCGAGATGATCCTCTCCCCAGTCTTGGCCTAAATCTGGCGCGACCTCTCGTGGCTCGATCGCACCCCGATCCTCCAACGTATCGCGCAAGCCATCCAAACAGCGCAGGCGGGTAACAAAGTGCAATTGACCATCAAACACCCAGCGAAACGGGACGGGGTAAAGCTTCAGCGCTTCGATCGTCGTGTCGGAAAACAGGCCGAGATCGCCGTATAAATTGCGCCACTGCCGCCGCGAGAGATAGTTATAGGGCAAGCGTACACCGTGGCTGCGATTGCCCACCCAGTCCATGAAGCGCAGACGCAGATCGTCAAATTGGTTATTGCGATAGTGGTCTTTGATGATGACGGCGCGGCGAGCGACGCGGACACACTCCGCCAGGACGCGATCGGGGGCGTCGGTGTGGTGCAGCACGTCGATCAGCGTCACGAAATCGAAGCTATTGTCGTCAAACGGGAGCGTTTCGCCGTCGTATTCCGAGATCGGAATATGCGTCACGCCGCGCACGAACACATCGACGCCCTCGATCGTCACCTGCGGCACTAGCCCTTCCACCACGGCGGCGATCTCGCCACTGCCGCAGCCCACATCCAGCCCGGTCAGTTCGCCCGTCTCACTCTCCGCGATCGGCAATAATTTCGCGATGTGTTTCGCGAGGGTGTAGATGCGTCGTGACATCACGACTTTTTTGTGGACGCTTTGGAGGGCCTGCATGGAGTTTGGGGAGTTTGGGGGAGTTTGGGGAGTTTGGGGGAGTTTGGGGGATGGGGGCGAAGTGGCTTGGATTAATCGGCAAAATCAGGACGATCAAGACCGATCGGACATCACTTTTTGATAGCGATCGGACAATACTGCATAAAACAGCCCGCTAAATAACGTTTGCGTCCCGATCAAAATTAACGTCATACCCATCACCGCCGGACGAATGGCATTCATCGGGCCAAAATTGCCGTCAAACCAAACCCGTAGCACCGAGAGCTCGATGCCAAGTCCTGCGCCGAGGGTGAGAAGTGCCACGATCGCGATTGTTTCGATCTTGACCACGCGCACTAGCCAGGACATGCGCGGCGTTTGACGCTGTAGCCGATGCGTCAGCGTGTAGAGATGCGCCAGTAACCCCGTTAAAATTAGCTCGTAGCCCAGCAAAAAGGTTAGCGCCGCCACAACGACCCAGTGATCGCCGAACCGTAGCGCCCCAAGATAGACCGATTCACCGCTCGGCGCGATCGCCAGGATCGCGTTCAGCACCAAGCCGATCGCCATCAACACCGAACCGGGCAGCCAATACAGCAGCTTCGGCGCAAACAGCAAAATATATTTCAAGTGTCGCCAGCCATCCGCCCAGGGGCGCAGGTGCGGGGCGCGATCGCGACCGTCCACATGCAGCGTAATCGGCACTTCGCTGGTTTTTAGCCCCAAAATCGCCGCCTTGACCAGCATCTCTGACGCGAATTCCATCCCGCTCGACTCCAGATGCATCGCCTCGAATGCCGTCTTCTTCAACGCCCGCATCCCGCAATTCACATCCGAAAACTGACAGCGATACACCGTATTGACGATCGCCGTGAGTACCGGCGTCCCAAGATAGCGATTTTTCCAGGGCATCGCACCGGGCATGATCCGCCCCTTAAGCCGCGTTCCCACAACCAAATCAAACCCCTGCGCCAGCCGTTCTACCAGCCCCACCGCCTCACGAAAATCGTAGGAATCATCCGCGTCACCCATCACGATATAGCGACCCCGCGCCGATCGAATCCCCCAAATCAGCGCCGCACCGTAGCCCCGCACCGGCACATCCACCACCCGCGCCCCCAGCGATCGCGCCAGATCCTGCGATCCATCCGTCGATCCGTTATCCGCAACCACCACCTCGCCGGATAAACCCAACGTTTCGATCGCTGTGCGTGCTTTCCCGATACAGGCGGCCAGGGTTTGTAATTCATTTAAACAGGGCATCACGATCGAAATGTCGATCGATTCGCGCTTCGATGGATCACGCATAGTTTGGGTCGCATCGTGGCGATCGGCAGTAGAAGGCAAGGTCATCCGGTAGACGGTGATTATAGAAGGGTGATGCGTGCAGTGAATGAATCGCGACACAAATGAATCATGACCCAATTCAAATATTAGTTGGAGGCCAAAATTTTGACCCGCTTTCTAAGTCAGTTCTTAAAGGCTAATCAAAGGATTAACACTTCGTTAACCCTGTGTAGTCAGATTGTGGCTTAACCTATAGCTGCGATTGCGTACAATACAAGTTGTATCATTCGCTACTGACAAACACTGGGTGATTGTTTTGGCCTGCAACCTATACGGGGTAAGGCTTAGGGCAATCGTCTAACTATTGTGAACGACTCCCAAACTACATTGGGTGTGAGAGAGATAATGACATTCAAAAATATTCCTAACCTACTTCTGCGCGTCTCGCCCGCACTACTGGGCGCTGTTGCGGTTTTCGGTCTTGGCACTGATGCCAAAGCTGAAGTCCTCTCCGTGAATGATCTAGCCTCCTACGAAACCCCGACGAGCCTGGATCAAGTCACGTCTGTTTCGCAACTATCGGACGTTCAACCGACAGATTGGGCCTTCCAAGCGCTGCAATCCCTCGTTGAGCGCTACGGCTGTATCGCGGGTTACCCCGATGGCACATTCCGTGGCAACCAAGCCCTGACCCGTTATGAGTTCGCAGCGGGTTTGAATGCCTGCTTGGATCAAATCCTGGCGCAAGTCGGTGGCGACGGTCTTGACCCCGCAGACCTCGATACCATCAGCCGTCTGCAAGATGATTTTGCCGCGCAGCTTGCGAGCCTACGCGGTCGGGTCGATAGCCTCGAATCGCGGATCGATACCGTGGAAGCGCAGCAATTTTCGACCACGACCAAACTGAAAGGTGAAGTGCTGTTCACGATCGCCGATAGCTTCGGCCCGGCGATCGGCCAAAATGATGGCGACCCGACCCAGACCACGTTTAGCGATCGGGTTCGTCTCAACTTTGAATCCAGCTTCACGGGTCGCGACAAGCTACGCACCCGTCTACAAGCCGGTAACTTCGAGAGCTTCAATAACCGCATCGGAACCGACGAAGCTCGCCTCGGTCACGACGCAGGTGGTGACAACAGCGTTGCGATCGATGACCTCTGGTATCAAGGAACCCTCGGCGACAGCACGACCTTTATGGTCGGTACGAGCGGCCTCGATTGGGATAATGTCTTCGATGTTGTGAACCCTTACCTGGAAAGTAGTGGTGGCGGTGCGCTCTCACGCTTCGGTCGTCGTAACCCCGCCGTCTACCGTCAAGTCGAAGGCGCAGGCGTTGGTCTCACCCACGAATTTAGCGATGCCTTCTCCGTCTCGGCGGCTTACCTCGCCGATGATGGTGGCGCATCCAACTCCGCACCGAACAACGGTTTGTTCAACGGCGACTACGCGGCTGGCGCACAGATCGACTTCATGCCGGGTGATGACCTGCACTTCGCGCTGACCTATCTCCACAGCTACTCGGCAGACCCGAACGTGATGGGTTCGACCGGTTCTGACCTGTCGCAAGATCCGTTTGGTGCGACGACGAAAACCTCCGGCGATCACTTCGGTGTTCAAGCCTTCGCACAAATCACCGACGGTATTGCTGTCGGTGGCTGGGCTGGTCTTGTGTTGGCCAATAATGTCGATAACAGCGACCAAGATTCGACCATCTTTAACTGGGCGGCGAACCTGGCGTTCCCCGATCTCGGTGGCGACGGCAACCTGGGCGGCATCATTTTCGGTCAAACCCCGCGCGTGACCGACGGCAACAATGGTGCGCTGGAAGACCAAGATTCCACCTGGCACCTCGAAGCGCTTTACCGTATTCAGCTCACGAAGGGCATCGACATCACTCCGGGTGTGGTCTGGTTGATCAACCCTGAAGCGAACAACGATAACGATGACGTTGTGGTTGTGGCTATTCGTACGCGCTTCAAGTTCTAAGTTGGATTGTGTTCAGGATTTAGAATTGTTCTGAAGCATCCAAGCTTTTGTTTGATGGTTCATAGCGCAGTTGCGATCGCGACTGCGCTATTTTTTGTGGTGAATTCGTGCAAAGCTGCGTGTAAAACAGAACAGATTTTGTGGACGTTTTAAGGTGAATATTGCAACGAATCGCAACTCATGACGAATAAAAATAGGGAGCTAGAGCTGGCGATCGGCTTTGATCCGGGACGCGATAAATGTGGGATTGCGCGAGTCAAACTGCCAAGCCGATCGCCCGATCAAGCTCAAAATCAAGGTCAAGATCGGGGTCAAGATCGGGGCCAAGTTTTAAATACGGGTGAGGCGTTCGGATCGGGCATCACGATCGATCAGATGCGCGTGGTGGAGTCCGCGTCGGCGATCGCCGATGTCGTCGCGCAATGCCAAGAATATCCGATCACGACGATCGTGATTGGTGATGGTACGAGCTCGAAACACTGGCGAAAACAGCTCGAACAGGTTTTGCCGGATACGGTTGCGCTGGTTACAGTCAATGAGTACAACAGCACCCAAGAAGCTCGCGATCGCTACTGGATACTGCACCCATCGCGGGGATTGTCGCGTATAATTCCGGCCAAGCTGCGATCGATCCCATGCCCGATCGACGATATCGTCGCCGTCATTTTGGTCGAGCGCTGGCTCGCAACGCAATCAGGCAAATCCTGACGGCAACATCTCAATCTGCGTCACTTCACGTCAACTTGCGCCCATGATGCTCTTTGAATCCACGACTTGAGTCCACTACACTCTGTCTGAAGATGTTGCCTTTCTACTAAATTCTTAATCAACAGAATCACTAAACCGTACGCTTGTTCTTTTTCCTTGTTTCACAGTATGAACCACTCAACCGATACACATCCACGCTGGGGATACGCCGGTTTTCTGGTCTCTGCTCTGGCCGTTCTCGGTCTAGTCGTGCCGCGTGGCATGATGCAGCTCTCGCAGCAAACGGCCAATGCCACGATGCCGATTCCCGCCTATGTGTTCGCTAATTCATTTCGCTTTGCCGCGATGGGTCTGGCTCCGAACACGAAGATCTCGATCGATCCGAGCCGCACGGCGGATTTGAAAGCTGCAATTGCGGCAGGAACTGCCGCTCTGGAAGCGGGTGATTATTCCAAAGCTCAGACCGAATTTTCTAAGGCACTGGAACTTCAACCGGACAGCATTTTTTGCTATCACGGTCGTGCCTTGTCGCGGTTGCGAATGCAGCAATACGACGCGGCGATCGCAGATTTGACCGAAGTTCTAGATCGTAGCCCCGAGGATGTTCGCGCCTTTGCCAATCGTGGTAGCGCCCACCACGCGCTGGGCAAAACTCGGGATGCCATGATCGACTACAACCGGGCGATCGCGCTTCAGCCGGATTACGACATCGCCTTTGTCAACCGGGGCAGCCTCCACTTTGATCTCGGCAACTATGAGCACGCCCTCGCTGACTTCGATCGCGCCCTCGCCCTCAATGCCTCCGACTCCAAAACGTTCTACAACCGGGCGATGGTCTTGGCGCAGTTACAGCAATTTGACAAAGCCGTTCTCGATCTAGAAGTTGCAGAGGGTTTATTTCAAGAGCAGGAACAAATCGGAGCCGCGAAACTTTCGCGTCAGGCGATCGATCAAATCGAAGCCGGAACCTTTGACCCTATGGCTCCGATGCATTAAGTCTGTATTGAGTCGGGGAACATCATCGTCACGCGATCGCCGTCACGTCAGCCCGTATCATGGATAGCGTTTGAAAATCATCATAAAAGCGCGGGCAGTCCAGTTATGACAACGGTTTGGGAAATAGACTTTTATTCGCGTCCGATCCTCGATGAGAACGGCAAAAAATTATGGGAATTGCTGATTTGTGAGTCGCCCTTGAGTGTCGATCGTGAATCGGAGAGTTTATTTCGGGATGCCTACTATTGTCCCAGTACAACGGTTAACTCCGAATGGCTCGGCAACGCCCTTAAGCAAGCGATGGAAAAATCAGGGCAGTCGCCGCAGTTCGCGCGATTTTTTCGTCGCCAGATGAACAACATGATCCTCAAGGCTTGCACCGATATCGGTCTGGACGCCAAGCTAGGACGCCGTACTGTGGCCCTCAATGCCTGGATGGAAGACCGTCTCGTTAACGTCTACCCCAACGAACCGGGCTATCAAGACACCACGATTACGTCTCCCTCTGTCCAATACCAGTCGCCCATCCCGCTCGCATTGCCGGACGCGCTCCAGGGTCAGCAGTGGGCGTTTGTGACACTTGAGGCCAGTGCTTTTGATGATATGCCGGATTGGGAGGTTGATTTTGGTGAGGGATTTCCGCTGTCTTTACTGGGTCTAACGGGCGATCGCGCCATTCCCGGTACGATCGTCTTCTCGCCCCGTGCCTTCCCCCTGGCGGCCTGGATGTCGGGCCTCGAACTGGGCTTTTTGAAATACACCACGGGACGTGCCCCACGCTTAATCCTGGAAACGGGCGGAAACGATGCCTGGGTGCTGGCAGATGTGGTGAACGAGGCCACCCAGGCGGAAGCCGCGCGATTTGAAGCCGCCAAGCAAGCGGCGAATGGGGTTCACTTTCTGGCTGTTCAGTCCGATCCGAATTCCGAAGCCTTTGCGGGATTTTGGCTGCTTCAGGAACTGAATTTAGCCTAAAACGAGATACCTTAATTCCCTTGAGTTTGCGAGATTTCAGCCTCGATCGCGACCTGAGATTAGCGACAAAACATCACGAGATGTAACCCTCTCGTGATATCTAGTTACCTAGGATCACCCTGCGTAAAATCCACGATGCAGATTAGATGCAGATTAGATGCAAATTAACAGTGAGCCGCGATCGAGACGTGCAGATTCAGATGGGTCAACCCAAAACCGATGACGACAGCCAGCGATAGCTTTGCCGATGCACTTCTCGATGCGGCACTTGATCGAGGAGCCGACGCTGCCGAAGTATTTCAGTCTCGATCGCACGCGAGGCCGGTTTACTTCGAGGCGAACCGGCTGAAGCAACTCGAAAGTACAGATTCTGAAGGAACCACACTACGGCTGTGGCACAAGGGACGTCCAGGTTTGGCCGTATCCTACGGCCCGACCGACCCCAGGACATTAGTCGATCGCGCCTTAGCGATCGCCCAGCTCAACCCACCGGAAGCGATCGAGCTGGGCGAAGCCGTGGATATCCACTATCCCGACCTCGGGATCGAGGTGCCGATTCAGCAAAGCATTACCTGGGCAAAAGAGACGATCGGCTTAATCCGCGAGGAGTACCCCGACGTGATCTGCATGGCCGAGTGGGAATGCGACACGGAAACCACCCGCTTAGTTAACACAAATGGCCTGGATTGCGCCTACACCGATACAACCCTCAGCAGTTACATCACCGCCGAATGGATACGCGGTGATGACTTCCTCTGCGTCTCAGACGGCCAAACCCAACGCGATCGGCTCGATCCCCACGATCTCGCCCAGCAGATCCTCCAGCGCTTTCATTGGGCCAAGCGCAACGTTTCCGCCCCCAGTGGTCGCCTCCCCGTCCTCTTCACTTCCAAGGCCGCCGATCTGCTGTGGGATACGATTCACGAAGCCCTGAGTGGAAAACGCGCCCTAGAGCAGTCATCCCCCTGGAGTGATCTCGTCGGCAAACCCGTTATCGCCTCGAATATCACCCTGTCGCAGCATCCGACCTCCGGCCCCTACAGTTGCCCGTTTGATGATGAGGGAATGCCCACACGACAAACGACATTCATCGAGAATGGCGTCTTGCAACTGTTTTACACCGATCGCCAAATTGGCAAACAGCTCGGCAGCGGCAGCACCGGCAATGGCTTTCGCCCCAACCTCGAAAGTTATCCGTCACCGGGTTTATATAACTCGATCGTCTCGCCCGGACAATGCGATCTCGCGACGCTCATTGCCAGTCTTAATGAGGGTCTTGTGGTCGATGAGGTGCTCGGCGGGGGTAGCGGGCTGGCCGGGGATTTTTCGATTAATGTTGCCCTGGGTTATTACGTACGAGGCGGTGAAATTCAGGGTCGCGTGAAGGACACGATGGTCTGTGGCAATGTGTATACGGCGTTGAAAAATGCGATCGAAATCGGTAGTGATACGGTCTGGAATGGATCGTGCTGTACACCGTCGATCATTGTTGAAGGGCTGTCCGTGATTGGTCGATCGTGAGGTGTTGGCTCTGCGCCCGTTACGACAATTCGATCTAGACTGAGCATGAGATGTTTAAGCGCGAATCCTGAATCAAAGTGCTGTAGGATGAGCGCGATCGGATCGCCCTATTTTTACTGCTATGTCTAAATTTACGGAGCAAGACGTCCTAACTCAACTTGAAGCGGGGCGTTCGTTATTTCAGGCGGAACTCAGCGCGATCAATTTGGAAGGAGCCACCCTCGATGGTGGGGATTTCTCCGAGGCTTATCTGCGATCGGCGACGCTAACCGCTGCCTCCTGTCACGCCACAAATTTTCGACAGGCCACTTTGATCCTGTGTGACCTTCAGGGTTGTGATTTGTCCAACGCGATCTTGGAAAATGCGATCTTGATGCAGGCCAGACTCGATGGGGCAAGCCTACGCGCAACGAAGGCCACGGGAGCAAAACTCACCGGCGCGAATTTGACCGGTGTGGATGCCACGGTCAGTACCTTCAATGAAGCCGATTTACGGGAGACGATCGCGCCGAATTCAACGTTTACGGGAGCTAGGGCGTGTCATCAATTAAGCCCAAAAGGGCGAGACCGAGGAGAATAGAGGCCAGTCAACTCAAAGGAGCCCCAAGTAGAATGACCCGACGCTACGCTCTGAAAGATGAACAGTGGGAAAAAATCGAAGACCTGCTACCGGGGCGAGCCGGTAGCGTGGGTGTGACAGCAAAAGACAATCGGCTATTCGTCGAAGCGGTGTTGTATCGATATCGAACCGGTATTCCTTGGCGAGACCTGCCGGAGCGATACGGAGACTTCCGTGTCATTCATACACGCTTTAGCCGCTGGGCAAAGAAAGGGGTGTGGCAGCGAATCTTTGAAGTGCTGGCCAGTGACGCAGACAACGAATACCAAGCGATTGACAGCAGCATAGTGCGGGCTCACCAGCACAGCGCTGGGGCGGCGGGAAGTAGTGCAGAAGCGGAAGATATCGGTCGCAGTCGAGGTGGGCTGAGCACGAAGATTCATGCCCTGGTCGATGCGTTGGGCAACCCGACCAATTTTTTTGACTCCCGGTCAGGCCAGTGACCTGGAAGGAGCCGACGAGCTGCTGCCCGAGGTTGAGGGGCAAGCTCTACTCGCTGACAAAGGATACGATGCTGACCAGCGAGTGCGAGAGGTGCTCGAAGCCCGAGGTATTGCAGCGGTGATTCCGCCGAAAGCAAACCGCAAGAAGGCTCTTGACTACGACCGACACTTGTACGGAGCGCGGCATGTGGTCGAGAACTTCTTTGCCAAGCTCAAGCAGTACCGAGCGATTGCGACTCGTTATGACAAGCGCTCGGTTCACTTTCTCGGAGCGATTTACCTGGTTTCGTCCCTCATCTGGCTCGCATAGTTACCCCTGATTGTGTCTTCTTTGTCAATCCCCTCTAATTGATGACACGCCCTAGCGCGATACATGCCACTTTCATTCGTGCGGACTTCAGCGGGGCGGATTTCACGCGGGCGAATCTGACGCGCTCGCAGTGGAGCGAGGCCAATTTGACCAACGCGCAATTAACGGAAGCGACGCTTGATCAGGCGATGCTGATCGGTGCTGTGCTGGTCGGCGCGGATCTAACGGATACGAGCATCGTGAATGCTGCGATCGAGGGCGTAAATTTGAGCGGGGCGAGTTTAGTGCGATCGCAGCTCGACTGTAGTGGCCTGAGCGAGGCGAACTTGAGCCAAGCCAATTTATCGGAGGCTGACCTGTTTGGCGCAACGCTGAAGGGAGCCAATTTACGCAATGCCAATCTGGCAGGTGCGAACCTCAGCGATGCCAATCTAGAAGAGGCCGACCTTACGGGCGCAAATTTGGCGAACTGTACGGTAAACGGAACGCTCTTTTCCGACGCGATCGGGATCTCAGTGGAGCTTCGATCCTGGTTGCTGGCTCGTGGTGCGTTGAATCTTTAAGGGTCTTGTTCTTGGCTGAAAAGACTATAGAAGCCCAAAAAGAAGGGGCGTTCGCTTTGCCGTCAACACAACGGTGCAAACACCCCGTTACTCACCTTGAGAAGGATTGAGATTCCGTGACGTTTTACGGTTTCCCTGAAAGCTTAGGACGCTTTAACCAACACGAGATCTTCCTCGATTTTTGCTTCCAAAACGGGGAGCGGCGTCTCCGCAGGCCCAGCCGTAACACTACCGTCTGGCGCGAATTTCGAGGCATGACATGGGCAAGCGAAAGCGCCTTCGCCGTCCCATTCCACTGTGCAACCTTGGTGGGTACACAGCGAGTTGACGCCCAGCACGGCGTCCGGATTCGCCGGATCGCGGATCACGGCTGCTGAGAGCGTTTTATTCGCGACAAAGCCAGCGGCATCGAGTTCGGCTACACGACCGATCGCCGAAAAGCCATCGGCGCGAGGGGTGGTATCCACCGGCTCCAGCGTGTCAGCGCCCGCATCGGCGGTAGTGTCGGCAGTGTCAGTCGCATCAGTTGCGGCTTCCTCTGGTGTTTGGCATGCCGCTAGTACGACCGGTAAAGAGGTCGCCAGGAAGCCTGCGCCAACCCAGTTGAGAAAATTACGACGTTTCATAGTGATAGCTCCAAATAAATGCCCGAGTTCAAGGCTATAGAGGTTGAGAACATTCAGAATTGGCGATCGCCGACTATTCCGGCTGCACTTCGGCAGGATTGATCTCGGACGCCAAGGCGCGGGAAAACCAGCCATAATGACGCGCCGAGGCGATCGTTACCAGCAGCAGATCAAAACCGACGATCCCCAAAATCAACAGCCCAGAACCGCCCGTACCAAAGCCGTAGCTATGGAGGCCAGTTCCTAGGACAAAGTTAACGCCATACCAAGCCATCAGCACGGCATTGAACGAGACAACACTAAAAACATTAATCCCAAAATCTCCAATCCAGCCGACCAAACGACCGTGCAGTGGCGCGAGATAACACAGCAAGGCGATCAGCGCCCAGGTTTCCTTCGGGTCCCAACCCCAGAAGCGACCCCAGGAAAAGTGCGCCCAAATGCCGCCGAGGATAATTCCTGTGGTCAGCAGCAGAACGCCCACTTGCAAGACGCGATAGTTGAGTTGCGACAGGGTTTTAAAACGCGGTTTGGCGTCGGGGGCAAAGAGACGATTGCCGAGGGCGACGTGACCGAGCCCGAGAGCCAGGGCGAAACTGGCGTAACTGAGGGCGATCGTCGGGACGTGAATACTGAGCCAGAAGTTATCGCGCAGCACTGGCACGAGGGGAGTAATGCTGGCATCGAGGACGGCGGGCAAGCTGTCGGCCAGGATTAAACAGGCGACGGAAAGGGGGGCGGCGGCGAGTAGGTAATAGCGCGATCGCGAGATTAGCTCGAATGTTAGGGCGATCGCGGCAATCCCGAAGCCGACCCAGACCACGGACTCATACATGTTGGTGACTGGCGGGCGACCGGCAATCTGCATCCGCAGCCAAAACCCGTAGCTATTAACCGCGATCCCCGCCGAAAATACACCGATCGCGCTCCAGTACAGCTCCCACGGCTTGACCCACAACGCCGCCAGCATCACGACAAAGGCGATCGCGTAAATCTGCCACGCTTTCGCGAAGGGGTGAAAGTGCTTGAAAGGCACCTCGCGCTGAAGTGTTTCTGCGGGAGCATCCCGTTTATGCAACTTGCCCCTCATCCCCCAGCCCCTTCTCCCAAA
>CAZFJL010000013.1:0-85587 GCA_964518905.1 uncultured Geitlerinema sp. | reverse complement strand
TAAGGATCAAAGTCCCTCTCCCGGCCTGGGAGAGGGATTTAGGGTGAGGGTCTGCCGAGTATGCGTTTGCCCTGTGTTCACAATAACGATAGGACTGAAATTGTAGGGCATAATCCTCCGTGTAGAGACATAGCAACAGGACTTGCGCAGAGGGGATTAGAAGTCCTAAGCAACTTAGACCGATCCAGGATTGAGCTGAACTTGAGTCTTGATCAGGCTTCTGATCGCTTATTTCAACGCCAAAATCGCTTCTACGGCGGCTTCTAGGGCGATCGAGACCTGTGTCCAGTGTGCGCCACCTTGACAAAAGGCGACAAACGGTTCGCGTAACGGCCCATCGGCGGAAAACTCCGAGGTACTGCCGTCGATAAACGTTCCACCGGCCATCACGAGTTGACTTTCATATCCCGGCATTTCGCCGGGGACGGGGTCAAGATAAGACCCGATCGGAGAATGCCGCTGAATTGCAGTGCATAAGGCTTCTAGCTTTTGCGGTGACCCGAGTTTGATCGCCTGAATGACATCGCGTCGATCGTCCTCTGGTTTCGGTTTGACCTCGTAGCCCAGGCGATCGAACACCGTCGCGACTAAATGCGTCCCCTTGATGGCTTCACCGACCATTTGGGGCGCTAAGAACAACCCCTGAAACAACAGGCGATTTAGGTCAAACGTCGCACCACCAGAGCTGCCAATCCCAGGCGCAGTCAGGCGACAGGCGGCTTGCTCGACCAAATCTGCCCGTCCGGCGATGTAGCCGCCCGCTGGCGCGATCGTCCCACCGGGATTTTTGATCAGCGATCCGGCAATCAAATCGGCTCCCACCGCTGTCGGCTCGCAGTCTTCGACAAACTCGCCGTAGCAGTTGTCCACAAAGCATACGGTGGAAGGATTCTGGGCTTTGACCAGAGTCACGAGACGCTCGATATCGACGATCGATAGGCTTGGCCGCCAGGAGTAACCGCACGATCGCTGAATCGTAACCAGCTTCGTGTCCGGCCTGACCGCATGACGAATCGCCTCCCAGTCTGGCTTGCCGTCCGCTGTCAACTCAACCTGCCGATAGGAAATTCCCCATTCCGCCAGCGAACCCTGGCCTTGACCTCGCAGGCCAATCACCTCTTCGAGTGTGTCATAGGGAGCGCCAACGATGGACAATAGCTCATCACCTGGACGTAAGACACCGTAAAGCGCACAGGCGATCGCGTGAGTTCCGGATACAAGCTGTAAACGCACGATCGCCGCCTCTGCCTGGAAAACATCAGCGACGACTCGGTCTAGGGTTTCTCGACCTAAATCATCATGGCCGTAACCCGAAACACCGGCAAAATGCTGCTCACCAACTCGATTTTTTTGAAACGCGGCTAGCACACGACGTAATTTTGTTTTAACCTGAGAGTCGATTTGCGAAAAGCGGGGCTGAAGCGATCGCTCCGCATCTCGAACTAACTCGTAAACGCTACTCATTCAATCTCGAACAACAAAACACCGAGTTTTTTGGAATACAGATTCCACTTGTCACCATTAACCCATATTTTGTTAGAATTCGACAAGTTCAGACAAAAGTTCACAGTCACTCAAGGTCACTGCATGACGATTGCTTCCACAGAAAGAGTTAAGCGCAACTGGTACGCCATTATTTGGATTGGTGCACTTCACGTTTTTGCTGCTTTTGCTTTTTTACCTCAAAACTTTAGCTGGACAGCGGTGGGGATCGCTGTCTTTCTTCACTGGATTACCGGTGGAGTTGGAATTACGTTAGGCTGGCATCGCCTCGTCAGCCACCGAAGTTTCCAAGTACCGAAATGGCTAGAATATTTCTTGGTGTTTTGCGGCACACTGAGCTGCCAAGCGGGTCCGATCAGCTGGATTGGTCTACACCGTCAACACCATCAGTACTCGGATACAAATCTTGATCCGCACGATTCGCACAAAGGCTTCTGGTGGAGCCACATTGGTTGGTTTTTCCAAGAAGTTCCCGCAGACAAGGATGTCCCCCGTCTCGCAAAGGACATCTATAACGATCCGTTCTACAACTTCTGTGACAAATACTTCATTCACATGCAGGTTGTCCTCGGTCTGACCCTGTACGCTCTCGGCGGTTGGTCGTTCGTGGTCTGGGGCATCTTCATGCGCATCGTTGCCGTGTTCCACTGCACGTGGTTTGTGAACAGTGCAACCCACAAGTTCGGCTACAAAACCTATGAGTCGAACGATGAGTCGCGCAACTGCTGGTGGGTTGCTCTCCTAACCTATGGCGAAGGCTGGCACAACAACCACCACGCTTACCAGTATTCGGCGCGTCACGGGCTCAAATGGTGGGAAATTGATGCCACCTGGATGATGATCAGTGTTCTGAAATTCCTTGGTCTCGCGACCAAAATCAAGCTGATTCCGGAAGACGCCAAACCGATTGCGGGCTAGTTCGGATAGCGATCGTCGTTCGTTCGCGTCACGCTTCACGTAGCGATCTTGTTAAGCCGATCTCGAAAGAGATCGGTTTTTTTATTGGGCGATTCGGGTCGCGATCGCTGTTCGGTTTAGCCGTAGAACGTTCGATGTAAACGCGGGTTGAGTTTTTCCGTTACGGTCTCGCCGCCAATGATGTGTTGATTGACGATGGTTTCAACATTGTCGGCTTGCACGCGACAGTACCAAGTTTCGTCTGTGGCAATCCGCACCGTCGGGCCGGAACTGCATTGACCCATGCACCTGGAGGCGACGGCGATCGTCCCGTCCGGTAGCTGATCGATGAATGCCGCGAGGGTTTGTTCTGAGCCGCGATCGTGGCAGCTTCGATACTGACAAACATAGACGGTCGGTATGGTCGGCATCTCGCTACTCCCTTCGGCGAGATGTGTGGTGTCACTGGTGACGGGGTTGGGTGTGTTGAGATCGGTCATGGCTGAAAGGGCGATCGAGTCGCAGACGGTGTAAACAAAAAAGATGATCCCGTGTTTGGCAGATCATCACTGACGATCTGCGGGGGAAATCGGTACGGCGGCGACGTAACGCCTCCACACACAAATGTATACATCACACATGTTAACGATCACGCTTGAGAGAGGCGAGATCTTCACCCCCGAGAGATCGTACGGTGCTACTGGTCACCGTTTATACTTTTTGCATACGCCGAGCCAGTACGGCGGATCTCAACGACACCATCTAGAGCGCGACACCATGACCAAAACTGTTGCCGATATCATGACCCGCGAGCCGATTTCGGTTCAGCCTCAGACTCCGATACAAACGGCGATCGAAATCCTGGCGAAACAGCGTATCAGCGGTTTGCCCGTGCTCGATGATCACGGCAAGCTGGTCGGTGTCATCTCGGAAACCGATCTGATGTGGCGCGAAACCGACGTGCGCCAACCGGCTTTTATCAAGATTCTCGATAGCGTGATCTATCTCGATAACCCTGGACGCTACGAAAAGGAATTGCACAAAGCGATCGGCCAGACGGTCGGTGAGGTGATGTTCTCGGGGCATATCGTGACGATCGCTCCAGATAAGTCCATTCGCGAGGCCGCGCGGCTCATGCACGACAAGCAAGTGCATCGCCTAATCGTCGTCGATGCGGAGACGACAGCTCTCGTCGGCATCCTGACGCGCGGTGACATTATCCGCACGATGGCAGTGATCGAATCTTAATGATTCCGGCTTTTTAAGATCTTTTTTTCGTTTCGTTTTAGCCTCTCGATCGACCACTCCATCGGATATAAACACCTTATTTATGGCTTCTGTTTCTGCCCGTGACCTGTTGCAATCCTCGGACTACGGTGACTGCATTTCCGGTCTTAACCAACTTGAGACGCTATCCCACGAGGAAGCGCTGACCCTGGTTACGCCTCTCATTACTCACGCCAATGCTCGTGTGCGTTACGCGGCGGTGAGCAAAATCGCCAAAATTGGCAATGCGGATCGAGTTGTGTCGCTGGAACTGTTGCGCGATCGGCTGCACAACGATAGCGAACTCGATGTGAAAGCGGCGGCGGCGGATTCCCTCGGAGCTTTAGGGTTTAAGGAAGCGTACGAGGACTTGGCGGCGCTGTATCACGAAACCTCGGATTGGTTGTTGCGCTTGAGTATTGTGGCGGCGCTGTCGGAAATGGGCCAGCCCAAGGCGATCGAGGTGTTGCTCGATGCCCTGGCTAGCGATAATGATTTATTGGTGGCGACGGCGATCGGCGCGATCGGTGATCTCGGTGATGCGTCGGTGATTGATCAGCTCGAAACGTTTATGTGTCACGACGATTCCCAGGTGCGGTTTCGGACGGCTCAAGCGTTGGGGAGTCTCGGCGGCGATCGGGCGCGGGGCTGGCTTCAACGGATGATGGATGACACCGATGTTCAGGTTGTTACGCAAGCTAAAATCGCGCTCGATCAGATTGATTCAGCCACCTGAGTGCTGAGGGTTTAAGCGTTCAGGGCTTAGGTCGATCGAGCAGGGCGAGCAGCATCAGGAGCCGCTAACAGAAACCATCGCGCAAACTGAGAATGGCGGGAATCGTAATCGAGCCACGAAAGGTCACGGTACTGACTGGCGGACGATCGCGGTTCGCCATTCTGCACTAAATTACACACTTTTCGCAGAATTTTTCACGTAGTCTCATTAGGTAAGACGAATGAATACGAACTGAATTGAGATATACACCACCGCAACCTTTCCTCACCACGAGCGATCATCGGTTCCTCGATCGGCGACAGTTTTTGAAATTCGCCAGCTTGTTTGCGGTCTCTGCAACCCTTGCGACCGGATGCTATAGGACAAAACGACACGCCAAAGACAATCCCCAGGTGCGCGTGGGTTATCTACCGATTACCGACGCATCGCCCCTGCTCGCCGCCAAGGATAAAGGGTTTTATCAGGCCGAGGGGCTGGAGGTTGCACCCCCCGTTAAATTTCAAAGTTGGGACGCCATCGCCCAAGCCTTTATCGCACGAGAGGTGAATGTCATTCATCTCCTGATGCCTACAACGATGTGGGTGCGCTACGGTGCGAAATTCCCCGGCAAGGTCGTGGCCTGGAATCATACCAACGGCTCCGCTATCACCGTGTTACCCGAAATCAACCAACCCGAGGATCTCGCCGGACGCACGATCGCCGTTCCCTCTTGGCTCTCGATCCACAACATCGTCTTGCAAATGCTGCTCCGCCAGCATGGGTTAGAACCCGTCATGACGATTCCCCCCACCGGTCTGGGCGATCGGCAGGTTGCCCTTAGGGTCTTACCCCCCGCCGCGATGTTAGCCGAATTGCAAGCCCAGCGAATCGCAGGCTACATCGTCGCTGAACCCTTTAACTCAGCGGCGGAAACCCTTCAAGCGGGTAAGGTGTTGCGTCTGACAGGAGATGTTTGGCGAGATCACGCCTGTTGTGTCGTGTTTATGCACGAGGACGACCTGCGCCAACGCCCAGATTGGACTCAAGCCGTGGTGAACGCCCTCGTCAAGTCGCAACAGTGGTCGAGAACCAACCGCCGCGAACTGGCTCATATTTTGTCGAAGGATGGTGGGCAATACATGCCCTTTTCGGCGGACGTGCTCAGTCGCGTGCTGACCAATTACGACACCGATTTCTACTATCGTCATGACGCCGTGCTACATCCGGAATGGCGATCGCCACGGATTGGTTTTCAGCCGTTTCCCTTTGCGTCCTATACCCGTAATCTCGTTGACGAACTCAGACAGACCCTCGTGGGTAGCAGCAAGAACGGCACTATCATTGATCCGTTAATCTTTTTGCGAGACCTCACCTCGGAGCAAATTGCCTCGGATTTAGTCGATGACTCCTTTGTTCGGCGATCGCTCCAGCTCATCGGCGGCCCCCAAGCCTTTAATCTTGCCGCCGATCTATCGCGAGAAGAAGCGATTGAAGTCACTTAGTTAAAGGCGCTGTTAAAGGCACTATGTCGCGCGATTCCGGCTAATGGTGCAACATGACCGAAGTCATACCTTGGAATTGTGGCGATAGTTTGCTCGATAACCCAGGTGGTGATTCTACCTAAATCTAACCCGCTCAAGAATGGTTACTCCTCGCAGGTGCGACGGGTATGTCCTGGGCTTTTGTGAATTAACTTTGTGAATTTGTTGTGTGATTTTTTTAATGTTTATAAATCCATGGTTTCGTTGGTCGATCGCGACCCTTTTACGCTACGGCTTAGTGTTATGGGTCATCATCAACCTAGTGATCGTTGGCGGCATTTTTCTACAACTCACCTCAAAGTTAGAACTACAAACCGCGTGGCAATTGCAAGAACAACGCGCCGAGGCGATCGCCAGCCAAACCACGCGCTACCTTGACGAATTGCAATTGCAAATGATGTACCTCAGCAAAATCAGAGGACTTGCGGATCTCGATCCCAGCATTCAGAGAGATTTGCTAGAGGGATTAACACGATCCAATGACGCCTATGACACCGTCGCAATCATCGATCGCCTGGGAGCCGTCCGGAGTGCCATCGCCCCCTACTACCGCCAGACAGCCACCCACATAGCTCTACGAACATTCGCTCAAGTCCCGGTCAATAAAGTCGTAGAGCAGGGCGATCGCTATACCGGCCCCGTCGAATTCGATGCACGCTACAACTTGCTATTTATGAATTTAGCGATGCCGATTTTGGATGCTAACAATCAAGTCCAAGCGGTTCTCGTAGCCCGACTCAACCTCCAATTTCTCAACCTCCTCGTATCCCAGGTCTCACCCACCGAACGGGGTTATATCTACCTCCTCGATCAACAAAATCGGGTTCTAGCCCAGACCCACACCGGCGAAATTACGACGGAACAACAGCAGCCCCTTGCGCCTCTACTCGATACACCACTGCGCGATCGACTGCTTAATTTCCAGCCGAGGAGCCTCCAACGCTATCGTGGCCTACGGGGCCAAGCAACCCTCGGCACGAGTTCTTTAATCTATAGCGTCAACTGGCGTGTGGTCGTGGAATTACCCACCCGTGATGTCTTCGCACCGCTGCGACAACTGCTAGGGCAAATGTTAGCTGTATTAATGGTGGTGGCGATCATTTCTGTCCTGATTGGCATCACCCTCTCACGCTATTTTTTACCCCAGTTGCAGCAACTTACCCAAGCTGCAACATCCATTAGTCAAGGAAAATTTCAAACCGTTTCATTACAAGAAAATGAGACTAATGAACTGGGAACCTTAGCGAAAGCATTTAACTACATGAATGAGCAACTTCGAGCCGCATTTCAAACCCTCGAAACTCGCAATCTTGAATTAAATGAAACACTAGACGAACTAAAACAAGCCCAGCTTCAGCTTGTCCAAACCGAAAAGATGTCCAGCTTGGGACAACTGGTCGCCGGAGTTGCCCACGAAATCAATAACCCCATTAATTTTATTTACGGCAACCTAGTCCATACCCAAGTTTATACCGAAGACCTACTTGAAGTCGTCGAAATCTACCGCGATAGTTATCCTAACCCCACGGCAGAAATTCACGATCTGCTCGAATCAAAAGATATTGATTTTGTTGTATCGGATTTTCCTCCCTTGATCGTGTCGATGATGGAAGGGGCGAAACGTGTCTGTAGTATCGTCGCCTCATTGCGCAACTTTTCCCGACTAGATGAAGCCCAGGTGAAGCCCGTTAATATCCATGAAGGCATTGATAATACGCTCATTATTTTGCAGAATCAACTGAAAGAAAAAACGGGTCTTTGCGCGATCGAAGTTGTAAAGAACTACGCCTTTGTCGGAGAGGTGGAATGTTATGCCGCCAAGCTAAATCAAGTCTTTATGAATTTGCTTGATAACGCTATTCATGCCCTAGACGTGATACGTAAGCCCAACGATCAGCTCAAACCGAAGATTACGATTACGACGCAACTCATCGCCGCCGCGCCAGATAGCGCTCAAGGCGATCAAATTGAAATTGAAATCTCAGACAATGGCACGGGAATTCCAGAGGCGGTGCGATCGCGAATTTTTGATCCCTTTTTCACCACCAAACCAGTCGGCAAAGGAACCGGCTTGGGCTTATCAATCAGCTACCAAATCATTTGCGAACAGCACCGTGGCGAACTGCTCTGCTCCTCTGAAATGGGCATCGGCACTCAATTTAAAATTCGGATTCCGATTCATCAGCCTTCGACTAACGTATAGCAATTTTAGGATGTATGCGATACGCTCTCATCCCTCACAAAATCCACAGGCTAAAGGTTGAGCATCCTATCCCCTGAAACCGTTATACGACCATCTAGGCCATGCATACCATCAAAGCAAAACCCGCGCTCAGTAGACTGCTACCAAACGCGGGTTATTCAGCGAAGCGAACGGATTAGCTCGCGATCCGTTCGTACCTCCGGCTTACTTGCTGCCGGTGAAGCCCACATCGGGGAAACGCTTTTGCGCTTGTGCCATCGACTTACGTTGGCCTTCTTCTTGCCAGTAGTTGATGACTTCGGTCGCTTTGTTGAGTAGCTCAACGCGCTCGACTTCGGTGATCCAGTGCTTCGATTCCAGCTCGGTTTTGAGTTCTTCCCAAGCGTCATTGCGCGGCCAGAAGAAATACGTCGTTAGCGGGCTGCTGCCTTTGCCGACGATCTGATCTACAGCCAGGGCAACGTTCGCACCCAGCCACAGGACTTTCAGCATGAAACGAGCATTGTTCGCGATGACAGCTTCCATCGCGAGGGTGAGTGCCGATTTTTTCTCGACGGGAATGGATACGATCGTGTTGGTCTCAGTAGTCAAGTAAGTTAACCTCCGGAAACGGGGTAGTCAATGCCTTCTATGTGGCTCGGCGCGGATTTACTCGAACAGGCGGCAAACTTACGCTCGAACGGATCGGACAATGCTTTTGCAAATTACCATTATACGGGCTTGCCGCTCGGAACAAAATACGCATCGTCAAAGTTCTTTGTGAAAGCGGCGATCGCCTGCGGTCGATCGGGCGCGAATTCCCCGGTTTCCCCGTAAAAACATTAGCGCAAGGGTTGGCCCAGACCGTGACGACGCGGTAAGTTGAGCGGTTAATCCTAAGATTTAAAGTTGGGTATCGATCGTGACTACTTCTGTGACGGCTGGGGCTGAGTCTCGCGAAACTGATCGCCGGGCGATCGTTGTGTTTGATATTGATGGCGTGGTGCGGGATGTGGGCGGGTCGTATCGGCGGGCGCTGGCGGATACGGTGGAACATTTCACTGGGGGGGCGTTTCGTCCGAGTCCCGAGGCGATCGATGCGCTGAAATCTGAGGGGGTCTGGAATAACGATTGGGAAGCGTCCCAGGAATTCATCGCCCGCCAGGTTGAATCGCAGGGGCGATCGCGCGACTCGATCGCGATCACCTACGACGAAATCGTCACCTTTTTCCAAGCTCGCTATCGCGGCTCCGATCCCGACAAACTCACGGGCTACATCTGCGATGAACCGCTCTTGCTCGATCGCGCTTATTTCGAGAGCTTAACCGCAGCGGGGATCGGTTGGGGCTTCTTCAGCGGTGCAACCCGCCCCTCTGCGACTTACGTAACCTGCGATCGCATTGGCCTTGTCGATCCCGTACTGGTCGCAATGGACGACGCACCGGGCAAACCCGACCCGGCGGGGTTGTTTGACGCGATCGCTCAGATCGAGCCGCGCTTCGGCTTCACGGCTGCGGACGGTATCCCCGCGATTTATGTGGGCGATACGGTGGCGGATATGCAGACGATCGTTAAGGCGATCGACCAGCGACCGGGCGATCGGCGGTGGTATGCGGTGGGGGTATTGCCGCCGCATGTGACGGGCGATCGGTGTGAGCCGTATCGGGAAGGGCTACGTCGCGCGGGGGCGGATGTGGTGCTCGATCGGGCGCATTTGCTGACGCCGGGGGCGATCACGGCGTTGATTTCGGACGTGGCCTAGTCGTTAGGCGTTGGCGATTCGGATAATTTTTCGTCCGATCCATTCGGCGATTCCGGGGACGACGGCATTACCAATGAGTCGCCCTCGGCGACCGTCCAACCGGGGGGAAACCCCATCAGTTTCTCCCACTCGTTCCAGGTCAAGTTTCTCGCCACAGAGTATTGGTCGGTCTGAATGGCCGCCTTGATGCTTTCCAGTTTGGGCGCGTAGCGTGGGGCAGATGCTTTTTGCCAAGGTGTACCCGAAGCCGCCGCGACGTTGTACCACAAGCGGAGAGTCTCCGACAGCGCTGTCACGAACGGGCGATCGAGCTTGCGACCCGCCCGATTTTCCCGCCGGAGGATGCCCAAACAATTCGCCGCCGTCAGCAAAGAACTCGTAGGCACGCGACGATCTAAAACTTGCGATAAAGAAGATGCGATCGCGGTGGTGGGGTAAGCCCGTATCGCTAGCGTTACACGAAACCCAGCCCCCCAAATACCCGATCGCTTCAAGCGTGTCGATAACTGCCTCAAGTGCGGTTCCATGCTCTGCCGAGAGGAGCCCCGGCACATTTTCCAAGACCAACCATTGTGGCTGAACTGCTGCAACCAACTCCATAAAGACGTAGAACAGTCCGCTTCGTGATCCGGCGAGTCCTTGGCGATCGGTGTTGGCGGTGCTGAGGTCTTGGCACGGCCATCCGGCGCTCCAGAGGTCAGCGGCAGGGATAGCTGTTGGGGCGAGGTCGGTGATGTCGTCATGAAGTGGAATTTTTGGCCAATGTCGTTGCAAAATTTGACGGCAAAACGGGTCGATTTCGCATTGAAAGACAACCTTCATTCCGGCTCGTTCAAATCCGAGGTCAAACCCTCCAATTCCGGCAAAGAAGGAGGCAACGCGCATCATAAAATGTGCTTTGGTCAGTGGATCGAGAACATTAGCTATCTTAACCGAATAAGCCCGTAGACGAAAATCGTCTACAAACATTAGAACGAGGAAACTAATCTAGATGCGTTGATTGATTAATCATTGCCTTTAGTCTCGATGTCTCATCCCAAAAATATCAGCGGGCCACATATTCGGACAATACGTCAATCATTAGGGTTGCAGCAAATCGAGCTTGCAGTTGCTCTATCCGTGGATTACGGCTTAAAGCTTGAACAGTCAGATATTTCGGAGATTGAACGCCAAGTTCGTAGCGTCAAAGATTTTGAGTTAGAGGCGATCGCGCAAATCCTAGACACTGACCCTGTGTTTTTGCTACGGGGTGATCCGCGATGACACAGCCTCAAGGCGATCGACGTAGTGGGAAAGGTCGTCAGCAATTTCTCGATCTGGTTAAACCTACCAAAAAAACGACAGTCTCATCCCAAGAGCGCAAACTCTGGATTGAACAAACGTATTCTGCTTTTGTTTCGCCGAGTCAAGCTAACCGCAACTATTATCGTGTTTTTCTAGAGTTGCTCTGGCCGGAAAACGCAGGAATACCAGGGCCACACGTGAGTGAGGATGAACTGCGATTAGCAATCGATCAGTTTCGCCGTCGCCAGCATCGTGGTAACCAACCCTATAAGCCCTACGTTGATGTTTTTCGTCGGTTACGCGAATTGCAGGGTGAAGAGGGTTTAGTTGGAATTGCAAAACGTGGCAGGGTCTATCAATTGGTTCATCTCCAGATAGAACCGAAAAAAATCCCGCGCGTTCAGCTTTCAGATCAGGATTGGGCAAGGATTTGTCAGCACTATCAGGAACGCTGTGCCGTGTGTGATCGCCACGAGTCGGAGGTTCAACTGCAACAGGATCATAAAATTCCACGATCGCGTCAGGGCGACAATACGCTCGAAAATTGGCAACCCCTTTGTCGAGAATGCAACAACTTTAAAAGTACAGCCTGCCGGGGCTGTGAATTGGACTGTCAAACCTGCGCGTGGGCGTTCCCGGAGCATCACGCCCCCTTGCAGCTATCGCAAGCGAATGATGTGGCTCTCAGGCAAGCCGCTCAAGCACAGGGTAAACGTGTGAATCAACTGTTAAACCACATTGTCCAAGTATTTTTTCAACATCATTCGACGCGATAGATCGTGATCGACAAACAAACCTTACCCCCGATCGCTCGATCGCGAGATCTGCCAGCCCAAGGTCAACGCCGGAATCATCCCCACCACCACCAGCGCCAACGCCAACCCCGACGCCTCCGCCAAGCGTTCATCCGACGCGAGATTATAAATCCGCACCGCTAACGTATCGAAATTAAACGGACGCAGCGCGATCGTCGCCGGTAGCTCTTTCATCACATCCACAAACACCGTCATTGCTGCTGTTAGCAAACCGCTCCAGACGATCGGCACGTGAATTTTAACCAGGGTTTTGGCGGGGGAATAGCCGAGGCTGCGAGCGGCTTCGTCGAGACTGGGCGAGACTTTGCCGAGGCTCGATTCGATGCTGCCGTAGGACACGGCCAGGAAGCGCACTAGGTAGGCGAAGACCAGGATCGCCATCGTGCCGCTAAAGAGCAGCCCCGTCGAAATGTTAAACGTGGCACGCATCCAGCGATCGATCGCGTTGTCGATCGTCCCGGCGGGGATCAGCACGCCGACCGCGATCGCCGATCCGGGGACGGCGTAACCGAGGGCGGCGACTCGTGCGGAAAGCTGGATCGCCCAGCGGGGATTGAGCCGGACGCTGTAGGCCAAAAAGGTGGCGACAATCACGGCGAGGATGGCCGTAACGCCCGCGACGATCAGGCTATTGCTGGCAAATTGCCAAAAATCGCGGTTAAACACCCGATCGGCATTGGCGATCGCCATTTCGAGCAGGACGCCCGCCGGGAGCAGGAAACCGAACATAACGGGAAATGTACAGAGGGCGATCGCGCCAGCGGCTCGCCAGCCGTTCAGCTCGTAGCGCGGTACGGGCGAGGCGGCGGTGGTGTCGGTTTGAAAGTAGGCGGCTTGATTGCGGGAATAGCGCTCGATCGCCAGCAGGGCAAAGACGAAGAGCAGCAAAATCGCGGCGAGTTGGGTCGCGGCGGGACGATCGCCCATCGCGAACCAGGTGCGATAGATCCCGGTGGTGAAGGTATCGACGCCGAAATATTGCACCGTGCCGAAATCGTTGAGTGTTTCCATCAGCGCCAGGGCGGTTCCAGCGGCGATCGCCGGACGAGCGAGCGGTACGGCGACGGTCAAGAAGCTACGCCAGGGGGAACAGCCCAGTACGCGACTGGCTTCGAGGGTACAGACGGATTGTTCGAGAAAGGCGACGCGGGTTAGGAGATAAACGTAGGGGTAGAGCGTCAGGACGAGCAGGGCGATCGCGCCGCCGATCGAGCGGATATCGGGAAACCAATAGTCGCCATATTCCCAGCCAAAGAGATGGCGTAAACCCGCCTGAACCGGCCCCGAAAATTCGAGAAAATCCGTGTAGGTATAGGCCAGCAGGTAGGCCGGAGCCGCGAGCGGAAACAACAGCAATCCCTCCCAGATTCGCCGCCCTGGAAACTGACAAACACTCACCAGCCATGCGGTGCTCACCCCGATCGCGATCGTCCCGACGCTCACGCCGATCGCCAGGATCGCAGAATTGATCAGATAGCGCGGCAGCACGGTTGCCGCGAGATGTCCCCACACCTGGCTTGGCGTTGTGAGGACGTTGCTCGCGATGAACAGGATCGGCGCGGCGATGATCAGCGCGATCGCGATCGCGCCGAGGCTCCAGAGGTCGATCTGTCGGATCAGATTTAGGCCGTAGGTTAGCCCGTTTTGCAGTTGAGCTGTCAGGGATGGGCGGTTGGATGAATTGGGGGTGCTCATGCGAGGGACGCTCGAAAGTATGCGGGGTCTCTAGCGACGAAATCACGCTGCGAGAAGGGTGGCGATCGGAGTTCTCAGTTTATCTGGAGTTGTGATGAATCACGATCGCCCCGAATGTGAGTTCGGTGTGCGGGACGTTAGCGCGACAATACGGCGCAGACGGCGGAACCGATCGCGCCCACATCGGCATCGAGCACCACATGCAGCGGCACGGCATCAAGCACGCCGCTGACTCGGCCTTTGTGGCGGAATTCCTTCAAAAAGCGATCGCCCGTTTCGAGTAACGGCAGATTTTTCGCCGCCACGCCTCCGGCGATATACAAACCGCCATAGGGCAACAGGTGCAGCGCCAAATCACCCGCCGCGCGTCCGTAGGCATCGACGAAGAGATCCATCGTTTGCACCGCGATCGGATCGTCACCGGCGATCGCCGCTTGCGAGACTGCCGCCGCCGGGGTCGAGCTGTCGAGGTAGCGTCCCGCTACGGGATCATGCGCAAATTTGCAATCGCAGAGAAATTGATAGATCGTCAGAATGCCGGAACCGGACACGACGCGCTCTAGGGAGACGCGATCGACCTGAGCTGTGGTGCGGATATAGTCCGCTAACTCGAACTCCAGCGGCGTCGTCGGTGCGTACTCCACGTGCCCCCCCTCGGACGCGCCAACGGCATAATTCGATCCCGTCGTCGTATTCGTTGGCATCAGGAAACATTCGCCGAGACCGGTTCCGGCTCCGAGGACGGCGATCGGCTTGGTGCGATCGACTTCGCCCGCTTGTAGCGTTTTAAACGCTGATTCTGGCAGGCCGAAGATGCCGTAGCCCACCGCTGCAAAGTCATTAATCAGGGTCATAAACGGCAGGTGCAGATCGTGGGCGAGCTGATGGCCGTCGATCGTCCAGCTTAAATTCGTCAGCACGACGCGATTACCCACCACCGGCCCCGCAATCCCCAAGCAGCCCCCGACGATCGTCGGCATTCCCAGCGCTGAGGAAGCCGAGGCGAGGAACTGCTGCGCCATCGGCGTAAAGTCGGGGTAGTCCTGACTCGAATAGGTGGTCTCGTGCAGCGTTTCCAGCGCGATCGGCGCATTTGGGACTACATTCTCGACGCGGACCAACCGTAAAATCGTCTTGGTTCCACCAATATCACCAGCAAAAACAACCGTCACAGGCCGATTCTCCAACAATCAAAGCGGTTCTAGCCTAGACAATTTTGTCGATGCTTGGGCAAGGAAAGATCGATAATGAACAATTAAGGGGATGTTCGCGGCTCATAGCCTGCTCATCGGTGAATTAATCATATTGGTCATCGCCACTCGTAATTTTTCTCTCTATGGTTGATTTCTCTAGGTTGCGACGTTTGCGGCGTGTGCAACGTGTGGCGCTGCGTAGCCTTTGGCCAAAGCGCCTGTCGCTGAGGGTGATTTTGATTGCGCCCTTTGTGTTGCAACTGACGATCGCCATCATCATTGTGGCGGCGAGTTCGTTTCATCAGGGTCGTACGGCTGTAACGACAACGATCGGCAAACTGCAAATCGAGCTAGCCAATCGGATCTCGGATGAAATCGCCCACTATCTAGAAGATGCTCACACGGCGACACAACTCGGTGCAGATGCGATCGCCCTCGGACATCTCGACCTGACCGATCGCGAGGCGCTGCGCCAATATCTGTTTGTACAGATGCAGCGCTTCGATCAGCTCGGTTACACCGGGATCGCCACCGAAACCGGGGGCTATGTCGGGATTGGTCGCATCGGCGATGGGTCGGAATTATTACTCGATTGGTTTGGGGATACGGGTTTTTTTGAGAAATGGCAGATTGATCGTGATGGTCAACCCGTCGATCGCGTGCAGATTCGCGAAAAGTATGACCCCCGAACCCGTCCGTGGTATCGCGCCGCTGTCAACTCTGGAGATGCCACCTGGAGCGATGTTTTTCAGTATTTCGGCTCAAAACAGCCCGTGATTTCTGCCAATCGTCCGCTGTTTAATCAAGCCGGTGAGTTAATTGGCGTCGCTAGCGCTGATCTACGCCTAGAGCAAATTGGGGATTTTCTCAGCACGCTCACTATTGGCAAAACCGGCGAAGCCTTTGTTCTCGACGATCGCGGCCATACGCTGGGTTCTTCAAAGCCAGAGACCGCCTATCGTCGCGATTCGCCGCTGCTGTTAGCCACGGAGAGTAGCCTGCCCCGAGTGCGCGAAGTCAGTCGGCAGCTATTGGCGCGTTACGACGGTCTGCCGGAGAACCAATCGCAGCAGGCGTTTGAGGTCGAACAGGAGCGCGTCCTCGTGCAAACGTTGCCCTACCAAGATCCGCGCGGGTTGGACTGGACGATCGTCGTGGTCGTCCCGGAAGGCGACTTTATGAACCCGATTTTTGCGATGGCGAACAACGCGATTCGGATTTCGGTAATCGCGATCGGCGTGGGGATTTTGGCTGGCATCACCACGGCGCGAGGCATCGCCGACCCGATCCATTCCCTAGCGAAAGCCAGCCGGATTCTCGCCAATAACTTCGATCGGTGTGATGGTCAGGATCCCCCGACTATTCCCCCGCAAAATATCCATGAACTCCACTTGCTCGCCACCGCTTTTGCTCAGATGGCCGTGCGCTTAAAAACATCGTTTCACCAGCTCGAAACGATTAACCATGATCTCGAAGATCGCGTGCAGGCTCGCACCCGCGAATTGCAACAGGTGAACGACGAGCTGCATCGCCTCGCGACGATCGACGGGTTAACCCAAATTGCCAATCGCCGTTGTTTCGATACGTATTTCGCGGCCTGCTGGAAAGATGCTCGCGATCGTCAAACTTGCTTGACGATCGCGCTGTGCGACATTGACCACTTCAAGGAATTTAACGATACCTACGGCCACCAGGCGGGCGATGACTGTTTGCGGCAGGTGGCGCAGACGATTAAACAGGCCGTGATGGATACCGCGATGGGTGAACTCGCGGGGGGCGGGACGGCGTTAACGGCGCGATATGGTGGCGAGGAGTTTGTGGTGGTGTTGCCTGAAACGGGGCGAGATCAGGCGGAGCAGGTGATGGAGGCCATACAGACCGAGGTCAAGTTTTTGGGGATTCCACACGGGCGATCGAGCACGGCTGATCTCGTTTCGCTCAGTCTCGGGGTGGCGGTGATTACGCCGACTATGGGCACAACGCCTGCTCAGGCGCTCGTTGCCGCCGATCGCGCTCTTTATGCCGCGAAAACAGCGGGTCGTAATCGCTATTGTTTTGCGTCGATCGAGAGGTCGGATCTAGAGCAGCTTAAGCCGACCTAAACTCAAAACAAGCCGGACGTCTAACCCATTTTTCGTCACTCCTATAGCGAAAACCGATTGTATTAGGACACTCTTGTCCAAGCTGAAAACCGCACTATTCGCGAAGCGAAGGCTACGCCAACGACAAGCTCAGTGCTCTCAGCTTTTTTTTGATAAGTCCTAAGCAAATCGTTTTTTGCCATACCAGTGTGCATAAGTCCTGACAAAGCAACATCGGTTCGCACGATCGGGTAAATTCACCGTTGGAGATTGAGCGTCAAAACGCCATGCTTAAGATGTCGGTCTTAAACGAATCTTGCTTGTGTTCCAGTTCTCAGCGCCATCACGTTCGCCTAACGCCGTTACTATCCCGATGTACGAACTCAGCTTTGTGACCAGCCGATCGCTACCACCGATCCCCGCCGTCCGTACACGCCTGCAATTTAGGAGCGGTCTCGAAGGTGATCCGATCGCCCAACTCCGTCGTCTGGTCTGGCAGCTTAAAGAGCGGCTCGGGGTCTGGATTGCCATCGATCCTGAAGTCGATCCTGACCTCGCGATCGTCTATCCCGAGGCTCTGAACTGGATCACCCTCAGCGCAACGATCGAAGCCATCACCGCACGCTACACCACACCGATCGCCCTGGACGCCATTGATTCCACCGCGATCGATCTGCGCGATCGGCGTTACCGACGCTTACTCCTCCAACACTGCAATCACGAACTCTGCCGCATCTTCCAGGCCGCTCCCTCTAGTGTCGTGGACGAAACACGACAGCGGATTTACTCCACCAAAAACGTTTATAAAATCGGTAACGAAGCCGAAGTGCGACGCTATCTGAAATTTGATTTTGTGCTGGATGAGTCGGCCAACGATGACGATCGGCTCGTCCTCTGTCTCGACTACGCTAACGAATACCGATCGCTCCAAACTCTGAATCAGCTTGACCCGCAGCGTCACCCCCTCAAGCCCAAACAGCGCCTCACTCAGATCTATAACGGCAAAGGATGCGAGTGGGTCGGCTGGGCTTCGGTCAGCGTTGGGGAACCGCTCCAGAAATTAGGGGGCGTGAGTTTGCTCGATTACCACCATCGGCGCGGACACCTCAACGATGACGAACGCTTGGCGATCAATCCCGGCGATCGGGCTGTCCTCGTACGCTATGCAAACCAGAGCGATCCCGTTCACCAACTGCCCCATCTGCTCAAACGCCTCTATGAACGCCGCGATTTGCGAGCTAAGGAGTTCGATCGCTACATCCTGTCGATCGACCAAAAAATTCAGCTCGCGAGCCAGAGCGTCCGCTGGTTAAATCAGCGCGGTTTTTGTGTGGGCGATCGCCTGGAGTTCGCAACGCAGTTACGTCAGCCCTCGGAACTGGTGGCGTTTAACACCGGTCAACGTCGTCAAAATCTCGACTTTGGCGTTCTTTTAGAGGGGAGTAGTCGGCGTGTGTGCGTGGCGGAAGTGTGGCAGGGCTGGAGTAAGCGGCGTTTACTCGAACGCCCCGATCGCATCCGCACCCAGGTGATTTATCCCGCTGAGTGGGAAATCGAGATGCGGAACTATATGAACGGTTTACGCACGGTGTTCGGCGAGTTTGGCATTGCTCTCGATCGCGCCGGAGATTCCTGCGCCTACGATCCGCTCGATCGCGCCTCGCTGCTCGCCACCTGCGACCACCTGCCCAACTGCGATCTCGTCTTCGCCTTTGTCCCAACCCGAGACGATCCGGGCTTCGATATCGACATCAACCCCTACAACACCCTCAAACAG
Source organism: uncultured Geitlerinema sp. (assembly GCA_964518905.1). Lineage (GTDB taxonomy): Bacteria > Cyanobacteriota > Cyanobacteriia > Cyanobacteriales > Geitlerinemataceae > RDYZ01. The sequence continues at coordinate 66,876 of CAZFJL010000013.1, read as the reverse complement.
ATCCTGTTCGATCGACAAATCCCGTCGCAAATGGTTACCTACAAAACGGTGCGAAAAGTTGCCCGCCAAAACGCCATGAAGGATGGATTTGCCCAAAATGTCGTGCTCGGTATCATCGCCAAACTCGGTTACATCCCCTGGCAAATCCACGAGATGCCGGGAACGGCTGATGCATTCATCGGGCTGGATATCGGACGGGTGGGCGATCGCGGCACGATCGCGGCGGCTTGCATCGTCAACGCGCGGGGCAAGCTGGTGAGCTGGGCGAGCCGGTGTCTTAGCGGTGGTGAAACGATCGGCGCGGCGGATTTGCGATCGATGTTAGACGATCTGATCGTGGCGTTCCACCGATCTACCGCTCCCAATTCTTCGGGTACACCACCACCACCGCGCCACCTGGTAATCCACCGCGACGGCACGTTTAAAAATCAAGAACTGGAAACGATTCGCGCATTCGAGCAAGAATTGCGTACCGACGGACTCGATCGCCTCGACCTAGTCGAAATCGTCAAAGATACCGTCATCCGCGCCGCCGCCTGGAACGGCCAGCAGTACATCAACCCTGATCGCGGCTTCGGCTGGCAACATACGGCGAACGAGGCGATCGTGCTGACCACGGGCGACAAACAAAGCAACGTTGCGGCCAATGCATCGCCGCAACCGCTGCTGATCCGACGGCGATCGGGCGACACCGATTTAATGACGATCGCCGAGCAGGTGTATTGGTTAAGCGAGATGCACGTGGGCAGTAGTCAGGTGGTGCGCTTGCCGGTGACGACATATTTTCCCGATCAGATTGCCGAAGTTACCCTCAAGGGATTGCTTCCGCGTCAGGTGCGTCATGCCTCCCGTCCGTGGTTTATCTAAAATGTCATTGATCGTAGGGAGCGAGACCTTTGAGGTTTTCAAAACCTCCAAGGTCTAACGTCGCGGCTTGGAAGTTTCGATCGATTAAGCCGACAGCTTTTGCTTTTTCTTGCCCTTGCGTTCAGCTTCTTTCTCTTTTTGTTTGGCGCGTTTTTCCTCCTCTTTTTTATCCTGTTCAGCTTTCTTTAAGGCCGCCGCTTGGTTGAGTTTTTCCTCCTCTTTTTTCTCTAGATAATACTGATAGTCGCCGTTATAAACTTTCAGCTCACCATCGATCAGCTCGACGATTTTGTTCGCCGTCCGCGAGATAAAGAAGCGATCGTGCGACACGATCAACACCGTTCCATCGTAGTTACACAGGGCATCTTCGAGCATCTCCTTCGCCGGAATATCCAAGTGGTTCGTCGGCTCGTCGAGCATCAGCAGGTTCGCCGGTTGCAGCAACATTTTCGCCAACGCGAGCCGCGCTTTTTCGCCACCACTCAGCGCCGACACCGGTTTTAATGCCTGTTCGCCACTAAACAAGAAGCGACCGAGCAGCGTCCGAACCTCTTCGTTTTTCCATTCCGGTACCTCCCGGTGGATCGTTTCCAGCACCGTCAGCGTCAGATCGAGCGCTTCAGCTTGGTTTTGCTCAAAATAGCTGGGCAACACGCTGTGTTTACCCATCTCAACGTTGCCTTCATCAGGTTTTTCCTTACCCGCAATCAGGCGCAACAGCGTTGATTTACCCGCGCCGTTGGGGCCGAGAAAGGCAATCCGATCGCCCCGTTCCACAAACAAATTCGCGTCCAAAAACAGCAGCTTTTCACCATAGGCATGGGTCATCTTTTCGACGGTGACAATCTCGCGGCCACTGCGCGGCGCGGGCTGAAATTGGAATTGCAGCGTTTTGACGCGGGCGGTTGGTGCGTCGATACGTTCAATTTTGTCGAGCTGACGTTCGCGGCTTTTTGCCTGGGTACTGCGCGTCGCGCTAGCGCGGAATCGATCGACGAATTCTTGCTGTTTCTTAATGTCTTTTTGCTGACGTTCGTAGGCCGACAGTTGCGAGGAGAGATTCTCTTCTTTCTGTTCGAGATATTGGGTGTAGTTCCCCAGATAGGTCGTCGAAACGCCGCGCTCGGTTTCGACCACTTGGGTGCAAAGTAAGTCGAGAAATTGGCGATCGTGGGAAATAATCACCATCGGCGTTTTCATGCCCTTGAGATAGCCTTCGAGCCATTCGATGCTTTCGAGATCGAGGTGGTTGGTCGGCTCGTCGAGTAGCAAAATGTCGGGATCTTGCAGCAAAATTTTCGCAAAACCAATCCGCATCTGCCAGCCGCCGCTAAAGTCGCCCACCTTGCGATCGGCATCTTCCGGCGTGAAGCCCACATCCGGCAGTACCTTATCGATCTGCGCTTCGAGGTTGTAGCCGTCGAGCGCTTCAAACTGACGCTGGAGCCGATCGAGGTCGTTAATTAGTTTGTCGAGTTCATGAGCGTCGGCATTCTCCATCTCGTAGGTCAGCGCATCGATCGCGTGCTGTACCCGGTTTGCTTCCTCAAATACCGTCCACAGCTCTTCACGCACCGTGCGGCTCGGATCGACCTCAAATTCTTGGTTGAGATAAGCAATATTCAAGCTCGGCGGTCGGACAATTTCGCCCTTCGTGGGTTCGAGCTGACCCGCCGCGATTTTCATCTGCGTGGATTTACCCGCACCGTTCGCGCCGACGAGGCCAATGCGATCGCCTGCCTTCACTTCCCACGTGACATTTCGCAGGACTTCGTTACCGGGGTAAATTTTGCTGATGCGCTCAAGTCGAAGCATAGAAATATCGCGGGGAAAGGTGGGCGAAGGAGTGACACAAAAGTTAACTACAGTGTACCGCCTCGATCGTCGGTGCGTTACGAGGCATGGAAAAGCGATGGGAGAGGGATTTAGGGTGAGGGTCATCCGAGAATGCGTTTGCCCTGGGGGGGTTAGAAGTCCGAGTGTTTGAAAAACTCGGACTTCTGGCATCTCGGGATTCAACTTCAGAATTGTGGCCTAATATTTCCGTTCCTTCGGCTCAAACATACCCAAGGCGACCGGCATATGCGTAATCTCAACGCCAGCAGGCGAGTAGTAGGCCAGGGTGTGCTTGAGGAATTTACCATCGTCGCGTTTCGGGAAATCCTCGCGGGAATGAGCGCCCCGGCTTTCCTGACGTTGCAAGGCCGAATGCAAAATCGTTTGCGCCACTACAGTCAGGCTTTCGATTTCCATCGCTTCGATCAGCTCCGTATTCCAGAGCGTACCCCGATCGCCCAGCACCACACGACCCGCCCGATCGCAAATTGCGTTTAACCGCTCCAGCCCCTCGCGCATCACTTCATCAGTACGAAAGACGCTGCAATGCTCGCTCATGCAGTCTTGCAAATCCTGACGCACGGCGTCGATCCGTTCGCCATCGCGCCGATCGAGCAAACCCTGGATGCGAGCTTTGGCCTCGGCAATATATTTCGCCTCGTCGATCTCCGGCTGCTTATAGGTCGGCAGATCCTCCGCGATCGCCGCGCCCGTCAGTTTGCCGTACACCACACATTCGAGTAGCGAATTGCTCCCGAGCCGGTTCGCGCCATGCACCGAGACACAGGCACACTCACCCGCCGCGTAGAGCGCGTGGGTTAGCCCGTCGGCGCTCGATCGCACCTGTCCGCGCGTATTCACCGGAATGCCGCCCATGGAATAATGCGCCGTCGGACGAACCGGCATCGGCTCCTCGGCAGCATCGACGCCCGCTAAACGGTACGCCTCTTCCCAACAAAACGGTACACGCTCCATGATCTTCTCGCGACCCATGTGGCGCAGATCCAGATGGACGAAGGGGCCACCCGCTGAACCGTCGAGCTTGACCCCACGACCGGCGCGAACTTCCAGGGTGATCGCCCGCGAGGTGATGTCACGAGGCGCGAGTTCCATCTGGTTCGGCGCGTAGTTTTCCATGAAGCGATCGCCGTTCACATTCCGCAGATATGCCCCTTCGCCGCGCACCGCCTCAGAAATCAGCACCCCCGCCGGATACAGCCCCGTCGGGTGAAACTGCACAAATTCCATATCTTCCAATGGCAAGCCGCACTGCGCCGCCATCGCGAGCCCGTCGCCGGTGGAGGCATAATCGTTCGATGTCGTATTAAACACACGGCCATAACCACCGGTGGCAAGCATCACCGCGCGAGCGCGAATCACTTCGATGCGTCCGGTTTCGATGTGGTAGACCACGAGACCTTTCGCCGTGCCGCCCTCAACGATCGTCCGCATGACGTACCACTCTTCGTACACCGTGACGCCGTAGCGTTTGAGGTTATTGACGAGTTCGTGCAGGATGGCGTGGCCGGTTTTGTCGGCAGCGTAGCAGGTGCGGCGGTGGGAGTGCCCGCCAAAGGCACGCTGGGCGATGCGGCCATCATCGAGCCGGGAGAACAGAACGCCCATGTGTTCGAGGTCGATGACGACGTTGGGGGCTTCCTGGGTCAGGAGGGCGACGGCGTCTTGGTCGGCGAGGTAGTCGGAACCTTTGACGGTGTCGAAGGCGTGGGCTTCCCAGCTATCGGTGTCATCGACGTTTTTGAGGGTGGCGGCGATGCCGCCTTGGGCGGCGACGGAGTGCGATCGGATGGGGTGGGTTTTGGCGATGACGGCGATATTGGCGTCGGGTCGCGATCGGGCGATCTCGACGGCGGCGCGGGTTCCGGCGAGGCCACCGCCAACAATGATGACGTCATGTTCCAGCATGGGGTTGCTCTCTTGCGTAAGGGAATGATTCGACAGTTTTAACTATAGAAAGTGTGACATCCTCGTCGCCGAACTGTGTGGGGTTTTCCCTGACCCCTCAACAATCGATACATATCTTTGGTGCAACGTCTGAATGTTTGACTGAATATTTGACTGAATGTTTGACTTCAGACCTTTGAGATTTTGACAATCTCAAAGGTCTCGCTGCCTGCGATCCATTCAATTTTTAACTGGGGCGACTGACGCGCTGCTGGCTTGACCATAACCGTTATGGTTTTGGGGCTTCGGTGTTTTTTGATGATCCAAAATAATCAAAAAACTCAAACTCACGCGCGAACCCAGAATAATTTCGATCGCCCGCACCAAAATCCCCCGCGTAAAATAGGACAAACCCCGCAGTCCCTCGCTAAATCGGCCATGAACATCGCGATCGCCCAGCTCAACCCCACCGTCGGCGACCTCAGTGGCAACGCCGATCGCATCCTCGCCGCCGCCCAGCACGCCGCCCAAAACGCGATCGACAGCGCCCTCCTGCTCACCCCCGAACTCTCCATCTGCGGCTACCCCCCCCGCGACCTGCTGCTCGACCCCAGCTTCATCGACGCGATGGACACCACCGTCCGCGACCTCGCCCGTCGCCTGCCGCCCGAACTCGCCGTCCTCGTGGGCATGGCCGTCCGCAATCCCGACGCCGATCGCGAAGGCGGCAAAGCCCTGTTTAACAGCATTGCGCTGCTACAACACGGCGCGATCGCGAAAATCTTCCATAAACGATTGCTGCCGACCTACGACGTATTCGACGAAAATCGCTACTTCGAGCCAGACCCGAATGTGGATGTAACGCGCAATATTTTTACGCTCAACGCCGCAGGGCAAACCCAGACGATCGGCGTGACCATTTGCGAAGACCTGTGGAACGACGAAGCCTTTTGGGGCAAACGCAACTATCGCGTCAACCCGATCGCCGACCTCGCCGCAGCGGGCGTCGATGCGATCGTCAATCTCTCCGCTTCGCCCTATACCCTGCGGAAACAGAAGCTACGCGAAGCAATGCTGTGTGACGCCGCCCAGCGCTACAACCTGCCGATTTTCTATGCCAACCAGGTCGGCGGCAACGATGATCTGATTTTTGATGGCAATAGCGTCGTGGTCGATCGCAACGGCGCGATCGTCGCCCGCGCCGCCCACTGCCAAACCGACGCGATCAGCGCCGCGATCGATTCCCCCACCCAAACCCAAACCCAAACCCCTACACCGGCCACGATCGCGCCCTACCCCGACGACGACAACGCCGAAATTTGGGCGGCGCTAGTGCTGGGCGTCGGCGACTATGCCCGCAAATGTGGATTTTCGCGGGCAATTTTGGGGCTGAGTGGCGGGATCGATTCCACCCTGGTGGCGGCGATCGCAGCGGAAGCCCTCGGCGCGGAAAACGTCCTCGGCGTCTTGATGTCGTCGCCCTACACCTCCCAAGCCTCGGTCGATGACGCGATCGCCCTGGCAGAAAATCTCGGCATTAAAACGCAAACCCTGCCGATCGCGCCAATGATGAACGGGTTTGATCAGTCCTTAGAAACACTCTTCGCCGGAACCGAACCGGGCGTCGCAGAGGAGAACTTACAATCACGGATTCGCGGCACGCTGCTCATGGCGATCGCCAATAAATTCGGCTATTTATTACTGTCAACGGGCAATAAATCCGAGGTTGCGGTTGGCTATTGCACGCTCTATGGCGATATGAATGGCGGTCTGGCGGTGATTGCCGATGTGCCGAAAACGCGGGTGTATGCGCTGTGTGAATGGCTGAATCGCGATCGTGGCGGCGATCGTGATCATGAAATCGTGCCGCGTAACGTGCTCGAAAAACCCCCCAGCGCCGAACTACGCCCCGACCAGCGCGACAGCGACTCCCTACCCGACTACGACACCCTCGACGACATCCTCGATCGCCTCGTCCACAGTCACCAATCCGCCGACCAAATCATCGCCGCCGGACACGATCGCGCCACCGTTGAGCGCATCATCACCCTCGTCACCCGCGCCGAGTTTAAACGCCGTCAGGCCGCTCCAGGTCTGAAAATCACCGATCGCGCCTTTGGTACGGGCTGGCGAATGCCGATCGCCGCACGGCGGACGACGTCGGTTTAAATTCTCCGGTTGGAATTGGAATGCGTTGGAATTCTGTTGCAATCCAAGCATGGACAAAGAATTGATATCGGTTGGAATTGAGGGTCTGGGAGTTGAGGTTAAACGTTGATATTCAACACTCTCCCATCACTCCTCATAAAAAAGCCCAAACCGTGACAACTCAGACGTGAGGACAATCCTAAGCAACCCATCAAACGAAATTTTGATGAACATCTGGAAATTCAAAGGTGACCTTGTAGTTTAGTAGAGTAGGACAGTTGAAAAAACGGCATACGCGAATTCATCAGCTTGCCCCTTTTCGGTTAGAGCACTCGCTTAACGTATTCGGCTAACGTACAACGACAGCATCCTTGATCCTCCGATCATCCTCCCCACGCGCATCGCATCTCAATCATGGCTAACCCATCCCCCGACCGCACCGATTCCGCCGTCAAAGCTCAGGTTGAATTCGCCCTGCTCGATCGCCTGCACCTCGAAGACGACTCCCCCTACGCTTGGCAGTCGCTCGAATTCCACCCACAGCTTGACCGCGACCTGACGATCGACGATGGCGATCTGGGCTGGACGGAGGAAGCGATCGAGGCTGGAGCCGCCCGTTTCTTTCGTACGCTTGACGGCCTCTGGGAACAAACGAGCGTCGAGACTGCCGATGTGACGTCACCCTTGGCTCGCCTGCGTGAACGCTTTGGGGATCGCGTTCCGGCGGATTTGCTCGACAGCATCATCGATCGAGCTGCGGCACTAACGGGCAAGGTCGAGCGCAGTGGTCAAGCGGCGATCGCGCAATTGATTAGCTGTGTGGATGGTTCGATTACGGGTTGGTCGTCGGATGATTGGCGCACGATCGCACGACCCTATGCCCTCGCAATGCGTGATCAATCGACGCGATCGGCGGTCAGCGAAGATGTGGCCTGGGATGACCTGTCAAAAATTGAACGCGCCAAACTCAGCCTGGAAATCACCCTAGCGGCTTTGGAAGAGTTACAGAAAGATGAATAAACGATTGGGTTTAAGACACCCGTAGCGCGGGCGTCTCGCCTGCCCGGTTTTCGCAGGCTAGAAGCCCGCGCCACGGTGATTTAGAATTCTGTCCTAACCCGATTGCACGTTGCCAGATCACTTTTTTGAGTCGTCCTAACGAATCACCGATCAATCACGACAGCCCAGTCAAGCGGCGAATCAGTTCCAGCGGTAAACCATCCGCATCAGCGATAAACGCAACCTCGTAAAGCCCCGTGCCGATTTGCTGCTGTTGCGGTTCGAGCAAAACGGTTAGCGTCGCATCCGGATTTTCCGCATTTTCTGATGTTTCGGACGTGGCCGATCGCTCAAACCGCGATCGCAGCGCGTCCAGCCAGTCCGGTAAAGAGGCCGCGCGATCGCTCAGGTCAAACGAGAGATGGTAGTAGCCGACGTAATGCTCATCATGGAAAGCATCCGGCGCGGGCTGCGGCTCGGGAATTTCGATCAACTCAATGCGCCCGTCCAGATCCTCGCGACCCTCCATCCAGCAGGCCAGCGTATACCCCGTCGTGAAGCGCTCGGATACCGCGAACCCCAACCGCTCATAAAAGGCGATCGCGCGGTGAATGTTCGCCGTCCGAATCGAAGCATGGTGCATCGCTAGTTCAATAGTTAACGTGGGTTCGAGATCGAGAGCTCAACGACCGGCAGCGCAGTAGCGATTAAACTCAGACGACAGCGTTTCCAGTTGGCGGGCGATTTCGTGGGCGTCGGCTCCGTAGCGCTTGATGTTGGCCTGCGATCGCTTCAGCTCCTTCAGCATTTCCGCATCCGGCTTGGCACTGGTAATGCGCCGCACTTCGTCGGCCATCTTGCCGTAGGCATCCCCAAGCTGTTGATACAGGCTAACAAACTGGGCTTGATAGTCTGAAATTTGCTCATTAGATAGCTCCAACACCCGCAGATCTGTCGCGATCACCTGCAAGCTATTCGCTAACGTCTCGATCGCCCTGGGGTCAGTTCCCTGAAACTCCAAGATACGCACATAACCGCGATCAACAACCTCGATCGTCTGTTGGCATTGCAGCGTTCGCTGGCGCTGCTGCCACACGCGCCACCCACCCCAAAGTCCCGCCGCGAAGACCAGCAGGATAGCCAAACTCGCCGGTATCACAGTGCTCCAGTTCCAGGCGGGAGACACTATTGGGGATGATGTTTTTTTTGCTGTCGAAGATTCGGCAGGCGAGCGATCGGGCATATCAGGCATGGCTTCAAGGCTAAATGCAAGCGCATTCCATCATCGCACCCGCCGCCGCGATCGCGACGCACCACCAAATCCCGGAGCAAACGCATCCCCCTCAGCTTGAGCCAGTTGTTCAAGCTGAGGACAACAAACCGCATGGATCGCTCTCCCCATTTTTGTCAGACGGAAAGCGATCGGAGAGCAACAATTGTTTAATTTTGTATCGAGGAATACAGTAATTTCTGAAAACCCCTTAAAAGTGCTATGTTAGGAATGGCCACAAAGGTCAACCTCTTTAAAAAATCTCACAATAAACGCCATGCTTAGACTCCGTCGCAAATCGCAACAACACGCTGCACGTGAACATCGAAATACCCTAATTAAAGTTCTAGAGCGTCGGATGGAATCCGCTCGTGAGAAGGGTGATAATCAGCTTCTACGTCAACTTGAAGCCGAAGCGCAATACCTCCGTTAGGGTCGTGGTTGCGGACGATTAACTGGGTTCACTGGACGGTTGCTTTTTTATGGGTTTACAAAGCAGCGATTAGACTCTAATCGCTGCTTTTTTTGATATTGAGACTTTCTGATCATGTTAATCAAAAGTCTTCGACCCGAGACAAACTTAAGTGGTGTATTCGGCGTTAATGCGCACGTAGTCGTAGCTGAGATCGCAACCCCAGGCCAAACCGGAACCGCTGCCAATGCCCACACTGACGCTGATCACGACGGTGTCGGTTTTGAGGTATTCCCCGGCGGCTTTGGTCTTGAGGTATTCGCTCGCGGCGGCCCGATCGAACGGTAACGGCTGACCATTGGCGAGCAGTTCAAAGTCGCCCAGCTTCACCGCCAGCGTGTCCTGCGAAAAGCGAACACCGGCACGACCAGCAGCGGCGGCAATGCGTCCCCAGTTGGGATCGCGGCCAAAGATGGCTGATTTCACCAGGGATGATCCGGCGATCGTCCGGGCAATCAGGCGAGCATCGGCATCGCTATCGGCTCCCGTCACCTGGACTTCCACCAGACAGGTTGCGCCTTCGCCGTCTCGGGCGATCGCCTTCGCCAAATGCTGACAAACAAAGGTCAACATTGCTTCGAGTTTGTCCGCTTCGGGGCCAGGGCTGGTAATGGCCGGGGTGCGCGATTGACCGTTTGCGAGGGCGTAGAGGGTGTCGTTGGTGCTGGTGTCACCATCGACGGTGATTTGATTAAAGCTTTTATCGGTGGCGCGACGGAGCATGTCTTGCCAGAGGCTTGATGACACCGCAGCGTCACAGGTTACAAAGCCCAGCATCGTCGCCATATTCGGGTGAATCATGCCCGATCCTTTGGACATGCCGCCCATGCGTACGGTGCGATCGCCAAATTCCGCCTCGATCGCAATTTCTTTAGTAATCAGGTCGGTGGTAATGATCGCCTTAGCCGCCTCGGGGCCACCGTCTTCCGACAGCGCCGCCACCAGTTTTGGGATGCCCTCGGCGAACTCCTTCATTTTCATGCGTTGACCGATCACGCCGGTCGAAGCCAGCAAAATACGATCCACGGGAACCGCCGCCGCTTGGCTGAACAGTTCGGCACTTTCGATCGCGTCCGCCCAGCCCGCTTCACCCGTCGCCGCGTTGGCCTGTCCGGCGTTGCACAAAATCGCCCGAGCGCGGGGAGCCGTCCCCTGCAACTTTTGAGCGCTGTAGTCCACACAGGCGGCGCGAACCTGCGACAGGGTAAACACGCCCGCCGCGATCGCGTCCACATCGGAGACGATCGCCGATAAATCCATAGCGCCCGAGGGTTTTAAGCCCGCCGCAATTCCCGCCGCACGGAAACCCCGTGCTGCGGTGACACCACCTGGAATCTCTTGCCAATCCGCCACAGTTCTAGGCTCCCGTACGCTTGAAGTTCAACCGCGAATTATATCACCGGCGCTTTCGCACCGATGATCGTAGTAAACGGCAGAGGTGAGGAGAATCGGCGATCGCTAGGCTGAGGGAACGTAGGTCGGAAAGTCCGTGTAGCCGTCAGCACCGGCGGGTGTGTACCAGGTGTCCATCGGGGCTTCGGGTGCGAGCGGCCAGCCATTAGCGAAACGGGCGACGAGGTCAGGATTGCCGATATACGGACGTCCGAAGGCGATCAGGTCAGCGTTGCCGCTGGCGATCGCGGCTTCGGCGGTGTCCTGGGTGTAGCCGCAGTTGCCGATGATTGCACCGGAGAAGACGGCACGAAATTCGGTCAAAGTCATTGGGTCGCCTAAGTCATGAAATCCAAACGCGAGGCCGTCCATGACGTGGAGGTAGCCGAGTTTATAGGTGTCGAGCTGTTGGGCGATGTGTAGAAATGTTTCGCGATAATCCGGCGAACCCATGTCGTTAAACGCGCCGTTGGGCGAGAGCCGGACACCGACGCGCGATGCGGGCCAAACGGTTTGCACGGCTTCGACCACCTCTAGCAGTAGACGGCAGCGGTTTTCGAGGTTGCCACCGTAGCGATCGGTGCGCTGGTTGGTTTTGAATTGCAGGAACTGATCGAGCAGATAACCGTTGGCGCTGTGGATCTCGACGCCATCGAAGCCCGCCGCTTTGGCACGTTCTGCCGCCATGCGATAATCCTCAACGACGGCAACGACGTCCTCGGTGCTCAGGGCGCGTGGCGTTTCGTAGTCGTGTTTGCCCGTCGGGGTGTGGATTTGGTCGCCGTTGTCGATTTTGATTGCGGAGGCGGAGACGGGTAGCTCGCCGCCGTGGAAGCTGCTATGGGAGGCGCGGCCACAGTGCCACATTTGCAGAAAGATCGTGCCGCCTGCTTCGTGAACGCGGCTGGTGATCGCTTTCCAGGCTTCGGTTTGGGCGTCGTTATAGATGCCGGGGGTTTCTTGCCAGCCAATGCCTTGGGGTGAGACGACGGTGGCTTCGCTGATCAGCAGATTGTCGGCGGTGCGCTGGGCGTAGTATTCGGCCATCAGCTCGTTGGGGAGACGATCGACGCCCGATCGAGCGCGGGTCAGCGGGGCGAGGACAACGCGATTTTCGAGGGTGAGGTCGCCGAGGGTGAAAGGACTGAGCAGGTGGGGGGAAGAGGTCATGGGTGCGTGACGATCGGGGCGATCGAGAAAAAGACTAACAGACTAACGCTGTGATTTTATCGAGATTTAATCGACTTTGTGTTGAGGATTAACCGACAAGCGTGATCGCTGATGCGTAACCCTTCTAATGCTTAGAGCTTATTTACAGGTAAGTAATAAATATCAAGCTCAGAAGACAGAGAATTTCCCAGTCTTTGCTGACGTATTGCTTGAGCACTATCCTGTAATTTTGGCGATGGATTAACTAAAAGAAGCGATTTTTGATCCAGGTCTAATTCAGACCATAAATCCGAATTTGCAACATTGTCTGCATTAAAAAAAATGGCGTTTTGATCAAACTGTAACGAATACAACAGTGATAGATACTGCGCCGATCGATAAGTATCATTATCTAAAACAAGAATGGCCTGGGGATCTGCTCCTAGTTTTTGTTCAACTGGAATAATCCATTTATCTCCTTTATCCATCCAAAATAATTCTTGCGTTGTCACACCGCAAAAGTAGATAGAAATACTCCACACGCTGATCATACTAACCAAACCCAAAACATATCGCTTGGGGTGATGAGTCTGTTCGAGCCACAATCCAAAAGCTGCGCCTAAAATAGTGACCGTAGCAATCAATGAGATCATCGCATAGCGTGAGAGTGTTGAACGTCCTCCACCTAAACTTAAATCAGCCACAAGCAGGGATATTCGAGGAGTTGCAACTAGTGCTAGTAATGCGATCGCAGCCCAGTACTTACTCACAGACTGGTTTGTTTTCTTGAAGATATAAGAAATCAATAAAATCCCAAGAGATAGAATAAAGACCAACAAAAGAGGAAAATAATCTCTTAGTAGTAAGTGTCGGGGAAATAAAACCTCTGAATACATTCTCAAACTATTTATAAATAATTTTGATAATGTGGGATTTAGTTGGCCAATCCAGCCTGTTCTTCCTGAGACTACAGAGTGATTTTGAACAACAACAATCAACCAGGGGAGCGCCAAGAATATACTGACTACAATTGATGTCAGCCATGCCAGGAAATTCCGAAACTCTTTCTTCGATAGAATTGCGAAGAATGGTATCCATTCCCTAGTCAAGTAAAAGTGCCTGAAATACTTAAAGATGCCATTGACGATCAAAATAGCTCCATGAGTCCAAATCAATAAAAATGTTAGAAGATGAATATAGAAGGATGTTGCAATTAATAGAGTGTAAGCAATCCAATTATTATTTCTTTTTTGAGTTTCACAGCGCCATGCTCGCACCAAAGCAATCGTAGACCCTAAAATAGCGATAATCCACAAGCTATAAGGACGAGACTCTTGAGCATATTCCAATAAAATTGGTGAAACGGAGGCAAATCCGAGCGTACACCAACCTACCATTGAGCTGTGAAATAATTCGCGACCGAGCCAATAAAATAGAGGTAAAGATAAGCAGCTTAGGAAGACTGAAAAAAAACGAATATTGGCGATCGTTGTAGGAAAAATATTAAGCCAACCCTTCAAGCCAAAAAAATATGCGGGTGCGTGTTCTGGAACTTTTTTCATAGCAGACAAACTGTCCGTCCAGCCATACTTTGGCACATTTAGGTATGACACTACATCGTCACGAGAAATAACACGATCGAGGATCAGATCCTTGACCTGAGCTTCCGTGATACCTGAGACACGAAGCAGTGTATAAATCTCGTCTTCCCAGAAGGGCTTTAAGTCAAGGTTTGTTGTTCTGAAGACAATACCTAATACACAAAAGAGAACAGCGAAAAACCGAACGATTTTAATGCAATCTTGAGTTTTGAAAGTCATAGCGTCAAATCGAAAAGATGAGTTATGGCAACGTGCAATCGGGCTAGGATAGGATTGCTAACTACCATAGCATAGGCGTCTCGTCTGCCCGATTTTCACAAGCTAGAAGTCCGCGCTATGGGTGTCCTAACTTTCCTGTTTCTTGCTATAGGAAAATCAAGCGGAGTGTTCTCCCGATCTTCAAGGGGAAAGAAGAAAGATCTTGAGAAGTCTTTGATATAGAAAAAATGATTTGATTAGGACTCATCAAAAAAAGCTGATCGCACTGAGCTTGTCGTTGGCGTAGCCTTTGCTTTGCGAATAGTTCAGTTTTTAGCTTAGACGAGAGTGTCCTGATATAGCAGAAACCGATCGTATTAGGACGCTCTTATTTAAGCTAAAAACCGCACTTCGACAAGCTCAGTGCTCTCAGCTTTTTTTGTACGTCCTAACCAAATCGTTTTTTGCTATAGCAGAAGCCGATTAAATTAGGACACTCTCGTCTAAGTTGAAAACCGCACTTCGACTCCGCTCAGTGCTCTCAGCTTTTTTTGATACGTCCTAAGCAAATCGTTTTTTGCTATATATCTCTCTAAGCACAACCAGATTTAGTATAATATCGCCCTTCTATTCTCACAAAAACTCTCCTCCCAATGAATTAGGGGGAGAGCAAAAAAGTTTGATGATTACAGTGTCTTCAGAGGACGTGCGCTGTTTACGGTGTCGTTTGCGCCAAAATGCGATCGGTCAGCTTTTCCGGAACCTGTTGCAGGTGATCCTCATGCCAGCGATAGGTTCCAACCCCGAGGGAGAGCGATCGCACCTCAATGATTAGATCCTGCATTTCCGCCTGGGGAATATAGGCCGACACCGTATCCCAGTTCGCCCAGCCATCGCGGGCTTCGTAACCGAGAATCTGGCCGCGCCGTCCGCTGATCGCCTGCAAAATCTTCGAGGTGAACTCGTTCGGCGTGCCGATTTCCACCAGGGCGATCGGTTCCAATAGGGTCGGCTCGGCCTGTTGCAACGCCTCCTGCATCGCCGCCCGCGCTGCTTGCTTAAAGGCTTGCTCGGAACTATCGACAGAATGATACGACCCATCAGTGAGCTTCACCGCCAGATCCACCACCGGGAAACCGAGGGGGCCATGCTGGAGGTATTCGCGCACGCCCATTTCGACACCAGAGATGTATTGTTTCGGTACAACACCACCGATGATCGCTTGGCTAAAGTCAAAACCGGCTCCACGATCGAGCGGCTTCACGTCGATATAAATGTCACCAAACTGACCGTGACCACCGCTCTGGTGTTTATAGCGTCCGTTCACGTGCTCGATCGCCTTACGGATCGTTTCCTTGTAGGCCACACGCGGTACGCGGGTCGTCATTGGCAGGTTGTACTTGCGATCGAGGCGATCAAGCGACACCTTGAGGTGAATTTCGCCCTGACCCCAGAGAATCACTTCATGGGTGTCGCCATGCTGTTCCCAGTGCAGCGCCGGATCTTCATCGATTAGCTTCGCCAGCGCCGCGCTGATTTTCACTTCGTCTTTGCGGTTTTCCGGCACGATCGCCAGGGCATACACCGGCACAAGCCGATCGGCGCGGGGCAGCGGGTCGCAGTCCAGATCAGGGCTGAGGGTATCGCCCGTGACGGCGGTTTCGAGGCGAGAAATCGCGACAATTTCGCCGGTGTGGGCTTCCTGAACGCTGACCTGCTGCGATCCAAACAGACGATGCATTCCGCCCGATCGCATCCCGTTCAAGGTCATGCTCTCGGTAAGCGTACCGTGCCAGACTCGCACGAGGGATTGTTTGCCCCCGAGGGTGGTGTAGTAGGTTTTCAGAACTTGGGCGACGGGTTGATCCGCGTCTTTGAAGGTGAAACCGCGTCGCTCGGCGGTGACGCTCGGTTCCGGCGCTTCCCGCACGAGGGCATCGAGCAGCGGACGCACGCCCCAATCGCGATCGGCGATACCAAAGAACACCGGCACGACTAAATCAGCGCCAAGATCTTGCTTCAGATCGGCGAGGATTTCGCTGGAGGTGGGGACGCCATCTTCGAGCAGGGTTTCGAGCAGATGGTCATCGAAATCGGCCAAGCCTTCGAGCATGTCCTGGCGGGCGGCCTGTTCTTCGTCGCGCAGGGATTCGGGGAGGGCGGTCTCCGTCGCGGGAGCATTTTTGGCGTAGCTATAGGCTTTTTCGTCGATCAAGTCGATGAAGCCGACGAGGTCGCGATCGTTGCGAATGGGGTATTGCTGCGGTAGGAGCGGACGACTGGAGACGTTATTGATTGCAGCGAGAACGTCGGTGAAGTGCGACGCCGCCCGATCCATTTTGTTGATGAAGACGAGGTGGGGAATTTCCCAATCGTCGAGAAATTTAAATAGCGGCGCGAGGGTGAGCACGCGGCTCACGTCTGGCTCACAGACAACGATCGCAGCGCCGACGCCGATCAGGGCGTTGTCGGTTTCCTGGGCGAATTCGATCGAGCCGGGACAGTCCAGATAGGTAAAATTAACGCCGCCGTACTCAGTACTGGCGGCGGATACTTCCACGCTCATTTGGCGATCGCGGGCTTCGGGGGCATGGTCGCTAACGGTGTTGCCGTCGGTGACGTTACCCTTGCGCGAGAGTTTGCCGGTGATGGAGAGAATGCTTTCAAGTAGGGTGGTTTTACCACTCAGATACGGACCGACGATCGCAATATTTCGCCAGCCCGATGCGGCTTTACGGTTCATATATACCTCCCGGAGGATCTTCCCAAATTGTTGTTAAATAGGCCGGTGATTGCGATGTATTGATGGCAATCCGTTACGATCGCCGATCGCAATCGGGCGGGAAGACAGAGCCGGGATGTTAGCGGGGTCAAACTCCGATGATGCGCTACTAACGGTGGCTCCGTCTTGGATTAATGGCAGATTGAACGCCGGTGGTAAAAACGTGGTGCGATCGCGATCGTTCGACGCTAGGTCAAGAACAACGACGCGACGGGAGTGCCGATTGTGGGGCTTATCTCCACACGTTTCGCGGTGCGAGCGATATCTGTCGGTGAGATCATTATCGGTTGCGGTTGCTACAAAAGATCACGATCGCAGTGTGTCTTAACAGGTTCGCGAAGTTGCGTAAACTCCCGCGTGGTTTTGTTGCGATCCTCTGCGATCGGATTAATAGGGCAAGACTTACGCAAGGGGGGTTAGAAGTCCGACTTCTCGCATCGTCCTGAAATTTGGAACGGCGACGGCTCATTCAGAAGTCCGACTTCTGCGTATTGCTATCGCTCAACTAAGTCCCATGAGGGTGTCATCACTAGGGGCTATCATCAAGTGAATTTCTTTTAACAATTCAAAGTATTCTCTGTTTCCCAAGCACTAATATGCGCCGAATAATCATCCCATTGCCGTTGTTTTAACTTGATATAAGACCGTACAAACTCACCACCCAAAGACCCAGACAAAACCGTATTCCCCTGCAAACATCGCAGCGCATCCAACAAATTCGTCGGCAAACGTTTCACCGCATCCAAAGGCAGCGGATCAGTATAAGCATTGTTGTCATAACGTGGCCCCGGATCGCGCTTCTGCGTAACACCATCCAAACCGCTCGCAATCAACGCCGCAGGCAACAGATAGGGATTTGCCGAGCCATCCGCCAGACGAAACTCAAACCGACCCGCCTCCGGAATGCGAATCATGTGGGTGCGATTATTGCCCGTATAGCTAATCGTATTCGGCGACCACGTCGCGCCAGAACTTGTGACCGGAGCATTGATCCGTTTGTAGGAATTCACCGTCGGATTTGTCAAAGCACAGAGCGCCTCCGCAGAATGCAGAACACCACCAATAAATTGATAGGCAAGGCGGGATAGTCCCAGTTCTCCGACGGAATCATCAAAAAGATTCGTATTGCCCGCCAAATTCCACACCGAAAGATGGGTATGACACCCATTCCCGGTCAAATGCGGAAAAGGCTTCGGCATAAACGTCGCGCGGAATCCATGCTTTTCAGCGATCGCCTTCACCATATATTTGAAAAACGCATGGCGATCGGCCGTCACCAACGCATCCGCATACATCCAGTTCATTTCAAACTGACCGTTGGCATCTTCGTGATCGTTCTGATAGGCTCCCCAACCCATCGCCAGCATCGCATCGCAAATTTCCGCAATGATATCGAAGCGGCGCATCAAAGCTTGTTGGTCATAACAGGGTTTGCTCGCCCGATCGCCAGGATCGGAAATGTCATCACCCGCCGCCGACAGCAGAAAATACTCGCATTCCACCCCAGTTTTGACCCGATAACCCAGAGATTCCGCCTGACGAAGCGTTTGTTTCAGCACATGGCGCGGCGCTTGGGCGACGGGTTCCCCATTCATATATAGATCAGCAGGCATCCAGCCAATTTCCGGCTGCCAAGGCAAAGGAAAAAGACTGTTAACGTCGGGAATCGCAAAAATATCAGGATCGGCGGGGGTCATATCCAACCAAGCCGCAAACCCCGCAAACCCCGCGCCATCTGCTGCCATACCATCGATCGCCGCCGTCGGGACTAACTTCGCCCGTTGAACACCGAATAGATCAGTAAACGAAATCAAAAAGTAGCGAAGATTTTTTTCGCGGGCGATTTCTGATAGGAGCTGGGTCATAATTTTGAGTGATTGAAACTTGATTAAAAATGGGAATTTCTCTTGGTCTTGAGTGCTTAGGGTTCGAGAAGTTCCTTGACCGCTTGGCGAATGAATTGTTCATCCTCTGGATTTTGGTAAGGATTGCCCGCACGATGTCCCCAAATCGAAGGAATTGGGCGATATTCAGCCTGGGGAATCATTGCGGCCTCCCGCGCACAGTCCTCAGGCGTGAAATAGAGATCGGTTGTGCTGGGCATCACCAAGGTTTTGGCTTGAATCGCTTGCAGCGCAAGGGCATAGTCGTTTTGATACATGGGATTATCACTCACATCGCAGCACAGCCAAGTATCAATCATTGCCATTAAATTACGCGGATCGCGCTTGCGGTAGCCCGCTTCCCAGCCGCGCACCAGATAATCGTCTAGAGATTCATAGCCAAACTGGTAGTACAAACCCTCGCGATAATAGGCTTGGGATGCCGCCCAACTCGCGTAGATTCTGGCGAACGTCCGGAAGCCACGATCGGGAATTCCTTCAAATTCACGACCATTCCATGTGGGATCACTCGTTAGAGCAAACCGCAAACTTTCGAGAAAAATACGATTATGTTCCGTGGTTTTCGCCGTCCCACAAATCGCCGCAATTCGTTCGACACGATCGCCATACATTGCCCCCCAGTGATACGCCTGTTGCGCTCCCATCGACCAACCGTAAACGAGGGCGAGTTGCTCAATTCCAAACACTTCGCGCAATAATTTTTCCTGAGCGGTGACGTTATCCAGATGGGTAAACCAAAAACCCTGTTCCGCTAACCCGCAAGCCTCACAATTACTCGGAGAACTCGACAGCCCATTGCCAAACATATTGGGAATAATGATGAACCATTGAGTTGGATCGAGGATGCCATCAGCGCGAATCAACCATTCAATATCGGTGTGTTGTGCGCCGTAGGAGGTGGGATAGAGGATTACATTTTGGCGATCGTTCCGTAATTCTCCATAGGTTTGATACACCAGTTGAGCTTCAGGCAAAACCGCACCACATTGCAGCTCAAATTTTTCGATCGAGAACGTCTTCATGCCGCTGATTTTTTAGGATTTTCACCGAAATTCGCAACAATTTTGCGATGAACCTGGAGGTAGCCATTTTCCACACAATCAAAATGCGAACCCAATTTTTCATGGGCGGCGGCTAGCCGATGAAAAGGAATGGAAGCATAGAGATGATGTTCAGCATGGAAGGACATATTCCACAGCATGAAACGCAGCGGCGCAAGGGTTAGAGTCGTGCGGGTATTGGTGAGCATGTTGTCAGTATTCGGACGATCGGTATGCTCTGCCAACATAATCAGGCGTAACAAAGGCTGACCTACGACAAGGGGCAACATCCAATACAACAAAAACCAAGGCTCTTGAGCATAAACCGAAATACCGATCGCCATCCCATAGACCAAGAGTTGTAACCGAGTCGAGCGAATCACTGCGGTGCGAGAGCCTTTAGGAATAAACGGACAGTCATCTAAGTTGCCAGTTGCCGCCCGAAAATGCCCGCGAAATTTACCAAGCCACCAAGTCATTCCGCTTAGTTCAATCAGATATTCACGAAGATTTGTCGGTTTGCGATCGCTCAGTTCTGGGTCTTTATCGGGAAGCTGCGTGTAGCGGTGATGCCACTTGTGATAGAGCCGGTAAAACGTGCTGTTATAAAACGAAAAAAGTCCCGCCAGCCAAGCCACCGCATCATTAATTTGATTATTCGCAAAAGCTGTCCGGTGAGAGCATTCATGCAGCGGTGCAAACATAATTGCGAAACTAAAGCCGTAGATCACCAGTGCTGGCAACGCAATGTATAGGCGATCGGCGAACTGAGGCAGACTCACCGCCCACACATAGCCACTAACCGCCATCACCGCAAGATGCGCCGCCAACTGCAAAAAACCTTTGAGATTAGATTTCTCGTTAAAAACGCCCAGCTCTTGAGCAGAAAGGATTTGAGTCGCTTTCGTTCCTCGGCTGTGACCCGTTTTGATATCACTCAAAGACATGACTAATATTCGCGGTACACGAAGTCTGTAAAGTATGCCTTTGGATTATCTCGTAAATGTACGGTGATATATGTCACTTCTATTACGAAAGATCTGCCTATCCCTTTTTTCTCTGGAATGGTTTAATTATGGCTCGAAGTCGGAATTGACGAATAGTTATGCTGTATCAATATAGCTATTTTACTTTCTGTACGATACACCTAAAATCACGAACAGACAAGGATTTCAGCCTGTGTGAGTGTCACTCATGATTGCTAAAACCGCTATAGTCTTTTTCTCCCCATTTACGATAAAAAATTAAGACTTAGCTGTTTCATCATCTAAGAAGAGAGAGAGTTCTTGATTTAATCGACCTGTGCGCACGAACTCGGCATAGGTGTCAGCCTCGATCGCTAATAGTTCTTCGCGTAATTGGTCGGTAATAAAGGTAATTAAATCGGGATATTCATTTTGAAGCTGAACGATTTCTTCTTGTAGTTGGCTTAATCCATCTTTAACTAAAGACACTTGATAGTTATAGAACTCAGTCCCAACACTGGGATGTTGTTCTATTTCGGTCAATCGTTGTAAAACTCGATTGAGAGCAGCTTGACGCGCCATAATTTCTAGATATCTTTGACGCATCGGTTGCGCTTGAAGTAGGTTCAGCTTTTGCAGGACAGGCTGAATGGTCAATCCTTGAGCGAGCAAGGTAAATAGCACCGTCCCAAAGACTGCCGCAATCACCAATTCTCGCCCCTCAAAGCTTTCAGGCACGCTCAATGCTAGGGCGATGGAAACTGCGCCCCGCAGACCTCCCCACCAAAGTATTGTTTGATCGGCGACGGGAATGTCTGACTTCGCGAAGTAATTGCTCAGTCCACCTAAACCATAAATAGCGATCGCTCTTGTGCCGATTACTGCGGCAATGGTCACGGCGATCGCGTTAATATTTTCGCCTAAAATTTCAAAGCGAATCTGATCGCCAATTAAGAGGAAAACAATAGAATTCACGAAAAAGGCTAAGAACTCCCAAAACTCACTGACAATAACTCTGGTACGAGGATTCATGCCAATTAGAGAACCAAAATTCCCTAAAATTAACCCTGTAAGAACTACTGCAATTACGCCGGAGCCGCCCAATTCTTCTGTAATCAAGTAAGTTCCATAAGCGACCACCAGAGTTAGAGACTGCTCTACTAACGGAAGATCAAAACGCTGGGTCAAATAGGAAACACCAAAGCCAATCAAGCCCCCAGTTCCCAGCCCAATCCCTACAACTAGTAAAAATTGAGTGATGACAGCTTGAAATGTCAAGTTGGCAGTTCCTTGAGAAAAGGCAATTAAAAAGCCAAAGGCAACTACAGCCATACCATCATTAAACAAGCTTTCGCCTTCCATCAAGGTCGTTAGGCGCTTGCCTACCCCTAACTCTCGAAATAGCGCCGTCACGGATACAGGGTCGGTCGCTGATAGACTAGCACCAATAAGTAAGGCTGTTGGCAAAGCAATCTGGGCAAATTGATTAAGGCTGATTGCAATTCCCGTGATCGCAATGACTACCCCAAAAACGGCGTAGAGACTAATGGGAACTAAGTCCTGCTTTAACCTTGACCAGTTCAAATTCCAAGCAGCTTCAAATAGTAAAGGAGGTAAGAAAATTAATAGAATTAATTGGGGAGAAAGATTAATTAATCGCACGTCTGCGAAAGCTAGTGCTAGTCCGACAATCACTAACAATAATGTATAGGGGATTCGGCGAAACCAACTAAAAACTTGCGGCAAAGTTGCTACACTTAAAGAAACCAAAAGCACTAGCAAGAATTGCTTTAAATTTTCGGCTATTGCAACATCTTTTAGTCCTGATTCAATCATTTTTATAACTTTAAATTCTAGTTTTTATTACTGTACAAGGAACTGTAGATAAATTCGCACTGTGATTGAAAAGAGGTCTCACAATATACAGGATATAGGGTTGATCGCAAAAGATAAACTATTGCTAAAAACAGAAAAAAGGCAGCACAAAGCGCCGCCAATACTCTCTTCTCCTAATTTGGAGGATCTTCTGAGACTGGCGAATCATCATCGGGACGTTGTGATTTTGCGATGCGTTCCTGTTCCCGTGTAACCCATTCCCAGGCAAC
This sequence comes from uncultured Geitlerinema sp., assembly GCA_964518905.1. GTDB lineage: Bacteria > Cyanobacteriota > Cyanobacteriia > Cyanobacteriales > Geitlerinemataceae > RDYZ01. The sequence continues at coordinate 44,243 of CAZFJL010000013.1, read as the reverse complement.
AAAGCAACCCAGGGTTAACCCTGCCAACATCAGGGATAATGTCCATGAGAACTGACTGGGAAACTGGCGATCAATCCAGATACCTAGTGCCATTCCTAGCATAGTCGGCGCAACAGTTGACCAACCGACTAAACCTGTAAAGCCCAAACCAAACCAAACTCCACCGTAAGGCTCCGTTTCAAGCGCATGGATTTTGCGCTGTTCTTTACGACCGATCGCCTTGCTAAAGTCTGAGGTCGGTGATCGCACTTCAGATTGCATTTCATGAGATTTCGGATCAGGGTTATTCATATCGATTCACCTAACTCGATAAAGCCTTTAATTGTACTTATTTCCAATTTGGCTAGAACTGAACGAGCTATTTTTTCGCGTTCATCAATTAAGTGAAACTGTTGCTCAATGGTCTGTTTCAACATTCCCAAATCACCATCTTGGACAGCATGTTGAGTCGCGACGATGACGCGATCGCCCTGTTTGACTAAAATTCCTTGATCGATCGCTAAAAATGTTTCTTCGTCTTCAGATGAGATCACAGAGAGTAAACTTGGTGCAAGGGTCGCGACAAAATCTAAATGATGCGGCAATAAGCAAAACATTCCATTTTCAGCTTCGGCATTTACTTTCAGCACATCGAGTTCCAGCAAAATTTTGGTGGGCAAAACCACTTGGAGATGCATGACTGAAGTTGGGGAGTTCATGATTTTTTGCTCTCCTTATCCAGTTTTACCACTTCGTCAATTGTGCCAATCATGTAGAGCGATTTTTCTGGCGTATCGGAAAACTCGTCATTAAGAATACGATCGCAACCAGCGATCGTATCTTCTAGTTTCACAACTTTGCCCGCCAAGCCCGTAAATTGCGTGGTTGAGAAAAAGGGCTGGGTGAGAAAACGCTCTAAACGTCGCGCTCGATAAACGACTTTGCGATCACTGGGGGATAGTTCTTCTAACCCCAACATGGCAATAATATCTTTTAGTTCTTCATAGTTAGCAATGGTTTGGCGGACAGCTTGGGCAACTCGATAATGGCGATCGCCAACGATATGCGGCATTAACATTTTGGAGTTAGATTGCAACAAATCGACGGCGGGATAAAATCCTTCGCTGGCTCGTTTTCGTGATAATACAATGGAAGCGGATAAATGGGCGAAAACATGGACTGCGGAAGGATCGGTGAAGTCATCGGCAGGAACATAAATCGCTTGAATGGACGTAATTGCACCGGAGGAAGTGTTACAAATTCGCTCTTCTAGCTCGGCGAGTTCCGTGGCAAGAGTGGGTTGATAGCCGACCCGTGAAGGCAACTGTCCCATCAGTCCCGATACTTCGGCGCCTGCTTGGATAAAGCGAAAAATATTATCAATGAGTAGTAGGACATCCTGTTGGGTGTGATCGCGAAAATATTCGGCGATCGTCAAAGCAGCATGACCGACCCGAAATCTCGCCCCAGGCGGTTCATTCATCTGGCCAAACACTAAAACTGTATTATCAAGAACCCCTGTTGCGTCCATCTCTTCATACAGATCAAGGGCTTCTCGACAGCGTTCACCAATGCCACAAAACAAGCTCACCCCTTGGTATTCCTTGACCATGTTATGAATCATTTCGGTAATGAGTACGGTTTTGCCGACACCCGCACCACCGAGTAAACCCGTTTTTCCGCCACGTTCTAAAGGAGCAAGCAGGTCGATCGCTTTCAGTCCAGTTTTGAGGATATCGTCTTTGGTGACGCGCTCGGCCATGGCGATCGGGGTGGCATGAATGGAGCGCAATTCTCCACCTGAAATGGGTTCTTTGCCATCGATCGCCTCGCCAAATAGGTTTAACATTCTCCCTAACAATTGCTCGCTAACAGGGACTTGTAAGGGCTTCTGAGTATCAATGACCACTTCGCCGCGTGCTAAACCTGATGTGGGTGCAAGGGCAACGCCTCGTGCAACCTGTTCGTTAAGATGCGAAACAACTTCGATCGCGATTTCTCCATTTTTTCCTGTTTCTAACCTGTTATAGAGATCCGGCAAATGTTTGGGGAAATGGACATCAACGATGCTGCTCCGCACCGAAATAACAGAACCAATATTTTGCTCTGAGGAATGATTTGAGCGGTGATTTGATTGAATACTTTGATTGTTATTCATTTGATTATATTTATTTAGATAAATTCTTACTTTTAGCTTTTAAAACTTTTGACTTTTGAAATATTTGAGGGACTAGCCTTGACTTAACTCAAAGCCTGAAATTATTTCTAATAATTCACCTGTAATTGCCGATTGCCGCTTCTGTCGAAACTCACCCTTAAACTCATTGAGCCGTTCTTCGATGTTCTTTTCTGCAACTTGCATTGAGGTAAGACGGCTAGCATTTTCACTAGCAAGGGATTCACCAAAAGCACGATAGAGCGAGATAAAGAAATATTGTCGTAACAGAGAAGAGATTAAAATATCACTGGGCATCGTAAACATTGGGATAGTTCGCGATCGCCATTTTTGTTGTTCGATTTGTTGCAACCAGGCGCGATCGAGCGGTAACAGTAAATGCTGCGATGGTTTGTAAGCTGTATTGGAATGTAAATTGTTGTAGAACAAGATGATTTTTGTAATTTTCTGGTGATCACGCCATGCGGCAATATGCAGTAACATTTCTTGCACCATGGGCGTGATTCCCGACAAAGAACTGGGCATCATAAAGTTCTGCTCGATCTGATAATCTTCATTTTCTAAATGAGGAATAATTCGCGATCCAATGACAAAAATGGCTAACTGTTCGGGGGCGATTTGGAGTTTTTCTATTTCAGCGATTGCATAGCGGCTAATCTGTTCGTTAAACTGCCCACACATCCCTTGTTCAGAACCAATGATCAACACACCACACCGACCGATAGAATTTGTCAAAAGTGAGTGTGGATCAACTTTAGGAAGATTGTTATTTAGATGGGTAGATTTGAGAACAACGTGCAACCCCATTTTGATAGTACGGGTATATTCGGACAGGGAAGTTACGGCATGTTCGTATTGATTGATGTTCACCGCCGCGAGGACTTTCATCATATTGACGATCGCCTTTAATTCTTCAGCAGTACGAATTTGACGTTGTAGAGATTCAAGGGATGCCATAATTATTCCCCCAACGCCTGATCGAGAACCTTGGCGATCGCTGTTTTTGCCACATTCAGTAAAGCGTCGCGATCCTCATCTTTTAAGACATCACCCTTTTCAATTTGCAAACATAGTTCGGCTAATTGGCTAGGGATGGCGGCGGCGATCGCTTGTTCGGCGATCGCAATTTTGGCGATTGGCACGCGATCGAGTAAACCCGCCGTAACTGAAAGCAATACCGCGATTTGGACAGCCGCTGGCATAGGTGTATATTGCTTTTGCTTGAGAATTTCGCGCACTTTGCGACCCCGTTCTAAGGTGAGCCGCGTTGATTCTTCTAGGCGCGTACCAAACCGCGCAAAAGATTCTAGTTCTTCAAATTGTGAATAGGATAGCCGCAAATCTCCGGCGACAGCACGATAGGCAGAAAGTTGAGTTTTGCCGCCAACCCGTGACACAGACTTACCAACTTCGATCGCAGGTAAAACACCCTTTTGAAACAGAATTGGCGACAGATAAATTTGTCCATCGGTAATCGAAATCAGATTTGTGGGAATATAAGCCGCGATATTTTGGGCTTCAGTTTGCAGAATTGGTAATGAAGTTAGGGAGCCGCCGCCATGCTCGTCATTGAGATGGGTCGAGCGTTCCAATAAACGCGAATGAATGTAAAAAATGTCCCCTGGGTAAGCCTCTCGCCCTGGGGGACGGCGCATGAGCAGGGATAGCTCGCGATAGGCACGGGCATGGTTCGTCAGGTCATCGTAGACAATCAACACGTCGCGCCCTTGTTCCATAAAATATTCAGCCATCGCCGTCGCCGTGTAGGGAGCAACATACCGCAATCCTGGGGGTTCTTCTCCTGCGGCCATAACGACGGTGGTGTATGCCATTGCGCCATGTTCGTGGAGGTCGGCGATTAGTTTGGCAACGGCGGCACTGCGCTGCCCGATCGCACAGTAAATGCAGAGAATATTTTTGTCTTTTTGGTTGATGATCGTATCGAGAGCGGTGCCGCTTTTACCCGTTTGGCGATCGCCTAAAATCAATTCTCTCTGGCCGCGCCCAATCGGAATCAAGGCATCGATCGCTTTAATTCCGGTTTGCAAAGGCACATTAACGGGAGCGCGATCCATAATCGCTGGAGCCTCACGTTCGGCGGGACGACGTTGGGACGTGCGGATTAAACCTTTACCATCGAGGGGACGACCGAGGGGATCGACGACTCGACCCAGCAACGTTTCGCCAACAGGAACATCGAGAACTTTTCCTGTGCGCCGTACTTCCGTTCCTGACTGAAGCGTATCGTTAGAATCCAGTAAAATTACGCCCACTTCTTCGGGGTCGAGGTTAAATACCATGCCCAAACTGCCGCCAGTAAATCGCACGATTTCTTCTGCTTGCACATGGGGTAAACCGACAACTCTGGCAATGCCTTTACCGATGGATTGAATGATGCCAATCTCTTGCGATCGCAGTTGTGATGGATGGCGATCAACAACTTCTGCATAAGTCGCAAAAGTATCTTCCAAAATAATCTGTAAGGATTTGTCTAAAGCTATTTCAGATTGATTGGTCATAACTTCTCTAGCGAATAGTTTGACTTCGGCTGCGTTTAGTTAATGTTAGTTCTAAACTTTGACTGATTCTTCGGAAAAAACTTTAACTAAATTCTCGGAAATTGCATCTAAATATGCATCCATGCTCCACGCGAGTTTATAGCCAGTACCGCGTAATTCAATGCCACAAATGAGATTGGATTGAATTTCATAATTGAGTTCTAACTTGCTCGAATTATCTTTACTCAAATCATCAAAGTATGTTTGCAAAATTTTCGAGATTTCCCCGCCAATATCCTGCGGTAGCTCGAATGTACTGACTAAATTTAAGGGAATAACATCTGTGGTGGAAACGCTTAGAGTTTTTACAAGTTCAGTACGTTCTGACTCATTCAGATTTTGCAATTTTCGTAAAAATACCCGTGCCATTTGCGTTTCCAGATCTGATTCAGCTAGATCCGCCAACACGCGCCGCGCAGTTGTTTGTAATTGCTCCATGGTGCGATGGCTAACTTCGCGCAAAAAAGACTCTTTCTGACGTTGAAGCATTGATTTCCATTGCGATCGCTCTATTTTCACAGACTCATGCATTTCTTCCTGCAGATGCTGACGAGTTTGCTCCGTTTCTAGCTTGGCTTGAGCTAATAAATCGAATCGATGCGCTTCTAACTCTTGTTGCTTGGCCTGATAGCGTTCTACCTCCTCTTGAGCTTTTTCCTGTTGTTGTGATGCCGAATCGAGGTTATCGCGAATTGTATCTTCGCGCTGTTGCATCGCCTTGATAATGGGTTTATAGAGCCAACGTTGCAGCACAAAAATTAACACCAAAAAGTTAATAATTTGCGCGAAGAAGGTGAACCAGTCAATTGCCATTAGTTCAAACTCCGGCCTTTTCAAGAGCGGCGATCGCATAATTCCAAAACGGATTTGCAAACAACAAAATCAGCGAAATAACAAAGCAATAAATCGCCACGGACTCGATGAAGGCTAGCCCCACAAATAGGGTGCGGGTAATCGTACTTGAAGCGTCGGGTTGTTGAGCGAGCGAACTCAGCGCTTGGGCGACGGATTTACCTTCACCGAGGGATGGAGCGATCGTGCCAATGGCCATGGTTAGCCCTGCCATGACGATCGAGACCGTGCCAATGATCGTAACCAAGAAATAGAGGGATTCAACTTTCATGACTGGCGGCACTAATATAAACAACTGTTAAAATTGCGAAAACATAGGCTTGAATGATCCCTGTCAGCATTCCCAATGCCTGCATAACGATCGGAAAAAATAATGGCGCGAGAGACAGTAAAATTGCCCCGATTAGTCCCCCACTCATCACATTTCCAAATAAGCGCACGGTCAAAGCTAGAATTCGAGACAACTCGCTGATGATAGTCAGTGGCAAGAGAATCGGACTTGGTTCTAGATAATGATGCAGATATTTACCGATTCCTTGCTGGCGAATACCGAAAAATGGAACAGCAAAAAAAACTGATATTGCGAGAGCTGCCGTAGTAGAGAGTGACCCTGTCGGCGGTTGATAAAAGGGAACGATCGCCAAGAGATTGGCTGTAGCAATAAAAATAAATAGCGTGCCAACAAAGGGTAAATAGCGACCGGGAGTCTGTCCACTGGTGTTTTGAATCTGCTCCTGTAAATTAATCACCAGTATTTCCAGAACGTTTTGCCAGCGCGATAGTTTTGGCTCCGTCGAGAGCTGGCGCGTCACCAGCCAAGAACCAATTCCCAGTAGCAGCATCACCAACCATGTGAAGACTAAAGTGGCATTAATCGATATAAATTCCCATTGCCAATAAATAGTCTCATCGGGGCTAATATTCATCGCTCCTGCCTAGATGGGGTTGAATTTGGGTGGGAATTTGGGCGGGAATTTGGGCGGGAATTTGGGCTGGACTTTACGGACGAGGTGATTGCGTACCCACATAAATGCGCTGACACAAATAAACAAATGCCAAATGGCATTCTCTTTGGTGAGCATGACGACCAGTGCAAATCCTGCGATCGCGATCGCCAAACGTCCAATAAAGCTACCGAAGGTCAACAGGATAGGGCTCTCAGCATTCGGCAACTGCTGCACCGTCATCCATAATCCTCGGAAATAAATATTTCCCAGCACAATTCCTAATACTAGTGTAATCGGCAAGAAGAAAAGACTATTCATATTTGATATCCCTAGTCACCCTCGCTTATTTTCTCCACTGTAGCGCTCTTTTAGGGATTAGCAGGTGAGATCTAGATGTAGCTTCGTAAAGCTTTAAGATATTGTGATACAACTCGGCCAATTCGCATGTTGTATGTACATTATTTCGGATACCCTAAAATCATGAGGTATGCACATGACAAAATAATCGTCATTTAGAGCTTGTGATAGATTTTTAATGATTTCTTGCAGCATAGTGATCGCCAAGTTTTTAGTACAGAAATAACCATTTTTGGCAAAGCCGAAAGCTAGATTGTTGCCTTCAAACTCATCATTCTGGGTGTGTTTATTAGCATGGGTGTGCAAGGCGTTGATCTAGCACAATTACAACCCTCTACTTGGGCTTCACCTCTGTCGATTATTTCATACGAAATCCGACCGTGCATAAGCTTAGATCGTCGATCTAGGCGGACACCGCACTTCGACTCCGCTCAGTGCTCATCGACGCTTTTGTCTTTTTCCCAGGCAGAAGCGGATTTCGTATCAGAAGGTATTATTACTCTCTTAGCGCGTCAACTTTGCAAATGTGCGGCTTTATCAACGAATGAATAGCTATAGCGTAAGCCGATTGTGTTAGGACACTCTCATCCAAGCTGAAAACCGCACTTCGACAAGCTCAGTGCTCTCAGCTTTTTTTTGATAAGTCCTAAGCAAATCGTTTTTTGCTATATCGATGGTTTTTTTTTGGCACTGTTGCCTGTCTAGCTGTCGTCGATGTGATGGGGTAAGCACGCTAACGGCTACCGATCGACTCGATAACTTGCGCTTAAACAGAACGTCTCGCCCGGTGCGACCTCAATCACATCGCTAGCCGCGTTGGTTGTCTCCACACAGATCATCGTTTTGTACTCAGCATTGCCCAAATCGCCCATCGCAGCGGCTTTGTCGATCCAGGGATTCCAGACGACGGCGGTGGTGTTGCCGCTGGAGGTGGTGTGAATGCGACGATCGAGCGCCGGATCGTCGATCGTCAGTACGGCGGGAACGTCGAGATAGATCCGATCAACTTCGCCCGCGATCGCGATCGCCTCGGACTGAAATTTCCGCGCGTCGCCATCGACTTTATCGAGGTAATACTTACCCTCTAAGCCACGGACACGGACGCGGTTGATATCGCCGACGATGAAGTAGGTGTGGAGGGCTTGGGTGAGGTGAAAGGGGGTGTTGCCGGTGTTGCGGGTGATCAGTTCGACGGTGAGGGCGTCACCGACGGTAATCGCGATCGCCAGGTCGAAGCGGTGCGGCCAGATCGCGCGGGTGTCGTCGGTGTCGCTCAGGCCGAGGGTGAGTTTCGTCGTGCCGCTGTCGATCGCTTCGGTGGCGATCGCTTGCCACAGCCGATTGCGGACAAAGCCGTGATTCGGGCGTCCGAGACCGTCGGGGTCAGCGCCAAACCACGGCCAGCAAATGGGAATACCACCGCGAATCGCTTTGCCGTTGGCGCAGGTGGCGAGGTCGCTGACGAAAATCACGTCTTCGGTTTCGCTGTGGGGTTTGTAGCTGAGAACGTGACCACCGTAGAGGCTGATTTCAGCGGTGGCGTTGTCGTTGCGGATTTTGGCGATCGGCTGGTCGTCCATGCCGGTGTGAAAGGTCAGCACATCGGCGATCGCGTGGCGTTGATTGAGGGTGTCGATCGTCATGATTTTGCTTAGGAATTGGGGCTTAGAAATAGGGCTTAGAAATGGGGTGTAGAAATGAGCTTGAGAAACGCTACGCGATCGGCTCGATCGTACCGCGTTCGCCGTCGATCTGCACCCACTGACCGGGCTGCAACCGCTCGAACGCCTCCGCCACATCCATCACCGCCGGGATACCGTATTCACGCGCCACGATCGCCCCGTGGGAGAGCCGACCGCCCACCGCCGAAATCAGCCCGCCCGCCTGCACCAGCAGTGGCGACCAACCCGCATCGGTGTACGGCACAACCAAAATGGTGTCGCGATCGATTTCCAGGCTCGGATCAAACTGTGACACCAGGACGATCTGCCCCCGGACTTGGCCGCGACTTGCGCCGATGCCGGTGAGGATTTCGCCCGGTGTTGATGAGGTGGGAGATTTACGGGGCGGGAGATCGGGGAGGGATGCGCCGTAAACGAGGCGGGGGAGGGTGGTGCGTTGGCGATCGCGATCGAACTGAGCGCGGCGATACTGGATCAGGCGTGGCAGATCGGTGAGTGGAGAAAATTGTAAGGGTGACGTTGCGGTCGGTTTGACGGGATTATCGGCGAAAATTTGGCGGATTTCGGCGATCGTTAACCAAAAAATATCGCCCGCTGTGTTGATCGATTCCTCTGACAGAGCTGGATTCAAGTCTGGTGAATTAGAATTTGTCTCGGTATCGATAGACTCGGTAATCGTCGATGATGGCAAATATTGACCGATTTTCCCCTGGTGTTCTAGCGCGACAAAACACCAGCGTAATTCGGCCAGCAGACGATCGTAGACCTCCGCCACGCGACCCTTGAGGCGGGCGAATTCTTGCAGCGATCGCGAACCCTGATTTTTAGTTTGTTTATCCTGGGGCTGCTTCATCGCTAGCGGTGGTTTCGGAGCCGTGGTCAGGGCTTTGGCCGCTTGCCACCAGAGGCGCAACCACCGATCGGGCGTTTCGCGCCAGGTGGAAATGGCGATATTTGTCCCGACATCGCTGAGATAGCCGTAGCGATCAAGCCACGCATCAAATTTATTGAGTAAGTCAGACCCCTTACGCTGTTCACGTTCATCACTCGGGACACCACCACTCAAGTACGATCGCAAATCCGCGATCGACTCGCGCGTCGCCCAGCCCGGATCGCGTTGATCGAGGTGGTGGCGCAACTCATTCGCAAGCGCCTGAAATGCTCGCGTTGCCTGAACTTCGGGCATCATGCCACCGTCGAGATCCTCGATTTTGGCGATTTTTTGGCGGATGGCGAGACCGATCGGGGCGAGGATGTTGTAGCGGGTGGCGGGCTGAAGGGCGGCGAGGATGCGATCGAGCCGATCGAACAGCGCTTGGGGGGATTGTTGGGGATTTTGGAGGTTGATCGGATCGGTGGTGAGCTGGTGGAGTAGCGGAGTGAACAGGCCACGATCGTCGCGATCGAAGGTTTGCGTTAGGCGTAATTGCTGACCGACGAGGCGCAATAAACCGGGCAGATTAATCAACAGCGTGCGAAATGATGGACGCGACATCGACTGATCACGCACCAAAAATTCGAGGCTTTCCGGCGGTAACCCCATGCGTCGAAAAATGTCGCCCAACAGTGAGGCATTGAAATAGGCGTGCGAGCCGTGGAGTGTCGCCGTTTGGCTAAAATCGAGGCCATCGGCACGATCGCCCAACACCGTCGTAAAAATCGCGCCCCAAACGCCACAGGTCAGCGGCTGCGAAATCGACCAGGCCAGCGGATGCACCGCACCGGGCGCAACTTCGGCGGCAATGCGGCGCGTCCAGATTGGATACAGTGTCGAAATCGGTCGCGCTTGCAGTAGCCACAGGGTTTGGCCGTCGTACGTCCATTCGAGATCCTGCGGTGTGCCGTGGTCGCGACGTTCGAGCTGGCGGGCGATCGCGGCGATGCTTTGCAGGATTTCGCGCAGGCGATCGGGCGATAATTCTGGAAAACGATCGGCGTGATGTTCTGTGGGCTGTTCGGGGTGATTCAGGGTTTCATCAATTACCAAGTCACCGAGCCATTCGGTTTTATAAGTTTCAGAGCGATAATTGTCCACCTCTTCGATCGCGATCGCCAGCGGTGGAATTGCATCGGGAATCGTATCAGGAACCGTGACGCTATACCGCGCGGGTGTCACCCGTCCCGACACCAGCGCCGACGCACCACCCGCCACCACTTCGATCGCCACTTGGTCCCCATTCGGCGCTACGGGATCGCGACTAAAGGCCACCCCCGAAATCACGCCGCTGACCTGCCGCTGAACTAGCAGTGACATGGTTAGAGCCTTCGCCGTGTTCACATCATTGGTGTTATCTGAATTTTGATCTTGATCTGGATCTGAATCTGGATCGACGTCCAGAGCGCGACGGTAGGCGATCGCGCTGGCGCTGGAGTAGGAGGCCATACAGCGATCGAGCGCCTGATGGAGCGTGGCGCGATCGATCACATCGGCGATGCTCTCGTATTGACCAGCGGCGGAGGCTTTGAGCGAATCCTCACCGATCGCCGATGATCGCACGATCACCGGGCGATCCGCGCTGGGCTGCACCAGGCGTAACAGTTGGTCGCGATCGTCGCCCGCTTGACAAGTCCAGCCCGACGGTACGGCATAGCCCCAGGCGTGGAGTCGCGACAGGTTGGCCGCCTTAGCACCGAAGCGATCGGCATCCAACGGATCGGCCAGGGTTTTCAGGCTCGATCGTGCCATCAGCAAACGCCATGGCGCTAAGGTTTCTAGATTGTTTAGAAGTCCTAAACGTTGTACTGACGTTAAAGCGGCCTGGAGTAAAGAGTGCAAGCGTTTTGATCGTGAAAACAAGATAGATGACAGACTCGAAACAACGCGATCCCTAGATCTGATCTGGATCAGATCTAGATCTAATTATCGATAATTGTGACACCACCGACATAAACCTGGAGGGGTTCCCAACAACGATCCGTTAATGTCTATGTGTAACGATGTAGCGCAGCCATTCGGGTGATTCGTAACTTTCCCCGCACGCCATCTGCGATCGACCCATTAAGATAAGACTCAATCTTTCAATTCCATCGATCTCGACTTAATATAAGGGCTGGATTGCGACCGATCGCGCTCGCATCGTTTCATCGCATTTTAGATAACCTTGCTGTTGCGGCAGACGGCAGATACACAGCAGATTGACGATTGAACTATGAAAAAGCACATTTTGGCTCTCGTGCCTGGTGGGATCGGTGACCAAATCCTCTTTTTTCCAGCCTTAAAAAGCCTCCACACCGCCTATCCGGACGCCCAACTCACGGTTATCGTCGAGCCTCGCGCCCGATCTGCCTATCGTGTCTCTAAGCTGTTTCACGATCGCACCCTGAACGTCGTCCCCTTTGACTTCAAGGATCGCAACGGCCCAGCGGATTGGGGCAACCTGTTGGGGATCATCCGCGATCGGGAATGTGACGCGATCATGTCGCTCGGGCGTCGTTGGGGCGTAGGGCTGCTCATGTGGCTCACCGGCATTCCCCAACGGGTCGGCTATGCCGCGAAGGGCAAGATGTTCCTGACCGATGCGGTTCCGCTGAATATGGATCAGTACGCGGCCTACATGTATCACGACCTGGTCAAAGGCTTGGGGGTCAACGTCCCCAGTCCTGACCCAGAAATCGAGCTGCTCAAGGAAGATTTAGATTGGGCAGACGCGCAAAAGCAAGCCCTCGGCATTGGTGACGCCGGTTATGTCTTGGTTCACGGCGGATCAAGCAAAATGGCCATTCTGAAAGGCTTCGATAAGATTTACCCGATCGAAAAATGGGCGCGGGTGCTGGGCGAAATCCAGCAGCGCCAGCCGGATGTACCGATCGTTGTCGCTCAAGGCCCCGACGATGCCGAATTCGTCGCCAACCTCAAGCAAGCCGTACCGAGTCTCAAAACAATCATCCCCAGCGATCTCGGCAAACTCGCCGCAACGATGGCTAACGCCAACCTGACGATCTGCTCCGACAGTGCGCCGATGCACCTCTCGATCGCCCTCAAGACCTACACCTTCGCGCTATTCGGCCCCACCGATCCCGCCAAGCTCATGCCCCAAAGCGATCGCTTTGTCGGCATCAAATCCCCCACGGGTAAGATTGCCGATATCGAACCGCGTGCGATTCTCGACAAAATCTTTGGATAAGTAGGGTAATCCAATCCAGGCGACTTAAACTACGTAACTCAACCATCCTGGTTGCAAACAAGCTAGAAGCTTGTGCTACGCATCGCGCCCATCAACTGACCAGGGCGACTTAGAGCGAACAAGCTAAGACCAAATTCGGAGCGTGTATCTGGCGGAAGTCAAACACGCTCCGATCGCGATTTCAACGCGCACACCGTTTAAGGACAGCATCAAGATGGCGAGTATCATCAGCCCCCTTCAGGCGTTTTCAACTAACATTGGCGGCGTCTGGACGATCGAAACCGACAGCGTAGATTCTCCCGCCGAGGACGCCCTATTCGCCGGAACCATCCAGCTCGATCCCTTTGGCCAGCTCTACCAAGCATCGTGGCTCGCTGAAACCGGTAGCCGCATGGGTTTTGCGTTTTATGTCGATCGGTATCTTGTCGGCGGCTGGGGCTACGAGCCAAATTATCGTCTGTCGCTATTTCACATCCAAGCGGACGGAACCCTCGAAGGCTACTGGGCGCTACCGACCTCTTGGGGTGCGATCGCCCGCGAAACCGCGAAACCCGACCTAACCGACGGTCTCGACGGACTCTATGACGTTGACGGCGTCGATGTCCTCACTCGCAAACCTCGCGCCTCCCATCTCAGCGTGCGGCGGGACGGCGACTTTTACCGCTTGGCCAGCACCCAGTTTCCTAACGCCCAAGGCTTAGGGCTACGTCTAGGGGATTGGTTGATTACAAACTGGTGTGGGACGCGCGGGTTTGGAGTGATGGCCTATGAGCTGGATGAGGGTGAAGCGCGAGGCGGCTGGGTTTCCCCCAAGGATGATCGATTTCACCCGGAAGTGTTGGTCAAGGTTGGATGATTGGGGTTAAGCGTCGTCTTAAACCATTCGATCTCACCCAGGGCAAACGCATACTCGGCAGACCCTCACCCTAAATCCCTCTCCCAGGGCGGGAGAGGGACTTTGATCCTTAAAATCTTGCTCCCCTTCTCCCAAAATGGGAGAAGGGGCTGGGGGATGAGGGCATTCATTGGGAGTATGCGTTTTCCCTAGATCTCACCTTTATCTCTAGTCAGAAGGTAAACGAACGCGGTACACTACTTTGTCCTTGCCTCAATCGCAATTTTGACGTCAAAATCAAGCCGCGACGAGTGCCAAACGTCCATAAGGAATTTTTCCGAAACCAATGCCGAAACCGTTAGAGTACGAAACCATGTACATCCTGCGCCCCGACCTGGGTGAAGAACGCACGGATGCTGAAGTTGAGAAATATCGCGAACTTCTGGTCGAACAAGGTGCAACCGATCTCGATATCCAACACCGTGGCAAGCGTCGCATGGCTTACGAGATCCGTAAGCAGCGTGACGGGGTCTATATCCAAATGAACTACCAAGCGCCCGGTGCGGCGATCGCCGTGATGGAGCGCAACATGAAGATTTCGGAGAATGTCCTCCGCTATCTGACGCTGCGCCAGCCGATCGCGGAAGTGACCGCCCCCACCGTCACGACGGAAGTCGCGACGGAAGAGGCGTAATTTCTGATTGTTTAGTGCGTCTAGCTCTGCGATCGCAAGCTAGGCTGACACGAACCATAAAAACGGACGAGATCTACTTAGCGATCTCGTCCGTTTTTGCCGTTCAAGCGAATGACAGAATTCTGAGGGATGGCCTGTTTTTTTCTACAGTGTTTTTTCTACAGCCGATCGCCGGTGACGCTGTCGAACCAATGGAGCTGATCGTCCGGTAGGAATAGATCGAGCTCGCCGCGACGCCATGCCGTTCCCTGGGGGACGAGAGCGCGAAGGTGGAGCGGCTCGCGATCGCCACGCGGGATCGCCACACTCAGCAGGTGACCCATGCCGAGATGCTCGCTCAGGAAGAGATCGCCGCGCACGGTGACGGGCTGATCCGTTTGGGCGATCGTGACATGTTCCGGACGGATGCCCAGGACGATCGTTTTCGGCGGCACGGCGATCGTCTCCGGTAACCGCACCTGAAACTCACCCAAGCGAGCGTAACGGCCATCACAGATCAGCGTCATCAAATTCATTTGCGGACTGCCAACAAACCCGGCCACAAACTGATTGGCGGGACGGTTATAAATCACCTCCGGCGCTGCGAGTTGCTGAATTGTGCCATCGCATAACACCGCCACTTTCGTCGAGAGGGTCATCGCTTCGGTTTGATCGTGGGTGACGTAAACCACCGGAGCCGCCTGCCCCTCGAAGATTTGCTTTAACTCAGCTCGCACCTGTTCACGCAGCAGCGCATCGAGATTACTCAGCGGCTCATCGAGCAGAAACACCGCCGGTTGTCGCACCAATGCCCGCGCTAGGGCGACGCGCTGCCGCTGACCGCCGGAAAGCTGACCGGGTTTGCGATCGAGCAGATCATCCAGCCCGAGCTTGGCACTGACCGCACGAACCCGTTCACTGATTTCGCGTTCATCGATTTTCTTTAGCCGCAAACTCGCAGCGATGTTCGCCTCGGCATTCATGTGCGGATAGAGCGCGTAACTTTGAAACACCATCGCCATATCGCGATCGCCCGGACGCATCCGCGTGACATCGCGCCCATCAACCAAAACCTGGCCGCGCGTCGGCTGATCCAACCCTGCGATCGCCCGCAGCGTCGTGGATTTCCCGCAGCCGGACGGCCCCAACAGCGTTAAAAATTCATCATCGCGCACCGTCAAGCTCAGATCCTTAACCGGAATCGAGGTCGGTGAATAGGTTTTATTCAGGTTTTTAAGTTCGAGGACAGCCATAATAAATCGAATTAATCTTTAAATGAATAAGTAGCTCAAAACAGCGAGAAGCCATGACCCGCGTAACACAAGCTTCCAGCTTGTCTACAACCAGGATGGTTGTGTTACGCGATCAGTAGCGCTCAATTTCGCTTGATGATCAATCGCGCAGAGGTCATCCCTTGACCGCGCCCGCCGTCAGACCCTGGACAATTTTGCGCTGGAAAAATAGCACCAATACCACCAGTGGAATCGTCCCGACCACAGTGGCCGCCGCGATCGGGCCGTAGGGCGTCTCAAACTGGCTTGCACCGCTGAGTTGCGCCGTCGCCACCGGTATCGTTTTCATCGCTTCTTCGGTCATAAACGTCAGCGCAAAGAGAAATTCATTCCAGGCAAAAATAAACGTCAAAATGCCGGTAGTCACCAAAGCCGGAAGCGTTAAAGGCAGCAATATTTGTAACAGCATTTGCCCGGTACTATAGCCGTCAATTTTGGCGGCGTCTTCTAAATCTTGCGGTAATTGTTGGAAAAAGCTACGCATCACCAAAATCGTCAGCGGTAGATTAATCGCGGTGTAAGGCACAATCAGCGCCAGGTAATTATTCCCCAAACCGAAAACCCGCGCGATTTCTAAGAGACCGAGAAATAGCAAGATATAGGGAAAAAGGGTCACGATTAAAATCACGCCCAAAATGAAGTTTTTACCAGGGACGGGCTGGCGCGTCAGGCTATAGGCGGCAGGGGTTCCGATCGCCAAACATAGCAGCGTTGAGGCGATCGAAACGAAGCCACTATTAAACAAGTAATTCCAAAATGGTCGCCGTGCGAACAGTTCGGCGTAATGGCTTAGGGTGTAGCGACTAGGGAGATAAATATTCGGGGTGGTTTCAATGTCGGCATTGACTTTTACTGAGGTGAGGAATTGCCAGAGAATCGGCGCTAGGCAAAAGACGAGCAGGGCGGCGATCGCCAAACCGAATGCAACTCGCTGCCAAGCGGGGGTAGAAAGTGAAGATTGATCGGTCATATTATTTAAATAATTTGAGTCATTCACTATATCGATATTTGAAAACTTATACGTTTATACAGTTGATGTAGATCAAGCTAATCAATAGTGACTTCAGACCTTTGAGATTTTAGAAACCTCAAAGGTCTCGTTACCCGCGATCCATCTATTTTTTAACTTGGACTACTTACCACTTATAAACCAATAAGCTTTCGTTAGCGGTTGACTAAGTCAATACCGCGTTTTTGGAGAAGCCACGCTACCAATAAAACTACCGCGATGAGCAACACAAACGTTACAACCGTTAACGCAGCACCATAGCCAAAATCGAGATATCGCATCACCGTAGAATAGATATAAAGCGATACCATTTCGGTTGATCCCGCAGGCCCCCCACCCGTCATCACCTGAACTAAGTCAAACACACCAAAGGATTGGGCAAAGCGAAATAGTACCGCGATCGCGATCTGCGGTACGAGTAGCGGCAGGGTGATTTGCGTGAAGCTTTGCCAAGGAGTCGCCCCGTCCATTGCATGAGCTTCGTAAAGATCGTTAGGGATTGATTGCAAGCCTGCGAGTAGCAGAATACTGACGAATGACGTTGTTTTCCACACATCCGCAGTCACCAGCGAAACCATCGCTAGCGTCGGATTTCCAAGCCAGTTAATCCCACTATTAATCAGATGTAATCGTTGCAAAATATCATTCACAACACCGTATTGATCATTGAAAATCCAGCCCCAACCCACGGCCATCACAGCAGTGGGTAAGGCCCAGGGCAAAATCGCGATCGTCCGCACCAAACCGCGACCGACAAAGGCTCGATTGAGCACCATCGCGATCGCCAGACCCAGCGCCAGCTCAATCACAACCGACGCCAGCGTAAATACCGTCGTATTGCCCAAACTCTGCCAAAATCGCCCGTCCCCCACCATACGGCCATAGTTACCGAGGCCGTGAAAGACGGGCTGTAGCTGCGTGCCGAGATTTTCCGCGAAGAAGCTCATCGCGAAGGAGCGAGCGATCGGGTAGCCATAGACACCGAGCAGCAGCAGTAATGCAGGCGCGAGAAAAAAGATGGCAATACGGCGATCGTGATTATCAAATGATCGATGTTCCATGATTTCTTTTAAGGGAATGGATGGATCGCAGGAAGCGAGACCTTTGAAGTTTTCAAAACCTCAAAGGTCTGAGGCCACGTTAACAAGTACCTCTAGCGATCGAGCAGCGATCGTGTTTCGCGAGCCGCCGCCTGCATCGCTTTCTCCGGTGTCATTGACTCGGTAAATGCTGCCGTTAAGTAACGCTGCAAAATATCGGAGACTTGCGC
Source organism: uncultured Geitlerinema sp. (assembly GCA_964518905.1). Taxonomy (GTDB): domain Bacteria; phylum Cyanobacteriota; class Cyanobacteriia; order Cyanobacteriales; family Geitlerinemataceae; genus RDYZ01. The sequence continues at coordinate 26,489 of CAZFJL010000013.1, read as the reverse complement.
ATATTGCGGTACAGAAGGTCGCAAAACTGGACTAGTTTCGAGGATGTCCACGAGGGTTTTATACTGGGAAAATTCGTTTGTAACTTCGGGATCATCGGCGAGCGATCGTACACTGGAAATATAGCTATTTTGCAAAATAAATTGTTTCTGAACCTCAGCACTACCGAAGAATTCCAAGGCTCGCCACGCCGCTTGAGGATGTTTGGTAAACCGGTTCATCCCTAAACCCCAGCCTCCCTGACAAGCTCCACTCGACTGATTGGGTTCGTGTACCATTGGCATCATTCCAACTTTTCCTTTAATCAGCGAATCGGGCTTATTCACTTCACTCCAAACGTACGGCCAATTGCGTAGAAAAGCGCTGTCTCCATTGCGGAAAAAGCGTAGGGTTTCGGTTTCGGTATAGGTCGTTGTTCCCGGTGGTGAAATGCCCTCAGCGATCGCACGCTGCAAGAAGTTGACCGCCGCGATCGCCTCTGGTTGATCAAGCCCCACCGCCTGGGTCTCCGGATTCACCCAAAACCCGCCAAAGCCTTCCAACACTTCCACAAACATCGCCGCCAGACCTTCATACTGCTTGCCCTGCCACAGGTAGCCCCAATCCACGACACCGCTCGCCTGGAGCTGCTTGGAGCTTTCCATCAAATCGGCAAAGGTTTGGGGCGGTTTTAGACCGGCGGCTTCGAGCAAATCTTTGCGGTAGTAGAGCATCCCCATATCGGTGCGAAAGGGCAGCCGGTAGAGTCCGCCTTGGTAGCGCCCGCCTTCGACATCGCCGGGGAGATATTTCGCCAGCTCGTCTTCGGAGATGAACTGAGTTAGATCGGTGAGCCAGCCCGCTGCGGCAAATTTGGGAACCCAGGCGATGTCGAGATAGATCAGATCGTAGGGAGAGTCGCCCAGGATGAAGGCGGAGGTGTGGAGGTCTTCGATTAAATTGGTGGCGCTGGGGCCTTCGATGACGTTGAGGCGAATGTCGGAGTTTTCGGCCTCGAACCGATCGACGATCGCGCTCCACTGCGTCGCTTCGGGGACGTGCATCAGCATCGTCAACTCCACCGGCTGTTGGGCACGTACCACCACCGCGATCAGGATCGAAACGGTGACGCTGAGGGCAATCCAAAGGGGCGATCGTCTGCGGTAACGTGGCGAAATCTTTGCAAGCCAGCGTTGCAAAATATTCATCGTTTTGGTCTCCATAGCAGCATCACCTTGGGTGACTCATCGCTCAAGGTTACGGGGTCGCCGATGACGATCCCGTAAGATCACCATACAAAATAATTCCGGGGTCTCGCTATTAAGTGTTCTTACGCTGACCTGATTCTGCGTTTGTCCCAATCGACGGTTAGAAGTCCTGGCTGTCCTACTGCCCCGCCGTTTTGGCCGCTTTTTCCGATCGCGCCCGACTGAGAAACTGCCCGAAAAACGGCAGACCACCGATCGCGGGTAACAGATAGCGCGACGTGCAGAGCAAACCCAGCGCCGCGCCGGTTTGCGCGTTGAAATACGGTTGATAGAAGACGATCAAGGCGGCATCGCGCGTGCCGACTCCGGCAAAGGTGAGGGGCAGTAGACCGGCCAAAATCGAGAGCGGCGACAGGGCGAGGTTGGCGATAAACGGCACGCTGGCCTTGAGCGCAAAAATGAAAAACCAGATTTGCAGCAGGTGGAGCAGCCAAATGCCGATCGAGGTGAGCGTAATCACGGCCAGTTGCTGACGATCGCGCCAAAAATACGTTTGCATCTCGCGCCAGGAGGCGTGCAGGCGATCGAGCTTTTGCCCTACTTTGCCGTTTGCTCCGCCCGGTGCAACCCGTCGCCCGATCCGAAACGCCAGATTCGCGATCCGACTCGACGCTAAAATCGCCGTCCCGCCAACCAAACCGCCGACAATCCCCACCGCCATCAGCCAAAACAGCGCGTCTTTATTCGGGTAGAGCAGCAGCCCAAAGGCGCACCACAGCAGCAACGACAGGAGATCACAGGCTTTTTCAAACACCACCAGCGACAGCGACAGCGACCCGCTGAGATAGCCCCGATCGCGAATGAAGTACGCCTTGGCGATATCGCCCATCTTCGACGGCAGAATCATATTCAGGACGCTCGCCGCCAGGGTCAGCTTATTGGCCATCCCAAACCCGATTCGCCCCGTCTCGGGCATGAGCTGCTGGAGCCGCCAGCTTGTCGCCAGGGTCAACGGTACGACCATCCCGAGGGAGATAGCCATCCACAGCCGATCACAGTCGCGAAACACCATCACGAGTCCAGCGAAGTCGATTTTGGTGTAAATCGCGATCAGAATCCCGAGGCTCACGATCGCGGAAATCAGTCGTTTCATAGGGGCTAGGGAAGATCAAGAAGATCAAGTAGACGTAATTAACCGACGAATCTCAACCGATACCGATGCTTCAACCTGCGATGAAAGAGTCGGAATTGCCGCAGGACTGACGCAGGATAGGTTAAACGTCCTGACCTTGCGCTGTCCTGAGATCTGGAACAGCAACGGTGGGTTCAGACGTCGGAGTTCTATGTAAGTCCTGCTAAGTTTAGTCTTGCTCGCCAACAGCGCCTCCCCATGACCTATCTTCTGTCCAACGACGATGGCATCGATGCCCCCGGAATTGCGGCTCTCGCTTCTGCTCTCGATCACCTCGGGAAATCTTCCCAAATTGTCGTTGCTCCCGATCGGCAATATTCCGGCTGCGGCCACCAAGTCACCGTCGATCGCCCGATCGCCGTTGACCCACGCGACGCCAGTCACTACGCCATTTCCGGCACGCCCGCCGACTGTATCCGTCTAGCGCTGCATCAGCTCTGTCCGCACCCTTGCTGGATTCTGTCGGGCATTAACGCGGGGGGAAATATGGGGGTTGATGCGTATATTTCCGGGACGCTGGCCGCTGTGCGTGAGGGCGCAATGCATGGCATTCCGGGGATTGCGATCTCGCAGTATCGCGATCGCTACAAACCGCTAGATTGGGAGCGATCGACGCAATTAACAATGCGCGTCTTGGGTCATTTATTCGATTGGGGTTGCGATCGTGGCACGTTTTGGAACGTGAATTTACCGCATTTGGCCGATGAGGTGGAGGAACCGGATCTGGTGGTCTGCAAGGCGAGTACATCGCCGCTACCGATTAACTATCAGCAAACGCCCGAGGGCTATCTCTATCAGGGGGATTATCAAAGCCGTGAAGCTTTGCCGGGAACGGATGTGGCGGCCTGTTTCGCAGGCAAAATCGCGATCGTGCGCGTGGCGGTTTAGTCGCAGCGGGCAGACCTCGATTAAGGCCACACGATGCGGTCGGTCGGGCCTCTAAGCCATCAGCGAGTCATGGGTTTCATTGATGAGCCTTAATGCAACTTTTTACCACTACGAAAAGTCTTCGATCCCGAAAGCCGTCGTTCTTGACTGTTAACGTCAATGGATTGCGACAGGTCGATTTGCCCCGCGATCGCCCCAGCATCCCAGCGCTCCAGCGGAAAAATTAGAGTAAAAAACTCGACAAACTTGCTATGGTGCTAGGGGGTTTTTATACGGTCGCTTTTCGATCTCAGCGATCTCAGCGTCGCTCAACGGCTCGACTCGAAGCACCTCCGACAATGAAGGCGACTAATATCGTCTGCCCCTTAAAATTCTGTTAACCCGTACCTCGGATTCGTCCACACCGGCTCGAACTAAATCGTATGACTCGACTGAACTTACTCCTCGCTGCGACGACCAGCACGATCCTGCTGATGTTCGGCTCGGTTCGAGCAACGGGGACAGAAATCGATGCGTCGATCGAGGCCGACATGCAAGCCGATCGCGTGGCACAGGTCAGCGCCGATAGTGCCGATAGTGCCGACCTAAACGACGGGCTGATTAACGCGCCGGTAACGACTGGATTGCCAGACTCCGACGAGGTGACCGTTCCCGTGACCAATACCGCTGTCATTAATGGTGATCTTGGCAGCGAGCAGGATGAGCCAAATCTTAATCCGCTTGAATCGGGACGCACGCTGGAGCTTGACGCAGCGAATGAGGTCGTCAATGAGATCACAACTGAAATCGCATTAGACAGTTCACCCGAAACTGATGTGGAAGCGACGAGGCTGAGTGACGAGAACCCAGAGGAGACGAGTGCTACTGTCGTCGGCGAGTCCGATGCCGCCAGCGAAGTGGAGACCGCCGATCGCCGATCGCCGATCATCACCAACACCCAGGATCTTGCACAAATGCTAAACGGCGCGATCGCCCAAGATGGCCAGATCAAGCTGCAATTTAACGAAAATACCCCGCCGCCGCGCTACCTCAATCCCCACCCTAATCCGCTGCGTTTTCCCACCCTGGCCGAAGACGTCACCATCATCGGTGACCAGCCGATCACCCTCGACCAGGCGATCGCGCTCGCCCTCCGCAACAATATCGACCTGCAAAACAGCATCGTCAGCGTCCAGCGCCAACAGGAAAACCTCCGCAGCGCCGAAGCCGCCCTCTGGCCACAGCTCGACCTCACCTCCAACTACACCTGGAGCGACTCCGCCAACGCCCGGATCAGCATTCAGCGACAAGTTGAACTCACGGGCGATCGATCCATCCTACAGACCGACCCCACTAGCACAAGCTGGAACACCGAGCTACGACTGCGCTACAACATCTTTACCGCAGGCAGTCGCGACGGCAATATTCAATCTGCCCGTGAACGGTTGCGCCTACTCAAACTTGAAGTCGAACGCCAAACCGAAGACACCCGACTGAGCGTTTCTGAAGCCTATTACAACATTCAAAACACCGATCAAAGCGTCGTGATCGCCGAGTCGGCAGTCATCAACTCCGAGCAAAGCTTGGCCGATGCCCAGGCGCTTGAACGTGCCGGGGTTGGGACACAATTTGACGTACTGCGATCGGAAGTGCAGCTTGCCAACGACCAACAACGCCTCCGTCAGTCTCAGAGCGATCAGCAGGTTGCACGTCGCACCCTGGCGCGATTGCTCGATCTGCCGCCCAATCTAGACATCAGCGCTAGTGACCCGATCGAGCTCGCCGGAACCTGGAACTTGCCGATCGAAGAAACGATCGTCCTCGCTCTACGCAGCCGCGCCGAACTCGAACAGCAGCTCGCCCAGCGCGAAATTGCACGCCAAGAGCAACGCGTCGCCCGAGCCTCGGCACTGCCGCAACTCGCCGCCTTTGCGTCCGCCAATCTCCTCGACAACTCCGACGATGGCGTTAGCGGCCTCACGGAAGGCTATACGGCGGGTCTACAGTTCTCCTGGCAGCTCTTTAACGGTGGCGCCACCGGAGCCGCTGTCCGCGACCAGGAGCTCGCCCAAACGGCTGCCGAACTCGAATTTGCCAACCAGCGCAACCAAGTCCGCCTACAGGTCGAGCAGTCTTACTATCAACTTGAAGCCAGCCTCCAAAACGTCAGTACCTCCGAGAATGCCCTCCAGCTCGCCAAAGAAAGTCTAGATCTGGCTCGCCTGCGCTTTAATGCCGGGGTTGGTACTCAGACCGAAGTGATCAATGCCCAAAATGATTTGACCCAGGCTGAGGGTAACCGCGTGGAGGCCATCCTCGGCTACAATCGCGCCCTGGCGAACCTGCGTCGCGCTGTGGGTAACCATCCGCTCACCGACGAGATTGACGCTACGTTATAGGCAAATATCAGCGCCGATCGGCACGGTTCCCTCGGGGAAAATACGACGATCGCGGGTTCAAAACCACGCGAACTATCCAGAGAAACTTTGCAAAAGGTTAACACCACTGGTTAGAATTCTTCACAGAAGCGGCGTGGACATCTTAGATGATCTGCGCTAGCGCTTAGCTCATGTCATTTACGATCGACTATCGACCTATGGCTACTATTAAGTTCGTTGAGGAAGACAAGAGCACCTTCACTATGGAGGGTGCAAACTTGCGTCTCAAAGCGTTAGAAAACAATGTGGATGTCTATACGAACTGGGGCAAGCTGACGAACTGTGGTGGCTACGGTCAGTGTGGTAAGTGCCTCGTTGAAATTGTGGAGGGGATGGAGAACCTCTCACCCAAGACCGATGTTGAAAATCGTCGCTTACGTAAGAAGCCCGAAAGCTACCGTCTTGCCTGTCAGACCTTGGTGAACGGAGATGTCAGCGTCAAAACCAAGCCGTGATATCGTGGTTCTAACTATCATTCAAATATCGTTTTAGAGGCTGGGTTTCATGCAGGTTAACGAACTTGGATTTTTGGCAACGTTGCTGTTCGTTCTCGTTCCGACGGTCTTCCTACTCGTGCTTTACATCCAAACGCAAAGCCGCGAGTCGAACTCTTAGTCTTGACGATCGCTCTTGATCGATTCGTCTTTTGAATCAATCAGGTTTAATAAGATAACAATCAATCAAAAGCCGTCTCAGGTTCAAACTTGAGACGGCTTTTGAGTTTTGACTATCGCTGCAAAACGTTTAACGACTAACGACGCTTCGCTGTTATTACGCACTGACAGCCAGTAGCCAGTGGGGTGGGCACAGCCCACCACGATCAGCCCGCGCATCAGTATCCGTGATGGTGGGCAATGCCCTACAAAACTAAGCTTCGCTGTTGTTACGGACTAACAGGACGGGGCAGTTGGCGTAAACGCGCACGTAGTCCGAGAGGGATTTACCGAGTAGCCGATCGATATCCGGCAAGCCTTTCGCGACGCTCGGGCGACGATCGGGAGAGCCGAGGACGAGCAGATCCGCGTTTTGGTCTTCCGCGAGTTTGCAGATTTCGGGGCCTGCTTTGCCGGTTTCGGTGATGCAGGTCGTGGGGACGCCCAGGAGCGAGGCACGCTTGGCGGCGGCGGCGAGGACGGGGTCAGCGCTGGCGGCCAGTTCGGGTTCCGGCGGATTGACATGAGCCAAAATGAGCTGACAGTCTGGCAAATCCTTCGCGAGATAGAGCGCGGATTCGAGGGCTTCGGCGGCGGAGTCCGAGGGGTCGAGAGCGACCATGATCCGCTTGAAGCGTTTGACGTAAACTTCGTCTTTCACGAGCAGCATGGGACGATCTGCAAGCTGAAAGACGTATTGGCTCACGGAGTTTTCGAGGATCGAAACCAGACGTCCGAGACCGCGCGATCCCATGATGATCAGGTCGGCATCTTCCTCTTGGGCAACGTCACAGACGATCGTTTTGGGGTCGCCTTGCTTGAGCCGAGGGTTAATTTTGCTGGCATCGAGATTGATCGCGGAAACCGCATCGGCGAGGATTTTGCCGCCCTCGGCGAGTTTTTCGGCAACAGCATCGGAGCTGATTTGCGACGGGACAACGTGCAAGATTGTGATCTTGGCGTCTTGAATGCTGGGCGAGACCAATAACTGGTTGACGACTTCTTCACATAAGCCGCGTCCAGCAACGGCGACTAGAATTTTTTCGATCTTTTTCATGCAATTTTCTTTAACAGTCTGCTATGACAGCACGTGGGAGGCACACATCTCAGGCGTACACGGATCGGCTGCGATCGCCTCGGGCGGTGGTCGTCGATCTCAGCATACGCGCGATCGTGAGTGAATGAGTTTGTCGAAGTATGGCAATAGACGGCGGTTTAAAACATTCCGCAATCTTTCCAAACAACTCGAAAGCTCACTTATGAGCCTTACAGACGAATTGAAAGATGTAGTCTGACTGTTTAGGATTTTTAACAGTTGGGCTGTGAAATGGGATGAGCGCTTAGGATCAAAAACTAGGGGCACACCCAAGATCAACAATTTAGAATAAAAAATGTGCTGTACGGTGTCTTGGCAATATGGCGCCGTCGAATTGAAGATGAGCTAGGGGCTGTCATCAATTAAATTTGTAGCCTTGATTCAGCAAGGGTTTCAGCCCCTTTTGTTTTTTGTTGGGTCGGGCGTTCAACAGCTTACCCCGTAAGGGGTCTGGTGCTAATTGATGACACGCCCTAATTAATTTCTCTTGATTGCCAATAGCCAATATTTAGGGTGGGTGCATGGATTATTCAGATGGCAAGACCGAATCGACGGCAGGCGATCGGGCGGACAAAACGAGTCGATCGCCGATCGCTGATGCAGCCTATGGTGCGTTTACGGATGATGGCTGGTTTGAGGTGCAGACGCGGGTGCAGCCTCATCACACGGACTATGCCGGTGTTGTGTGGCATGGATCGTACATCACCTGGCTGGAAACGGCGCGAGTTGAGTGTTTGCGGGCGTTGGGGGTGGGGTATGAGGATTTGGTGCGATCGGGGTGTGATCTGCCGGTGGTGGATCTCACCTTGCGCTATCATCGCGCCCTGCGTTTGGGCGATCGGGTGTCGGTGCGGACTCGCCTAGAACCGGTGCGCGGCGTGCGGATTGGCTGGATTTATGAGCTGTCGTCACCTGATCGCGCTGTGCTTTACGTCACGGGGCGGGTGACGCTGGTGACCGTTGAGCGCGAGCAGGGGCGCATTGTTCGCCGTCTCCCGGCGACGCTATCAGAGGCACTTGACCGGCTGCCCACCTAGCCAACTTGCCTAGCTAAATCACTTAGCCAACTTGCCTAGCCAACTCACCTAGCCAACTCAACGAATCAAGCTCACACCATCTATATGAATAACCCGCACCGCAATCACCCGGTTCGATTCATCGGTGATCGCGCCTATTCGCTTAGGGCCGGTACACACAGCAACGTCACACCCATCTCTGCGTTCATCGGGTTGACTTGTCTGGGCGTTTTGGGGATGCTGACACCTCCCGCGATCGCGCAGATCATCCCGGATGCCACGCTACCGCAAGCTTCGATCGCGCTGGATAGCGACACCGGCATCGACATCCTCGGCGGTACGATCGCCGGATCGAATTTATTTCATAGTTTTGAACAGTTTGTCCTCCGTGATGGCACTCGCGCGACGTTTGTCACGCCGGATAGTGTCGATCGCATCCTCGCCCGCGTGACGGGTTCGGCGATCGCCGACATTAACGGCACGCTGGCCGCCAATGCCGATCTGATTTTTCTCGCACCAAACGGCATTCACTTCGGCGATCGCGCCAGCCTCGATCTCAGCGGCTCATTTATCGCCACGACCGCCCACGCGATCGACTTTAGCGATGGCATCACCTGGCCGTCGATCGCCACCGATCAGCCCCCTCTCCTATCGGTCAATGTACCCGCCGGACTACAGTTCGACGCTGCGATCGAACCGGGAACAATCACCGCGATCGGCGGCGATCAGGTTGTGAGCGTCCCATCGTTCATTGCCAGACTCTTGAGTCAAGCGCTAATGGAAGATGCGATCACTTCAACCTTAAGTACTGGACGATCGGAAAGCGTGTTGGCAACTAGTCCGGGTCAAACCTTGGGACTGATTGGCGGCAATATTGACGTGCAGCGGACTCAGCTTGATGCGCCGAGCGGCGCGATCGTGCTGGGTGGTGTGCGATCGGGGCGGGTCGGTCTCGACAATCTCGATCAATCCCAGGGCGCGAGCCTCGACTTTCAGGCCGCAGATCTGGGCGGACGCATCCAGCTTCGCGATCGAGCCGCGCTAACCGCCAATGGGTTTCCCAGTGGGTCGATCACCCTGGCCGCCGAGTCGATCGCGATCAACGGTGGAGCCTTTGCACAATTGCAGAACTTTGACGCCATGCCGGGCGGTGATCTCAGCCTGACGGCGATCAGCGATATTGCGATCGATGGCACACCGCAAGACGGTCAGGGCAGTTTTCTGACCACCGAAACCTTTGGTGACGGCCAGGGTGGCAACATTATGGTCTCTGCCGATCGCTTTGAGGTAATCAACGGAGCGATCGCCATCACGCTCTCATATTCCGCTGGAATGTCTGGCAATGTGACCGTCGATGTTGGCGATCAGCTTGCTATCCGGGGGTTTAAAGCGGAACAGCCCGGAGAGATCAGTAATCTCAGCTCCATAGCGCTAGCGGCGGGTAACGGGGGAGATATTCAGGTTCAAGGGCGTCATTTGCTCTTAGACGCTGGCGGAACAATTACCACGTTGACCATCGGTTCGGGACAGAGTGGAGATATTGAGATCGCAGCGAGCGAGAGTGTTCGCCTACAGGGAACCGAGCCAGGTAACCAAGGGAGTACACTCGGGACAGGCACTCTAGACCTTGGCAATGCAGGCAATGTCGAGATTGTGACGCCCCAACTCTCGCTCCTCGATGGTGCTCGTGTGGGGTCGCTGTCGGTGGCCTCTGGCGATGCTGGGAATGTCACGCTTGATAGCGCCGAGTCGATCACGCTGCGCGGTCGCGATCCGACCGTCGGTGGCAGTAGTATCGTTAGCTCGATCGAATCAATCAACACCAGCACCTTAATCCCCCGTTCCTTTCTCGCATTCGGTCCCAATTTGGCCGAGAGGGTTCCGACGGGTAATGCTGGCAATCTGGCAATCACGACGGCTCTATTGCAAGTTCAGGATACTGGACAAATTCAGATTGCAAACCGAGGTTTTGGTAATCCCGGTCGTTTGTCTGTGGTGGGTGATACCTTGCGTTTAGAGTCGGGCGGCGCGATCGCGGCGGAAACCGTGACCGGTAGCGGTGGCGCGATCGATCTCGATCTGCGTGTCCTAGAGATCAACAACGGATCGATCAGAACCGCAACGGTCAACACAGGGCAGGGCAGCGATATTTATATCCGAGCTCGCGATCGGGTTGTGGTCACTGCCACCAGCCTCCAAGATACAGAAACGCAATCCTTGAGGCTGTTTTTTTCAGCGAATGCGATTCCGGACTTTAATATCGGCATTATTTCCGGCTCGGTGGGCGAGGGCAAAGCGGGCAATATTGAGATTGAAACCGGAGAGTTAATCTTGCGTGATGGGGGACTGATCACGCCGTCAGCACTGCGATCGGGAGATGCGGGAAGTTTAACCATCCAGGTCGCAGGCGATATCATCGTCGATGGCGGCATTCTCACGACGGCGACTATTAGTCAGGCTTCGGATGCAGGGCGGGGCGGGGACATGACGATCGCCGCCGACAATCTCTCCTTGTTCAATGGCGGCAGTATTTCGACGACAACGTTGGGGCGTAATAATGCCGGGTCGCTGAATGTTGATATTCGCGATCGTCTGCTGATCATTGGCGGAAGTGAGTCGAATTTATTTGCTGCGAGTGGTTTATCCTCCGGAGCCTTACTACTCGGGGCGGGTAGTGTGGGCAACGGTGGCGAGCTGTCGATTACCGCTCAACGCTTGGTTATTCAGGATCGAGGCCGAATTTCCTCTAGCAGTGAAGGACTGGGAGATGCAGGCAACATTAATATTGACGTGGGAAGCCTGATACTCGACAACAATGCCGCGATCGTGGCCAGCAGTAACTCGGGCGAGGGGGGAAACCTTGCGATCCGTTCCCGCTCCAGCGCGATCTTGCAAGACACCAGCCAACTTTCGACCCAGGCTGGTAGCGCCGTCTTGGGCGGGGGAAATGGTGGCAATCTCTCGCTCAGTACCGGCGTATTTGCGGCGATCGGGGATAGTCGAGTGTCGGCGAATGCCTTTAGCGGCAGTGGCGGCCAGATCCTGATCGAGGCGCGGGGCTTTTTTCTGGGCGATCGCAGCAACATCGACGCCAGCTCTCAGCTTGGGATTGATGGCATTGTTGAGGTCAACAACGACACGATCGTCACCGATCCCAACCTCGTTTCCTTATCGAGTGAACTTCTAACTCCGAATTTACTCGCCCAGGACTGCGCGGCCAGTAATCGCGATCGCTTTTCGATCGTCGATCACAGTCGCACCCTCCAGCTCGGCGATCGTACCCTAGAGGCCACAACAACCTGGCACGACGATCGCAATTGGCGCGATCTGACGTCCCCAAACACCGATCCAAACACCGATCCGAGATCCGCCGATCGCCCGGTCTCGTCATTGACCCCACAACCTCGATCGCCTGGGGAGACCAATCCTCGTTCAGCACCAACCGAACCGCGTGAAGCGATCGAAGCCAGTCATTGGCATTACGACGAGAGCCACAATCTCCAGCTCGTCGAATCCGCAGCGGCGATACCGCATAACCGGCTGCCGTCGTCCTGCGCTACCCCTTCACCCCATTCCTCTGATGGTATCCAGAGCAGGGCAGACCAATAAATGTGCTTACTTCGCCGTGGACGGGGTGAGTAATCCCGATACGGTCGAGAGTAGCTCCGACTCAGAGTAGGGTTTCGTGAGATAGGCGGACGCGCCGAGACTGCTGGCAATCTGGCGATATTTTTGGCTGCTGTGGGACGTGAGCGTAATCACCGGAACTGTTCCTAGCTCGGGTTTTTGGCGGTAGGTTCCGAGAAATTCAAACCCGTTCATACGCGGCATTTCCACATCGCAAAGAATCAGCTCGATCGCGGGGGTTTGCTCCAGTTGCTCGATGGCTTCGACGCCGTCCCGTGCTTGGACCACCTGATAACCGGCTTTTTGCAAGGTGAGCGAGAGGGTATGCCGCAGATTGATCGAGTCATCGACAATCAGGAGTAGATGGGCGTCGTCTTGCGGTTGCGGTAGGCGGGTTTCGGGCGAGCGGGCGTTGAGATTCGAGGCCGGTGGTATCTCATTGAAGCTCTGAGAGCTCGGCGGCAAATCACAAGCCGGGGCATTGATCGCGTAGGACGCGAAGCTCGAAACGCTAGGCAATGCCGATCGCATCGGCGTCAGGGCGCGATCGATCATCTCGCCACCGTCGATCACCAAACACAGACGACTATCGCTGAGAATGCTACAGCCGTAGACATAGTTGGGCGGTGCGATCGCGGCTCCAAGGGGGCGGATGACCAACTCTTGCTCACCGATGATGTGATCGACCTCCATTCCCAGATGTTTATTGTTGTGACGCAATAGCAAAATCGGCGCGGAGACATCGCGCGAAATCGACATCACGCCTTTGGTCGGCTCGGCGTTTGATGACACCAGCGAGGAGGTGTAGTGCATGAGGTCAGCAAGCTGGCGCACGGAGACCATGGTTTTTTCCTCCCCTTCGCCAACTTGCAGCACTTTGCTGTTTTCAAACAGGCGTGTTTGTCCCGGCAGCGGCATGACGATTTTTTCGATCGCATCGAGCAGCAGCGCGTAGGCCGACCCACCGGCCTGGACAACCAGCAGCTTGGCGATCGTCAGCGACAGCGGGATACGCAGCGCAAACATCGTGCCGCCCCCGAGTTCGGACTGAACGGAAATCGAACCCTTGAGATTTTGAATCTGCGTCCGCACCACATCGAGACCGACGCCACGCCCGGAGATTTCACTCACCTTGGCAGCGGTGGAAAATCCTGGTTCAAACAGAATATCGAGGTGATCGGAGGACACGAGGCGATCGGCTTGTTCCTGGGTTAAGAATTTTTTCTCAACGGCTTTGCGGCGAATGTGATCGACATTCAGGCCGCGCCCATCGTCGCGGACTTCGATCGTCGTCTGCGTGCCTTGGTTGTAGGCGCGAATCTCGATCGTTCCCACCTCCGGTTTACCCAGACTGCGGCGCGTCTCGGCATCTTCGATCCCGTGGTCAAAGGCATTACGGACTAGGTGCAGCAGCGGGTCGTACAACCGCTGGGCGACGCCCTGCTCGATCGCCAGCTCGCCGCCGCTAATTTCCAGATTGACCGTCTTGCCCTGAAGCCGCGAAAGCTGACGCAACACCAGCGTGAAGCGATCGAGGATTTCCTGAAGCGGCAACATCCGTACATCGACTAAATCGTCTTGCATGACCGAAAGCAATTGTTTTTGTTTTTCCATAGCCTGACCCGACCCACGTACCAGACTGGTGACCTCACCGGTTTTCGCGTCGAGTTCGAGGGCTTCTTGAAGCGCAGTTTTGATGGTCAAATGCAGGTCAGCATACCCATCAAAATCAACTCCATCGAGCTGGGTCATGGTGAGCAGCTCATTACCCTGCGAGGCTTTACCTTCATAGGCTGCGCCCGCTCGCTCCATCAGACTCATGATCTGCTCTGACCATTCCAGCGCCTGCACCATCGTTTTGCTGTGCTGCTGAATCTGAACGCGCATGGTTTTGGTCGCATTGAACAGATTTTCTTCATCGAGTGAAAGTCGATTTTGCTCAATGAGCAGTTCGCCGAGTCGATGGTTCAGGCGTTCGATGCCCGCCAGGTCAACGCTGACCAGTTGCCGCGTTTCGGTGGTTTTCTTGCGGTTGGGCGCGATCGCCTCGGTTTCCGGCGTTCCCGTTTCTGCAAACTCGCCGTGGCTGATGTGGGGTTCGATCCGATCGCGAAATGGAGTCGCGGTCACGCTCGCGATCACGGGAGCCGATGTCACGTCGTTGGTCACATTGTTGGCGGGGACGGCGACCGCGTCTAACGTGGTGGTTGGAGGTTGGGTTGGGATAGGCCGGGGCGGTGGCGGCAGTGGTGGGAGAGACGCGACGGAGAGCGCGGGAGGAATAGGATCGCGAGGCTGCGCCGCTGACTCGAACATCGACTCGGACACCGGAGATGTTTTTGGCGGTGTTTCGGAGGCCGGGGGCGAGGTCGGGTCGGAGATGGGGTCGGAGATGGGGTCAGGAGTGAAAGCGACGGGCGGGAGGCTTGGGGGCGGTGCGATCGGCGGATGGATCGGTTCCTCGTTTCGTTCCTCGCTGAATGACTCAAAACTCCGCCCTGGGGAAGCGACAGGAGGTAGGGGGATTTGTGGCAGCGGCGGAACTAGACGCGCTTCGGGACGCGAGCTGACGGCGTCGTGTGGGGTAACGCGAGCAATGTCACGAGTTACCGCGTCGCGATCGAAGCTCGATCGCTCGGGCAATTCCGGTGGTGTCGGCGTCTCGCTTGCCACTGAACTGGACGTAGTCTCGGGACTGGCGGCGATGTTGGGTGTGGCCGGGGCAAGCTCTTCTTCCTCCAGGTCATCGTCACCCCACACCGATTCGAGCAGTTCGGCATCATTCAGCTCCGCCGGGACGGGCGCAGGGGGTTGCAGCAGTTTCTCTACGGCTGGAGTTTCGAGCCACTGCCGATCGCGAGCCGGAACCGCAGGCAACGCTTGGTAGCGATCGCCGATGTTTTGCGCCAGTTGACGCAGGGCGACGACAAAGAGAATGTCCTTAAAGGATTTGGGATATTCCGTGATTTCGGCATACTGACATTTGGCGATCGCCACCATCGCGGACAGAAACGTCCACTTTCGATACGCTTGGAGGCTTTCGCTATCCTGGGGCGTGGTGATCGCGGCTAGGAACTGATCGCCCAGATCACGTAGGTTTTTAACCGCTTTCAGCGCCGCTTTTTTATCGCTGAGGTGCGACTTATCTAAGCGTGGGACGAGAATATCCAGCGTAAAGTCGGCAACGGAACATTCTGTCTCGCGATCGTGCCAATGGGCGATCGCCTGCACAAGCTGAAGGAAAAACTCGCGAATTTTGCCGCGTACGGGTGTGCCGTGGCGCTTGTCGTCGAGGAAAGACTCAAAGCGCTGTCGTTCAAGATCGATGGGTGATGGCGGCGGGGGTTCCGCTGCCTCTTCGAGTTCATCGAGTTCATCGAGTTCGCCTAGGGCTTCAAGCTCATCAAGCTCATCAAGCTCATCAAGCTCATCGAGATCGATCGGACTCAGCGCCTCTAAATCCTCGAAGTTGTCCGGCTCATCGAATTCCTCAAGTCCTGGAATAGAACCTGTGAGCGAGGGATCATCACCGATCGCCATGGCATCACCCGGAAGAGGGACGACCTTGGGAGTGGTGATGGGCAGGGATGGTGGGGTGGTGGGAAGTTGCGGTTTGGTGGAGGTTTCGAGCTGGGGCTGGGTGACGGGTTCCGGTTCCGGCTCGGGAAGATAGGGAGCTGCGGGTGCGGGACGCGCGAGGTCAAGCAATTCGGGCGATGCCTGCCCGCCTGATTCACGATCGCCGCCCAGTACGAGCCGTTGGGACGCCTTGAAGTCCGCCAGGGCGATCGTCCCAATCTCAAGAATACGATCGCCATTGAGTTCAAGTGCCTTAGCCACCGTTTTCGCCAAGTCACTCCAGCCCATCAAACCGAGGGATTCCCCAAGGCCGATAAACACCTCACAGCTCGACGCTAGTGTGGCCGAAATCTGGGGCAGATCGCCTGCACTGATCGCCTGACTCAGTTCCTCGATCCGCTCCTGAACGCCCATCTCGAAGATCGATTGGGTAATGTCGAAGCCTAATTCTGCCGAGCTGGGAATATAGTCATGTTGCCCAAAATCATCACCGAGCTTGTCGCGCAGGTGCTGAAACAGCTCGGCAGCTCGATCGAGAATTTGATCCTCGTCACAGCTTGAATTGGATAGCTCTGCCGCGAGGGGAACCCGCAGGCATTCATAGCCTTCGAGCAGCAATCTCTCCATCTCTGGATCAATCTCAATCTCCTCGTTGTATAGCGCTTTAAACGCATCTTCGAGCGAGTGAGCGACGGTCTCGATCGTCTTCAATCCGACGTTCGCCGCCGCCCCCTTCAGGGTATGGGTTGCCCGCATCAGGGCATGAACATTCTGAACGCGGGGCGCATCGTGAATTTGCAGCAGGCCATCTTCCACCGTTTGCAGCAGCTCGGGAGCTTCGCTGAGGAAGTAAACGTAACCTTGATCTCGGATAGTCGGGTCCATAGCGTGCGGTCGGCGGAAGATCTACGAAAGGGCAGGATATCAAGCCGGGATCAAAGGTGAACTGATCCCGGCTGTCCGTTAGTCCACTTTGAACTGACCGGCGCTGGCCTGTAGCTCTTGCACGGTGGTCAGGGCGTCTTTAAACGATTGAGAGATCTCGATCGAGTTGTCCGAGGTGCGATCGGCGATCGAGGCCACTTCTGTCATCAGTTTTGTGACCGACTGCGCCTGACGGGTTTGCTCGCGGGTGGCGGCGGAAATACCCTCCACCAGTCCCGCAATTTGTCCCGTCGCTGCCACGATGTCGTTGAGCGTTTCGCGCGTTTCGCCCACCAGGGTCGTCCCGCGTGTCACCTGCTCCGAGGCCATTTGCATCGCTAGGGTGACCTCTTTGGTCTCTTCCTGGATTTCCTGCACCAGCTTTTCGATCTCGGTCGTTGCATCCCCGGATTGACGCGCCAGTGATCGCACCTCGTCGGCCACCACCGCAAACCCGCGTCCGTACTCGCCCGCTCGCGTCGCCTCGATCGCCGCGTTCAGCGCCAGCAAGTTGGTCTGAGTTGCGAAGTTGTTAATCAGGTTCACCACCTTGGCAATATCCTGCGAGGACTGGGTCAAGCGCTTGATGCTCTTGGCCGCCTCGGTCACGGTTTTACGGATGTCCATGATGCCGTCTACGGTACGGTTCATGGCCTCGTCACCGGATTGCAGGGTTTTGTTGGCCGTTTCGATCGCGGTTTCCACCTGGAGGGCATTTTTCGCGGTCTCTTCGGTAAAGCTCACCATCTCTTGAATCTGGCCGAGAGCATTGGTGATTTCCTCCACTTGCTTTTGCGCCTGGGACGACAGCTCAATCAGCGATGCATCACTGCTTTCGGAGGTATTCACCACCTTGGCGACCGCGCCTTGCACCTGAACCACAATCCGCCGCAGACTTTGCAGCGTGTTGTTGTACGAGTCGGCCAGGGTTCCGAGTTCATCCTCGGTCACCGGAGCCCGTACGGTGAGGTCACCATCGAGCGCCGGACGGACGGCCATCAGCAGATCGAGCGCTTTGCGCTGCAAGTCTTCTTTTGCAGCTTTATCTCGCTGTGCCGCCGCTTCCAGTTCCGAGGCTTGTTCTTCTACTTTTTTCAGGTATTGACCCTGTTGGATCGCGACCCCGAGTTGGACGCCGATTTGCGCCAACAGTTGCACTTCGGCTTCTTCCCAGTCGCGCGGCCCGTTATTTTGATAGGCGGAGAGCAAACCCCAGAGCCGATCGCCCTGGAAGATCGGCACGATCGCGTACGCGCGACATTGATACTGTTCCAGGATTTCCAAATAGCAGGGGGTAAACCCGGCGGCATAAATATCCGTCACCGAGAACGTCTTCTTCTCGGCAAAGCGACCGCCTTCGGTCTCCTGAAGGTAGGTGTCACCCGCTTGAGGCTCAATATAGGTTGAAGCGTCGATGAGGGGTTTCAGCGAGTCGCAATCGCTGACGTTGCGCTGCAAGGCGGGTAGCTCTTGCTGACGGGTGACGAGGGAAACCCAGGTTGCGCCGACGGATTCGGCGACGAACGCACCGCTCCAGTCTGCGTTAAATCGATAGACCCCGACGCGATCGCATTTGAGCAGCGTGCGGACTTCTTTTGTGGTCGTATCAAAAATCGTTTCTACATCCAGGGTGCGACGGATGCGATCGATCACCTGGGTGACGGCGCGATCGCGAACCGCCGCTTTTTCCAGCTTGGCGGACTGCTGACGCAACTGCTCTAGAGTCTCGGTCTGCTGTAAGGCAATTCCGAGCTGGTCTGAGATCCGGACGAGTAGACCCACCTCATTGTCTTCCCAGTCGCGCGGCCCATCATTTTGGTACGCCGCGAGAATGCCCCACAGTTCCGATCCTTGGAAAATCGGCACGAGCGTATAGGCACGGGCTTCAAACTGTTCGAGTAGCTCGACGTGGCAGGGATCGTGGCCTTCGGTGTAGATATCCGAGACGGCGTAGGTTTCGCGATTGGCGTAGCGTCCGCCTTGGTTTTCTTCGAGATAGGTGTCTTTCCAGACGCGCTTAACATTCGGGCCAACGAGTTTTCCCCAGCCCTGGGCGACGGACTCGGCAACGAACTCACCGCTGAAATCGGGGTTGAATTTGTAGACTGAGACCCGATCGCATTTCAACAGTTGCCGCACTTCCTGCGTGGTGGTGGTGAAAATATTTTCCACATCGAAGGACTGACGAATGCGGCCAATCACCTGGTCGATCGCGCGGTCTTGGGCGGCAGTCTTTTCGATGCGTTCGCTTTGCTCGCGCAGTTTGGACAGGGTTTCCGCCTGTTGCAGCGCCACACCAAGCTGATCGGAAATGCGAACCAGCAACCCGACTTCGTCGTCATCCCAATCGCGCGGCTTGTCGTTCTGGTAAGCGGCTAAAATGCCCCACAGTTCTGACCCTTGGAAGATCGGCACGAGGGTATAGGCGCGGGCTTCAAACTGTTCGAGTAGCTCCACGTGACAGGGATCGTGACCTTCGGTGTAGATATCCGAAACGGCGTAGGTGTCGCGATCGGCGTAGCGTCCGCCCTGGTTTTCTTCGAGATAGGTATCCTTCCAAACCCGTTGAACATTCGGCCCCACCAGCTTGACCCAGCCATCAGCCACGGATTCGGCGACAAACTCACCGCTATAGTCGGGGTTGAATTTATAGACCGAGACCCGATCGCACTTCAGCAGCGATCGCACTTCCCGCGTTGTCGTGCCGAAAATGGTTTCGATGTCGAAGGATTCGCGAATCCGGGCGATCACCTGACCCACGGCGCGATCGCGGACGGCGGATTGCTCGATGCGCTCGCTTTGGCTACGCAACTGCCCGAGGGTTTCCGCCTGCTTCAGCGCAACACCCAGCTGATCGCCAATCCGGGCGAGCAAGCTCACCTCGGCCTCTTCCCAATCGCGCGGCCCATCGTTTTGGTACGCCGCGAGAATGCCCCAGAGATGATCCCCCTGGAAAATCGGCACCAGCATATACGCCCGCGCTTCAAACTGTTCGAGCAGCTCGACGTGACAGGGATCATGGCCTTCGGTATAGATATCCGAGACTGCGTAGGTGTCACGCAGGGCGTAGCGTCCGCCCTGGTTCTCTTCGAGATAGGTATCCTTCCAGACGCGCTGCACATTCGGCCCGACCAATGCGCCCCAGCCCACCGAGACGGATTCAGCGACAAACTCGCCGCTAAAATCGGGGTTGAACTTATAGACCGAAACCCGATCGCACTTCAGCAGCGATCGTACTTCTCGTGTCGTTGTGTTGAAAATTTCATCTAGATCGAGGGACTGACGAATGCGGCTCATCACTTGAGCAAACGTCTGATCCCGTTCCGCTGCTTTTTCGACCCGCTGCGACTGTAGCTGCACCTGCGCTAGGGTCTCCGCCTGTTTCAGTGCCACACCAAGCTGATCCGCGATGCGAGCCAGCAAGCGCACTTCGTCGTCTTCCCAATCGCGCGGTCCATCGTTCTGGTAGGCCGCGAGAATGCCCCAGAGATGATCCCCCTGGAAAATCGGCACGAGCGTATAGGCCCGCGCTTCAAACTGTTCGAGCAGTTCCACGTGACAGGGATCATGGCCTTCGGTGTAGATATCCGAGACGGCGTAGGTGTCGCGCAGGGCGTAGCGTCCACCCTGGTTCTCTTCGAGATAGGTATCCTTCCAAACGCGCTGCACATTGGGGCCGACCAATGCGCCCCAGCCTTCTGTCACAGATTCAGCGACAAACTCGCCGCTAAAATCCGGGTTGAATTTGTAGACCGAAACCCGATCGCAGTGCAGCAGCGATCGCACCTCTCGCGTTGTCGTATTAAAGATTTCGTTGATTTCGAGCGACTGACGAATGCGGCTCATCACCTGAGCAAAGGTCTTATCGCGTTCGGCAGCCTTTTCGACCCGTTTCGACTGTAACTGCACCTGGCGGACGGTTTCCGCCTGTTGCAGTGCAATGCTTAACTGATCCGCAATTCGCTGTAGCAGCGTGACTTCAGCCTGTTCCCACGATCGTGGCCCGCCATTTTGGTAGGCCGCGAGGATGCCCCAGAGGGTTTCCCCTTGGAACATCGGCACGAGCATATACGCCCGCGCTTCAAACTGTTCGAGTAGCTCGATGTGACAGGGATCATGACCTTCCGTATAGATATCTTCAACGGCGTAGGTTTCATGTTCGGCGTAGCGTCCGCCCTGATTCTCTTCGAGATAGGTATCTTTCCAGACGCGCTGCACATTTGGCCCGACCAGTTCAACCCAGCCCGGCGCGACGGATTCCGCGACAAACTGACCGCTATAATCCGCGTTCAATTTGTAGACCGAGACCCGATCGCAATTCAGCAACATCCGCACTTCGCGGGTCGTTGTTGCAAAAATTTCGTCAATATCGAGCGACTGTCGCACGCGCTCAATCACGCGCGAGACGCTGTTATCGCGATCCTGTCCGCGTCCGAGCGCTTCACGCAGATCCGTCAACGCAGCTTCGACCTTGGCTTGCGAGTTGATCACCGCCAGATCGAGATCAAACTGCTGCATCAACACCGTCATTTCCGTCACCACCTGACGCAAAAAGACAATCTCGCGCTCCGCCCACTGATAGGATCGATCGCACTGCTGCACCGACAGCAAACCCCAAAAGTTCTTGCCCAAACAAATCGGCACATTCAGACTGGCTTTGACCTGGTAGCGCTCCAGAATTTGGCGCTGGTACGGGGTTAGATTGGTGCGCTCGGTATCGGCGATCGAAACGAAGGGATGGGTGACATACTCCTCGGGCGTATCAAAGCCGAATCCTGTCAAATGAATCGTTGCGCCCTGGGTCGGCGTCCAGCCCCGCGCTAAAGATTCCGCCACCACCAGGCCGGTATAGTCCGAGAATTCATCACTCTCGCTGACGCTAGCCGTGACGCTAGCCGTATCGTTGTGGTCACCGGATCGAGAATTTCCATTGCCGTTCCCAAACCCCACACCGCTCGTATTGCGAGAACTGTAGAGATAGGACGTCACCGATTGCCCCTCGCTGGGCTGCATCGAACCGCCTGGAATCGACGGCGCAATCAATCGATCGATCCCTGGCTCCAAAAACCGCAGCATCAAGACGCGATCGACCTGCAAGCTTTGGCGGATCTGAATCGCCGCCATTTTCAGTAGATCTTCCGGAGTTTTAGCGCTGCGCATCTGTTCGGCAACACCGGTTACCTGCTGACGCAGCTCCTTGAGAGACTGCTCAAAGGTCGATATTTCTCGGGACGATAACTCTTGAGGGGCCATGTTAGCGATCTCCTGCGGAATGACGGAGGGTCTGGAGTGAGTGAAGCGGTGAAACGAACGAAGGAAAGCCGGAGTGAGTAAACCGGTTTATGTGAAGAGCGGTGGACTAAGCCCCCGAGAAACCATTAGGCGGCAGAACATATCGAGGAAGCGTGAAGAGGTGGAGACGAAAATTTGTCAAACAGCGATGGGCTAAATCTGGCTCGTATCAGACCGTCGGTACAAGACGACTCAGACCAGCAAAGACATCACCAGCAAAGACGTTAGTAGACTTCAAAGACCCTGCTGTAAAACTTGAAAAACGGATGGTATGTCGATCGCGATCGCGATCTCGTTACTGTCGTCGATAAAATAGCCCGACAAAAACGGCAGCACACTAGCGGGGAAAAGCTGCGGGTCGGTTTCCTGCTGTTGTTGCAGGTTATAGACCTCCAAGTCCAGTACCTGAGGTACGACAAAACCGATGGTCTGATCGCCCTGCTCGATCGCGATCGCGATCGCCGTGTCCGGCGGACGCTTACCGCCAAATAACGACGGAAACCCGATCGCCTCACCGAGATCGACGATCCACAACATCTCGCCGCGCCAGTTGTACACACCCAGTACACAATCGCGCATCTGCGGAACCGGCAACACCTCCGGCACACGTATCGTGACGATTTCCGAGATCGTCTCAACCGGAATTAACGCTCGATCGCCCTGACGCAGCAAAAACTGTAAGAACTTTTGAACAACCTGCGGGTTATCGGCAACAGACGTATTAAAGGCAACCGTGGCAGCCTGCGATGTCGCCAATGAACCCGGAAAATCGCGGCGAGGAGACCCCCCCGAAGGATCAGATTGGCGATTCGGAAATGACGCGAAAGACATGGGGAAAAGGGCGCGAACTGAGCGCAGTCATGCGATGAACAGTGCTGTGGGGAAAGGTCGTGAGCTTTAGATACACAGTGGGGAAGACCAGCAGGAAGATCAGCAGGAACACCAGCAACCAATCACGATCGAAGGCGAACGGGGGAGGAGAGAACAGTCTTAACTTCTCGAACGCTTCCAGACATTCTCAGAAACCTTTAAACAGGATCTAGAGCCAAAACTCTAGCCGATGTAGAAGCGTCCATCCCCGGTCAAAAGCCATCCTGCTCCGTCACTGGGGATCAACCCAGCAACTGTTTTAACGTTTTTATTAATTCAGACTCGTCCACGGGTTTCGTCAGATAAGCATCCGCCCCAAGCATGTTGCCCCAAGTTTTATCCACATCGGTCCCCTTGCTCGAACAAATCATGACCGGAATCGCCTTGGTTGTATCGCTGCCTTTCAGCTCGCGGCAAATCTCAAAACCGCTCTGTCCTGGCAAAATGACGTCAAGGACAATCAAGTCCGGCTTCTTGCCATCAAGATACGTAAACGCCTCATCGCGACTCCCGACATTAGCGACAGTATGGCCAGCTTGCTTAAGAAAACGATTGATCCGTTCACGATCGGTTTGCCCGTCTTCAACGACTAACACAGTTCCCATTCTAAAAAAACCCCAAAAATCTAAAGCAAAATCGAACTTAGGACGACATCCGCACCGCGAAACAGACGTCATAAAACGTACTTCTCGCGAATGGTTTGGTCTTGCTTTCGGGGAAAGCGCAGATAACATTTTTCGCTCTAGACTAACCATTGCCGGTATCCAGAACGCCCGAATTTGTTCTTACATAAGGCTAACAAAAAAAACTGTATCTCTCACTTATGGAATGATTGCAGTTCTTTACATGGTGTTACGGTGTTTCAACAGTTCCGAACTCGCGATCTGCGAAGCGTCACACCCTGAATCTTCGCCATGTTCAATCTGTCATCACCTCGCAAACCCAGCAATGGAGGGAACTCAATCTAAAGCCGTGAATCTCACTGCACTTAGATTGCCGATGTTTCCGCAGCCTGGAGTAAACGCTCGATCGTAGACAGCACCTTACTTTTGTCCACCGGCTTACTCAAAAAATCGGACGCTTTCACCATCTTGGCTCGCACCCGATCGACCACCCCGTCGTTACCCGTCAAAATGACGATCGGTGTCGTCTCAAACACGGACATGCGCCGTAACTGTGTACACACCTCATAACCATTCGCCACCGGCATCACCAGATCAAGAAAAATCATGTTGGGATGTTTCTCCAGCAAAACCGGCAGCGCTCGCACGGAGTCGGTAACGCCAATAAAACGATACCCCGCCTCTGTGATGATTTGCTTCATCAGCTCACAAACCTGCGGGCTATCGTCGATACAGGCGATTAAAGACTGGCGACGGTCTTCCGTATTGTGAGTTGGCGAAACTTCGGTGGCGGGCGGTTGTGGGCGAGGTATCTCGGGAGCGGGCATCACGGAGATCCACCCCTTGCGGATGTAGGCTAGGAGCGATCGCGACAGGCGCACCAAATCAATCTTCATCATCAACGACAGTTCGCGTAATGACGTACGCCCATCAATACGCTTCGTTAACTGCTGAAACACTTTTTCGGGAATATTAGCTTTTAAGGCATCGCGATCGGCGATCAACGGAACCGCATCCGGATCAATCCCGACGAGTTTAGCGTCATTCCAAGCATTGAGTATCGCCTGCGCTTTTTTGATCAAGGCGACAACATTGAGCGCCACAAGCTGCATTCGCAGCATATTAAGCGCTTCATGTTTAAGCAACTTAAACTGAAGCGCTCCCTGCTGTTCATGGCGCATGATGTCAAACATACAATCGACGATCGTTTCTTTGATCGCCGCTCCCGTTTGTTCCATCGAAATTGCTTTGCGTTTTTCAAGCACCCATAAAACCTGATAGTCCCACGAAAAAAACTTATCGGCTTCACGCACAATCAAGTTTTTAAAGTCAAGCTCTGGACAAGCACTTAAAAGGTGATAGCGCAGGGCTCGAACATTGCGATCGTGGTGAGTCGCCCACAGGATTCGACCCACGCAAAAATAAATGCTCCAGCGCTCACCATTAGCGGCTTGGATATCAAGCTGTCCGGTTAGTTGTTTTTTTGCCTGTTGAACGAGTCTCGCAATAAAAATACTCGCATGTTGCTTAGGTTCGACAGCTACAGTCATGTGAAATTCCTTCGCCTTGCCTCGTTACCAGTGTTGGATTCTCTAAGATTAACGCGGGTGTTGTTGAATGGTGACCCTCGGAGCCCCATTATTTGCGTATCGTCAAGATGGCTTAGTTGCCACGGTGTCATAGGAACTAGAGTGTACGTCCTAAAGCAAGAGAAAACGCAATCTACAAAGTGCAACATTGTATAGATTTCGGATCATCAAAAATGAGCTTTTAACCTATTTTTTACACATCATAGTTCAGTATGTAGACGAGGGACTGTAAAATGTCTCTTCATCTATTATATGGCCTTAAGTCAATCATTTTTTTGATTAGGTACAATGCCTAATTTTTAAGTGGTTAAGACAGCAAAAAACGGCATTTCTGACCTTCGACAGTGTAAGCATTAGGCCCAGAGGCTTCCATCGATATACAGAGCTTTAGAAACTAAAACCGTAATTTTTGAAAATTTATGGCTGTACCTTCAACACTCTGATCATATCTTCATGCCTAATATCGGTTACAAAAAGCCAAGAAAATCAATAATTTTGGGCGATCTGATTGATTATGCATGTTACAAAAGTTCATGCATTTAGATTGCAGAATGAATCCGGTGCTGTTGACAGTTCGGGAATATAAATATAAAGGGGAGGTCTAAATTTAGGTGAGACTCAAATAATTGAGATCTTAGGGGTCAATAGTTTGCCTCGACTACTTCATTCGTAGTATTACGCAATTTGTTGCTGTTGCAGCGAGTGCATATGCTCAAAGAGTTTCCAGCAATACTGCTCGGACAAACCGCAGGTCACGGCTCCACGCAGAACGACGTTGAAATACCAGTCATTCGGGGCGAGTTCGCGCGGTAGTTTGTTCACAACGCTATAGGTTCGGACGCTGGCATAGACCCGATCGCGGCAGGTGACGGAGATTGTGTCGCGTTGGTAGCCACGGATCGGGATTTCTTCGCGTTCGTCGAGCCGATCGCTCAATCGCCAGGGCAAGCGGTATAACACGCCTTCCACATGGCTGGAGCGATCGGCCACGACGTCGAGAACGCCACTGTCGCGATGTTGCGCTCGACGGTTAAAAGCGAGACGGTAGTGATCGAGGCGAGCCGTGCCGATGACATAATCGCGGGTATTTTCGCCCAGGGTACGCTGCAAATCGACGGGGCACATGCAACTGCCATAGGCGAAGTAGTAAAACGTCGGTTCGGCGGTTGGCAGGATGTCACTATCCAGCCGATCGGTGCAGGGGCAGTTCGCGGGATTTTTTTGGCTGTCTGGAGTTGCGTTGTGGGAGGGGGCGATCGTGAGCGGAGCAGGATGTTCGCCAGACTGAGTCAGGTGAAGATTCGATCTTCCTGTCATAGTATTACGTTCCCTCAAGCGTGGGGTGCGGTGAAACGGGAGGCGCGACGTTGAGAATCACTGGGTATGATGCGTTGCCAGAATTCTGGGGTCGAAAGCTAGCGCTGAAGTTGCGCCTATAGATACCCTAATATTTTGCCTGATGAATCGGGAATTAAGTTTTGTAGTAACTACTCAGCTACGGCGAACAAAGGGAGGCGACCGGACGAGAGCAGCTCAAC
>CAZFJL010000012.1:0-86543 GCA_964518905.1 uncultured Geitlerinema sp. | reverse complement strand
AGCACTTCCCTCTCACCTCATTCTATAACCTCACTTTTTTACTTGAGCTACTTATGGGTTTAATTTAATATATTCAAAATGAGCAAGAATTGGTTAGACTACAAAAAGCGTTACCTCAGCATCAGACACACCAGCGGCGTTTTCCAAGCGATAACTGAAGGTATAAGTCACAGGACTATTAGCATTCACTAACGTGATACTACCATCAGAACCAACCGTTAGTACATTGGTTGGTGGGGTTCCTGTCAGCGAGCCTCCTGGTAACGCCACCGAGCTACCTGCCGGATTATCCGTTACAGCACCCCCCAAATCGCCGCCACCAAAACTGGTAATCGACGCAGCCGGGGAGCCTAATGAATCATTACCAAGCAAGCCGCCAAACGCTGTAAACGGGCTGGCATTGTAAACCTGCCCGTTTGGATCGAAACTTAGCACATACAACTCCTCATTGCCAACCGTCGCCGGATCGTCAACACCATCGGCAACCGCTACCGGCGGTATGCCAACCAGGATATTAACCGTGCCATCAGAGGTTCCGCCAGCGTTCGATAACTGGTAGTCAAAACTGTAGGTTCCGGTCGTGGTCGGATTCACTAAACTGAAACTGCCATTCCCGTTCACCGTCAACGTTCCACCCGCCAAACTAACAGGAGAACCGGCAGTATTCGTCGTTACAGTTCCCCCAAGGCTGCCGCCACCAAATGTCGTTAGCGTCGATACAGGGCTACCTAACGTATCGTTATCGAGCAAATCATTGTCGTCCGCCGTCGTAATGTTTAGCGTTCCTCCCTCCTCAACCACATACTCGCCATCATCTGTCGCCGTCGGTGGTGTCGCCGTCACCTCGATCGCGATCGTGCCGTTATCCGTCCCCGCTGCATTTTCGAGCTGATAGTCAAAACTGTAGGTTCCGACCGTATTGGGATTAGCCAAAGTGAGGCTACCGTCCGCATTCACCGTCAACGTTCCGCCTGCCAAAGCGATCGAGCCTCCCGCCGTATTGCTAGTCACAGAACCGCCGAGATCGCCACCGCCAAAACTGGCGATCGTTGCCGCAGGAAAGCCGATCGTATCATTGTCGAGAATGTCGTTGATTGCGGTGGTGGCAATTGTTAAATCCGACCCTAAACCAACCGTATAAGCATCATTATTGGCGGTGGGTAATTGTTGGACGACGATCGTGAAATCTCCGATGCTCTGACCCTCAGAATTTCGCAGAATATAGGTTATGTCATAGCTTCCCGGCTCAGGTGCATCCGTCACCTCAAAACTGCCGTCTGCATTCACCGTTAACGTCAAATCCCCGCCATTGACTACCAAACTTTCCCCTGGATTGGCGTCTTCGGTATCCCATACTACAAAGTCTATCGTGGCCGTAGGAAAACCAAGATTGTCATTGTCCAGCAGATCGTTATTTGCCGTGGTCGAAATGCTCAGAGTTTCACCCACATTCAGCGTGTAACTGCCGTCATCGACCGCCGTGGGAGCCGCCGGAGCCGTATCGTCATTCGTCAGCGTCAGCACCGCCGTCGGGTTCGTGCCGCCCGCGCTGCCCGTGGCGCTAAAGCCCATCAGCGATAGGGCGATCGTCTCATCCGCCTCCACATCCGTATCGCCCAAGACTTCGATGCTGACTGCCTTGCTCGTTTCACCCGCCGCGAAACTCACCGCGATCGGGCCAGCGGTGAAGTCATCCCCCGCCGTTGCGCCGTCCGTTGCGCCCGCTGCGAGCGCCACCGTCACCGTTTCCGCCGCGCTCGTGTCCCCCGTCCGGTTTAGCGTAACCGTGGTATCCGTTGCGGTGGTGTTGCCTTCTGCGATGCTATAGGTCGCAGCGGCAAAGTCATAGCTAGGAGCCGGGAGCGGTGCGGGGGTTGGAGTTGGGGTTGGAGTTGGAGTTGGAGTCGGGGTTGGTGTTGGTGTCGGGGTTGGTGTTGGTGTCGGGGCTGGAGTTGGGGTCGGGGCTGGAGTTGGGGTCGGGGTTGGAGTTGGCGCTGGCGTCTCGATCGCCTCCGGCACAGGGGTTGGAGTTGGCGTCGGGCTGGGCGTCGGACTGGGCGACGAGTCGATCGACTCTGTCGCATCCGCAGCTTCTGACACAAAAGAAATAAAATCGCTCGCGATCGGGTTCGTCAAACCCTCCACCTGCACCAAAAACTCGCCATTACGCCGATCGCGCACGATCGTACTGCCGCCGACGATCGTAAACTCCAGCGCCGCAAACGACAGATCGCCCACTAACTCGATGCGATCCTCCCCGGCCTGGAAATCCGTAATGATATCGACAACATCTTCCGTATCGCCGCCCGTCGATTGCACCGCACCCTCGCGCGTCACGTAGCCGATCGCGAAGACATCACGTCCCGCCCCGCCCGTCAGCGTGTCGCGACCCCGATCGCCCAACAGCACATCATCACCATCCGACCCGGTGATAACGTCATCACCCTGACCGCCCCAAATCGAATCGTCGCCAGCGTCACCCGCGATCGTGTCATCGCCGGTATTGCCAAACAGCCAGTTACCCGCATCCGCCGTATCCGTCGGGTTCAGCGTACCGCCGTGGAGGAAGTCATCACCGCGATCGCCTGCGATGATATCAACCCCGCGATCGCCGTAGAGTACATCTGCGCCTTCGCCGCCTCTCAGGGTATCGTCACCGTCACCGCCGAATAGGGTATCGTCGCCGGTGTTGCCCGCCAGGAGGTCGTGGCCGGTGTTACCGAACAGGCGATCGGCGTCGCCCAAACCAACAACGATGGCATCGCCAGCAAGCGCTTCTAAAACATCAGAGGTCACACCACCCACAAGGGTACTGCTGAATACGCCAGGAAGAATCATGATGAAGATTGTCTACTTTAATATGGACATGATTAATCATGATTTAAATTTTGTCTCGTCCATGCTTGATAAAACCCCACAAAAGACGTTGCACATCGTTCCCACGCTCTGCGTGGGAATGCCGTCGGGACGCTCTGCGTCCAGTGATCGCGCGATCGTCATGCGACGCAGAGCGTCTGGGGATGGCGTTGCCCACGCGGAGCGTGGGAACGATAATTTAGTTGATGATGGTTCCTAGGATTTGGGGATCGAGGATTTGGGATCGAAGGCATCGCGGAGGCCGTCGCCGATGTAGTTGATGCTCAGAACCGTCAGGAAGATCGCAAGGCCAGGAAAGAGGGCTTGATAGGGCGCGATCGTGATGTGGTTTTGGGCGTCGTAGAGCATCCGTCCCCAGGTGGGTACGTCGGGGGGAAAACCGAGGCCGAGGAAGCTGAGGGTGGATTCGGTGATGATGGCGCTACCGACGCTGAGGGTGGCGGCGACAATGACGGTTCCGATGATGTTGGGCAAAATGTGAACGAAAATCAGGCGTAGGGGCGAGGCTCCGAGGGCGCGGGCGGCGGTGACGTAGTCCATCGATCGCGTGGTCAGAAATCCGGCGCGGACGAGGCGGGCGACGGACATCCAGTTGAGGCCGCCGATCAGCAAAATGACGAGGATAAAGATGCTGGTTTCGGGGCCTGCGATCGCGCTGAGGGTGTCGCGAAACAGGTAGACGACGAGGAGCAGGAGCGGCAGTTGGGGTAGGGAGAGAAACAGGTCGGTGAGGCGCATCAGCAGGGTGTCGATCAGACCGCCGTAGAATCCGGCGATCGCGCCGATCGTGGTTCCGAGGCCGATGGCGACGCTCATGGCGGCGAGGCCGACGGCGAGGGAGATGCGTCCGCCGATGAGGATGCGGGCGAGTTGGTCTTGGCCGAGGTCGTTGGTTCCGAAGGGGTGGGCGGTGCTGGGGGGCAGGCTCGATCGGGCGAAGTCGATTTCGGTGGGTGAGGCGTGGTAGGCGATCGGGCCAAGGCTGACGGCGATCGCGATCATTCCCAGGACGATCGCGCCGATCAGGGCGGTGCGGTCTTGGCGGAAGCGTTGCCAGATGTCATGCCAAAGCCCGCGCGGGGTTTCGTGGCC
Organism: uncultured Geitlerinema sp.; assembly: GCA_964518905.1. Taxonomy (GTDB): domain Bacteria; phylum Cyanobacteriota; class Cyanobacteriia; order Cyanobacteriales; family Geitlerinemataceae; genus RDYZ01. The sequence goes on along the minus strand of CAZFJL010000012.1, from coordinate 82,574 downwards.
GTTGGGGCGAGTGGCGGAGGAAACGGGCGCGGGCATGGGTTGTCGGGGGCTATGGGGTGGTCGCGAGGGTTGGGCTGTGGGTCGCGATCGGTAGTTGCAAGAGGAAACAGACTAGGGGCGGATTGAATAGCACAGACGAACCGCGCCCTAGCGGTGTTAAAACTGAAAGCCGCTCTTATATTAATTCGATTTGGAGAAATTGGGCTATTTTTGGTGATTTTTTGGCGGTTGGTGGAGATCAGGAAACCGCAGGAGCCGATCGCGATCGGTTCCTGCGGTTTGGGTTTATGGCTCGATCGGGGTGATGAATCGGCGGGGTATCGCCTACCGTGTTCCGTAGGGTGAGCATTGCCCACCGTTATGTGTTCCGCTTTGACCGATCGAGTGTTTTGTTTTTGTTGTGATGAGTTTCGGTGGTGGGCGATGCCCACCCTACAACTTAGATAGACAGGCCGCTCGAAAGTGCCGTGTTGAAGTTGACAGTCGCCGTTGAGTTAGCCTGCTCGACATTTGCATTAACGAGCGTATCGCCAATGGAGTAGATGTTCGCTCGTGGGTTCGTTGCCGGATCAATATCAACAATTGTCGGCGTTGTATTACCCCACCAGTTACCGGTTAGATCTACAGTACCAACTGGAACCGCAGTGAAGTGAACACCAAGACCACCAATCGCGGTGACTGCATTAGCGAGGTCAAGGTTAGCTTTCAGAGTTCGGTTACTCGTGCTGACTTCATCGGCAGCAAAGTTATTGCCCGAGACTTTCAACAGATTCGCCGCACCAATGCCACCACCATCAACTCGGACACCACCACCTGTATTCTGGAGGATGCTGTTGCCGGTAATGGTGACCGGTAGAGTCAAGACCGTAGCACCATCCACGAGGTACACACCGCCTTCTTCGAGGCCGCCCGCTGGCGTCTTACCGTTACCTGTAATCGTATTACCTGTGACAGATAGTTTCGATTCGAGGGTATTGGCGAGGGCGATACCTGCACCACCGGCTTTATCGATCGTGTTACGGCTGAGGGTATAACCGGTTGTCGCACCGACTGTCGTACTGAGGATGTTAATCCCGCGATCGGCTTTGGACATGAGCTGAATAACGTTATTGCTCACCGTCGCCGATAGCGAAATATCTTCGAGTTCGATGCCGTGAGCCGTATCGTTATCGATATTTTGGATCGTGTTGCCTTTGATCGAGACCGAAGTCGCCCCTTTCAGATCTACGGCTGTCGCTCCAAGCGCATCAAACAAGTTGTTCTCAAGTGTGAAGTCAGTCAACGCAACATCCGTGGCCGAAACCGGAGTATCAAGCTGATTCTTGAAGATGTTGTTTTTGATGGTTAAAGCATCAGTAACAGCAGAAATATCAACTAGACCATCAGTATCGAAGGTAAAACCATCGACGGTTGCACTATCCGCACCCGCAACGACACTCATGAAGCCTTTCAAGACCGCTTCAGTGTTACGTGTACCGACGCCAGCAATGCCTTTCGCCGGACCGTTTAATGTCACCTCTTTATCAAGGATGACATCTTCGAGGTACTCACCAGCACCGACCAAGATCGTATCCTGACCTGTACCATCACTGATATCCAGCGCATCACCGATAATCGTGTCATTCATGGCATTTTCGATATTGCCATAGACACGAATCGTCGATTCCGCACCCAGGTCAGTGGCGATCGTCACATCCAGATACTTCACACTGTTGAGCGCCGTCGCACCCGGAGCCGTCAGCACCATCTTGCCGCTCGCATCCACCGTGATCGGATTTTCCACCGCCGCGCCACCATCACTGATCGCGCCCGTGATTGAATAGCTGCTCGCCGACGTCGAAGTCACCTCACCGATGAACGAGCCCGCAGCATCCGCCACCAGCAGTTCCGCACCCACCAACGTCGGCGCAGCACCTAAATCAGCATCCGCACCATCATTGATCGTCACCACCGCCGCTTGGATATCGCCCAGCACCGCGCCATTCGTCGGGCTTTGCAACAACAGGCTGAAGGTTTCGCTATCTTCAAAAACGTTGACATCACCATCCGACGGCAACAACACCTCGAACGTCTTCGGCCCCGTTTCACCATCACCCCAGCTCAGGACACCATTCGAGACCTCGGTGTAATCCGTCGCCGCTTCCGCTGGGCTGTTCACACCCGCAGCCGTGTTATAGCTGACCGTGACCGCACCCGAGCTGCCGCCCGATCGTTCCACCGTGATTGTCACCCGGTTCGGCGACGGCGATCCGGCATCCGCTTCCTTACCGCTGTATTCCGCGCTAGAAAACTGGATAATACCCGCATCACCCGGCGTCGCCGTTTCCGACTTGAAGTCGGTCGCGTCGATGTCCGTCACACCATTGACCACCGCGAGAAACTCGCTCGTGACCTTGTCTTGAATGATGGTGTTGCCCTGGTCTTTGACAAACGTTAGGTCATCAAAGGTCTGATCAGCCGTGAGCTGGATTTTGTCCTCGCCGCTGACAAAATCCATGATTTGGTCAGCATCCGCAGTCAGCGCACCACCGGTGGTCGAACCATCCGCATTGCGACCCATGACGAAGGTGTCTTTGCCCGAACCGCCGTAAACGATATCGCTGCCGATATCGCCCGAGATCACGTCATCGCCTTCTTCGCCGTAGATCACATCTTGGTCTTTACCACCAAAGAACGTGTCATTACCCGCGCCGCCGTAAAGCGTGTCATTGCCGGAGTTACTGCCGATCGCGTCATCGCCATCGCCACCGTAAACCACATCGACACCGAGATCGCCGTGGAGGTAATCGTTACCCGCACCACCGATCAAACTGTCGTCGTCTTTACCGCCGAAGATCGAATCATCACCATCGCCACCATCGAGCGTATCAATGCCCGTGTTGCCGAAAAGCATGTCGTTGCCAAGGCCACCGACGATGCTGTCGTTGCCATCGGATGCCGCAATAATATCGTCGCCAGTTTGACCATCGATGATGTCGTCAGCGGTCAAATCGGGAATCGTACCGTCAATTTCTCCGCCGGGAATGATTACGTCGGCGGTTAGAGAACCTGTAATATTTGCCATGTGTTCCTCCACAGGGGTTGCGTTAGTCGCATTGGTAGAAAACACCCGTGAAGATTGCCGACTCGGCGACGATCTGGCTGGTTTAACTCAGCGACGATCGCGGCGATCGATCTAAATGCTACTGAAAATGTAAGCTCAAGAAACCGATTAAATGCCGTTTAAGTTTGAGACATTTTTCGATTTTCATGCATGAGTCACATGTTGTAATTAGAGACTTTAGACTGGCTGTTTAGGTTCCCGAAAAATGTCTTTTTAAATTCAAATAAATCGAATTTATTTTAAACGGACAAATCTCAGTAAATTTGCTATGTCAGAACTTCAAACAATATCTCAAAAAAAGCAAGATAGGATTCGATTTGAGTTCGTGATTGCAGCATTGATTTTGTAAACTTCACCACTCTAAGATCTTCCTTCGGTGCTGCACCTCCGATTCCGGAGTATTTTTTGTAATACCGTGATTTACTGGCGCGAAATCGATCTATACCCGTCACCAATCGCGATCGCCACTTATGCCAACGAATCGACGATCGTGATCACCGCACCTTGCCGATCGCCCAGCACCGCGCCATTCGTCGCCCGCTCGATCATCACCCCAAACGTCTCGTTCGGCTCAAAGATATTCGTCGCACCATCCGGCGGCAAGAGCAAATCAAACGTCTTCGTCCCCGTCTCCCCATCCGCCCAACTGATCACGCCATTATTCACCTCGGTATAGTCGCCGCCCGCAGCGGCGATCGACCCGCGACCCGCTGCGGTGCTATAGGTGACCGACACCGCGCCGGTATTGCCACCCGATCGCACGGCCTCGATCGTCACCCGCTCGGGCGAAACCGCACCGGCCAGGGCTTCGCGTCCGCTATAGGCATCACTGCTGAGGGAAATTGACCCCGCAGTGCCGGGGCTCTCGATTTCGTTCACAAAGTCGGTGATGTCGAGATCGGCGACACCGGAGACGATCGCTAGGTAGTTGCCCGTGATGCCGTCGCGGACGATCGTATCGCCGTTATTCGTGGCAAAGGTCAGGTCGCGAAAACGTTGCCGTTCCGTCAGTAGGAAGCGATCGACGCCACGCGAAAAGTCCGTGATCAGGTCGGCATCCTCAACCGTTGCGCCGCCCGTGGTCGAACCGTCAAAGTTACGCCCAATCACGAACGCATCCATGCCGCTGCCGCCCGTCAGTACATCGCGATCGCTGCCGCCATCGATCCGATCGTCCCCCGATCCACCCGACAACACATCACGCCCGCGATCGCCCCGTAGCGAGTCCTGGCCGTCGCCGCCGTAAATCGTATCGTCGCCCGATCCACCGAAAATCGTGTCGTCTCCCAGCTCGCCATATAGGCGATCGTTACCCCGCTGCCCGAACACCATGTCATGATCCTGACCGCCATAAATCACGTCATTGTCCGCGCCGCCCGACAGGGTATCGCGCCCCTGATTGCCGAACAGCAAGTCGTCACCATTGCCGCCATCGATGCGATCGGCGCTCGTCGAAGTCGCGATCGTGTCATCACCATCGCCGCCGCTGACATCATCAACATTACCCAGCGCCAGGAAGCGATCGTCAAAGATCAGGTCGGGCAAGATGAGATCGGATAAATCCGTCCCTACGATAGTGGTCATAACTGAAAGGTTCTCCACGGTGAAATATCGAGAGTAGTGGTAGAGACCTGAATCATGGCTGTGTCTAATTAACGTCATCAAGCTGTCGAAGGTTGACCCTCTGAAGCCCGAGGATTGATCTCGCGTTCGTTCTGGCAATTCAACTCCAAATCCAAGCTTAAAATCCAAGCCTAAAATCAAGCGTAATGGCTAAAAAGCAGAATAGTTAGGTTCGTTTTGGAGTTTATAAAGATGCTGGAAATTAAGACTCTTGTTTGATTTTTATGTTCCGGAAAGAGCTTTATATTTTTGAGTTTCTTTATGGATAGTTTCTATTTATTTTGAATCCGAATAAAATCCTAAGAATTACTTTGAATAAACAGCATCACAGCAAAATAATCGCAGAGAATTTTCTCGCGATTATATAGCAAAAAACGATTTGGTTAGGACGTATGAAAAAGCTGAGAGCACTGAGCGGAGTCGAAGTGCGGTTTTCGGCTTAAACAAGAGCGTCCTAATACGATCGGTTTCTGCTATATTTGTTGAAATTTAACGCAGCTCCATGTTTTGGGCAGCCGTGAAGATGGTTTAACTAACGTGCTGAAGGTTGTGATGTTGTGCTGGATTTTGTGCTTGACCTTGTACCTGTTCCTGTTGCTTTTTGATTTGGAAGGCGCGACCGAGACTGTCCATCGCTTCCTGGTGTTGATTGAGATCCGAGAGGAGACGACCCCGGCTATACCAGGCGTCACATTTTTCGGGGTCAATATCGATCGCCCGTCGGTAGGCGATCGCCGCTTCTTCGAGTCGGCCTAGCTGTTCGAGCAGCCGACCGCTCGCCAGCCACGCATCGTAAAACTCGGGTTTTTCTTCGATCGTCCGATCGATGCATTCGAGGGCGGTGGTGTAGCGTCCGAGTTTTTCGAGTAGTAACGCCTGGTTGTAGGTAGCGTCGATGTTTTTGGGGTTGAGCTGGAGGACTTTGTTATAGGAGGCGATCGCGGCGTCGTAGAGTTGGAGTTGTCCTAGGGCGGCGGCACGGTTAAACCAGAGTTCATAACGGTTCGGATCAATGCCAATGGCTTTGTCGTAGGCGGTCAGTGCTTCCTCCTGGCGCTGTATTTTGCTGAGGACGTTGCCCAAGTTAAACCAGCCTTCAAACTGTTCGGGGTTAATCTCGACGGCGGTTTCGTAGCAGTGGAGGGCTTCCTCGTAGCGCTGAAGTTTGCTCAGGAGTGCGCCGCGATTGTGCCAGGTTTCGCGCTCGTTGGGGCGTAGCTGAATGGCGCGATCGTAGGCGAGCAGGGCGTCATCGTAGCGCTCTAGTCGTCCGAGGGTGTTGGCGCGGTTAAACCAAACTTCGTATTTATCGGGCTGGCGTTCGAGGGCGAGATCGTAGGTATCAAGCGCCTCTTCGTAGCGCTGTAGCCGTCCGAGAACGCTGCCCCGTCCGAAGAGGGCTTCGATCTGGGTGGGGTCGATCGACAGGATGCGATCGTAGGTTTTCAGCGCCTCTTCGTACTGTTGCAGGCGGACGAGTAATCGCGCTCGCTGGAGTGCAACTTTGAGATTGCCCGGTTCACTGGCGAGGGCGCGATCGTAACTGGCGATCGCTTCGGTGAAGCGCTGAAGTTGCGCTAGGGCGTAGGCGTGCTGCGTCCACAGATGGGTGTTGCTGGGCTGGAGGCGTAGGATTTCGTCGTAAAAGGTGATGGCCTCCTCGAAGTTGCGCTCGCGGAGGGCTTTCTCGGCGCGAACTTTGTAGGCGTCGATCGGGATCGGGATATTGTGTTCGTGGATCGGTTCGATCAGTTGCTCGATGCGCTGGGTGATGGCGTGGAGGCGATCGCGTAATTCTGGCTCAAAAACGTCGAAGATGGCTTGAGGCGTTAACTTTCCCAGGCTATCGATCACACGGTTTTTGACTTCCGAAACCTCCAAGGCTGAGGTCTGGATTTGATGCAGACATTCGTTACGCACCCGCTCGATTTGCTTCATGTCGTCGAGCTGCTGTTCGATATCTCGCGTGAGACCCGCGACCCGTTGATCGAGATCCTGGTGTGCGGTTTGGGTGTAGCCTTCGAGCTGTTGCAGCATGGCTTGGGCTCGATCGTTCGCCGCTTGGATCTGGCCTTCGAGGTCTTCGAGCTTGTAGAGCTGATCGCGGACTTCATCGGTGAGCCGATCGACAATGCGCCGCCGCATGATGGCAAAGACGATCGCCATGATCGCCGGAGTGAGGGCGAGATTCGCCAGGATGGCATAAACCCAGGGTTCCGACTGGAAGGGCATCACGGTCGAAACATCGGCATAGCGCAGGGGTAAACCCTGATCGAGCATTGGCCGTGCAGCGATCGATTCGGGCGTTCCAATGGTGGCAACCGTGCGCTGGAGATCTGCGGTTTGCTGGTGCTGCGCGGCATTGACCGTTGTGGGGGCGCTCTGGGTCTCGTGCGGCAGAGCGATCGGAGTATCGGTCGCGGCTGCGGGTGCTGCGAGGGTTGCAAGTGCGAGAAGAGCTGTCGGATGTGCCATAGTTCCTACCACCGAGGAGCGCGAATGCGAATGAATGCTGGGGATATTGGGGAATGCCTGGAATTCCTGAGATAAGTAAAGTTCGATGCCAGTCGATGCCAGTCGATGCCAGTCGATGTCAATTGAGTCCAATTAATGTCAATGGATGTCAATTGATTCAGAGTGCCGAGGCTACACGTGATATCTGTTCATACGCGATCGTGAGCCTCTATCCGGAATGGAGCGTTGGGGAATGAGCCATTCTTACCGTCGAAGGGGTGTATACGATACAGACAGAGGCCAATAACGGGTTTCAACCTGCGAACAAAAAACTCAGTGGTGTGTATACGTCTGTGTACAGTCGCTTTCAATCGGATTAGAGGATTAGGTGCAATGGAACGCGAGGATTTGCTGGCTCTGGCGCAACAGGGCAATACAACTGCGATCGCGGCGCTGCTGAATCAACAGTTGAAATATCGCGGGATGTCCTGTCAGGTCGTATTGACCAATCAGGTGCTGCATGTGGTGGTGTCGGCGGAGGGGGAAACGCCCGATCGCGGGACAACGCTGGAGTTTTTACGCGCCAAGATCGTTAACCTTGATGTGGAAAATCTAATTCGTGTGCGGCTGTATGGTCTCGCACCGGATGCGAAGATCGACGCCAAAATTGACCCATCGATTATTCCTGAGCATTCTCGCTGGACGCAGGAATTTGCCTTGGCGGTGGGGGATTATTCCAGTCTGGCCGCTGCTCTCATCCCCACCGAGGATGATGATGATCCCTCGCCCCAATCTTCGATCGCCACGGCATCGACCTCATCGACCTCACGCCGATCGTCCAAACCCCATCGATCAAACCGGCAGCCGAACACCATCTCACTCGCGATCGTGGCGATCGCCCTGGGTTTGATCATCTTTTCCGGCTACAAACTGATCGCACGCAACTCGCGATCGGTTCCCACGACTCCGGCCACATCCGACCCCGCTCCCTCAGACCCGACACCGTGATCGTCTACACCCAAGCAACCGGCGATCGCGATTATGGCGATCGTGACGGGCAATTCGGTCAATTCGGGCAATTCGGGAAATTCGGGCAATTTGAGAAATTTGAGTTCGGTCGTTAAAGCATCATCGCCAAGCGATCGAGCCACAGCACGATTACACACCGTTAAATGCACGCAAATACACGCGGTCAAATTTCAATTCTTTGCGGACACAAGCCGGTTAACTCTGAACACTTGAGGAAACCGAAGTTTTTGTCCGCCAATGTTGCCTGTCAATATTGCCCGCCAATGTTGTCCGCTGATCGCGTGAGGCGATCGCGTGACGAAAGTGTGTGACGAAGACGATGAACCCTAATTTCAAGTGTCATGCATACCATGCCGTATAAACCCGATCGCCCGGTCGCCCGCGCATTTAGAATTCACCGCTGGCAAAGCTTACGATCCATCCTGACCACACTCTGTCTGTTGCTCTGCGTTGTGCTGGTGTCGATCGTTGGCTTTAACTCTGCGGCGATCGCTCAGGATCTCGATGCGCTGTACAACGAGTGGGGCGAGCCGATTGCTGTAGACGACGCCAGCGCTGACACTTCGGAAATCCCCGACATTCAGACGATTATCGATCGCGGTGTCCTGCGGGTTGGGATGCCGAAAAACGATAACTTTCCGTTTTATGCCAAGGCGCAAACGGGGTCACAACTCGAAGGCATTGACCCCGAGTTTGCGATCGGTCTCGCCGATGTTCTCGGGGTCGAGGTGGAATATGTGCGCGACTACGACAATCATGATGCGGTCATTGCCGCGATCGCTGCCGGTGAAGTGGACTGCGGCATTGCCAAACTATCCCGCACCCCGAAGCGTGGCATGAAGGTGACCTTTACCCAGCCTTACTTAAAATTTCGCCAGTCGCTCCTGGTGAATCAGCGATCGCTCGTGCAGTACGAAGCCAAAGACCTGACGCCCGATCAAGTCTTCGATCGCGAGCTTACCGACGGGATTGCAGTGCTAGGCGGGACATCCTACGTCTCCTTTGCCCACCAACTGTTTCCCAAGGCCAAGATCCTGGAATATTCCACCTGGGATGAGGTGGTACAAGCCGTGCTCGATCGTCAAGCCCTGGCCGCGTTTCGTGATGAAGTCGAAGTGCGATCGATCGTCCTGAACAATCCCGAACTCGCCTTTCAGCTTAAAAGCATCCTCGTCGCAGACTCAGACGATGGTAAGGGCATCGCGATCGCCCAGGACAATACCCTGCTCAAGGAAGTCGCCAACCTCTACATCGACAATTACGCCCGCCCCGTCGAAGCCGACACCGTCCTCACCAAAATTTCGGAAGCACTAGAGTCCAAAGAATCACAAGAATAGCAACGCAAGTCCGACGGCTGAACGAGCCTTCGCCGTTCCAGCTCTCAGAACGATGTGAGAAATCGCGCCAGTAGGGGGCGCACAGCCCACCACGATCAGCCCGCGCATCAGTATCCGTGATGGTGGGCAATGTCCACCCTACAAAACTACAAAACCACAAAACTACAAAACTCTCATCGATCGACCTTCACCGCCTCACCGCACCGACGAACCCCTCCAATTCACGCCACACCGAGACCCTCGCCCATGCCTAAGTCAAAAGCAACGAAATGGATCGCACTGCTCAAATCTCCCCTCGCCATTTTGCTCGGAATTGTGCTGGGCGGGGTCATCGGCGCGATGCTCCCGATCCTGGTTCCGCCCCTGGCCTGGGTGGGCAATGCCTATCTCTCGTTTCTCAAACTGTGCGCCTTGCCGATCATGCTCTCGGCGATCGTCGTCGGAACCTATCGCCTGCTGGGTGAAAAAGACTCCGGCTCGATCATTGTGCGGCTACTGTTCGCTGTCTTTGCCGGGTTTATTTTCTGCAATCTGGTGGCGATCGGGGTTGGCTTGGCGTCCCAAAGCGGTGAAATTGATCCGACAACCCTCGCCTCCCTCGGCGCCGAGGTCAACAAAACCGGCATTGACTATCAGCTCTTTATCTTTGAAGCCCCTCCCCCAAATGACACCGCCAATCTCGGCTTGGGCGCATTGCTCAATAACCTGATTAGCGACAATATTTTTTCGTCCCTATCCGAAGGCCAAACCCTCGAAGTTCTGACCTTTTCGATCGTCTTTGGTCTTGCTCTTAGCCTGCTGCCCAAAAGCAACGTCCAGAAGCATTTTATTTCCGTACTCGATCTTGTATTTCAGACGTTTAACAATATCGTTAAGTCGTCCTTGGCCTTTCTGCCCTTTGCGTTGCTGGGTTTGATCGGTGAGCGGGTCGCCTCGACCGGGATGAACACAATTCAGCTCATGCTCAAGTTCGTGCTGTTGGCGAATCTTTGCTTTGCGATCGCCTATCTGCTGAGTGTGACGATCATCTGGTTTCGGGCCAAACGTCCGAACCTCAAGCGTCTGTTAAGCAGCATGAAAGAAACCTCCGTGCTGGCCGTGACCACCTCGAATAGCTTTGCCTGTTTGCCGTCGGCGCTGACGATGATGAAGGAACTCGGATTTAACGAAGAAAAGGTGAATTCGCTATTGCCGATTAATCTGATCACGTTTCGCTACGGAACGTCGGTGTATTTCGTCCTGGCGACGATGTTTGTGCTGAATGTCTACCAAGAACCATTTGGCATTAGTACGTTTCTAACGGTGTTGCTGGGCTGTATTTTGGCGTCGCTGTCGTCGCTGGGGTTGGTCGGCATTGCGACGCTGTCGTGTATTGAGGTGGTGTGTCGTCCGCTGGGGCTGCCGGTGGAGGCGGTGTTGCTGATTTTTGTGGCGATCGATCCGTTGGTCAATCCCCTGCGGGCGTTGGTGAATGTCTATGCGTCAATGATGGTCACGTCGTTGATTACGGACAATCACCATCATTCCGCGCAAACCGAGACTCATCTTGCTCCGGTGATGGTTGCTTCGTCGTCTAGCAGTAACGCCTAAGTTGTAGTTGTAGGGTGTGCACTGCCCACCACGATCAATGTGTGGCAAGGTATCGACAATCTGCGGGCGAATTTCCGTGATGGTGGGCGATGCCCACCCTACTCAACTTTTGTTGAGGGCGCAGAATCGAGTTTCCCAATCAGCCAATAGGTCGTCGTGATCCCGCGACCTTTGACTTCGATGTTGCCGCGCTTTTCGAGCTGATAGCTGGCTTTGAGTCGGTTGTAAACACTCTGCGACACCTGAATGCGCCCCGGTATGCCGTGAGATTCGAGCCGGGACGCTAGATTGACCGCATCGCCCCAAATGTCGTAGATAAACTTTTTCGTGCCGATGACGCCCGCGATCGCGGGGCCGGAATTCATCCCGATCCGCACCTGGAGCGGTTGGCCGCGAATCGCCTCGAACTCATCCATATACGCCTGCATCGCCAGCGCCATATCGGCGATCGCATCGACCCGATTGGCATTCGGAGCCGGAATACCGCTCGCCACCATGTAAGCATCACCGATCGTCTTAATCTTTTCGAGGCCGTATTCCTCCGTAAAGCGATCAAACTCCGAAAAAATGCGATCGAGCAAGCTCACTAGTTCGATCGCCTCCAGTTTCGCGGCCAGCGGCGTAAACCCGACCAGATCCGCGAATAAAACCGTCGCTTCATCGAAGTATTCCGCAAAATATTTATCGTTTCCCTGATCTTGCTCCTGGGTGAGGCGATCGACGATCGTCGCGGGCAAGACGTTACGCAGCAGCATATTCGATCGCTCTTTTTCCGTATTCAGCTCCGCCGTCCGTTGCTCGACCCGGTCTTCGAGTTCATCAAACGATCGTTTCAGCGCCGTGGACATCCAGTTAAACGAATTGGAGAGCGTGTTGACCTCGATCAGGCGACTCGGCGGAATGGACTGTTCAAGTTGTCCGCCCGCCATAGCTTGAGACGCACTAACCACGCGCAACACGGGATCGGTAATCCAGCGGGAAAACATCCAACAGGAACTCATGGCCAGCAACAGCGCAACCAAGCAAAGCAGAGCGGTATTGCGGGTATTGGTTTGGATTTCGGCCATGAAATCCGCCTTGGGAACCACGATCACGATTAGCCAATCCAGGCCGTAGTCATCTTGAAACGGCGAAACGTAGAGGAAGTTTTGCTGGCCGTCGGCTTTAAAGTCGAGCTGGATCGGATCGACGATGTGGCTGAAGTCCGCAAAGCGATCGAGTAGGAACGTCGCGCTCGATCGCAGCAAGGGATCATTTTTTTCATCGGTGGCCTTGAGCCGCACCTGAGATTCTTGCCCGGAATAGAGCAATGGCTGGTATCGAATCGAGCTGGCGACCAGGTAGCCATCGCGTTCGAGGATGTAAATCTGACCCGACTGGAGCGATCGCAGGGTTTGCAAAAACTCACCGATCTGATTTAGCCCAATCTGGCAGGTCAAGATGCCTTGGAGCTGCCCTGACTCGTCGTAGTACGGCGAGGTGGCATTCATTTGCAACAGCTTGGGATAGCTGTAGTTGGAGTAAACCGCGCTCCAGGTCGGCTGTTTGGCAATATCGCCGACCTGGTAAAACGGACGTTGGCGGACGTCATAGTTGGGAACGGTGCGGACGCGATCGCCCCGCTGTCCGTTAACGTCCAGATTGTAAAATTCCAGGCCACCCCCCCCCGGCGTCAGTTGCTCGGCGATTTGGGGCTGATCGCTTGGGTCGAGACGGTTAACCCACCCCACGCGCAGGGATTGAGCCTCGGTGTTGGCAAAGCCGACATAGCCGATCGAGGTATAGGTTTGGGCTTGCTGCCAAAAATAATTTTGTGCCGCGCCAATCTGGTCAAAATCCAGCAAACCCAACTTAATCGCGTTGACATTGACCCGATTAACGAGCTGAGGTACTTCAATATAGGTGCGGATACGCTCGCGGGTACGTTCGGCAACTTCCACATGGAGCCGCGCGGCCAAATTGCTGACCGATCGCTCACCGCTCCGAAACGATAGCCACCCCACCAGCGACACCGTCCCCACAATTTGCAGCAGCAGCGGCACGACCAACGCCGTCCTTAGCTTGAAATTCCAATAGCCAAACCGTCCGATGGCCACCCGTAGATTTGGGTAACGTGAAGCGATCGAGGAAATGTGACGATCGGCCATAATCTGCACATAAAAGACAGTGATGCACACTAGATCACTTCCAGTTCTCAAGCGCCACAATCCGGACTTGGTTCCGATACAAATCTTGAAGATGGCTACCATCTTGCCAAGCCATGACCGGAGACCGTCTCGGGCGATCGCGGCCAGACACGACCGACGAAGACATGCAATCTATGCGGAGAAAAAACTAAATGGACACAACTGGACTCGAACCAGTGACCCCCACGATGTCAACGTGGTGCTCTAACCAACTGAGCTATGCGTCCGAGGCGAAATCAACTATAGCATCGCATCTGGAAAAATGCCAAGGGTTTGTCCAATCTTTTTTAGACAGGACATCGAATCCATTAGGACTTCTCACCCCTTGCGAAAATCCTGCCGATCTTGCGTACATCCGAACAAGCTTAGATCCGGCTCGATCGCGGACTGCGCCCCCTATAATCAGACCGCTATTGCGAACACCCCTCACCCCAAAACTTCCGCCCGACCATGCCTCAAGACACGCTCGATCGCATCTTTCTTGATCGCCTTAACGACGCCCAACCCCAGCTCAACACCCTGATTGATCGGTTCTCCGAAGCCCGCGTGCTCGTCGTCGGAGATCTCACCCTCGATGAATTTCTCACCGGGGAAGTCGAGCGCATTTCTCGCGAAGCACCGGTTGTGATCCTGCGCCACGAAAGCACCCGTCAAATTCCCGGCGGCGGTGCTAATGCGGTGTACAACCTGGCGAAATTGGGCGCACAGGTGACCGTCGCGGGAATTATTGGGGCGGATATTCAGGGCGAGGCGCTGCGGAGTATTTTCCAGGCGGCGGGGATTGATACGGCGGGGATTGTGGTCGATCGCGATCGACCCACGGTGACGAAAACGCGAATTTCCGGCCATGCGCGGCAGTCGGTCACCCAGCAAATGGTACGGGTCGATCGCAAATCGGATGCCCCACCGCCGGACGCCGTGAGCCAAAAGCTGGCGGAGTTTATTGCCGATCGAGCTGCGAGCGCTCAGGCGGTGGTGTGTTCGGATTATGGCGACGGAGTTTTTAGCGCGGCGATCATCGCGGCGGCACTGACTCACACGCGGACGATCATCGATGCCCAAGCGGGACTCGATCGCTACCAGGGCGCGACCATCTTTACGCCCAACCTTCCCGAGGCAGAACTGGCCTCCGGGATCGCGATCGTCGATGCCGCCAGCCTGCAACAGGCGGGCGAGGCGCTGCTGGCGCTGACGGGGGCGCAGCATGTGCTGATTACGCGCGGTGACGACGGCATGACGCTGTTCGATCGTGGCGGCGATGTCCACCATATCCCAGCCTTTAACCGTACCGATGTCTTCGATGTGACCGGCGCGGGTGATACGGTGGCGGCGACGCTGACCCTGGCGATGTGTAGCGGGGCAACACTGTGGGAGGCGATCGTTTTGGGCAATCTGGCGGCGAGCTTAGTGGTGCGTCACTTTGGGACAGCGACGACCTCGCAGGCCGAGCTTAAAACGGCGCTCGCAACGCTTTTAGAATCATTAAATTCGTAAACAATCACGTCAGACCTTTGAGGTTTTGGGAACCTCCAAGGCTCCAAGGTCTCACTCTCCGTAATTCATCCCATGTTTGACTTGAGCAACTTAGATTCTCCGCACACACTCACGATTGCCTTGACCTCAATTAAAATATATCCCAGCTTCAAACACGCTACTCTTCTGTATCTCACACTGTTTTTTGACTAAAAGGTGTCGAAATCGAAGAGTTGTATGCTAGACAAATCTAAATGAATAACAACCAAAATTTCTCTCATCTCCATACAACATTCTGTGTTCGGAATCTAGAGGATGCTCGTTCTTTTTATAGAGATATTATCGGTCTACGCGAAATTACGGATCGCCCGCTAACATTTCCCGGTCTTTGGTATGACCTGGGAAATGCCCAGCTTCATCTGATTCTTGACCCCGACTTTCAGGCCGCGATCGCCAGCTCCGACAAATGGGGACGATCGCCTCACCTAGCCTTGTCGATCGCCGATCTCGCTTCCATGCGTCGCACACTCGACACGAAGGGGATCATCTATCAGGCTAGTGCTTCGGGTCGTTCGGCTCTCTTTGTTCGCGACCCCGACGGCAACACGATCGAGTTATCTCAGATCCCGTCCTAAACAATCCCGAACCACTTCCGAAGCGATCGATCCCCGTCGTGATCCCCGAAACGATCCCCGCAGCGATCCCCATTTTTCTTAATATTTTTAGAAGTCGAACATGAGAAAATAAAGATAGGGGACAAACGTCTCACCCATAAACCCCTAAGCATCGACACTGGGCTTTGACGATATACACTCTTTCTAGATTTCAAATCATTCTTGAATGAGTTTTTATACTTAAAGCAAAAAGAGCCGAATTTCATTGCAAACTAATCGTAATCGTTTGGTTTTATGACGGTTCTTTTTGAGTCATTACTTAGGTCATTTCAATTCATTTGATGGTGCTATTGATTTTGAATTTAGCCGCGTTACATTGCGGTAATAGAGTCATTCAATGAGTGCCGTCCGTTGAGGATCGAACCGTGAGATGAATGTTTTTCCTCGAATCTAATTTGAGAGGCTTCTAGTGTTATGACTGTCACCAATACGCTGTTTGCTGACGCGATGACGCGCCTCGATGATGCGCTGAAGCATGTCTCAATATCCGCCGATGCGATCGAGCGGCTGAAATTTCCGAAAGCCAGTTTGACGGTGTCGATTCCTGTGCGGATGGATGACGGCAGTTTGCAGGTGTTTCAAGGCTACCGTGTGCGCTACGACGATACGCGGGGGCCGACCAAAGGCGGCATACGGTTTCATCCCGGCGTCAACCTCGATGAAGTGCAGTCGCTGGCGTTTTGGATGACGTTTAAGTGTGCGGCGCTCAATATTCCGTTTGGCGGCGCGAAAGGGGGGATTACGGTTGATCCGAAGGCGCTCTCGAAGCTCGAACTTGAACGCTTGAGTCGTGCTTATATTGACGCGATCGCCGATTTTATTGGCCCGAACGTCGATATTCCCGCGCCGGATGTGTACACCACGCCGACGATTATGGGCTGGATGATGGATCAGTACAGCATCATTCGCCGTCAGCTTTGCCCGGATGTGGTGACGGGTAAGCCGATCGCGCTCGGGGGCAGCCTCGGACGCGATACCGCCACAGCCACGGGCGCGTTTTACACGATCGAAACCCTCATCCCCAAGCTCGATCTCAACCGCCACGAAACCACCGTCGCGATCCAGGGCTTTGGCAATGCGGGCAGCTATCTGGCGCGGTTGTTGTTTGATGCGGGCTATCGCGTGGTAGCGGTGAGTGATTCCAAGGGCGGAATCTATGACCCGAAAGGGTTGGATATTCCGAGCGTGCAGAAGTTCCGGGCGCTGCATCATCACATCGAAGCGGTGTATTGCAAGGGAACGGTATGCAACATCACCAACGGTCAAACATCGATTACGAATGAAGAACTGCTAGAGCTGGACGTGGATATTTTGATCCCGGCGGCGCTGGAAAATCAAATCGTTGAGGCGAATGCCGATCGCGTGCGGGCGAAGTATATTTTCGAGGTGGCGAATGGGCCGGTGTCGTCTGCCGCTGACCATATCTTGAATGCGCTGGGTATTCTCGTTGTGCCGGATATTCTCGTCAATGCGGGCGGTGTTACGGTCAGCTATTTCGAGTGGCTACAAAATCGTGGCGGGCTGTACTGGTCGCTGGAGGATGTCGATCGTCGCCTCAAACGCAACACGATCGAGGAAACGGACAAAATCTGGCAGGTGGCGTCGGATCTAAAGATTCCGATGCGTACGGCGGCCTATGTTCATGCGCTGCGACGTTTGGGCGAGGCGCTGGAGGCGAAGGGAACTCGTAACTATTTCGTCGGTTAGGCTCGGTTCGGTCTAGGCGATCGGTTCGATCGATGTGAGGTGGGGCGAATTGCATGGTTGGTGTCTGACCCGTAGATTGTCCGTTATCGGGACAAATTTCGTCTCGCCTCACGCTCGTCCGTCATCGCGATCGCCTGCGATACTTCCTCACCCCCAACCATAACCACCGCGCCACACAGTCGCCAAGCGTCCCGCCGCTTTAGCCAAACCGCATACTGATATCCAGCCACGGCGATCGCGTAATCGGCGCACTGGTGGAAATGTAGTCCACCCCCGTCTGCGCCACCGCACGAATCGTCTCCAGCGTAATATTGCCCGACGCTTCGAGCTTCACCGATCGCACATTTTGCCGCACGATCGCCACCGCCTGCTCCATCACCGCGGTCGGCATATTGTCCAGCATAATAATGTCCGCCCCCGCCAACAGCGCCGTCTCCACCTGCTCCAGGGTTTCCGTCTCGATCTCGATCGCCAACGGATACGGAATCCGCCGCTGTACCCGCGTCATCGCAGGCTCAATGCCCCCCGCCGCCTGAATATGGTTATCCTTCAGCATCACCGCATCATCAAGACCCATGCGGTGATTGATCGCGCCCGCCACCCGCGAGGCATACTTTTCGACGACTCGTAACCCCGGTGTCGTCTTGCGCGTATCCACCAGCGACACCGGCAGATCCGCCAATAAGTCCACATACGCCCGCGTTTCGGTGGCGATGCCGCTGAGATGCATCACCGTATTCAGGGCGACCCGTTCCCCCATCAGCAACGAGGCCAAAGAGCCACGAAACCGCGCGATCGTGGTTCCCGCCATGCAAAACTCGCCATCACACACCTCGCAAACAATCTGCACCGCCGGATCAATCAATTCATACAGCCGCTCCGCGATCGGCAAGCCCGCGATCACCCCGTCCGCCTTCGCGATCCACACCGCCTCACCCTGACGCGCACTATTCCCGAGCAGCGCCTGGGTCGTCACATCCCCCCGCCCGATATCTTCCGCAATCCATGATCGCAACATCCCATCCAGACATACCCACGGCGGTAGTCCCTCGCCCCACGACTGCACCGCACCATCGGTCAGGATATCCATCCGTCTGTCCCCTTCTAGCCAATAAACCGAGCGCATTCATCGAACGCATCGCTAATCTATCAGAATGACCGACGCAATCTTTAGCCTTTGCCAGACAGACCATGACTTCCCCGAATCCAAACCCAAACCCGACCCCAGAACCACGCTGGAACCCAGGCCGTCTACTCGAATCCCTGACCTACTTCGACGTGCTGCCTTTTTCCGATACGATGCGATGGCTACAATCCCTGTGGAGCGGTACGCCTGCCGCTAGTTCGTCGATGTTGTTCTCTGCCGCTGCTGTCCAAGCCCGCCGATCGATCATCGGTTTGATCGATCCATCCCGATCGCTCTCGCCCCAGCTCGCGACCCTCGGGAATTTGGGGGTGACCGTGGTTGACCTGACGGCGACTTCGATCGATACACTCCGCGATCGCGATCGGCTCGTCGCCCTCATCGTCCATCCCAGCGATAATCCCGGCGACAACTCCGCCCAAAACTCGGCGTCATCGGCTTTGAGTGAAACGCTCGATCGATCGCTGCAACGCCTCAACGCCGATCTTGCCCCCCAGGTGATTTTCGATTTTTGTCGCGAGGATGCCGATCTGCGGACGCTGTGGGGATCGGTGGATGATGTGGTGATGGGGGGCGTGAGCGAAAGTCAGGCGATCGCGACGCCGTCGGGCATGGTGTTTAGCGGGGTGGTGTCCACGGCGAATTCGGGCGGATTTGCCTCGATTCGGACGCGATCGATTGATCCGCCGCTGGATTTACGCGGGATTGAAACCGGTGATGTGAATACTGCAAGTGACACCGATCACGCGATCGCCTCGGGCGCGAATACGGGCATCGAACTGCGTCTAATCGGCGATGGCAATCGTTATAAATTCATCCTGCGCGATCGCGACAGTTGGGACGGTATCGCCCACTGCTACAGCTTCGAGACTCAGCGAGATACCCCCATGACTGTGCGGATTCCCTTCGCCGACTGTGTCCCCACCTTCCGCGCCAAATCCGTACCAGACTGTCCGCGCATTAACGGCGGCACGATCGCGGCGTTTCAATTTATGCTGAGTAAATTCGAGTATGACCAGCGACTGAATCCTAGTTTTCAGCCCGGAGCTTTTCGCCTGGTGATCGAGTCGATCGCCGCCTATCGTGCGGTGAGTGTTGCGCCCATTCTGATGGTCGGAGAGTCCGCCGCGATCGCGATCGCCCGTACCTCCCTCGGCGATCGTGCCGCCGGTCTTGGTTTGGATCATCTGGATCTCAACACCGCGATCACAACTATTCCCAGTGAAGCGAATCAGAAGACGGCCACTCTTGATGCAATTTTGCGTCACCTAGAGAGTGTCGTCTAGATCTTCTCTAGATCTTCTCTAAAGCTGATCGATCTTTCAAAGCGTTCAAGCACCATGAATCGTTCGCGACCGCAAATGCTGACTAAAATTTTACGGTTTACCCTGCTGATTGCCTGGACGATCGCGATCGCAATTGGCAACCTCGGCCACCGTCCCACAATCGCGATCGCCGAAGATACTCCCCCCCTCGTCGCCCGAGTTGTCGATTCCGTCGTCCTCGATGGTCGTGAACTTTTTGAACTGGGAGCAGCGGGGCCATTTTCGGCTCGGGAACGGGTTCAGCGGGTCGAAGTCGGAATGCGACAGTTCCTTCGAGCCTCCTCCCCAGAACTGGAAGTCACGGTCGCCTCACTCAATGGCAATGAAACCATTCGCCTCAACGATCGGCACTTGCTAACCGTGACCGACAGTGATATTGAACCCGGCCTGACCACCCAAGAACAAGCTGAAATTTGGCGAGATCTCCTGACCATCGAGTTACAGCGTGCCATCCAGGAACGTCAGCCGAAACATTTCCAAGATCAGCAGCTCAAAGCGTTTCAAATTCTCGGGGTTGCGGCGATTCTCTACGTCTTGTCCTGGGAACTCGACATTATCTTGAGACGACGCCTGCATCCCGATGGCGACAAGCCATCCAAACCCGAGACCTCGCCTCCATCCACCGATCGCGTCCACCATACTCTGCTGCACTTGTCTTTGTTGGCAGCCCAAGCGATAGGTTGGCTCACCGCGTTTTACTACACCGCAGGCTTGTTTCCCCAGTCGCGACAGTGGCGCTACAACTTCATCGCGAATTTCACCCGCCCTGTGATCCTGCTCGGCGATCGCTACTCGTCCATCCTCGACCTGATTTTGTTGCTGGGTATGCTCGTCGGGCTTTGGTTTTCGGTGATTTGGGTGACGGATCGTTTTCGATCGCAGGTGTTATCAGTTACCGGAGCCGATCGCGGCATTCAAGACATTACGATCATTCTTAGTCGGTTTGTGTTGCTCTTTGTGGGTTTATCGATCGTTTTGCAAGTCTGGGGTATTGATATCGCCTCCCTTGCCGTTCTGCTCAGTGCCTTGAGCGTCGGGATTGGTTTCGGACTACAAAACATCGCCAATAATTTCATTAGTGGCATCATTATCAGCTTCGATCGATCGATGAAAATTGGAGACTTTGTTCAGCTTGACGATCTGATGGGAACCGTCGAACGTATCGGCACACGCAGCACCGAAATTCGCACTCTCGATCATGTGTCGATCGTTGTCCCCAACTCTCGTTTTCTCGAAGAGGCACTGGTGAACTGGAACCACGGAAATCCTGTCAGTCGCATCGGAATTCCGGTTGGTGTTGCTTACGGAAGCAATAGCGATCATGTACGCAATGCCCTACTCGAAGTTGCGCGAAATTATGAGCCATTGCTACTTGCCCCGGAGCCTCAAGTCTGGTTCCGTGGCTTTGGCGATAGTGCGCTCAACTTCGAGCTTTTGGTTTGGATTCGTGACCCACAAAATCAGTTTAAGTACATCAGTGAGTTGAACTATCGAATTTATGACATTTTGGCTCACTACAATATTGAAATTCCCTTTCCCCAGCGCGATCTACACTTAAAATCTATTGATTTTGATCCATCGATCGAAGCCCTTAGGATTGAAAAATCTAACCCGAGCGATCAGTGAAAGTTGTGAATTTCATTTCCGAAAAAATCAACAGACATTCTTTGAATATTCTTTCTATAGCAGAAACTGATCATATTAGGATACTCTTGTTTAAGCTGAAAACCGCACTTCGACTCCGCTCAGTGCTCTCAGTTCTTTTATACGTCCTAACACAATCGGCTTACGCTATAAAATACGATAGCATCCACCACAAGAGTGGAACTCAAACGCATATCGTTTAATTCGGTGTCCTATGAACTTGATGACCCTCGCAATGATGCCTCACGGATCATGTTTTCTATGGAACCGTTTACTCACAAACCTTCATTTCAGCTCTGATATTATCATTGCATTATCCTACTTTTCAATCCCGGCAATGATGTTCAGCGCACGCCGACAAATGAATGAAGAGGCGCGATCGCTATCTATTTTATTTGCCTCTTTTATTCTGAGTTGCGGACTCGGGCATATAACAACAGCCTGGAATATTTGGCACACTAATTATTGGCTAGAAGGTTCAATCAAATTTGTAACAGCCGGGATTAGTGCGTATACAGCTTTTAGTTTGCACCGACAAATACCAGGATTTTTTAGTATTCAGAAAAGATTAGAAGTTTCCGAAGAAAAACTCCAGACGGATGTATTGACTGGCTTGCCTAATCGACGAGCTTTAATCAAATATATGAAAGATCTAATAAATCCTGGTCGCTCTGTAATGAAGAGCCTAGATTTTGTCGCGGACAAACAAAAAAGTCATGCCTTAATCTTGGCAGATCTTGATGGATTTAAGTTGGTTAACGATACTTTTGGTCATCCAGTCGGAGATCAGGTTTTATGCGAAATTTCACTTCTGTTGGGCAAAAACATACGATCGGACAATACATTAGTGACTCGTCTCGGGGGAGATGAGTTTGCGATCGTTGTGAGATCCTGTGATGAAGATCAAGTCTTGAGTATTACCCAGCGATTACGCGATGTTCTCCAAGAGTATGCGGAGTCTCATGAACAGGCGAAAACTTTGGGTATTAGTATGGGTTTCTACTTGTTTACGCCTGGATCTGATTTAGAAACGATCGACGAAATTTACGCCGCAGCTGATCGAGCGCTTTACCACGCGAAACATTCTGGAAAGCGGGCGATCGCCTGGACGAATAGCAACTCTAAACTGTTCGATGAGTCTGACTTTCGCCTGATCTGAGATTGGATGTAGAGTCTAAAATGCCGTTGAGAATGGTTTGATTAACGGTAGCCGTTCGATGTCTGCTCGATCGCCATACTGATCTTTACTGCTATGCCTCCTTCTCCTCGATCATCGCGATCGCCTCAAACTCCACCGCCGCGACAAAATTGGTTCGTGGCGCTGACTGCTGGAATTCTGCGCGGGATCGGGTCGCTGCTGACCGCGATCGCGACGCGCCTGGAGGCGAACCCAGGCGATCCGCGTCCGAGTCTCGGGGTCTGGGGGGTTGTGATTGCGCTGGGTGTGGCGGTGGCGATCGGGGTTGGGCGATCGCCGATGACGATTTCGCAGCCTGCTCCGCTGGAAATCGCGACAGATATAACGACAGACATCACGACGCAACCCGAGACGCCTACCACCTCGCCGGAAGCTTTGCCCCTCGAATCAGTGCCGCCAGACCCTGATCTTGATGCTCAACTGCCGATCGCCCCGACAGAACGAGATACGGCGCTGGATTCAGAATTAGCGAACGAATCCATGAGCGAAACGGCGATCGATGCGACGGATATCGAGACCGAGGCTGAACCCGCAACATTGCCCCAAGATTCTCGTCTCTTGGACGATCGCGACCCCGATAGCGAACCACTGCCGGACATTCCCGATGAACTCATCGCGCCGATGCCTGCGTCCCGGCTCGAACCCGCCCCGCTGCCACTCACGCCGGAACAGCGCCTGATTGCGGCGCTCCAGGATCGGATCAAGATGGTGTCTGAAGAGTATGCAGCGGACGCGATCGTCACCACCGTACGGATCGACTTCGCGCGAAATCATCTCGATGTGGAACTGATGGATCGCTGGTATGACTTGGAGGTGGCGGAGCAGGATCGATTGGCGCTGGATTTGCGCGATCGCGGTCAACAGTTTGATTTTTATGACATCGACATTGTGGACGCAGCGGGGCAGCTTGTGGCGCGTCCGGCGGCGATCGGGGACGCGATGATTATCGTCCGTCGTGTGCGGATTTAGAGCGACGACGAAGTGAACCTCTCGCCCTAAATCCCTCTCCCAGAGCGGAAGAGGGACTTTGATCTCTAAATCCGCACACGACCAACCGGGTGGGGCTGAACTTGCTATCGTGTTCGCAATGCTCGCAATTATCCCTGCTGTTTTGGCTCAATGATTCCCATGTCGATCGTCCCCGAAGGCTTTCACCGCATCATTCCCCAAGCGCCGACGATCGTCGATGAGCGCATCGCCCGCCACCAGCTCCGCCGCGAGTTTACCTACGAAGTTGATCAACGCCGAGCTTTCGAGAAATATTGCGCTTGGTATCGCGCAACGGCACAGCAGCATCAACGCGAACTCGCACGCTGGCGCGGCTGTAGCGTGGCGGATTTACATCGGGTGACGCCGCGATCGAGCAAGATCAACAACACCCAGACGGCAACATCTCGATCGCGTCTGCGGCAAGCTTGGGGCTGGGCTCGAACCTGGTGGCGATCGAAGGTTTAAAAGTAGTCCAAAAAAATCAGTGTTCTCGTGGGCGTTGAGTTATGGGCGTTGGGTTATGGGCATCGAGAAGTCAGGCTTTTTGAGAAAGTCCGACTTCTGTGTAAGTCCTGGCAAGATTAATTCGTGATCCAACCTTGACTCAGCGCCACCAGCAACACGGAACCAAACGCAACGCGATACCAAACAAACACCCAGGTGCTTTGGGTTTGCAAAAAGCGAATTAACCAGGCGATCGCGATGTACGAAAAGACGATCGCCGAAATTAAACCCGCGAACAATGCCCACAGTTCGGAGCCGCTCACACCTGCTAGTAAATCCTTCAGCTCAAACAGACCGGCCAACGTGATCGCCGGAATGCCCAGCAAAAACGAGAACCGCGCCGCCGTGGCGCGATCGAGCCCGAGGAACAATCCCGCCGTCATCGTGGAACCCGATCGAGACACCCCCGGAATCACCGCCAGCGCTTCCGCCAGTCCGACCAGGATGCCGTCCTTGACTCCCAGCCCCTCAAAACCACGCGAGCGCTTGCAGAGCTCCTCCGCCAAACCGAGCAATAACCCCATGACGATCGAGACGATCGCCACCACCGTAGACGTACGCACCACGGTGTCGTAAAACTCGCCGAATAGCACTTTCACGACCAGGCCGACCACGATGATCGGCAACGTCCCGATCGCGATCCCCAGCGCAATCCGAAAATCCAGCGATTCCCAATCCCGCGTCTGAATCGCCCGCACCGACCCGCCCAACACCTGCCGCAAATCCGCCCAAAAATAAGACAGCACCGCCACAATACTGCCGAGCTGAATCGTGGCGCTAAAGGCCACCCCCGGATCGCCCCAGCCCAAGGCTTGCGGCACAATCTTGAGGTGTGCCGTGCTGCTGATCGGGATAAATTCGGTCAAGCCCTGCACCATGCCGAGAACGGCGGCTTGGAACATATCCGGTGTCCAGGAGGTTGCGACGCCATCGCTCGCCTGGGCGGAGCTTCCGAGGGCGATCGTCCACAGGAGCGCCGCGATGCCCACAGCGATCGCGGTGATGGGTTTGAGGTGGGGGGAGCGATCGAGGGCTGCGCGTGGCGTGAAACGGGGCGATCGGGTCGAAGGTAGGAGGCGCATAAGGGGGAAATTCGGCAAGCGAGAGAGGTATTGATTCTGAGGTATTTTCAGCCGTCCTTAAGCCTACAAGAGGCTGTAGGTGTCGTCACCGGCTGACGTCCCGAAACCGCTAATAATACGTTTTTTGCGATTTGAATTATGGCTTTTTAGCATGGTTCGAGACGTGGTTCGAGACGTGAGGAAGACTCGCAAAATGAAAACAAAATGCAAACAAAATGCAAAACATTGCGCAGTGTGTCGGTATGTATCGCTGCCATAAGTGCGGCCCAAGCGCGTGATAAGCTTGCCGTCAGCTTATTTGGCTAATTTTTTCAATTTTTGTTTAAGGAAACGCGGTAAATGACGGGCGCGAACATTCCCTACCTATTGAGAGCAGCACGGGGCGAAAAACTCGATCGCCCGCCCGTGTGGATGATGCGGCAAGCTGGACGTTACATGAAGGCTTACCGCGATCTACGCGAAAAATATCCGAGCTTCCGGGAACGTTCCGAGATTCCCGAAGTGGCGATCGAAGTGTCGCTTCAGCCCTGGCGTGCGTTTAAGCCCGACGGTGTGATCCTGTTTTCCGATATCGTCACCCCGCTGCCCGGTATCGGCATCGAGATGGATATCGCTGAAGGCAAGGGGCCGATTATTGCCAATCCGATCCGCACGTTGGAGCAGGTTGAAGCGCTCCATACGATCGAGCCGGATGAGTCTACCCCGTTCATTCGCCCGATCCTAACGGCGCTGCGCGAAGAAGTGAAAAACGAAGCCGCTGTACTGGGTTTCGTCGGTGCGCCCTGGACGCTGGCGGCCTATGCCGTGGAAGGCAAAGGATCGAAAACCTATTCGATCATCAAAAATATGGCGTTTTCTGATCCGACAGTGCTGCACGCGCTGCTGGGCAAAATCGCCGACATGATCGCGACCTATGCTTGCCACCAAATCGAGTGCGGCGCTCAGGTGATCCAGATGTTCGACTCCTGGGCGGGACAACTGAGCCCCCAGGATTACGAAGTGTTTGCGCTGCCGTACCAAAAGCGTGTATTTGAGCAAATCAAGGCAAAGCATCCTGAAACGCCGCTGATTTTGCTCGTGACGGGTAGTGCGGGTCTCCTTGAACGCATGGCTGAGTCGGGCGCGGACATGATCAGCGTCGATTGGACGGTGGACATGGCGGATGCCCGTCGCCGTCTGGGGCCTGAGATGGGTGTTCAGGGCAATCTCGATCCCGGCGTTCTGTTCGGATCGAAAGCGTTTATCCGCGATCGCATCCTCGACACGATCAAAAAAGCAGGCCCACGCGGTCACATCCTCAACCTGGGTCACGGTATTTTGCCGACGACACCGGAAGAAAACGCGGCCTACTTCTTCGAGACGGCGAAGCAAGCGGATCAACTATTGGCAGCGGTTTAGTACGGTCTAAACCCATGTTGTGTAAATCGCGCGATGAACGGCGGTTTACCTCGTTTTGAGGTTCTGGATCTTGAGGTTCTGGATCTTGAGGTTCTGGATCTTGAGGTTCTAGATCGTTATCAATTCAATCGTGATAAAAAAATCGTAGCGGTGTGGTTTAATCCCATCGCTACGATTTTTTTGATCAGATTCTCATACAGCGCCAGTAGGGTGGGCACAGCCCACCATCATGGACACTGATGCGCAGGCTGATCGTGATGGTGGGCAATGCCCACCTACAAAACTAATTTTCCCGGCGTCGCCAGCAGAGAAAACCGGTGTAGATCAGCAGTAAGGTCGTGCCGATCACGTAGGCAAGACCGCTGGGAATTCCGGCGAAGGCGAGCGCCAAACTGCCGACCCAGAGCGTCAGACAGTAGATAAACAGGACGGTCGATCGATGGGAAAGTCCGGCACTGAGGAGGCGGTGATGCAGGTGACGCTTATCGGCGATGAAGGGCGAGTTGCCGCTGCGGAGCCGATCGATGATCACGGCGGACATATCGACGATCGGTACGGCGAGGATGACGTAGGGCAGGAGTACCGCCGTGACGGTGCTGCTTTTGATCAGGCCGATGATACCGACGGCGGCTAGTGTAAATCCGAGATAGTACGATCCCCCGTCTCCCATGAAAATCTGGGCGGGGTTGAAGTTGTAGCGCAAAAAACCAAGGGTTCCACCCGCGAGGGCAGCAGCAATCAGGGCAGCGGCGGGACGATCGGCAAATAAACAAACGAACAGCATAATCGTCGCAGCGATCCCCGAAACGCCCGCCGCAAGGCCGTCGAGTCCATCGATCCAGTTGATCGCGTTGGTCATCCCCACCAGCCAAAGAATCGTCACGATCCAGCTCACCGGCTCGCTGAGTTCGAGCATGTCGCCAAACGGCACGCTGAGAACGTTAACCTGGACGCCACCGATCGCCCACACCAGGCTCGCTACGCTGGTTTGTAGCAACAGACGGACGATCGCCGAGAGGTTAAACAAATCATCGGCAAGGCCAATGCAAAAGAAGAGCAAACCGCCGATCGTTACGCCCCAGATTTCGTATTCAGCTTGGGGGTTGAGGATATTTCCCTGTGCATCGATGAAACCGCCGAGCTTCCAGACGGCGATCAGAGCCAGGGTGCTACCGATAAAAATCGAGACGCCGCCGAGTCGTACCATGGGCTGCGCGTGTACTTTGCGTGCGCCGGGTTGATCGACGAGGCCGCGCGTGAGGCCAATCTCGCGGACGACGGGAGTGGCAATCAAAACGACGGCGCAGGCCAAACTAAACGCAAGTAGATGGAAAAAATAATGTGGCATCCGAAGAGGGCGAAGGCGGCGTCGCTAACGCACAGAGGTACTGCCACGCATATTACCCTGACGGTTCACCAATGCGGCAGGATTACCGCAACCCAAAGCGATCGTGTGATGATCCTTCAGGGAGAGAACGATCGCCTAAAATATGACCATGCCAGAACTAGACCTACGCCAGCTTTTCCCCTTCGACCTCGACGACTTCCAGATCCAAGCGATCGAGGCGCTGAACCAAGATAAATCCGCGATCGTTTGCGCCCCCACGGGATCAGGCAAAACTTTGATCGGCGAATATGCGATTTATCGCGCCCTGTCACGCGGCAAGCGGGTGTTTTACACCACGCCGCTGAAGGCGCTGAGTAACCAGAAATTGCGCGACTTTCGCGAGAAGTTTGGTGACGATAAGGTGGGATTGCTGACGGGCGACGTGGCGATCGATCGCGAAGCGCCGATCCTGGTAATGACCACGGAAATTTTCCGCAACATGCTCTACGGCACGCCGATCGGCGAGGTCGGGACATCGGTGCAGGATGTGGAAACGGTGGTGCTCGATGAGTGTCACTACATGAACGATCGTCAGCGCGGGACGGTTTGGGAAGAGGCGATCGTCTACGCCCCCCCCGCGATGCAACTCGTGGGTCTCTCCGCCACCGTCGCCAACAGCGGCCAGCTCGCCGACTGGATCGCCACCGTCCACGGCCCCACCGAGCTGATCTATTCCGATTTTCGCCCCGTCCCGCTCGAATTTAACTATTGCAGCGGTCGCGGCCTGTTCCCGCTGCTCAACAAAAGCGGCACACAAATTAATCCCAGCATTCGCGGGCAGAAGCTTCACAAAGGCAAATACAGCAAAACGACGAAAAAGCCGCCCCGTCCGCGTCCCCTAGCGGTGAGCTTCGTCGTCTCCAAACTCGCCGAGCGCGACATGCTCCCGGCGATTTACTTCATCTTCAGTCGGCGCGGCTGCGATAAAGCCGTGGCGGAAATGGGCGACTTTAGCCTGCTGAGTCCCGAGCAAACCGATCGCGTCGCCACGATCGTCGATGCCTTCGTCGCGGACAACCCCGGCGCAATCCGCACCAACCAGCTCGAACCGCTCTATCGCGGCATCGCGGCGCACCATGCCGGAGTCCTGCCCGCCTGGAAATCTCTGGTAGAGTCGCTGTTTCAGTTGGGTTTAATTAAGGTGGTGTTCGCGACGGAGACGCTGGCGGCGGGGATCAATATGCCCGCCCGATCGACGGTGATTGCGGGTTTGTCCAAGCGTACCGATAGCGGTCATCGCCTGTTAACGGCGTCGGAATTTTTGCAGATGGCGGGGCGTGCCGGTCGTCGGGGCATGGACGATCGCGGCTATGTCGTCGCGCTCGAATCGCCGTTTGAAGGGGCAAAAGAGGCGGCACATTTAGCCACGATCGGCGCTGACCCGCTGGTGAGCCAGTTCACGCCGACCTACGGCATGGTGCTGAATCTGCTGCAAACTCACTCGATCGAGCAAGCCAAGGATCTCGTCGAACGCAGCTTCGGTCAGTATCTCGCCAACCTCAGCCTCAAGCCCCAACAGGACGAAATCGCCAACGTCGAAGCGAAACTCGCCCAGGCCGAAGCGCAGCTTTCTGACCTCGATCTAGAGCTAATCGAGTCCTACCGCAAACTCCAAGAACGCCTGCAGGAAGAGCGGCGCATCCTCAAGACCCTGCGCGAACAGGCGCACGAGATGGCTCAAGATTCGCTGCTGCTGGCGCTGCGGTTTGCGGTGGCCGGTAGCATTGTCAGCGTCAAAGGGCCAAATGTGCCGGTTCCCCAGCCGATCGCGGCGGTACTCGTCGGCAAAATCGGCGGCGGCGATCGACCGCTACAGCTCCTCTGCCTCGGATCGAATAACACCTGGTACGCCGCAACTCCCACCGATGTGGTGCATTTATTCGGTAATGTGCCACGTTTGCCCGAGGTGGACGATCTCAGTTGGCCGCCGGATCTCCTGCGAGTGCAGCATCCGATCGCCGGGATGGGCGACACCTTCGCGATCGCCGAGCGCATCCCGAAACTCCCGCCGCCGGAATTTCCGCCGGAGGTGGTGGAATGGCTAGAGCGGGTGAAGGATGTCGAAGAAGCCCTGGCCGACCATCCATTGCACGAGTTGGGCAACCCCACCGCACTGCTGAAACAACTGCGACGCATCGAACGGCTCGAAGAACAGCTTGACGATCGCAACAACGCTATGCGGCGCAACCTCGGGCGACACTGGCAAGATTTCCTCGATTTAATCGACATTTTGCTTGAATTTAGCTGTCTCGAAGAGTCGATGCAGCCGACCGAGTTGGGCGAGGCGATCGCGGCACTGCGCGGCGATAACGAGCTGTGGCTCGGGTTAGCGTTAATGAGCCACGAGTTTGAAGATCTGGAGATGCATCAGTTTGCGGCGGCCTGTGCCGGGGTAACGGTGGAGGTGACGCGCCCCGATGCCTGGACGGCGTTTGACGTGTCACCGGAGGTGTTGAACGCCTTGGATAACGTCAAAAATTTGCGGCGGCGGGTGTTTCAGGTGCAGCGGCGTTACGATGTGGCGCTGCCGGTGTGGTTCGATCGCGAGTTCGTCTCGCTGGTAGAGCAGTGGGCGCTTGGGGTTGAATGGGAGGATCTCTGCGGCAATACGAGTCTGGATGATGGCGATATTGTGCGGGTGTTGCGCCGCACGCTGGATGTGTTGTCGCAAATTCCCCACGTACCGCATCTGAGCGATCGAATGAAGCAACTGGCTCGCGATGCGGCCTACGCGGTCAACCGCTTCCCGGTGAAAGAAGATACCTAGACACTGGCGTTACACGGGTCGGTATCGAGTTACCATCGCGGAACATCTGACCCATCCAGGGTTCAATAATTCCAGAGCTGAGTAATCTGCGGGCTGTGGCTGCGGCTAATATCGATATCGATCATCACGATCGTCCGTTGGCAGAACTCCACCGGCAGAACTCCACCGGCAGAACTCCACCGGCACGCTTACCCATCCTCTCGCTCCTAACCCTCATCGTTCCGACTCCTTAACCAATGGAAAATTTCTCACCGCTGACCGGCCTTGTTACCGTCACCATGGTCATCGACGGAACCCCACTGACGATCGAAGTAGACGGCGTGAATGCCGCCAACACGGGCGGTAACTTCGCCGATTTGGTCGAAATTGGCTTTTACGACGGCATTGAATTTCACCGCGTCGAAGATGGTTTCGTGATTCAAGCGGGCGACCCCAATAGCCTCAGCGAGGGAACCGCAGCCAAGCCCACGATTCCCTACACGATCCCGCTAGAAATCCGCGAATCGAGCAGCGGTCAGTATGCCTTCGGGTTTACCTTTGCCCAGGCCGGAATTCCCACCGCTGTGCCAACCCTGCAAAACCTGCGCGGCACGATCGCCATGGCACGCAGCGGCAATGCTAGCCAGCCCGCAACCGACACGCCCAACACCGCCTCGACTCAGTTTTATATCAACCTCAGCGATCGCAATACTTTCCTGGATGGCAATTACGCTGTCTTTGGCAAGGTGACGAGCAATCTAGCGGCGATCGACACCGTGACCCTCGGATCGGAAATCACCGGCGCACGGGTGACCGATGGTATCGTTCCCAGTCGGACGTCCGGCTTTATGGATACGGGCTTACTCAACCAGTTCGCCAACCGGATCGGCCAAGCGACCTTGATTATTAGCGCTCAATTATTCGACGAAGCCGCGAACACGATCGCCCTAACAGCAGATCTCAGCACCGCTAACCCCACCGGATTTTTAACCTTTGGGGGTAATGACTTGGTCACCGGGTCGGAGATTGGCGATGTGGTCTATGCCGGTCAGGGAGCCGACGCGGTCACGGGCGGATCGGGTAACGATTTGCTGCGGGGCGGCAAAGATAATGACGTGCTATCCGGTGGCGCTGATGACGATATTTTGCACGGCAATATCGGCGAAGACACGGTAAACGGCGGCAGCGGCAACGACTTCATGCGCGGCGGTCAGGGCAATGATGTGATTAATGGCGGTGCGGGGCGTGATTTTCTCGTCGGCGATCGCGATCGTGACACCCTCACCGGCGGCGCGGATGCCGATACCTTCCTCCTGCGGACGGCAAGCGATCTCAATGCCGATGCCAATGCCGTCGATACAATCACCGATTTTTCCCTAGCCGAGGGCGATCGCCTCGTGATCGTCGGCGAGCTCAATGCGTCCAGTGTGGGTTTTGTCGCCTCCGGAGCCGATGCCCTGATTCAAATTTCCGGCGGTAGTTTCATCGGTCGTGTGACCAACGGCGCGTCGATCAATCTGACCAATTCGTTTACGGTGGTCTCAGACAGCGACCTGGGTGTTAGCTTTGGTTAGAGCCTTGCCCGAAAAAAATAGTTGTTCACTCGCTCCCGTAAATCGATGACGCCCGATCGCCCCACCGCCGACGCCTCGATCAATCTTCAGCCCTGGCTGGCGGAAATTGACGCCCTCAAACAGCAAATCGAGGCCGCCGAACGTGAGGCGATCGCCGCACGGGAAAGCGCCGATCGCTGGCGACAGCTCTACACCCAAGAGGCCAGCCAGCGCCGCCACGATCTCGACGCCAACCAGGCCGAGATTGATCGCCTTAAAGCCGACCTCGCCCGGTTTAAAGACGCCGCTCAGACCCCGATCGAAGCCGAACAGCTCACCGTTGAAGTCGCCGCGATCGCCGAGGACGAACTCCGCGATCGGCTCGTTGCAGCTCTCGCCCAGCGTGAAACCCTAATCCAACAGGTCGCCAACCTCGAAACCGACCTCGGCCTTGAACGCGCCGAGCACGCCAAAACCCGCAGCGACCTGACCGCAGCCCTCGGCGACACCGTCGAAGTCTTCGCCCGTACCAAGGCGAAAATCTCGCAACTGGCCGCCCTACCGCCCCAAATCAACCCAAATCGGTCTTAAGCTGCGCGATTTGCGCCGCCGTTAACGTTGCTCGCACCTCCAACATTTGACCCCGATCGCGAATCACCAGTGTCTCGCCCACCACGGTCACCACCGACGCCGTCAGGGCGATCGACTCATATTTCGGCTGTGGTACACAGACCCGCACCACCACATCCGGCTGGGACTTCGGCGTGATGTAGAGCGACTGTTCGGTGCGATCGAGTTCCAAGCGGCTCGCGGTCATATCCCGCTTCAGATCCTCCCCCGCCTTCGACCAAAACACCGTAATTCCCTTCAGTTCCGCCGAGACGATCGCAAACTGTTCATCAAACCGCTGCGTCTCCCAGTCCAGCTCGATCGGCGGCACTCCCTGATTGACGCGCTGCTGCCAGGTCACCGTCTTACCATCAAGCCGCGACCACCATTGCTGTACCTGCGCCAACGCCTCCGCATTGCTCGGATCATCACTGCCGAACTGCCATAAAACTGCTGCCATCGTTGTCTCCTGAAGGAATTCTTAGAGTGGATTTGCTACGGTATCTATTCGTATGCTACATCTGCTTTTGAAGCGTTGCCCTATGGGTTTGCCGATCGTCTATCACCCGCAATACGTCGCTGCGATCCCCGAAGACCATCGCTTCCCGATGCCAAAATTTGCGCTGCTCTACGACAAGCTACTACGCGATCGCATCGTTCGCCCCGATCGCGTTTTTCAGCCCGAACTCGCCCCCACCGACTGGATCGAACTCGTCCACGATCGCGACTACGTCCAGCACTACTGCAACGGAACCCTCGACGCCAAAGCGCAGCGACGAATCGGTTTACCCTGGTCGCCCGAGGTGACGATCCGGACGCGGATGGCGGTCGGCGGCGCGATCGAGACCGCCAAGCTTGCCCTCCAGTACGGCATTGCCTGTAACACCGCCGGGGGAACACACCACGCCTACCCCAGCTACGGTTCGGGCTTTTGCATTTTTAACGACATTGCGATTACGGCGCGGTATTTGCGGCGCTACGGTTTGGTCGATCGCGTCTTGATTGTCGATCTCGATGTGCATCAGGGAGACGCCACGGCGTTTATTTTCCAGGATGAGCCGAACGTGTTCACGTTTTCGATGCACTGCGGCGCGAATTTCCCGAGTCAGAAACAGACGAGCGATCTCGATGTGTCGCTCCCGATCGGCATGGAGGACGATGATTATTTGCGTGAGTTGGGGCGACATTTGCCGGATCTATTGACGCAATTTCGACCGGATATCGTGATTTTTGACGCGGGTGTCGATCCCCACGTGGGCGATCGGCTCGGTAAGTTGGCCTTGAGCGATCGGGGAATCTATCGCCGCGAAATGCAAGTTCTGAGCGCCTGTTTAAGCGCCCGCATTCCCGTCGCCTGCGTCATCGGTGGCGGCTACTGTCGCGATATTCACGAACTGGTGTCGCGCCATAGTTTGCTCCACCGCGCCGGAAGCGAGCTTTATCGCCAATATCGCCTTTGAGATCACAAAAAAAACGATCAGGTTAGGACGTGTGAACAAACTGAGAGCACTGAGCGGAGTCGAAGTGCGGTTTTTGAGCCAGCAGAATAGAGTCAAGATGTTTCGTTTCTTATTGAACTGGCTATATGAATCTACGGCGCAACTGGAAACCCGAGAATACTGGTGGCATTGCCCCAATAAAACAGCCCCGCCACACACCCCGTCATCAACGTCGCCAACGTTCCCGCCCAGAGCGCCTTCACACCCAACGCCGCAATATCCGATCGCCGCTCCGGAACCAGCGACGACAAACCACCGACAAAAATCCCATAGGACGCACAGTGCGTAAACCCGCACAGGACATAGCTCACAATCAGGAGAGCGCGACCCGAAATCGCCCCCGTCGCTGCAAGCTGACTCAGTTCCAGATAGGGCGGAATGCTGGTCTCGAACAGGCGACGACCAATCAACACCGACGTTTGCCAGAGTTCGCCCCACTCCAGCGACACACCCGTCAAAAACGTTAGCGGCAAAAACAGCATCCCGAGCAGATTCGGCAGCGTGATGATCTGAAACAGACCACCGATCGCGGGTAACGTTCCCAGCAGTCCGAAACACCGGTTAAACAGATCAACCACACCGAGAACCGCGATCAAAACCGCCGCAATGCCGACAGCCATCTTGACCCCATCGGTCGAACCAGTGATCAGGCTGTCCATCGGGCTGGGGCGGGTTTGCCCGGAATTGGCGTCACCGGGATCGGTGTCGCGGGGAACCTGTCCCAACGTGACGGGAATGGTATTTTCGGGGACGAGCAGCTTGGAGAGGACGAAACAGGCCGGGATCGTCAAAATCGAAGCAGAGACGAGATGGCCGGTGATCGCGGGAAAGGTGGGGCGCAGCAATCCCGCGTAGATTGCCAGGACGGAGGAGGCGATCGAGCCGAAACAGCAGGCCAGCACCGCGCAAATTTCGCTACGGCTCATGGTGCGTAAAAATGGTTTAACCGCGATCGCCGATTCGATGCCGACGAAAATATTGGCCGCACCGGCGAGGGCTTCCGCGCCGCTGATTCGCATGGTGTTCTGAAACAGTTTGGCGAAAAAGCGGACGATCGGCGGGATCACGTTGAGCCGATAGAGCAGACTCACCAGGCCAGAAAAGAAGATGATTTGCGGCAGGGCGCGAAAGGCGAGGATGTAGGTTGTGCCGATGTCGAGATTGTCGGGGGTGAGGCGATCGCCGGGAATCGCGACGTAGGGATCGCCCACGGCGCGAGCGATCCAGCGTCCGGCGGTTCCGGGGCCTGCGCCAAAATTCGGCGACACAGCGATCATCGAACTCGCACCGCCAAACAAAAATTTCGCCCCGGCTTCCGACGCTTCGAGGACAATATTCAACACATCGTTAACCCAAGCCACCACTTGGCTACCCAGGACAAAGACGATCGCGCCGACGATGAGCTGAAGCCCGATCCCCCAGCGAATCGTATTCCAGGGGATATTCTGGCGGTCTTCGGAACCCAGCCACGCGATGTAACACAGGGCGACGATGCCCAAGGCGGAGATCAGGTTGAGAATGCTCATGGGCGATCGGCAGCCGATGACCGTCAAAAATACGGGTGAATTCTTCCAACTCTAGCGCTCAATGCCAGTCCGGCGAGGCCGTTTTTACCCTGCTTTAACCGGCTCTAAATGCCTTGGGGGTTATCCCGGTAAATTGTCGAAACAGCTTGCTGAGATGACTATGGCTGCTGAAGCCGCACTCTAGTGCAATATCGATAATGCGTCGATCGGTACGCTGCAATAATCCCTTTGCTTTTTCGACGCGCTGCTGTAGCAGGTATTGATGCGGCGACAGACCGATCGACTGCTTGAACAAACGACTGAAGTGAAACGGACTGAGATCAAGCTGTTGCGCCACATCCGCGAGCTTGATGTCCTGGCTCAGGTGAGCCTCGATGTAGTCCAACACGCGCCGTAGCTGGTGGGGAGGGAGGCCACCGTCATAGACGGGGATCGGCGTGGCGGTAGTGCTGTAATCCCGAAGTAAGTTGACCGCGAGGATGTGCGCGAGCGAATCAAGATAGAGCCGGTTTTGCCCCTGTGCCTGACGATGCTGTGCTTCCGTGGCGATCATCTGGCCGATCGCTTCCAGTTGGGGATTGCGTGCCTGAAATTGCGGCATGAGTTCGAGCCGATCGCCGTCTCGCTCTAGGGTTTCCTCTGCCACCTGTTTGACGAACGCCGCTGAAAGCCGAATTTGTAGATAATCATCGTCGCGATCCCACCGGGCAAATAGTGACGTGTTAGCAGGCGCGATCGCCATATCACCGCGCCCCGAAAACCCGCTGTACGTCTTGCCTTCCATACGGTGAAACATCAACACCGGGCGCGGCGCTTGGGACAAAAACAGCGTGTGATCTTGGGCAAAATGACAGATGGCCTCTCCCGCTGGGGGTTGCAGATGCTCTATCTGTAGGGGGTTATCGCCGTCGGGTTGATTGGCTGGGGCGGGACGATCGCGGCGATCGGGTAAGGACTGGAGCCGCGTTAATTGGGTTGTGTGGGTTGCGGGTTGTTCCACGATATAGGGCTAAAATGTCGGGCTGATCGCGTCTACTGGCCTCAATGTAGCCAATTTTCTTGAATATCGATCACGATCCCCCCAGGAAAACCCACCGCAAGATCGTGACAGTTTGACAAGAAGCTGAAAGTTTGATCCTGACCATTTCCCTACGCTGAAGGTGTCTTTAAATTACGGAAAAACAGCATGAAACTTTTAATTGTGGGAGCCACCGGCAGCATCGGTCGTCAAGTCGTCAATCAATCCCTAGAGCAGGGCTACACCGTCAGCGCTTTTGCCCGTCATCCCGAACAACTCGATCAAACTCATCCCAACTTGACGCGAATCAAGGGGGACGTGCTCGACAGCGCCGCGCTGACCCAGGCCGTCGCCGGACATGATGCGGTCGTTTGTGTGTTGGGTTCGGGCAAAACCTTGACCGGGACGGTGCGATCGGACGGGACGCGAGCCATCATCCGCGCGATGGAACAGACCGGCGTGCGTCGCCTGATTTGTCAGTCCACCCTAGGGGCGGGAGATAGCTGGGATAATCTGAATTTTTATTGGAAAACGCTGATGTTTGGTTTTCTGCTGCGCCACGTCTTTGCAGACCACCAACGACAAGAGGCGATCGTCGAGCAAAGCCAACTGGACTGGACGATCGTCCGTCCCAGCGCTTTTATCGACGGTCAGCGCACGCAACACTATCGCCACGGCTTCCCGAACACCGACAAAACCACGCTGAAAATCTCACGAGCGGATGTGGCCGACTTCATTGTTAAACAGTTGGGCAGTGATGTTTATCTGCACCAAACGCCCAGTTTATCCTACTAAACCAGCTTTTGGGAAGCATCTACTTGATTCACGGGGGGATTCGCGGAGGCGACGTGAGATGCAAAACGTAGATGCTTCCAGTTTTTTCGTCTCGCGATGATATAGCAGAAACCGATCGTATTAGGACGCTCTTGTTTAAGCTAAAAACCGCACTTCGACTTCGCTCAGTGCTCTCAGCTTTTTTTGTACGTCCTAACAAAATCGTTTTTTGCTATATCAAAGGGAATTTTGTTTCTTAAAATGTTGAGAGGTGCAGTAGACCGAATTCTTTTAGGATGAGCGCACATGCAACTGACTTATCGCGGTATCTCGTACCAAGCTTCGATCGCAACGATTGATGCGCCAAAACGCGAGGCCATCGGCTGCTATCGCGGTCACGGGCTGCAATTCTCCCAGCCCGTCACGATTTCCCCGCCGCTCCAGGCGCTAAAGTATCGCGGTATTCTCTACAACAGCGCCGCGATCGAAGCCATTTCGGCTCGTCTTGGGATTAAGGAAATTAAGGAAATTGCGGTCAATCTGATGCGACCTGTTCTGTTGATCGCTTTCGCGTTTTTAACGGCGATCGCAGCATCGATCGCGAGTCCGATTTAGCCACGTTTAAGCCATCAATCCGCGTGATTCACCGTGATTCACTCCAGCTAATTCATGCAAACGCCAACGACCCACACCTTAACCGGCGGCTGTCACTGCGGCGCGGTTCGTTATCGCATCCAGCTCGATCGTCTCGCCGCGATCGACTGCAATTGCACGATGTGTACCAAAAAAGGCTTTATCCACGCGATCGTCCCGCCTGATCGCTTCGAGCTACTCCAAGGCCGCGACGCCCTGAGCCTTTACCAGTTCAATACCGGCGTCGCGCAGCATCTATTTTGCCAACACTGCGGGATTCATAGCTTTTACCGACCGCGATCGCATCCCGATAGCTACGACGTTAATGTTCGCTGTCTCGATGACGTGGCGATCGAGCAATTCGAGTTAACGCTGTTCGACGGGCAGCACTGGGAAGCAAATGTGGACAAAATTCGCCGCGATCAACCAGTTCGGTAGGGTGGGCAATGCCCACCACGATTAACCCGCGATTTCGACATGGTGGGCAATGCCCACCCTACTTCTACATCACCATGCCGCCATCGACATTAAACGTCTGACCTGTGATGTACGCCGCCGCCGGATCTGCCGCCAAAAAGCGAATCATCCCCGCCACTTCATCGGCCTCGCCATAGCGACCGAGGGGGATAAATTGTAGAATGCCATCTGCTTCAAGATCGCTCGTCATATCCGTCGAGATGAAGCCCGGAGCCACTGCATTCACCGTGACACCACGGGGCGCAAGCTCCTTGGCGACCGTTTTTGTAAAGCCAATCACGCCCGCTTTAGCTGCGCTATAGTTCGCTTGACCAGGGTTACCCATTTGACCGGCCACGGAGGCAATATTAATGATGCGTCCGGATTTTTGCTTGAGCATGATTTTGCTCACGGCTCGGGTACAGAGGAAAACCCCTGTGAGGTTGAGATCGATCACGGCCTGCCAATCGGCCAGTTTCATCCGTAAAAGCAAGGTGTCACGGGTGATCCCAGCGTTGTTAACCAAAACGTCAATCCGTCCGAATTCGGTTTTCGTCGCTTTGACCAAAGCTTCGACTTCATCTTCTTTTGAGACATCGGCTTTCACCGCGATCGCCTTGCCGCCCATGGCCTCGATCGCGGCGACAACCTCATCCGCCGCGCCGCTGGAGCTGGCATAATTCACCGCCACGCTTGCACCACTGGCCGCGAGGGCGAGCGCCGTTGCCCGACCGATCCCCCGCGATCCGCCCGTGACGATCGCGACTTTATCCTTCAAATGCTGCTGGCTTTCGGGTAGCGCTTCCATCGTTCTCCTGCGTCTTAAAACGTTAACGAGTCATCATTTTACGGCGTGGCTGGCCGATCGTTGCGTCCTGCTGCTTCTGTCTTATATCCTGTCCCGTTTCCTCTCCTGCATAACGTCCATGACACTCGAACTTCCCACGATTCGCGATCAGACCCTGCTCGATCGCGCCTTCACCCACCGCTCCTTCACCAACGAAAATCCGGGCTGGGATCACAACGAGCGGCTCGAATTTCTCGGCGATGCGCTGCTCGGTTTTCTCGTGGCGGATTTGCTCTACGAGGTTTTTCCCGACATGAGTGAAGCGCAGATGACGCGCCTACGATCGCAGTTGGTCGATGAGCCGCAGTTGGCGACGTTTGCGCGTCAGTTTGGCTTGGGCGATCGGCTTTCGCTCGGGCGCGGTGCGGCGAATGATGGCGGGCGCGATAGTGATGCGGTGTTGAGTGATGCGTTCGAGGCGTATCTGGGGGCGCTGTATCTGGATTCGGGGTTGGATGTGGTGCGCGTGTTTGTCGATGAAATGATGGAGGCGGAACTCGATCGGCGTGAGCAGGCCGGTGAGGATGCGGCTACGGTCGAACCGCTGATCGATGCGAAGGGGCGTTTGCAGCAGTGGGCGCTGGCGAATCTGAAAGCAACGCCGATTTATGTGATCGTGGGTGAAAGTGGCCCGGATCATGCGCGGATGTTTACGGCGGAGGTGCGGATTGGGGATCGTGCCTATGGTCAGGGCATGGGCAAACGCAAGCAGGAGGCGGAAAAGGCGGCGGCGCGGGCGGCTTATCTGGCGATCGAGGCGAAGGATCGAGGGGATGGAGCTTAGGGGCTGTCATCTTCTAGCGCTGACCCAGTCGGGGTGACAGCCCCTAGTTTTTTGTTGGGTCGGACGTTCAACAGCTTGATCGATAAGGGTTCTACGATTAATTGATGACACGCCCTAACTCTCCTTACTTGTTAAGGAAAGTCTCACAGGTGCGATGTTTTGGTTTGCTTACGACGTATCATCGCAAAGTATGACGCTTTGGGAGCTATCTGTACGATGGGTAAAAACAAAAAAAAGTCGAATTTACTTCGCGAAATTCAGCAGCTCGAAACGGCCTCGCGATCGGAGGATGAGAAACAAGAATCTTCGTTTCGTCGGTTTGAGCAAAAAGCGTCGAGCCAAGGTATGAAGTCGTTCCGAGCAAAAAAAGGACAGCTCAAAATGTCGGCGATCATGCATGATTTCCTAGCACCTTATACCAGCGATTCACCGACGCTCGGTGAATACCAAAATATCTTGCCCTTAGCGCTTGTGGCGTGGAACACGGCCCTGATGCCACCAGAGCGACACAACGTTCTCCTCAATAGCTTTATTCAAGTGGCGCTGCCGGATAGTGATCCGATCGAAAATCACAATCTACGCCAAATTTTAGAAGCGATGATTCAAGACAAACTGGACAATTTTGCGGGATACGATCGCGTGATTAGCGACTATGACGTCTATGAAGATGATGGAGAGATCCGCCTATCGATTGCGTCGCAAGTAGCCGAAATCGATGAGCCAGACTAACGTTATCGTTAGACAAGGTTCTCGTTGAAGGGGCGTTCGGTCTGAACTAACACCGAACCACGCAATCACGAACCACGTACCCCAAAACTACTACCGATCGCGCCGTCCCCATGCCCCGAACCTCCACCCTCACCTTCGATCGCGGCACGCTGATCCTGCATCCGCCGCCGCGCGGTCGAGCCTGGGTTGACTTCGCCACCTGGGACGATCGCATCGAAAAATTTCGCATCCGCGCGATCGACTATCGCCCCCTCGTCGAAGCCCTGCGCCAAGCCGAAACCCAGTTCGAGGACAACGCCTCCGGTTTTGACAAGCTCGAACTTAAACCCCAGCTTGCCTTCGAGCCATACCCCCACCAAACTGAAGCCCTCGCCGCCTGGAAACAGGCCGGACGGCGCGGCGTTGTGGTCTTGCCCACCGCCGCCGGTAAAACCTACCTCGCTCATCTCTGCATCGCCGCCACTCCCCGCAGCACCCTGATCGTCGTCCCCACCTTGGATTTGATGCACCAGTGGTACGCCAACCTCGAAGCCGCTTTCCCCGGAACCGAAATCGGCCTACTGGGCGGCGGTTCCCACGATCGCACCCCGCTACTCGTCGCCACCTACGACAGCGCCGCCATCCACGCCGAAACCATCGGCAACCGCTACGGCCTGGTGATTTTCGACGAATGCCACCACCTGCCCACCGACTTTTGCCGCGCGATCGCCGAATATTCCCTTGCACCCTACCGCCTCGGCCTGACCGCCACCCCCGAACGCGCCGACGGACGCCACGACGAACTCGCGGAACTAATCGGCCCTGAACTCTACCGCAAATCGCCCGAAGACCTGGCCGGGAGCGCCCTCGCCGAACACCGCATCGAGCGCATTGAAGTCTCACTATCGGACGAGGAACGCGATCGCTACGATCGTTGCATCACCATTCGCAACACCTTCCTGCGCCAAAACAACATTTACTTTGGCTCGATCCAAGGCTGGCAAACGTTTATTAAAGCCAGCGCCCGATCGGCAGACGGACGCCGCGCCATGAAAGCCCACCACGAAGCCAAGGCCACCGCCCTCGGAACCCAGAGCAAATTGCGCGTGTTGACCGAGCTAATCGAGCGGCATCATGGCGATCGTATCCTCGTCTTCACCAACGACAACGCCACCGTTTATCGCATCTCCCAAAGCTTTCTCGTCCCCGCCATCACTCACCAAACCCCGGTCAAAGAGCGACACGACATTTTGACGCGGTTTAAAGCCGGTGATTATACGGTGTTGGCGGCATCTCATGTGTTGAATGAAGGGGTGGATGTGCCGGACGCGCGGATTGCGATTTTGCTATCAGGAACCGGATCGACGCGGGAATATATCCAGCGGCTCGGGCGGGTTTTGCGTAAAGGTAACACCAGTGGTAAGCAGGCGATTTTATACGAAGTGATCGCCGAGGGAACCACCGAAGAAGGTACAGCTCAACGGCGACGTCAGAAGCCCACTGCCGCACCCAAGCCCGAACCGATCCGTCAGCTTGAATTGGTCGCCGATTTCGACGGTCTCGACAATCCCGGCAATCCTGACGATTCGCCCGATTCGCCCGATTCGCCCGATTCGCCGACCCCGCTTTACGGCCAACGACCGCGCCAAACCCGCCCCGATCCGCGATCGACCCCCCGCGCCGCCGAGCCGACCCAGCCCTACGATCCGACCCCTCCCCCCAACCGCGAAGATCCCCGCGACGCGATCGACGTGGACGCCGAGACGATCGATCCCGATTCTGCTCCGTAGTCGCGATCGCACCGAAGATGACTGAGCGATCGCCAAAGATATAGCAAAAAACGATTTGCTTAGGACGGATCAAAAAAAGCTGAGAGCACTGAGCTTGTCGTTGGCGTAACCTTCGCTTCGCGGATAGTGCGGTTTTCAGCTTGGACAAGAGTGTCCTAATACAATCGGCTTTCGCCATAACACAATCGGCTTTCGCTATACGCACTGACTCCGCCACCACGTTATCAAAAGTGCAATCGATAAAATTCACTTATAACGTGAGCCTGCTAATTCGAGGCGATTTCTCCTGAAAAGGCCGCTCATAGGCAAAGTATTCACATACACTAAAAGATATGGCAATCAGTTACAGCATAGTTTTTTGGCTATGCCCTGGGTTGGGCTGACCCCAAGCCGTGACCCTGTTTCTGATACGCCACCCAACATATAGGCATTGTCCTGTTGAACGACACACACGATAGGCATGGAGCGGAAATCATGAATACATTTGAATCGAAGCAGTCGCAACCCAAATTGGATGCTGGCGAGGGCTGGGTTATCCAGATCTATGGCAGTAACCGCCGCTTGCTCTGTGTTTTAGACCCTGCTCACGGTTGGAGTTTTCTCGCTGGTTGTTGTGCTGGCTTGTTGCTATCCGTCATTTGGGTCAATGCAGCTCGCTATAGCTCTCCGATCGAACTAACCACCCCAACTGAAACTCCGGCATTGCAAATCGATTAGGACGCTACACCGTGGAGTCCTTGAGAACAACAAACAAAAGGTAAACTTATGACTCGGATTTAATATTGCGTTAACTACTTATGTGGTGCGATGTGATCCCGAGCGCATTTTAAGCATAGAATCAATCGCATGGAACTTGAAGCCTTGATAGGTTTCTAGCTATAAGGAATGTGTGGGACGTAAAACCCGCTACCGAAGCTAGAGACCGCGCTTGTCTGTAGTCCTAATCCCTAAGCTCTGATCAAGGAGGAATTACCACGTGGATTTTTTGTCCGATTTCTTGGCGCGTTTCGCAGCGCAGTTACAGTCCCCGACACTCGGTTTTCTGATTGGTGGCGGAGTCGCGGCCTCCGTCGGTAGCCGACTATCAATTCCGGACCCCGTCTATAAGTTCATCGTCTTCATGCTGCTCATTAAGGTCGGCCTGACCGGTGGCCAGGAGATTCGAGACGCCAATCTGACGGAGATGCTGTTGCCCGCATTGTTCGCTGTGGTAATTGGTATCCTTGTCGTTTTTATCGGGCGCTACACGTTATGTTTGCTGCCGAACGTCAAAACTGAAGATGGTATTGCGACCGCAGGTTTGTTCGGTGCGGTGAGTGGCTCTACCTTCGCTGCCGCGCTGACGTTACTGGAATCGCAAAATATCTCGTATGAGGGCTGGTCTGCTGCACTCTATCCCTTCATGGATATTCCAGCGCTGGTGACGGCGATCGTCTTGGCCAGCATTTATACCAGCAAGAAGAAAGGAACCACAGGCGAGCGGGTTCAGATCTGGCCGATCGTCAAGGAAAGTCTCCAGGGTTCCGCCCTCTCGGCGCTGCTCCTCGGACTCGCTCTCGGACTGCTAACCAAGCCGGAAAGCGTCTATGAAAGTTTCTACAATCCTCTCTTCCGTGGCCTACTTTCGGTACTGATGCTGATCATGGGAATGGAGGCCGCTGCAAGAGTCAAAGAGCTCCGTCAGGTGGCTCAGTGGTACGCTGTGTATGCTTTTGTCGCACCGCTGCTACATGGTTTTATCGCCTTTGGCTTAGGTATGATTGCTCACGCTGCTACGGGATTCAGTCTTGGTGGTGTGGTGGTTCTAGCCGTCATGGCGGCTTCCAGTTCTGACATCTCGGGGCCGCCTACGCT
Source organism: uncultured Geitlerinema sp. (assembly GCA_964518905.1). Taxonomy (GTDB): domain Bacteria; phylum Cyanobacteriota; class Cyanobacteriia; order Cyanobacteriales; family Geitlerinemataceae; genus RDYZ01. The sequence continues at coordinate 37,929 of CAZFJL010000012.1, read as the reverse complement.
ACGAGCGGGTATCCCGTCGGCCAACCCTTCCGCGTATATCGGCGCATCCACCGCGATCGGCACACCCGTTGCGATTGCTTTGGGAATCCCGATCTACATCGGACTTGCCCAGGCTCTGATGTAGAGCTGAACCCAGGTTGATCGTCATCTGCCGGTGTTTCCCCGGCGAGGCGACCAATGCGGCAGCGATCATACCCGCGCGATCGTGCGCGGTGCTGCTATTTCCTTCGGTTTCTATAATCGTTCAATAAATACACACATTAAAGAGGTAACTCACATGGCCAAGCCAGCAAGCAAGCTCGTCATCGTCACGGAAAAGTTGTTGTTGAACAAGATCGCCAAGATCATCGACGCAGCCGGGGCGACCGGTTATACGGTGGTGGACGCTGGCGGTAAAGGCAGTCGTAACGTGCGATCGTCGGGACAACCCACCGTTTCTGAAGCCTTCTCGAACATCAAGATCGAGGTGCTCACCGACAGTCGGGATATGGCTATCAAGATTTCGGATGAGGTTGCAGCAAAGTTTTTTGACGATTATTCGGGCATTGCCTATATCTGTAATGCAGAAGTACTGAGCGCACACCAGTTCTGCGGACCTGATGGCTGTTGAGCCGAGGTGACGCAAACCGAAAAAGCCGGGTCATGACCCGGCTTTTTCGTGGCTGTATTTCGTTATGGGTGGTGTTCTCGCCTTGTTGTTCTGCGGTTCGATCAGGAATCGTTTGCTGCTACAGAAGTTTGATGAGTATAAGTACTTTTTTCGATATCCTCTAAGGGCTGCCCTTCTCCCTAATTTTCCCTGTGACTTATTTTTCTATTGACCCCGATCGCCGGATTGTCTTTTGTGATTTCGACGGCACGATCGCCTGTAATGACGTGCTTGTGCTGGCCTGCGAAACCTTCGCGCCGGAGGTGACGGCACGGGTGATGCCGCAGCTTTACAATTTGGAGCTGTCGTTGCGGGTTGGGGTGCGGCAACTGGTGGAGGCGATTCCGAGCGATCGCTATGGGGCGATGTTGGAGTTGGCGCGATCGCAGCCGTTGCGTCCCGGTTTGTCGGAGCTGATCGAGTTTCTGGATGGGCAGGGTGTAGAGTTTGTGGTGGTGTCGGGGGGGATTTGCGGCATGGTGGAGGCGGCGTTGGGCGATTTGGCCGATCGCGCGGTGGGGATTCACGCGATGGATGTGGATACGACGGGGGAGTATTTGACGGTGCGATCGGAGTTTGAGGGCGAGGTGGAGTTGGTGGATAAGCTGAAGGTGGTGAGCCGTTATCTGGGTGAGCCGTTGCCGACGGGTGGTTTTGCGAATGAGAATTGGGTGGCGATCGGGGATTCGGTGACGGATTTAAATATGGCGCTGGCGGCTCCGACGGTGTTTGCGCGGAGTCGTCTGAAGACGTATCTCGGCGATCGTGGCAAAGTTTACACGCCTTATGAAAGCTTTTTTGAGGTGCGCGATCGGTTGGCGCAGTTGTGGAATGTTCCGGTTTTGGCGGGAATTCATTCATCAATGAAGTAGGCCAAGAAGTAAGCCAAAATAATAAGTAGTGACTTCAGACCTTGGAGGTTTCGGAAACCTCAAAGGTCTCACACCCCGCGATCGATCCAATTTTTGACCTGGGCGAATTAGCGGAAATCAGCGATCGTGATCGCACCCGGATCAACGTTTTGGATCACCACATTCAGCGTCGGATACGCCGCACTAGTGATCACCGTCCCACCACTACCATCAGCACTGATCGCCAGATCCGCAAAACTCAAACCCGACAAACTCAAACCATCCACACCATCACTAAAATCGGTAATAATTTCGACCTCGCTAATCGTCGAAAATTGGAACCGATCCGCACCATCACCACCCGTCAGCAGATCGCGACCCCGATCGCCCGACAGCAGATCATCCCCCGCACCACCGGCCAGCGTGTCATCATCCTGACCACCCACCGCGATATCATTCCCCGCGCCACAGTCGATCATATCGTTGCCCTTATTACCACCGAGCTGATCATCACCATCATCCCCCGTAATCACATCATTGCCCTGACCCGCCAACACCACATCATCACCCCCCAGCGCCGCCACCGTATCATCACCCTGATTCGCAAACAACGTATCAGCGCGGCTCGTGCCGATCATCGTGTCATTGCCGCTTTTCGATTGTCCCAACGTGCTGCCAATCCAGCCGAGATAGGCCGACACACGCACATCGGCAAACAGCTCGCCAAAACTGGTGTTGTTCGAGTCTCTCTCCGCATCCTCGCTAACGAAATCAATATCGGCAGCAGTCGATGTACCGTAGGAGGCCAGACCCGCGATTTTGCCATCGATAAACGCGGGGCCACCGGAGTCGCCGCGCGATGTGCCGATTTCGCGATCGATCCCCAGATTCACCACACCGTAATCGCGCCCGAAAGCGTCATTCGTCGGGCTACCATTATCGAAATCGTAGGCGAGCTGTAGCCCTGGATCATTGTTGGGTCTCAGCGCTCCGGTGGGCAAGGTTGCGGGGGGTTGGGTGAACGTATCGCCGAGGGCATCGTAGATATTGTTGCCGACACGTTTCGTCGTGTTCGGGTCGTCGCTAACTTCGCCCGCTGCGCCTGTGCCGCTTGTGCCGTAACCGACGCGCGTAAAGGTTTTGCCGATTTCGTCGGGGGTGGTGTAGAGCTCGTAGCGATCGGCGTCATTCGGGGCGGACTGAGCGAGGCGGATGATCGCTAGGTCGTTATCGTCGTCGTTGCCGGATGTCCACTCGGGATGGACAAAGATTTGCGCGACGGCCACAGGTTGGGAGCCGCCGGGAAGGTCAAAACGAATCGTGGTTCGGCTCGGGTCGGGGTTGAGGTTGGGGCGATTGCCGGTGTCGAAACAGTGGGCGGCGGTCAGGATATGTAGTCCATCCTGCATCAGCGAGCCGGTACAGGAACCGTCATAACTCTCCACTAGGACGACACCATCGAACCCCTGACCGGGCTGGACGAGGAAACGGGCGTCGTTGATGTCAGTGGAGGAGACGGAAACGTGGGGTTTGGGGGTTTGCAGGAGTGGGGGCATGGTGGTGTCCGATCGCTTGAAGCCGTTTAAGTTTGAAGCCGTTTAATGCGGGACATTTTGCCGAGCCTGGTTTTTTGCATCGTTCCTGCGCTCTGCGTGGGAACGTCTCTTTAGACGCTCTGCGTCGCGAGTTTACGGGACGCAGAGCGTCCCCGAAAGCATTCCCACGCAGAGCGTGGGAACGATGCACGCTCAGTGCTCATCGGGTCGATCGTTCATTGCCCGATCGCGATCCCTCCGCCTGCTGTTTACGCGCCAACTGCCGCGATCGCTTCTCCGGCGTTAGTGCTGCGTAACAGCTCGGACAGGAGATCCAGGCTTCGTAGTGGGGCGATCGGCGATCGGCGTCCGACACTGGCGCACCGCACGCCTGACACAGCTCATAATCTCCCGGCTCCAGACCATGCCCGACCGACACCCGCTCATCAAACACAAAACAGTCCCCTTCCCAAAGGCTTTCCTCGGCGGGAACCTCTTCAAGATATTTCAAGATGCCGCCTTGGAGGTGGTACACCTCTTCAAACCCTTGCTGTTTGAGATAAGACGTCGCTTTTTCGCAGCGGATGCCACCGGTGCAGAACATGGCGACGCGCTTATGCTGGTTGGGGTTGAGGTTTTGTTGCACGAAGTCGGGCAGGTCGCGAAAGCTGGCGGTGTGGGGATTGGCTGCGCCGTGGAACGAGCCGATCGCTACTTCAAAATCGTTGCGGGTGTCGATCGTCACCACATCGGGTTGCGAGATCAACTCGTTCCAATCTTCGGGTTTGACGTAGTGGCCGACGATTTGGGTGGGGTTGGCGTCGGGCTGGCCGAAGGTGACGATTTCGGCTTTGAGTTTAACTTTGAGACGGCCAAAGGGCAGGGTTTCGGCCTGAGAAAATTTAACGTCGAGATCCTGGAGGCGATCGTCTTGACGTAGGGTCGCGAGGACGTGATCGATCGCCGTGCTGGTTCCGGCGATCGTGGCGTTGATGCCTTCGTCTGCGAGTAAAATCGTGCCGCGAATGTCGCTCGCTTCGCACAGGGTTTGGTATTCCTGCTGTTTTGTGGCGCGATCGGGAAACGGCGTGAATTTATAAAAGGTGGCGACGGTGAAGGGCATGGTGATGGGTTGGGCGGCAAGAAACGCTAGGCTAGCTTAGGATCAATTCGCTCGTTGTCAATTGATCGATATATCCCGTAACACTTGCCCCATAACACCGACAGAATCATCATGACTGCGACTCCGACGTATACTGCCGATCGTTATACCCCGAAGACCCTGGCGCGTGCGCGGCGGGCGATGCGTTGTGCGCCATTTTCGCTGCGGTTGTATGAGGAGTTGCAGGAGCGGGGTGTGCCGTTGGCGACGATCGCGGGTCGTGCGGGCGTGAGCAATGGGTTTACGGGCGGGGCGATCGCGGAGCTTGCGGCGGAGGATGAGCTTATTTGGTTGAGTGTGGTGGGGATTTTGCGGCGTGAGGTGGATGGGCAGGGGATTACGGATAGTTTTCGGTTAACGCCGTTGGGTCGGATTTTGTTGGGGGAGTGGCGTGAGGTTGGGGCGGGGTGGTGTGGCCGGGTGTCGCTGGGCGATCGGCTACGGAATTGGCTGCGGCGGTGGGTGCGATCGCCTTATTAGAGTCTGCCAAGAAAATCAGTGTTTTCATGGGGAGTGAGACATGCCCTCAGAACAATGTCATGATCCGCTTCAATACTGACGACATTCAAAACAACCTATCCGGGCTATCACACTTATCCAAACCGGCAACCGTCTTATCCTCACCCAAGCCGATCAGCTCTCTATTTAGAGGACGCAGCAGATGCGGAAACCGAGGTAATAGCCATAATTGTTACGCGGAAAGTAGGAACGCATGGCAGAGCGGCAATCCCATGGATAATTGTCCCAAGAACCACCGCGAGCAACTCTTTTCTGTGTACTGTTATTAAAGTGGGCGCTGCTATCGATTGATTTGTTGGAATAGTTGTCACGCCATGCATCCTCACACCATTCCCAAACATTGCCGTGCATGTCGTATACCCCCCAAGCATTTGGCAAGAAGTTACCGACCTCAACTGTCTGCCCGCGATATTTACCTTTGGAACCGTTGGCATAGGTATACTCAGCCCTGTAGTTAGCAATCTCCGTTGCTAGTGTTTCGCCAAAGGCAAATGGTGTTGTTGTCTCTGCTCGACAGACATATTCCCATTCCGTCTCGCTTGGTAAGCGGTAGACCTTACCCGATTCGCGTGACAGTCGCGCACAAAACTCGCGTGTGTCATCCCAGGTCACTTGCTCAACCGGGCGAAGAGCACCTTTAAAACGTGATGGATCAGCATCAAGATCGCGATCAATTCTTCTGAGTTGTGCCACCGATCGCCACTGTGCCTGAGTCACTGCATACCGCCCGATGAAAAAGTCGGGAACCAATACCTCTAATCGTGGACCTTCACGATCAAAGCGTCCCGCCTCATTCTCTGGTGACCCACGCAAAAAGCGATTACCCTGGATTGCCACCATATGCAACGCAACATTCGCTGCCGTCTCGGTGAAATACTCTGCCGTTATCGTTTTGCGATCAACGATATTGCCCGATGCATCCACCGTCACCGTTTCGTCACTGAACCGCTGCAAATTAGATCTAGACTCTAGCTTGGGAGTTGGAGTCGGCTCAGGAGTTGGCGTTGGAGTCGGTTCAGGAGTTGGTGTTGGCGTTGGAGTCGGTTCAGGAGTTGGCTCCGGCGTCGATATTGGTGTCGGCTCAGGCGTGAGAATTTCCCTCACCGCTGGTGGTTCTGCTTCCGTCTCGCGACCCCACTCATTCCCCAAAACCGCAACAACCAACCCCGCCGCTCCCCAGCCCGACCATTTCAGCGCACCCTCTAAAACATTCCGCCGCGACACGGGCGCACCTCCCGCCAAGCCTTGCGACGTTACGATCGGTTGAGGATGTACTGGCTGCATTAACTCCTGACACAACACCACCACATCCGGATGTCCCGAATCCTTTTGCAGCGCTATCAAGACATCACGCAGCCGACCCCGCGACTCCGCCCACACTAACAGCTCCGCGATCGCATCCCGCAAACTACTCCCCGGCGAGACGATCGCATCCAAGTTTTCATCCAACTCCTCCCGCACGAAAATCAGCAGCATTCCCCGTCGCGGATACGCCACCTCGATCGCCTCACGCAACCGCTTAAAATTTTCCTTCGAGAGCTTCTTCATCGTCGCGCTGAGAGAGAGACATAATTGTTGTAACCATAGACTTACGATGCCATGATTCGCTTTAACATCGACGACATTCAGCACGACCTCCCTGAATTTATCAAACTGATCCAAACCGGCAACCACTTTCTCCTCACCCAAGCCGAACAGCCGATCGCCGAGATTCAGCCCATCTCGCCACCAACCCAACCCAAAAGCCCCCGTCCGATCGGCCTATGCGAAGGAGAATTTGTCGTCCCTGATGATTTCAATGATCCGCTTCCCGAAGAAATCATCAGCCTGTTTGAACCATCATGACAATCCTCTTGGATACACACATTTTTCTCTGGCTGATTAGCAACAACTCCAGACTATCTGAGCGCCATCGCCAAGCCATCTGTAATTCAGACAACATTCTCTATCTCAGCGTGGCTTCTATTTGGGAAGCAACCATCAAATATCAACTGGGTAAATTGCCCTTACCCGAATCACCAGCAACATATCTGCCTCAACAACGTGAACGTCACCAGCTTGTTAGCTTACCGATCGCCGAAACGACAATCATCCAGCTAACGAACTTGCCGCCAATCCATCGAGATCCGTTTGATCGTCTCTTGCTCTGCCAAGCGTTAGAACACAATCTAACGATCATGACTGAAGATACGGCGATAATGGCCTATCCACTCGCCGAGATTTTTTAACGTCAACAGAAACCGGGTCTTACGCTCCCCGCCACGCCCCCCAAACTTTGCTACAGTAAACCACTGAACATTTCTCAAGATCGCACCACAACTCGCGATCGCGCGACGCTGAAACTATGGGCAACACCTTCGGACATTTATTCCGAATCACCACATTCGGAGAATCCCACGGAGGCGGCGTCGGCGTGACGATCGACGGCTGCCCACCCCAGATCGAGATTTCCGCCGCAGAAATCCAATACGAACTCGATCGCCGTCGCCCCGGCCAAAGCAAAATCACCACGCCTCGCAAAGAATCCGACACCTGCGAAATCCTCTCCGGCATCTTCGAGGGCAAAACCACCGGCACACCGATCGCCATCCTCGTCCGCAACAAAGACGCCCGATCGCAAGACTATAGCGAAATGGCAACCGCCTATCGCCCCTCCCACGCCGACGCCACCTACGACGCCAAATACGGCATCCGCAACTACCAAGGCGGCGGGCGATCGTCCGCCCGTGAAACCATTGGCCGCGTCGCCGCCGGAGCGATCGCCAAAAAAATCCTGCGCGAACTCGCAGGTGTCGAAATCGTCGCCTACGTCAAACGCATCCAGCAGCTCGAAGCCGACATCGACCCGGCCACCGTGACGATCGAGCAAGTCGAACGCAACATCGTGCGCTGCCCGAATCCCGAGATGGCAGAGACGATGATCAAGATGATCGAAGCCGTCGGGCGCGAAGGCGACTCGATCGGCGGCGTCGTCGAATGCGTCGCGCAAAACGTGCCGCGCGGCCTCGGGATGCCCGTATTCGACAAACTCGAAGCCGACCTCGCCAAAGCCGTGATGTCACTGCCCGCCACCAAAGGCTTTGAATTCGGCTCCGGTTTCGCCGGAACCCTGCTCAAAGGCAGCGAACATAACGACGAATTTTATACCGACGAAACCGGCGCGATCCGTACGCGCACCAACCGATCGGGCGGCGTCCAAGGCGGAATTTCTAACGGCGAACCGATCATTTTGCGGGCAGCTTTTAAACCGACTGCTACAATCCGAAAAGAGCAAAATACAGTGACGCGATCGAAAGAAGACGTCGTGCTCGCCGCTCGTGGTCGGCACGATCCCTGTGTCTTGCCCCGAGCCGTTCCCATGGTTGAAGCCATGGTCGCTCTCGTTCTTTGTGATCATCTACTGCGTCAGCGCGGTCAGTGCGGCAAAATCGAGCTACGATCATGACAACCTTTGCCGAGTTGCCCGGAGTGTCCGGAATACGCGATCGGCAAATGGAACTAACGTTATTGAACGATTTGTGGTGTCAGCCCATTACCGAACCGTAGTCGTATGCAATCAGCCACTTCATCGGAATTCGCGGTTAAGTTTTGGGGCGTTCGCGGTAGCATTCCCACCCCCGGAAAAACCACCGTTAGGTACGGCGGCAATACCTCTTGTGTTGAGATGCTCATCGGCGGTCGTCGGTTAATTTTTGACGGCGGTACAGGACTACAAGAGTTGAGCAAAGATCTGATGCAAGATCTGCCCGACGAATTGTATATGTTCTTTACCCATTACCACTGGGATCATATCCAGGGCTTTCCGTTCTTCTTGCCCGCATTTACCCCCGGCCATAAGCTCAAAATCTATGGCTCTGTCCCCGAAAACGGCGACTCGCTGCGGAAGCATTTCATCGAGCGAGTGTTGCATCCCAATTCGCCGATTCCCCTCGATAATTTGACCGACACGATCGAATTTGTCGATGTTAAATGCGGCACGACCTTTGAGCTAGACGATATCAAAATCGAGACCGGCCCGCTCAATCATCCGAACACGGCGATGGGCTATCGGATTACCTGGAACGGAAAATCGATTTTTTACTGTACTGATACCGAGCATCTGCCGGACTGCATTGATGAGCATGTGCTGAAGCTGGCGCAAGGTGCGGACATGCTGATCTACGACGCGATGTATACCGACGACGAGTATCACAATCCGAAAGCGCCGAAAATTGGCTGGGGTCATTCCACCTGGCAAGAGGGCGTCAAGGTCGCGAAGGCAGCGAATGTAAAGACGCTGGTTGTGTTTCACCATGATCCGAACCATAGTGATGATTTTCTCGATACGCTGACGCCGGAAGTGCAAGCGGCACACGAGAATAGTGTTTTGGCGCGAGAGGGGATGAAGCTCACGCTGTAGGACGATCGTCAGGATGGGGTTCCGGGCGTTTGTTTGAAGGCTGACGGATCGTTACATCGACATTTTGCCCATTTTCCCCGCAACGTATTACGCCAGATTGGGCGTGGAACGATACCCTAGATTGGCGATCGTGTTCATTGCGATCGGCTCCACCGATTCCCCCGCGTTACTGCTGCCCCGATGATTTTTATCGTTGCGTTTGTCTTTCTGCTGATCCAGCTTCCTGCGATCGCCATCCTGTTATCCCGGCTGATGCGCGGCCCTGGACGTAAACCGCCCCTTGAACCGGAGACGGCCAGCCTAGAGCAATTGGCCTCGGTCAGCGTCATCGTCCCGACCTTAAACGAGGCCGATCGGCTTCAGCCCTGCCTCGATGGTCTGACGCGCCAAAGCTACGAAGTTCGCGAGGTGATTGTCGTCGATAGTCGCTCAACGGATGGCACGGTCGGTTTGGTTGAACAAATCGCGGATCGTGATCCTCGCTTTCGGGCGATCGAGGATGATCCCCTGCCCACGGGCTGGGTCGGTCGTCCCTGGGCGCTGCACACTGGCTATCACGCGATGAATCCGAAGAGTACCTGGTTTCTCGGTATCGATGCCGACACCCAGCCGCAACCGGGCTTGATTTCCAGTGCAGTTCGCGCGGCGGAAGCGGCGGGGCTTGATCTGGTAACATTTTCGCCGCAGTTCATCCTACGTGATCCCGGCGAAATGATCCTGCAACCGGCGCTCTTGATGACGCTGGTGTATCGCTTTGGTCCGACGGGAATCGCGAGTGATGAGCCGAGCCGGGTGATAGCGAACGGGCAGTGTTTCCTCTGTCGCCGATCGGTGCTGGAGGCGATCGATGGTTATACGGCAGCGAGTGGATCGTTTTGCGATGATGTTACGCTGGCGCGTCACGTTGCCGCGTCTGGGTTTAAGGTGGCGTTTTGGGATGGCGCGAAGCTGATCAAGGTGCGGATGTACGAAGGGGCGATCGAGACGTGGAATGAGTGGGGTCGATCGCTGGATCTGAAGGACGCGGCGACGCCGGGGCAAACCTGGAGCGATCTCTGGTTTTTGCTGTCGGTGCAAGGGTTGCCGCTGTTTGTGACGCTGTCGATGTTGCCCTGTGTGTTTGACGGTTGGGAGACGATCGGGCCGGTGTCTCAGGCGTGGTTTTATGTGAATGCGTTTTTGTTGGTCGTGCGCTGTTTGATGGGGTTGGCGATCGCGCCGTCCTATGATCGATCGAGTAGCCGCTGGGCGTGGCTGTTTTGGCTTTCGCCGATCGCCGATGTGCTCGCCTTTTTCCGCATTTTCCTCTCGGCTACGACCCGGCCAACCCAATGGCGCGGACGGGTTTACGATTAGCTTTATGGGCGGTTAATGAGCGAGACCATATATGGGGAAGTTGTCATGATGGTGGGCGATGCCCACCCTACGATTACTGCCGACCCTTTCCTAAGAATGATGGTCTTTGCAGTACAAGCGTTCAAGACTGAGGCAGGCCACGCCGATAGTTACCAGAAAAATCCCCAACACCGATCGCACCGGCAGCCATTCACTGATCGCGATCGCGGCCAAGAGTCCCGTCATCACTGGAGCCGTCGCCCCCACGATCGACGCCAGCGATGCCCCCGCACAACGCACCGCGAAATTATTCAGCAGGTAACTTACCAGGGTTAACAACCCCAGCCACAGGCAGGCGACAAACAGCCCGCCCAACTCCGTCGCGGGAACGCTCGGTAACCAGCCCACCGGTAACAGGCCGAACCAGCCGCCCAGAATCACCGAGAGCAGATATCCGACGATCGCCAAACCCAGCACAACCGCAAAATTCGCCATGCTAAACGTAATCGGATGCAGACGCTTACCACACTGTTGGGTTAGTAGGACGTAGCCAGAAAACGCGAAACCCGAGCTGATCGCGTACAGTCCCCCGGTTACGAGATTGCCTACGTCTACGGAGCTTGATCGTGCCGGACTCAGCGCCACCCCGATCAAAATCACGAGTAATAAACCGAGCCGCGATCGGGTTGGTTTGGCCTGAAAGAGTAGCCATGCGCCCAGCACCGTTGCGATCGGAAAGACAAAAAACATCGCGATCGCAATCGCCGTCGGCAGTTGACCCAGCGCGAGATAAATCAAAATCTGCGAGCAAAACAGCCCGACACCACTACCAAAAATCTGATATTGCAGCGGGCGATCGCACGATCGGATCAAATCACGCATCTGACCCCACCACTGGGGACACAAACGCGAGGCCAGCACCGGCATCAGCGCCATCACCACAATCATTCGCAGCAGCAACACCAGCACCACATTGCCCAGACTCGGGCTCAGAATGCCGCCCGATTCCAGGCCGCCCGCAAACCACGGCAGGATCGATCGCGCCGAAAACATCACCTTCAGGCTGAGATAAAAAATGGACAAGACCAAGGTATAGGCCATCGCGAGACCGAGACCGATCTGAACCGGCGAGAATCCGAAGGTTGCAACGAGCCGATTCAGGTGTTGCGAATTTGGAGCGGGTGGCGGAGTCTCGGCTGAAGCTGGATGGTGGTCGATCGATTCGTGGTGATAGGGCGCAGCGATCAGCTCAGTGCGATCGCCGGTTTCGCCTGCTCTGTTGGGCGAGTGGGTGGCGTTGCGACTGGGAACGTTACTGGTCATCGGGGCGGTAACGATCGTGTCGCGTCGCTGATCGTCCATCCGACTTACCAACACATCGAGAGTCGTCTCGCCCTGCTGCTGTCGTTCTCCGATCACGGACGACTGACCCACAGGTTGACGGTATGAGTTTTGGATCAGATCTTGATTCGCTTGAGGTTGACTGAATTCAGGGCTAGTTTCAAGGCTCGATTCAGCCGAGGCTTGTGATGAATCGTCGATCGCCAGTGGATCGGCCGATCGCAGCGAATCACTCGCCGATTGGCGATCGCTCGATTCGAGCCGTTGCGCGATCTTTTCTTCAAGATGTGCCGCCAAAACCCTGGCGAGCTGGGCAATCCAAGCCTGTTGATCCTCTAGGGATAATGAGCCGATCTCCTTCGGTGTGGTGGCCGCCGTTGTTGCTAGCGATCGCTCTTGGCGTAGGCGATCGAGTTCGATCATGAGGCGATGTTTTTCCGTCTGTAGCCGCGTCACATCCTGCGCTAGCTGCACAACAATATCTTGCTGGAGCTGTTTGAGTCCGCGCGTTAGATCGGTGAGGGCGAGATCGGCGGCATGGTTCGGTTCGGCATCATGGATCGGACGTTCTGCCGATGACTCACCCGCTAGACTCGTCTGCGGCTCGATCGATTCATCCTGCGGTTCAAACTCGGCTTCTGTGGATCGATTCATGGCGGTTCTCTACTCTCCCCATTCTCACCCTCGATTCAACCATAGACCCGCGAGTTTCGACGATCGGGCGTTACCCTTCGTCGCACGATCGCAAAACATTATGTAAATCGGGACTTTCGTCATACATAGTGTCTGAATATTAAATGTCGTTAATATATGTTAACATTCGGAATATACTTGCAGAAAGCATCAAAAACGTTGTACACACCAACGACTTAAGACTGTTCCTTTTTAGAACCCTTTAAGTGCTGCTTCGATTTCCAAGCTCCATTGCGCTGGCTCACATCGAGTCAAATTGAGCGCAACGTAACGCATTCGAGTGCGACCCTTTATACAATCGCCTCGCCCCCAAAATTACCGTTAGAACCACCGCATATTATTCATCCATGACTCTACTAATCGTCGGTGCGACAGGCACGCTCGGGAGACAAATCGCCAAACGTGCGATCGATGAAGGCTATAGCGTTCGCTGTCTTGTGCGTAACTTTGGGCGTGCGTCGTTTCTGCGCGAGTGGGGTGCGGAACTGGTTCGCGGCAACATCTGCTATCCCGACACGCTCAAGCCCAGCCTGGAAGGCATCACCCACGTCATCGATGCGTCTACGGCACGGATGACCGACGCACTGAGCATTAAACAGGTCGATTGGGAAGGAAAAGTCAATCTGATTAAAGCCTGCGCGGAAGCCAACATCGAACGATTTGTCTTTGTCTCTCTGCTCGATGCCGAGCAGCACCCGGACGTGCCGCTGATGGAAATCAAGCGTTGCACCGAGCTGTACCTGAAAGAATCAGGGCTGAACTATACGATTCTGCGTCCGTGCGGGTTTATGCAGGGTTTAATCTCCCAGTACGCGATTCCCATTCTTGATAATCAAGCCGTTTGGCTCACCGGCGATACGGCTCCCGTCGCCTATATGAATACCCAAGATGTCGCGAAATTTGCCATCAAAGCGCTGACGGTTCCCGAAACGAGCGGTCGCGCCTTCCCGGTGGTGGGAACACGCCCCTGGAAAGCCGAAGAAATCATCGACCTGTGCGAGCGACTCTCGGGACGAACCGCGAAAATTACCCGTACGCCGTTGAGTCTGTTGCGTGCGGTGCGTAAATTCGCTCAGTTTTTCGAGTGGGGCTGGAATATCGCCGATCGTCTCGCCTTTGCAGAGGTCATGTCTGCGGGTAAAACGATGACGGCGGACATGGATGAGACCTATCGCGTCTTTGGTCTCGATGTTGCCGAGATGGATACCCTCGAAGGCTACCTGAAGGAATATCACGCGCGAATCATCAAGAAAGTGCGTGATATTGAGTACGAGCAAGAAAAGGCAAAAGAACGCAAGAAAAAGAAACGTTCGCCGTTCCGATCGTCGAATGCATCGAAAAATTAGGGGTTTGACCGGTCTAATCGCCTAATCTCGGTTAGCGTCTTCGCAAAATCAGGTCATTTTTCGGTCGAGAATGGGTGATTTGGCGGTGATGACATCGGGGACACAATGCCACGCACCGTTCCGTATACATGCGTGGCGTAAAATTTTGACGGGTCTCACTGCGTGCTGATCCACCGCTTGGTCTTGATCGTGATTGATTGCGATCGACACCTTGCGCGTCAATTATTGTTTTGTTTTATTTGGATCTACACCAGTGCCGAAAGCTGGCATCATTTATAACGACGGCAAACCAGTCGCATGTCGCGTCAGTAAAGAAGTCCGGGAATGGCTGCAACTGCGGGGCTGGACCGTAGAAACTGCTACTGGCCAGGGCGGTATGCTCGGTCATGCGAACACGGAAGACGAAGCGGGCGACTATGTATCGATCGATCAGATCGTGCCGTCCCATTTCGATTCGGAGATGAAATTCGTCGTCGTGCTGGGCGGTGATGGGACGGTGTTGTCCGCCTGTCGTCAGCTTGCGCCGATTAATGTGCCGATCCTGAGCGTCAATACCGGCCATATGGGGTTTCTGGCGGAGACCTATCTAAGCCAGTTGTATACGGCGCTGAATGCGATCGTCAAAGGATATTACGAAATCGAGGAGCGTACGATTCTCGAAGTGCAGCTCATTCGTCATGAGACGAAAATCTGGGAAGCGCTGTGCATCAATGAAATGGTGTTACACCGCGAGCCGCTGACGAGTATGTGTCATTTCGAGGTCAAAATCGGGCGACACACCCCGGTAGACGTAGCCGCTGATGGGGTCATCATTTCCACGCCGACGGGTTCGACGGCCTATTCACTCTCGGCAGGCGGCCCGGTGATCACACCGGATGTGAATGTGCTGGGTCTTGTGCCGATTTGTCCGCACTCGTTGGCGTCGCGGGCGTTGGTGTTTTCAGGGAATGAGCGGGTGCAGGTGTTTCCGGCAACGCGGGAGCGAATGATCGCGGTGGTCGATGGCAATGCGGGCTGTTTTGTGATGCCGGACGATTGCATCCAAATTATCCGAGCGCAAAACGGTGCGAAGTTTATCCGCCTTGGCCCGCCGGAGTTTTTCCGCATGTTACGCGAAAAACTCGGCTGGGGTTTGCCGCACATTGCCAAGCCCAGCTCGGTAGAGCTACCGTAGCAAGTTTTGTAGTAGCAAGTTTTGTAGGGTGAGCATTGCCCACCATCACGGCTACTGATGCGCGGACCGATCGTGGTGGGCAGTGCCTACCCTACGGGCTGACGAGTCTTGATTAGTGCAGGAAGTGGCGCACGCCGGTGAAGACCATGACGAGGCCGAGTTCATTCGCCGCCGCGATCGAATCGTTATCGCGAATGCTGCCGCCCGGTTGGACGATCGCCGTGATGCCCGACGCTGCCGCCGTCCGCACCGAATCATCAAACGGGAAAAACCCATCACTGGCGAGCGTTGCCCCCTGGGTGAGATCGCCCGCCTGTTCCAGCGCAATTTTCGCCGCGCCGACTCGGTTCATCTGACCCGCACCGACGCCCACCGTGACGCGATCCTTCGTCACGACGATCGCGTTGGATTTCACATGCTTACACGCCTTCCAGGCAAACAGCAGCTCTTCGAGTTCCGCTGCCGTCGGTTGCTTCTCCGTGACGATGTTCCAGTCGGCGGTTTGCTCGACGATATCGTCCGAGGTTTGCACCAGGAAACCACCGGCGATCGCCTTGACCGTTTCCTTGGGGCCGCTCGCCAGGTCGGGCAAAATCAGCACCCGTAGATTTTTCTTCGTCGCCAAAATTGCGCGGGCGTCGTCGTCGCAACCGGGCGCGATAATGCATTCGAGGAACGTCTTTGTCATCGCGGTGGCGGTGTCGGCATCGATCGCCCGGTTGAGCGCGACGATGCCGCCAAACGCGGAGGTCGAATCGGCGTCAAAAGCTTTGGTATAGGCTTCGACCAAAGTATCGCCCAGCGCCAAACCGCAAGGATTCGTGTGCTTCAACACCGCCGCCGCCGCCGATGTGTCGCTCAAAAATTCGGCAATAATCCGGCGAGCCGCTTCGAGATCCACCAAGTTGTTATAACTCAGCTCCTTGCCCTGGAGCTTTTCCGCTGCGCCCCAGCCGGTGGCCTCGCTGCCGATTTGATACCAGCTTGCGGGCTGGTGCGGGTTTTCGCCGTAGCGTAGGGCTTGGATTTGGCTGCCTGCGATACCGTAGTTTTCGGGGAGGGTGACGGTGTCAGCGTCGGGGTCGGCGCTTTGGTCGTTGAGGTAGGTGGCGATCGCACGATCGTAGGTGCAGGTATGCCAGAAGCCCGCTTTGGCGCAGTCGCGGCGGAATTCAAATGAGGGCGTGCCGTCATTGGCGCTCATTTCCGCTAGGTAGGTGTCGTACTGCGCCGGGTTGCAGAGTACCGTTAAATGCTTGAAGTTTTTGGCTGCGGCTCGGAGCATGGCAGGGCCGCCGATATCGATATTTTCGACGGCGTCGGCGAGGGTGACGCCCGGTTTGGCGATCGTCGCTTCAAAGGGGTAGAGATTCACGGCCACCAAATCGATCGGGCGAATCTCGTTCGCGTCGAGATCGGCGTGGTGGTCATCGAGATCGCGGTTGGCGAGAATGCCGCCGTGAACACGCGGATGCAGGGTTTTGACGCGACCGCCGAGGATTTCGGGAAAGCCGGTGTAGTCCGATACCTTGGTGACGGGAACCCCCGCATCTTTCAGCGTTTTCGCGGTTCCACCGCTACTAATAATGTCAAAGTCGAAGCGCTCGACGAGGGCTTTCCCGAGTTCAACGATTCCGGTTTTGTCAGAAACACTGAGCAGTGCAAGACGGCGTGCCACGGTGGATATTCTCCCAACTACATTGAACGAAATTAAGGCTTGGCGATCGACCTTGGCGATCGGTGCAAGGGACACATCTTAGCGTGTCTTGTTGTTCGGGTTGGTTGGGTGCGTGATCAAAAAAGTACGGGAATTGCGTTCTCTAATGTGATCTTTTAAGCTCAAAGGAGCCGAAAAATTAAATCAATCTCGAATATCATTTTTGGCTATTTAACGATTACTTAAGAAGATTAACGTAGACAATGCGAGCCATCATTATTGGTAATTCCGGCGCGGGGAAAACGACACTGGCTCGCCAGCTTTTGAGCGATTTCCCCTCAAGCGATCATAACGATAATGCCGATCGCGCCATCCTCAACCTTGACGCGATCGCCTGGAATCAACCCGTTAATGGTCAGGTCAGACGGCGATCCTTTGACGATAGTTTGGCAGAGATGGATCGGTTTATTCGTCAGGCTAAATATTGGGCGATCGAGGGTTGTTACGGTGAGTTGATCGAAGCAGTAATGCCGAAGGCAACGGTTTTATATTGGCTTGACCCGCCGCTGGAAACCTGCCTCGATCGCTGTCGTAACCGTGCGTGGGAACCCGACAAATTCGCCACGCTAGACGCACAAAATGCAGCGTTAGCCTATTTGCTGGAATGGGTCGCGACCTATGAAAATCGGGATGATGAATTTGGCCGTGCCTATCATGCAAGGGTGTTTGATCAATTTCTAGGTGAAAAACACCGACTCATTGACTAAACTTCGTGGGGCATCACCCACCATCACGGATGCTGATGCGCTAGACGGATACCAATTCGCGAGTTGATCATGGTGGGCATTGTCCACCCTACGGGGAAGCTTTAGATGGCTGCTTCTAGATTTTCAACCGGTTCGCAATGTCCCTCCCCAACGTGACCGAGTCCAGCGATGAGCGCTTCGAGCTGCGTCACCTCTTCCGGCGATAGCTGCTCGGACATGGTTTCGGGTGTGACGATAACTGTGTCACCGTCCGCGATCGCGGCGAAGCGATCGAAACCAAAACCCTCGGTGTTAATTTCCTCGCTGGAGGGAACGCCAGCGTCGCCAAAAATATGGTCGAAATGTAGCGTGATTTCCAGATCGCCCGGTGCGTCGGGTTCGACGAAGCCTTTACGAACATCGCCGATATATTCCTCGCAGGTGTAGGCGGTGTCGGGTGCGAATGCGAGGTCAAAATTGAGGGTGCGATCGTCTTTTGTCGCCGTACCCACGAGGGTCAGAGAAGGCTGATCTTCACTGGGGGCAAACGACCACTGAATCCCGTTGTAATGCCCGCTCGGGACGGTGACGGTTCCCAGCGCAATCGGCTCGGCGGTGTCGTCTCCGGCGGCAAGATCGATCGCCTGAGGCGCGATCGCCTCGCCGGGAATATCACCTTGCAGCGGTACGACCTCACCCAGGCTAACTTTGACGAGATCAAAGGCGATCGCCCAGCCATCTTTTGAGGTGAACCCTTCTCTGACGAAATCTTCGCCATTGGCCGCGATCGTTAACTGGCCGGTGGTTGTTTCTGGCTCTAGACTGGCATCGAGTACAGGAGTTTCGCTGGTTTCAGAACTGGTGCAACTGCTGAGGACAGCGCTGAGAGCGGCGATGCTCACAAGTAGGAGCGAGCGTTGTGGAGCGGCGAAAATTCGAGAAAAAGTTAGCATTATGATCGTCGTTTGACTAGCGGGACAGGTATTTAGCTTAGACAAGCCGTTTCGAGATCGACAAGGTTAGCCTGATTCAGATTGCGATTCGGATTGCAATTCGGATTGCAATTCGGATTGCGATCGAGCTTGATACCACTACAACGCGATCCAGTTCTGGTCTCGCGAGTCAAGGTCTACTGCATCCGATCGATGGTGCGATATTGGATCGCCTCCGCGACGTGGGTGGCTTCGATCTGGTCGCATCCGGCCAAATCAGCGATCGTCAGGGACACTTTCAAGATGCGATCGGTTGCCCGCGCCGACAGTCCCATTTTGCGAATCGCCGCTTCGATCATCGATTGCGAACTGGCATCGAGCTGACACCACCGGCGTAAATGGCTACTTTTCATCGCGGCATTACACCGCACCGGCTCGCCGCGAAACCGAACCGAGGCGCGATCGCGACCCTGCTGCACGCGATCGCGCACATGCACCGATTCCTCGCCCGTTGACTGCTGGGTGATCTCCTCCGGCTTCAACCGCCCGACCACGACTTGCAAATCAATCCGATCCATTAGTGGCCCCGATAGCCGCGACCAATATTGCTCCCGCTGGCGTGGTGAACAGGAGCAGGCTTGAATCGTGTCGCCGAAATAACCGCAGGGACAGGGGTTGGTGCTGGCGATCAGGGTGAACTGTGCGGGGAACTCGACCGATTGGCGGGTGCGCGAAATCGTCACGAAGCCATCTTCGAGGGGCTGGCGCAGGAATTCCAGCACGTCGCGCTTGAATTCGGTCAATTCGTCGAGAAATAGGATGCCGTTGTGAGCGAGGGAGATTTCGCCCGGTTTGGGGTAGCTGCCACCGCCCACCAGTGACGGCCCCGAGGCGGAATGGTGGGGACTGCGAAAGGGTCGATCGCGCACCAGTTGACCGCGATCGCGCAGTAGTCCCGCCACCGAATGAATCTGCGTCACCTCTAGGGCTTCCTCGACGCGCAGGGGCGGCAAAATTCCCGGCAAGCGTCGTGCCAGCATGGTTTTACCGCTGCCCGGTGGCCCGACAAAAATCAAGTTATGGCCACCGGTCGCCGCGATTTCTAAGGCGCGACGAGCTTGAATTTGGCCTTTAACGTCTTTTAAGTCGAGGCTGAGGCGATCGCTCTTCGCTAACACCGCTTCGGGATCAATGACCACGCGAGCATGACGGCTCGGATCGTTCATCAAATCAGCCACTTCCGCGATGCTTTTGCAGCCATAGACCGCCAAATCCTGAACTACCGCCGCTTCCTTGACGTTCTCCTCCGGTACGACGATCGCGCTCATGCCCATGCTCCTCGCCGCCGCCGCGATCGGCAACACGCCCGCCACCGCCCGCAGACCACCATCGAGCGACACCTCGCCGAGAAACAGCGTGTCGCCGAGCAGTTGGGCGCTGACCTGTTCGGAGGCGGCGAGAATCCCGACGGCGATCGGCAAATCGAAGCTGGGGCCTTCCTTGCGGAGATCGGCGGGGGTCAGGTTAACGACGATTTTACGCATGGGGAAGGCGTAACCGGAATTTTTTAACGCGGCTTTGACCCGTTCGCGCGATTCCTGCACGGCGGCATCGGGCAACCCCACAACCACCGTTTTCGGTAGCCCACCGGCAACGTCCACCTCAACGCCAACCTTGACCGCGTTAATCCCAAATAGCGATGCACTCCAAATCCGAGCTAACACAAGCGACTCCCTGATGAATAACAATCCATGATCAATAAATCACTGATCAATAACAGTGCGTGACGAACTGCGGGGTATGGTCGCACGGGTGATGATTAAAGGAGGCGATCGGGGTCACATCTGGGTCAGATTGGGGCAAATCAGACAAAAACCTCCCTCAAAGCGACAAATTAGAATTTCTTGAAGAGCATTAGCTTTACGTATATAGACATAAATAGAAAGATGCTTTTGCTGACGATTGTTTAAGACGCCGATAGTTTCTGTTCACAGAAAGTCTTGCGGAATGAAGGGCAAAGTGTTAGGCTTCGCGTGCTATTCCAACTCAATCTAACAAGGCTTTTCCTCATATATTGTGAACTAATATTTCATTAGCTCACAACAGAGAAAGATCTTTTGGTTTGTGGGAGCATCAGTCTTAAAGTTATCTGCGGCCAAAAAATTAGGCTCAGAAAACGTTATGGCTATGTTTTTTTGATTGTGAGGTAAAACATCTATTAAAGAAACATAATCATCTAAGTTTTCTGGTCGAATAACTTCCCAGATTTCTAGGTCGTTTACGACCATTCTGAAAAAGACTCAAGAGACATTTCATTTTTATTAAGTCCGACGATGAGAAAAAGAAAGAGAACAAAATTCAGAGCGCTTATTGCTACGGCGCTACTCTCGCTATTTTCTACCATTAGCTACCCAGTTTTTTCCCAGGAAGCAACAGAGGGCGGGGAAGAAGAGTCGGTACTGACGATCGAATCGACGATCGTCGGTGATGTCGATCCCGCCACAGCGACAACGGTTGACGATCTAGAAATTCCAGTCGATCAGCTAAATTTGTTGCTCAAACCAATGACCTTGGAAGAGCTACAAGTCGAATCTGCGGCTTGGTTCTTAATCTTGAAAAACAAGGTTCAAGAAATCTCTTTGGCAGAGCTTGTTATCAAACGTGAAAATCGAGTCATTGATGCTGGGCAAGAAGCATCTAAGGCTCTACTTGATGCGCAACAAGCGTTTACAGATGCCGAGACCGCCCTTGCTGGTTTGACGCCAGGAACGGAAGAGCATGAGCAGGCGGCTCTGCTACTAGAAGAAGCCAAGCAAAACTTGCAAGATGCTGAAGCTACGGTTGAAGAAGCGGTTGGGCTAGAGCAGGATTTAGAACAAGATGAGCTGCTCAAAGATGCTCGGGAAGATGCTGTTGGGGTTCGCGAGGTTGCAGTCGCTCAGAACATCCTAGAGGAAGCCAAAGCCAGCCGAGATGAACTCACTGCCGGTTCCGATCCATACAACTCAGCGACTGAAAAGATTGATGCTTTAGAGGCGGCTATCCTCTCTTTTGAGACCGCACAAGAAGAGGCCAGTGCAGCCGTTCCAGAGTCTCCCGAGTTCCAGGAGCTTTCTACAGCGGTCGATCGGGCTCAATCTTCCGTTATCCAGGTTGCTCGTGAAGTCTCCAATGCAGGGTTGTCAACGACGGAGATAGAAGAAAAACCCGAGGAGGGTACTCTCGAAAATCTCCAGTCTGACCTCAATGCCGCAACAGAAGATCTGCCAGAATCTACTGCTCAAGATGAACCGAGTGGTGAACAAGCGGATGATGCTTCAAATCAGTTAGAGGTCGTTGCCGAACAACTAGAAGAAACTGCTGAAGCGGGAGCAGAAGCGAAAAACCAGCTTGTCGTAAAGGTAACTGAACTTCAAGTTGACCAAGCAGGACTCGTTGAACGCCTCAATGCTGTGCTCGATGCATTAGATAGTAAAGGGGGAGACACGAGTTCTTATCGACAATATATCAGCGCCGTTACGGCGATTGATATGGACGTAACCGATACAGAGGGATTGGGTGTCCGGCTAGTCAGTTGGCTTAAATCGGAAGAGGGTGGCATTCGTTGGGGAATAAAATTTGGAGTCTTCCTTGGCATCTTTGTGGCTTCTGTCGTTGTCGCACGTTTTCTCGCATTCCTAACTAAGGTCACACTCGCCCGATTTGGCAATACTTCCTCGCTGTTCCGCGATTTTGCTGTGGTGACGGTAGAACGCGGCGTTATAATCGCGGGGTCTCTGGTAGCTCTGACGTCTCTCGGGGTGAGTCTCGGCCCGGTTTTTGCGCTCGTCGGTGGTTTGAGTTTCATCATCGCTTTCGCACTGCAAAGTAACCTTGGCAACTTTGCGAGCGGAATGATGTTGCTCATCACCAAGCCCTTTGATGTTGGAGATGAGGTAAGAATTGCCGGGTACTGGTCTTACGTTGATTCGATCACGCTGGCTAACACGATCGTCAAAGATTTTGACGGGAATCTCATTACTCTCCCCAACAATACAGTTTGGTCTGGAGAAATTATTAACTTTACTCATGATTCAGAAAAACGAAAAATAGGATTCTCAATCAAGGTCAGCTTTGCGCAGGATATAGATAAGGTTCAAGAGCTCTGGTTTGATATTGTCAAATCTCATCCACAGACGCTTGAAACACCGGCACCAAGTATTTTCCCTTGGGACCCTTACTACGATACTCACCTGTCATTAGGGCTCAAGGCGTGGTGTCCCCCTGATGCATATTGGTCGGTCTATGTGGATCTACTCAAGGCGCTACAGAAGCGTTTGCCAGAGGCAGGAATACAGCTATTGTCTCCCGTCCAGACTATTCGTCTCGATCGAGTGTCAGACGCAGGTGCGAAGCTGTTAGCTGATAAAGGGGAGAAATACTCACAACATACGCCTTCGGGTATTTCTGGTGATCTTCCAGATGTATCGCCCGACTAACAAAGCTTAGGCTGAGATAATTGGCAGTAGTTCAACCCAAGGAGATTTGATAAACGATCTCGCCGATCGTTTATTCGAGAATTAGCAACGGACAAACAGAAGCCCTCCCCTAATGTTTTCAGGGGAGGGCTTGCGGTTAGAGCGGTTAGAGAATCGTTCGTCTCTGGGTGCTAACGTGCCTCTAACGTGCCTCAATGTCGATCGTGGGGACGATCGTCGCGACAGTGGCTTTAGTCTCTAAGCTCGATTGTAAAATCGGCGAGTTGATGACGGCATTGTTAGCGATCGTAAACAGCGGATTCGATAAGATCCCCGCCAGAGAGGTCGCCACAACCGACAGGACGAGACCGACCTGGAGCGGACGCATCCCGCGCAAATCCCAGCTCACATCCGGGTAATTCTTCACAGCTTCAGACATTTCGTGCGGCTCTTTGACCACCATCATCCGCACCACGCGAATGTAATAGTAAATCGAGACCACGCTCGTCACCAAGCCAAGAATCACCAAGCCGTACAGGTTCGCTTGCCAGCCCGCCCAGAAGAGGTAGATCTTGCCGAAGAAGCCAGCCAGCGGCGGAATACCACCGAGCGAGAGTAGACACAGGCTCAGACCCAGGGTGATTAGCGGATCTTTTTGGTAAAGACCGGCGTATTCGCTAATGCGATCGGTTCCCGTACGCAGCGAGAAGAGAATCACGCAGGTGAAACCGCCGAGGTTCATAAACAGGTAAATCAGCAGGTAAAACACCATGCTGGAATAACCGTCAGTCGTTCCGGCAAGCAGACCGATGATGACGAAACCGGCCTGGGCGATCGAGGAGTAAGCAAGCATCCGCTTCATGCTCGTTTGCGCCAGGGCGACGACGTTACCGAGCAGCATACTAAGGACAGCAAGCGCGGTGAAAACAAAGTGCCATTCGTCGCTAACGCTGTAGAACGCGGTCACGAGCAGGCGAATCGCCAGGGCAAAGCCCGCTGCTTTCGAGCCAACGGACAGAAACGCAACCACGGGTGTAGGCGATCCTTCGTAAACGTCCGGAGTCCACTGGTGGAACGGGACGGCGGAGATTTTGAAGGCGATGCCGGTGATTGTGAAGACAAGGGCGAGCGCCAATCCGAGGGAGGCTTCGCTGTCTACGAGGGCTGCGGCAATTTTATCGAGCTGGACTTCGCCGCCGGACAAACCGTAGAGCAGCGAGACGCCGTAGAGAAACACCGCCGAACTGGACGCGCCGATCAACAAATATTTCAGCGCAGCTTCGTTCGATCGCGAATCGCGCTTCATGTAGCCCGTCAGCAGATAGGACGAGATACTGAGCATTTCGAGCGAGACGAAAATCGTTACTAGGTCGTTCGCGCTCGACAGGAACATCGCGCCCAGGGTTGCGGAGAGCAAAATGGCGAGAAATTCCGCGAGGGACGTGCCGCTTTGTTCCACGTAGCGGATCGACATCAGGATCGTCGTCACGGTGGAGATAGCGATGATGCCCCGAAAGACGAGGCCGATCGGGTCGCTGTTAAACGCGCCGAGGAAGCCGATCGCGTCGCCTGCGGCCTGCCATTGCACGACGATCGCGGCGATGCTTGCGAGCAAACCGGCGATCGCGATGTAGGGCGTCCAAGGCACGGATTTACGACCGGCGATCAGGTCGGTGACGAGGACAGCTAGCAGCGTGATGATGACGATCCCCTCCGGCCAGATCGTCCCGGCATTTAGCTGGGAAGCGAGATTTGCAACATCCATAGGTAAGTTCGGGTCGAGCGGTAATCGAGTTGACGTGAACGAAAGCAAGGAAATTTTAAGACCAGTTCGCGCGATGACGGTCTCGCACATTCCAAATCTTAGCGTTTTGATGGTGACAACGCGGTGCTAAGACTTACCGCTAGAACGGCTGTTGAGAGTCGCGTGTCAATAGCGACGCTCAACAACTGTCCAGTTAGAAGTGACCATTGATGGCGGGAACGCAGCGTTCACACAGGGTGGAATGCTCGTGATTCATGCCGACTTTATCAGAGTAGTTCCAGCAGCGTTCGCATTTTTCACCATTAGCCGCGACGATCGCCACGCCACAGGTTTCGGTGATTTCGCTGTAATCCGATGCAGAAATCGCCTCGGGCGTGGTGACCAGTTCAACCTGCGAACAGATGAACAGGTAACGCAGCTCATCGACGCCGTTCCCCGTTGAGGCGAACTGGGTCGAGATCGGCTCGGGCGAGGTGTCAGGCTCGGGAGTCGTTTTGATGATCGGCTCTGCGGTTTGGATCGCAGGTGATTCAGGCTCGATCGCCAGTTCAGCGATCGGTTCAGGTTCGGTAACGAGTTCCGGTTCTGGGATCAACTCCGTAACAGCGGGTTCCTCGGCCTTTGGTAACGCCGCGATCGGCTCGCTGGCCGACGTTAAGATCGTTTGAGAATTTCCCAATAAGCGGGTTTTGTAATCGTTAAATTGCTCGATCGTGCGGCGACGATCGCGGGCAAACAGCCACTTTTTATAGATAAACCAGCCGCTGTAGCTCACACCGATAAACGACAAAGCGGTCGGCAAGATAAATAGACCATTCACCGCGCCGAGCAAATCGCTGCAAATGTGCAGAATGACAAAAATAGCGAAGATGATCCCGAGGTTGATCGCCACTTTCTGCGATCGGCTCCAGGCCCACACGAGGAAACCGGGCGCATCGATGATGAGCTGGGCGATCGTCTGGGGGGTCAGGTTTTCGAGGTCGGGGAGGTCGGGGCGATCGCTGCTTGCTTTTTGAGTCGGAGTGACGGGAGTAAACGCAAGCGCGACTGTCTCCGGTTCGGGCTTAGGCTCGGGTTCAGGCTCAGAAACTGCGACCGGTTCAGGCTCGGGTTCAGGCTCAGAAACTGCGACCGGTTCGGGCTCAGGCTTAGGTTCTGAGGACGCCTCGATCGCGGGTTCAGCCGACACCGTTGAGGCGGGCTCAGAATCGACAATCTCGGACTCGATCGCCTCCCACTGCGGATTCATCGCCGCTAACGCCGCACGCGCTGCCTCATCCTCCACATACAGCAAGACCTTCGCATCCAGCGACGAGCCGATTTTCTTCTCGGCGCGAGCCTGCTCCATCACCTTATTGACCACCGTGCGATATTCGCGCTTTTTCGCCCAGGACGCCGCTAGCGCCTCATCGCGCCACTCATCCGGGCGCGACATCCAGCCCGCCTGAAAGACCGAATCAAACCCGGTTTCATAGGGCAGATTTTGCCAAATATCCTCGGCCATGTGGCAAAGAACTGGCGCGATCGCCCGTGCGAGACTTTCGACGATCGTGGCGATCACGGTTTGGCAGCTCCGGCGACGGGGCGCGTCGGGGGTGCTGATGTAGAGCCGATCTTTGGCGATATCGAGATAGAAGTTAGACAGATCAACGACGCAGAAATTTTGCACCGTTTGGAAAAAGCGGAAAAACTGATAGCTCTCGAAGGCGTCGGTGATTTCGTCCATCACTTCGCAGGTGCGATGGAGCATGTAGCGATCGAGTTCGGGCAGGTCTTCGTAGGCGACGGTATCAGTAACCGGGTTGAAGTCGTTGATGTTGCCGAGCAGGAAGCGCGATGTGTTGCGAATCTTGCGATAGACATCCGACATCTGCTTGAGGATGGTTTGACCGAGGGGAACATCGGAGGAATAATCCACCGACGACACCCAGAGACGCAGCACATCTGCACCGTAGGGCGGCTCTTGCTTTTTGTTGTTGCCCCCCTCGATCACGATCGCCGGATCGACCACATTGCCGATCGACTTGCTCATCTTGCGGCCTTTTTCATCCAGGACAAACCCGTGGGTGAGGACTGTTTTATAAGGCGCATGGCCTTCGCTGGCGACGCTGGTGAGCAGGCTTGATTGGAACCAGCCCCGGTGTTGGTCGGAGCCTTCGAGATAGAGATCCACGGGATAGCCGAGGCCACGTTCACGAGCCACCGCTGCCCAGGATGAACCCGAATCAAACCAGACATCCATCGTGTCCTGGCCTTTTTCGTAGCGATCGGCCTCCGACTTGAGCGCGTCGGGCAGTAAATCCGCCACCGACAGCTCCCACCAGGCATTCGAGCCGTGTTCTGCGACGACGCCTTGGATATGGCCGATCGTCTCAGCGTTCATCAGCGGCTCGCCGGTCTCTTTGTCGTAAAACACCGGAATCGGCACACCCCACGATCGCTGACGCGAAATGCACCAATCCGAGCGATCGCCGACCATCGCCGCGATCCGATTTTCGCCCTTGGCCGGAATCCAGGTCACATCCGCGATCGCGCTTAACGCCGCATCACGGAACCCTTCCACCGAAGCAAACCATTGATCCGTCGCGCGAAAAATCGTCGGTTTTTTCGTCCGCCAATCGTAGGGATATTTGTGTTCGTAGGGTTCGCGAGCCAGCAGCGATTGGCTCGTTTCCAGCGCTTCGATGATTTTGTCGTTGGCGTCGGTGAGGACGTTTAACCCGGCAAAGGCTTCGCCCGCTTCTTCGGTCAGGCGTCCGGCGGCATCCACGGGCGACAAAATCGGCAAGCCGTAACGCTGACCAACGATGTAGTCATCCTGACCGTGACCCGGAGCCGTGTGGACTAAGCCCGTACCCGAATCGGTGGTGACATAATCGCCGCCGATCACAACTTCACTTTCGCGATCGTATAGCGGATGTTTGTACTTACAGTGTTCGAGGCGCTCGCCCTTAATCGTATCGAGTACCGTCAATTTCGTCTTAAACGTCGCTTCCAGACGCGGAATCGCATCAGCGGCGACGATCAAAAACTTACCGGCAGCCGCATCAAATTCCAGCTCAGTTTCGACGACGGCATAGGTGAGTTCAGGGTTAACGCTCACGGCCAAATTCGCCGGGATCGTCCACGGCGTCGTTGTCCAGATCGCCACCCACAAATCAGGGACGTAATCTCCCAAAATATTGACGGCCTTCTCCGACAGGCTCGTGAGCTGAAACGCCGTGTAGATACTGGGCGAAACGTGACCTTCAGGATATTCCAGCTCGGCTTCAGCCAATGCTGTACGCGAACTCGGGCTCCAGTGGACGGGTTTACGCCCGCGATAGATATGGCCTTTGGTGACCATTTCCCCGAAGACGCCGATCTGAGCGGCTTCATATTCGGGCGTCAGCGTCAGATAGGGATTATCCCAATCTCCCCAAACCCCGTAGCGCTTGAAACTTTCGCGCTGTTCATCGACGGTTTTGAGGGCAAATTCGGCGGCTTTCGCGCGTAGGGTTAGCGGCGTGAGTTGCTGACGCTCGCTCGATTTCATGCTCTGTAGCACTTTCAGCTCGATCGGCAGACCGTGGCAGTCCCAGCCCGGTACGTAACGCACTTTCCGACCCTGAAGGATCTGGTAGCGGTTAATAACGTCTTTGAGAATTTTATTGAGGGCGTGGCCAATATGCAGCGCACCATTGGCATAGGGCGGCCCATCGTGCAGCACGAAGGGTTCGCCGCTGCCTTCGGCTTGGGTCTCGTAAATGGCATTGTCTGCCCAAAATTGCTGAAGTTCCGGTTCGCGCACGACGGCGTTAGCGCGCATGGAAAACCCAGTTTCGGGCAAGTTGACAGTGTCTGAATAGCGTTTTTCTTCGGCCACGGTTCGCTCTCGTTATCCCTCACGATCGTGTGTGTCGATTCGCTAATCGAGTGACAAGCCAAAAAATAAAAGCACAAGCCAAACGGCGATCGAGCGCACATCATCCTACCAAAAAAACGGGTCTAAAGCCCTGTCCTTCTAGGGCGGCGAATCCGATTCAATTTAAGCCCGACCTAAAATTCAGTCTTTTAAAATCGATACCGATCAGGTGCGCTGAAATGGACGTTTGTCAAGCGTATGCTTCAATAGACACAATCTGTAACCTCTCACGAGTTTGACTTGCTTATGCGCTCGCTCCAGTCACTCACCGCCGTCTTTGCTGCACTCTCGATCGCGACGGGAATCGCTACACCTTCCCTTGCGGCCCCCTCCGGCTCGACGAATCCTACGTCAGTTACCAACCGGGCGACACTCTCATCCCTCAAAGCCGCCACGACTTGGCTGTCCCCGATCTCCGATACCAATCAGTTTGAGCGCTACTTTGAGCAGTGTGCCAATGCTGCACCCGAGGAAGCGTTAAGCGCCTGTGAGCAGGCGACGACACTGGAGCCGGATTTTGCGATCGCCTGGGATAACCTCGGCGCGGTGCTCGAACAGCTTGGCCGCTATGAAGATGCATTAACCGCGCTCAACCAGGCGATCGCCCTGACGCCGAATGATGCCAATATTTGGTACAACGTCGGCGTTGTACTGGCGAAGTTGCATCAATATGAACCCTCCGTTGCGGCCTTTGAGGAAGCCTATCGCCTCAACCCAGAAGACGAACTCGCGCGTAAGTACGCCGAACTACTGCGCGGTCAGTTTGGCAATTAGTCTGTCTGAAATTAGTCTGTCTGAAATTAGCCTGTCCGCAATTAGCCCGCCTGAAGATTAAGTCGGTGTCAGCGAGGATTGTGCCTTGAGCGAGGAAAAATCGTTAACCCAGGATGCGATCGCGCTATTGCTCGATTTAGCCGAGCGCGGCGAGATCGATCCCTGGGATGTGCAGGTGATTGAGGCGATCGATCGTCACTTGCGCCCGCTGATTCCGTCCGAGGAGCTAGAGGCGGCTAGCAGCGGCACGGGGCGATCGCCTTATGGCGCGGATCTGTCGCGATCGGGTCAAGGTTTTCTCTACGCGTCAATGCTGCTGTTGCTCAAGGCCGATGCGTTGGTCGAAGCCGAGTCCCATGCCGACGCACCCGAACCCGAACCCGAATATTGGGATCACGGCGATGATCCCAATGCATTACCGTTGCACCTCGAAAAAACCCTACGCCGTCGCGCCGTCGCGCCGCCGCCTCGCAAGCGCCCGGTGACCCTCCAAGAGATGATCCATCAGATCCAGCTCATGGAGAAAACCCTGGCCGATACGCCGCTGCGTCCGCGATCGCCCCGCAGCCTCAAACAAAGCAGCAAACAGGCCGCCCGCCAGATCGGCCAGCTCGCCCACTCGGAAAATCTGACCGAAACCGCCGACGATATCGACCTCTTTTTGTCCGAAAACTGGCCGCAACTCTCCCAGGGCGAATCCTGGATCGACTTCGATCGTCTCGTGGCCGCCTGGTCGCCCAACGCTGTCACCCAAGCGCACGACACGGCAGCAGACCCTGATCATGAACCGTCTCCAGCGCACCACCATGTCGGCACATTCTGGGCGTTACTGCTGCTCGCCTCCCAGTCCCGCGTCGAATTGCAGCAGGCCGAATTTTACGGCGAGATCAAACTCCGACCGATCGA
This sequence comes from uncultured Geitlerinema sp., assembly GCA_964518905.1. Lineage (GTDB taxonomy): Bacteria > Cyanobacteriota > Cyanobacteriia > Cyanobacteriales > Geitlerinemataceae > RDYZ01. The sequence continues at coordinate 7,784 of CAZFJL010000012.1, read as the reverse complement.
TCCGGCGCTAGAGGTCTCCGCCTCGTAAGGTACGGACAACTGTGAATTAAACGATCTACAGTCGCCGAATGGACTGACTCAATGTTTGCCTTGAACTGAGTTTGACCTGAACTTCAACGAAGCCTGAACGGGGTCAGTATGGTGTTCCGATCCTTGCCGATCGCCAATGGACAGAACGTTAGAACATGCAATAACACTCCGTAATCCAGGTTTCTAGCTTGTAAGTAATCAAGTGGAATGCTTGAGCCACAAGCGTCTTAACCAATTTCCAGCCTGCTGTAGACGCTGATGATAGGACAGGACATCTCGGAGTAACGATTCACCAAAGGGTTATCGTATAAGCTGCGCCGTGAGGTCTCCCTGTGGACAGTCGGGCTGACTTAGAAAGGGCAAAACCCATCCAAAAACTATGAAAGCAATGATCTTGGCTGCGGGTAAAGGTACTCGCGTTCGCCCGATTACCCAAACCATCCCCAAACCGATGATTCCCATCCTGCAAAAGCCAGTGATGGAATTTTTGCTGGAATTGCTGCGGCAACACAGCTTTACGCAGGTGATGGTTAACGTTAGCCATCTCGCTCACGAAATCGAAAATTATTTTCGGGACGGTCAACGCTTCGGTGTCGAGATTGGCTATTCTTTTGAGGGCAAAATCACCGCTGAGGGCGAGCTAGAAGGTCAAGCCTTGGGTTCAGCGGGCGGGATGAAACGCATCCAGGATTTCAAGCCGTTTTTTGACGATACGTTTGTGGTGCTGTGTGGTGACGCGCTGATCGATCTCGATCTGACCGAAGCCGTGCGCTGGCATAAGGAAAAAGGATCGATCGCCACGATCATCATGAAGACCGTGCCGATCGAGGAAGTGCCGAGCTACGGCGTCGTCGTGACCGAAGAGAACGGACGGATTAAAACGTTCCAGGAAAAACCGGCGATCGATCAAGCCCTCAGCACGACGATCAACACCGGGATTTATATCTTCGAGCCGGAGATTTTCGACTACATCCCGTCGGGTCAAGAATTTGATATCGGTAGCGATCTATTTCCGAAGCTGGTGGAAATGGACGCGCCGTTTTACGGGCTGGCGATGGATTTCCAATGGGTGGATATTGGTCGTGTGCCGGACTATTGGCGGGCGGTGCGTAGTGTCTTGCGCGGGGACGTGAAGAACGTATCGATTCCGGGTAAGGAAGTCGCACCGGGGATTTATACCGGGATTAACGTCGATGTGAATTGGGACAAGGTGGATATCACGGGGCCGGTGTATATCGGGGCAATGACGCGGATCGAGGACGGGGCGAAGATTATCGGCCCGAGTATGATCGGTCCGAACTGTTGTATTTGCGGCAATTCGACGGTGGATAATAGCGTGATTTTTGAGTATTCGCGCCTGGGTCGCGGGGTGCGGCTGGTCGATAAGCTGGTGTTTGGTCGCTATTGTGTCGATAGCAAGGGCAACGCGATCGACGTGCAGGCGGCGGCGCTGGGCTGGCTGATCACCGATGCGCGGCAAGATCCGCCGACGCGCGTCCCGGCGGAACATCAGGCGATCGCCGAGCTGCTGGGCGGTGATGGTAATTCGTTGATTGGGGATTAATCCCAAGCGTCATTGGTAGGGTGGGCATTGCCCACCACCAACCTGTTCAGCTCGTTACTGAATCTTGGTGGGCAATGCCCACCCTACTTTTTTATGGCATCTGCGAAAAACAGCCCGATCGCGATCGCGATTCTTGGTGCAGGCCGCTGGGGTCGTCACCTCATCCGAAATTTTCACCAGATCCCCGACGCGCAGATCCTGGCGGTGATTGATCCCGATCAGTCGCGGCGATCGGCGGTGATGACGGAAGTGGGTTTGGATGAGACGGTGATCGGCTGTGATAGCTGGGATACGTTTTGCGATCGCGAGGATCTCACGGATCAGCGCGATCGACTCGATGCGATCGTCATCGCCACACCAGCCACCGCACACTACGCCACGATCGTCGATGCCCTCAATCGGGGCTATCACGTCATGTGCGAAAAGCCCCTCACCCTGGATTACGGCGAATGCCGTCATCTCTGCGATTTGGCAGAGCAGCAGCAACGCCAGCTATTGATCGACCACACCTATCTGTTCAACCCGGCGGTACAGCGCGGCGCGGAACTGATTCGCGAAGGCGCGATCGGCGATCGGCGTTACGGATACGCCGCGAGGGTGCATCTCGCACCAGTACGCCTCGATGTGGATGTGATCTGGGATTTGGTCATCCACGACATCAGTATTTTGAATCATTGGCTCGGGGAAACACCGCAACGTCTCAGCGCTATCGGTCAAGCGTGGCTACAGCCAACCACCCCAGATAGCGCCCCGATCGACCTGTTCCCCGACGGGTTAGCGGATGTCAGCTTTGTGCGCCTCGTGTATCCCAGCGGCGTGACGATCCAGGTGCATTTGTCCTGGTTTAACCCGGATAAACAGCGCCGTCTCGCCTTGGTCGGTAGCCGTGGCACGTTAGTGTTTGATGAACTAGTCGAGTCGCCGCTGACGTTGCATCGCGGGCAGATGGAGCAGCAGCCGTCAGGTTTTTGGGAACCGGTGAATCAGGCGATCGAGCCGATTCCGCTGGAAGCCGGTGAGCCACTGCGTAACGTTTGCACCCACTTTTTAGATTGCATTCGCACCGATCGCACCTCGGAGATTTCCTCAGGCACGATCGGCGCTGAACTGGTGCGGGTCTTGCTGGCGATTTCGCGATCGGTTAATGCGGATGGAGCGTGGATTGACGTGGCGTCAATTGTTTAGCCAGTTAGCTCGTTGTTCGTCGTGGCGATCATGATGATGACCCATTAACCCGCTAACAACAGCCGACTACAAACACCGATCGCGATACCGATCGCGATCGCCGCTCCCAGCGCCAATCTTGCCGTTGCCGAATTCACGCCCTGCTGTTGTGTGACGGCGTGAGTTTGAATCGTGAAAACGGTCAATGCAGCCGGTATAGATCCAAACAGGACAAGCACAATTATCCCAGCCACCAACCCTGCGACGGCGCGACCGAGTCCTTGCAGCGCTAGTCCCGACAGCGTGAATAGCCCGATCGCAACACCGGTTAGACCAACTGCCCCAACCCCTAAACCCAGAACAATCTGCCATAGTGGGCGAGTCGAAAGCATCGCGACCCAACTTGGCTTTGGCTCTCGTTGTGGGGTCAGCTTCGGCTCCGCTGAAGCCACGATCGGAGATCGAGCTAAGGCATCATCTGTCTTAGAGCCGGATTCAGAATCAGAACTTCGCATCAGTGTTAAAGGCTAAGGATCTGCAAGACGCTAAGGCTATTTAAGTCGTTGTAATTTGACTGGGACGATAAGGAGCAGACGGCTCCGACTGGGTTGCCTCCATGAGCCAATCGACCAAGCTCTGCGTCCACTCATTCGCCTCACCCCAGGTATTCAGACAGACAAACGTAGCCTCTGGAGATTGTTGCGCGATCGCCTGAATCGTCGTGCCGATCGCATCGGTCAGCTTGCCCGGAAATAAGAAATGAGGGAGTAGGCCAATCGTTCGATGACCTAGCGCGAGCAACTCCTGGATTTGTTCGACCAGTTGACCCTCTCTTGACCAATAGGCGACGCGATAGGGGCAGGTCATTTCGCGTTGGATACGCGTCGCGATCGCTTCGATTTCGGCATTGCCACCAATCCGTCGGCTACCGTGAGCGATCGTAATCCAGGCATCGATCTCAGGATATTGCCGCATCCGATCGCAAGCTGAACGGGCGAAATCGATCGCGTTACCCAGGTGGGGCAGAGTAACAAGTCCCGGCGATGAGTCCGCTCGCCGAAAGGGCGTCAATCTAACATCCGGTGGCGCAATCCCCTGCGATAAACCCGATCGCGCGATCGCAATTTGCTCCGGAATATCATCACAAACATGAACACCCGACGACAGAAACAGCGGCACGATGTAAATCCGCTCGACCCGCTGCGCATAGGCAAACTGTTGGATTTGTACCGCGAGGGATGCCTGACCGAATTCCAAAATTGCCCAGCCCACAGGGCAGGCCAAAGCTTCTGATAAACGATCAGCCAAGGCCGCGATCGCCGCTTGGGGGCGTGGGTCTCGACTGCCATGGGACACAAGCAGATATGCCGTCGTCAGATTCAACAAACTGTCACTACCTCAGAAACCTTGCAACACCGATGCTCAGTTGCGGTATCCCAAGTCTATCGATCTCCACTACATTTCTGCACCAAAAAAAAACAAAAACAATAACCCTCGGATTGAATGACCATTTCCATCGATGCAAGGAAAATGGGCAGTCAATTTCATCTCACGCGCAGTTTTTTTTGCCAAGTCATCCATAAAATCTGTATAAATCACTGCTTTTTAGCATTTATAGAATTTACTTTACATAAATTCATTAAGCTCGTGCTTGGCGTTTCAAAATAATTATGATTATTTTCTGGTTTGTGATCCCCATTTTTTTGCAGCCCTAAATCCTGACATCAGCCATCTCAGTGCTGCGTCAGCAGGCGTTGAGCTGGATATAGAAGAGGCGCTGTCTACTTCAGAATTCAGATCTGTACGGGGATCGGAGAATGTCAGTGATTTTTTCCCAAAAAAAAATAGCCCTGAAATCTATCGTAAATCTTAAGTAATCAATCTATCTTATAAAGTGAATTAGGATAAAGGAGACTTCGATTCTTACCTTGTAAGGATTTCCTGTTCTTTGTCTCTGTAGGGCAGTGCTTTTTTAATCGCAATTTAAACATAATTATGATTACGAGAAAAGTGCCTTCTACCTTGATAAATTATTTGGGTGATACGGAGATTTTATAAATATCAAATGCCATTTATGCTAGGAAGCAAAAAATATGAATTGCCAGTATCAAGTTGCATGCCCAAATTGTGGCCGTAAAGCGCAGCGAATTTTCATCCGAGATAGCCACATTGTGCGGACACAGTGCTCTTCTTGTGACTATTTGCTCATTCTCAGTTCTGACACTGGTCGGGTTATCGAGGCTTATTCTCCCGGTATCTCTGCACACACATTAAAACAAAACGTTACATGCTCCTAGTGTCATATGAGATTTTAGATTTGTCTCCGATCTACTCTGATCTCTAGATATCTAGCCATTTTGACAGCCTGCGTAATACAGCTAGTCGTGTTTCTGGCTCGCCCCCTACAATTGTCGTTAGTCCGTTGTTACTATTCTCGATAATTGCCCGCGAGCTGAATTCTGCCGATCTCTATAAACTTGATCGGGCGTCAAAGATAGCGATCGACTGTGCCGCTCCGGTCACCACTGCCATAACCTGAATTAATATCCGCAGGAGGATTGTCGGAGAGATAATATCCAGAATGGATTCTGCTTGAAAGAGTATTCAATTTATCAATCCGATTTTTGTAAGCTAGGCGCGGTATTGTTTTAGAATTGACAGCGCTTTGGTCAGTTGCACTGTCTAGTGCTGGTGACTGACTAATTCATTAGTTATTTTTGATGTTCTTTGATAGGGAGTAATCGTGAAACAACGCGGTGTGACAGTCTGGTTTACGGGTTTGAGTGGAGCAGGGAAGACAACGATCAGCCAAGCGGTCTCGAAGCGCCTGGTGGATGCGGGCTGCAAGCTAGAAATTCTTGATGGTGATATCGTCCGTACAAACCTAACCAAAGGACTTGGTTTTAGTAAAGAAGACCGCGATGAAAACGTTCGTCGCATTGGTTTTGTCTCGCATCTGCTGACGCGTAACGGCGTCATCGTTCTCGTTTCCGCGATTTCGCCATATCGCAATATTCGGGACGAGGTTCGTGCTCGAATTGGGGACTTTGTTGAAGTGTTTGTCAACGCGCCGCTGAATGTTTGTGAAGACCGTGACGTGAAAGGTCTCTACAAGAAAGCGCGATCGGGAGAAATTCCACAGTTTACAGGTGTCAGCGATCCCTATGAGGAACCGGAGAACCCGGAAATCGAGTGTCGCACAGACCTTGAATCTCACGAGGAAAGCGTCAACAAAGTCATCGATTCGCTGAAAAAACTGGGTTACCTAGAAGACGAATAAGGTCTATAAGTCAACTGGTGTGAATGATGGACAGAAGTAAAAGACCAACAGCTTCTCCTGTCTCAAGTCAAATCTAGGGCAGTATTATTTGAGTCGCTTTATGCGACTTTTTTATTTCATTATTTTTTGATAATTGTGCTGATTTGTAGCCTTTGACTTGAGTTAGGACATTCGTAGCTAAGATCTCTGGTCTTCCCGCTTCTCGTCGGCTAAAAGTTGTCGCTACGGTAGTTGCCATCTTGTTCTAACCCAATCAGCCTGTGCTGCAACAGGCCCAAAAAGTAGAACATCGGGATGAATTTTCCCAGATGACCGAGCTAAAAAATAGAAAAAGCTAGAGAGACCCTCGCGAGTATCTCCAGCTCCTTCTACCTGACCTTCGTTTCGGCGACTCATACCGTCTCTGTTCAACCTCAGTGTTTGAGGAGCGAGCCGAATATCACCATGGTTTACTTCAGCTTTTGCTTAATAAACGTCAAGATCTGATGGTTCTGTTTCTTGAGTGCTTTGACCTCAGCTTCAAGCGTGGCAACACGAGCAGTGAGTGCATCACCACCACCTCCAGAACTTGATGCTGTTGCCGCCTTCGCAGGTGCAGGCGCTCCGGCTTGACGCGGTTTTTTCGCCTTGGCCATTGCCGTTTTAATCGCACCAATGAGCTGTTTTTTCTCAAACGGCTTTTCGATGAACTCAAAGAACTCGAACGGCTCGGGGATTTTTTCCGTGACTTCTTCGCGGCGACCGGACATCAGAACGAGCGGAATCTTAATCAGATCGGGGCTTGCCTGAATTTCTTGAAAGACTTCCCAGCCGCTTTTCTTCGGCAGTAGAAAGTCAAGCATGATTAAACTGGGTTTCTCCGATCGAATCTTATTAAACCCCTCTTCCCCATCTTTAGCTTCAACTACGTCAAAGTTACCGGGAGGAAGCATGCTTTTTACGGTTTTCTGGATCACTCGGCTATCGTCGATGACCAAAATTTTGTGACTTGCCACAACAAACTCCTTAAAAGCGTTGGCGGGATTGAGCTACCCGGCTGACTGAGATTTCGTGTCTAGCTTACCCTCATCTCGCAGCGATCGGCTAGCAAACCGAACATTAAGAGCCGAGCAAACGTATCCCTGGCTCCAAACTACACCAGCCCCTAAGGTTAGTTGAGATTGAGGATAGCAGAAGACAAAAAGTCTGTACCAGCACGTAGGAGACATAGATCCTGTCAGCGAACACCTTACTGAGTCAACGATGTAGCCCATCAACAACGGGCTTACAGTAGTTATGGTCGTATCAATAGTCATCGACAAACCAAGCGAAACTTGAGGCTTAAGAGCGACCCACAGAAATTCAGCCCTGAACTGCCAAAATCCACCAAATTAGTGATCTCTTTTAGATGGGATATGTAGAGCCGGTAGAACGGAAGGTATCGACTTGCCTGAGCCTATCCCAGAGAAAAGACTGAGGTCTCCTCCTAACCCGTGCCGATCGGGCATGAGCGCAGCGCTTCCTCTGGTGATACGAGGCTGTCGCACACATTCGCAGCACTTGGCGCGATCCATTCAGCTTTCACAAAAACCACACAACTTATGCCCACCCTCGCATCCCTCCACTCCATACAGTCCAAACCCAGAAAATACTTCCCTCCTCAAATCCACCAAACCTTTATATAGAAGGGCTTTCAAAATCTATGCCACTCTAATCCCAATTTTTTCCCAAAAGGGGGTTGACGATTGAGTGAGTAGTGGATATATT